>NZ_CAJPRT010000001.1 GCF_905373215.1 uncultured Campylobacter sp.
TGATGATTTTTGCGTCCGCGCCCTTTTGCGCGAGCGCGTCGACCACGGCCTTTTGGATGTCGTGGTATGGCTTTAGGTGTACGGCTCGCATCTCATCATCGCTGAGGTCGCTCACCGCCCAAGTCTGCGCCCAGAGCGAGATTTCGGCCATTTTAGCGGCCTTGTGATAGCCGAGTTTAAAGCCCGCGCTAATCTTTTCGAGCACCTTTTTAGGCATGTCTGCGGAAGCCATCAGATCAAAAAACGGCTTTGGTCCGATGCCGGTGCGGCACTTTGCGACCATGATTAAAATTCCCCCTTCAGCGAGCGCTAGTTTACCGTTGTCTAGGGCTTTTTGCGCTTGATAGAGATCGACGTCCATCGGATAGGGCGCGACCGAGATCACGATATCTGCCTTGCGCGGGATATTTACGCAAAAGACCTCGTCGGCCTTTCTCACGCAGTCGTAAAAGCTGTCGTTGAGGTCTCCCGCGCTTGCGTAATACACGCCGTGCTCGCTGTCAAGCACCGTCTGGATCGAAAAAACGTCGATGTGCGCGAGAACTTTCATCGCGTCGATCATATCTTCGTGCACGGGGTTACCCTCTAGGCGCAGAGCTTGCGCGTCGGAGCTAAGAGCTAGTTTATGGTTTTGCGTGATGCTCTCGTACGACGCGGTGCCCGGCAAAAAGGCCTTTCTACCGCCCGTGTAACCCGCGAAATAGTGCGGCTCGACCGAGCCTATGACGATTACCTTTTTGGCTTCTGCTACGATTTTGTTTAGATACATCTGCGTGCCGTTTTTTGACTCGCCTAAAAAGACCATCTCGTCGTGCTTGGAGTCGTGATCGTGAACTTCGTTTTTGGCTCTGATCTCCGCGTAAATTTCTTTGCCGAAGATCATCTCGTACTCATCGAGCGAGCACTGCCTGTGGCAGCCGGTGGCGATAATGAAAATTTTATTTTTCTCGCGGATTTTTGGGTAAATTTGCTTTAAAATTTTTGCCGTCGGCGTCGGGCGCGTGCCGTCGTTTACGATGATAACGATCTTTTGCTCGCCTGCTATAAACTCGTCAAAGCTTTTTTGATTTATCGGATTTGCCAGAGCCTTTGCGATGAGCGCCGTTTCGTCAAATTTAGCCACGGGATTTGGATCGAAAACGCCGAGCAAATTTTTCTCGTTTATCTCTAGATTTAGATGATCATCTTTGCCGTATGCGATAGGGATTTGCATATCTGCCTCCTGTGTGGAATTTGGCAGGATTATAACGTAAATTTTATTTAAAACGATTTAGCCTCGCGCGGGTTATGAACGGAATTTAGAAAGCTTTAGAATTTAAAAATTTAGAGCATTTAAAATTTCAAAATTTTATAAAATTTTAAAAAGCCGCTGGGGCTTGAAATTTAAAGCTCGCGAGCCGTCTGCCCGCGAGCATAACTATTATAAATAGCCGTAAAGATGCGCAAGCACAAAGCCCACGCCGCATGCGGTAAGAACGCCGATCAAGCCAGGGAAAATGAAGCTATGGTTAATGACGAATTTTCCGATATGCGTGGTGCCTGAGCGGTCGAACTGGATCGCCGCAAGATCGCTCGGATAAGTAGGTAGGATATAGTATCCGTAGCAAGCCGGCGCAAACGCGATTATTAGACCCGGATCGATGCCGATAGTGACGGCGAGTGGAACGAAGGTTGCGATAGCCGCAGCTTGGGAATTTAAAAATTTACTGATGAGCAAAGAGACAATGATATAGGTCCATGGATAGGCCTTAACGACCTCGCCAAGGGATGCCTTAAGCATTTCGATGTGAGCGGTAAACATAGTCTCTGCCATCCATGAAATTCCATAAATGGCTACGAGCGCGATCATACCGCTATGAAAAATTTCGTTTTTAGCGATATTGCCCGCTTTTATGCCCGAAGCGATCATCATGATGGATGCTGCAAGAAGCATGAAAATTTGAATGGTTAAGACCATATTTAAATTTGTGGTCTTTTTCATAGTATCTTTTACGACTATGCTTGCGTTTGCGATACTCTCGCTCTTATCGCCTGTCGTAATTACTACATTTCCGTCTTGAGCGACGATGCTTTGAGTAAGCTTTTTATCTTTGTCGTAAATTTCGACGCTATTAAATTTCGTCGCATCTTTGGCTTTGGACTCTTTGACGTTTGAGACGACCTTACCGCCATCCACCATGGAGATGACCTGACCATCTTTGATCGTGATATTTTTGACCGTTTTTTTATCGACGATGATCTCTACGGATTTGCCAGGGACATTTTTAGTCCACGCAGGGCGTAAGCTTTTTTCGTAACCCAAAACCGCAACTAGCGCAATAGTGGCTAAGAATATCCACATGCAGATCCACTTAATCCTAGGAAGCTTTTGACCTAGCAAGGTCGTGCTTTCGCCGTAGATATATTTTTTCTGCTCTGGATCTTTGATCTTTTCTTGGAATTCCGGATCTTTATCTAGATCTTTACCTCTAAAAATCGACCACGTTCCGATCGCAAGCATACCGATGAAAGTAGAAGGGATAGTGAGTTTTAGCAGATCCAAATATGTACTAAAGCCCTCGATATGCACGCCTTGACCTAGCAAGATCGCGACCATCGAAACGCCGGCAACCGAAACGGGGCTAGCGATGATAGCAAGCTGCGAGGAGATCGTAGAAGCAGCCATCGGGCGCTCAGGGCGAATTCCATTTTTAATAGCTACGTCATAAATGATCGGAAGCAGAGTATAGACAGTGTGTCCCGTTCCGCATAAGATTGTAAGCGTCCACGCCACAGTTGGAGCGATGATACAAACCATCTTTGGATGCTTACGAAGCAATTTCTCCGCTATTTGAAGCATTACATCAAGCCCTCCCGTAGCTTGTAGCGTTGCACTTGCTACGACAACTGCGAGGATAGTTAAAATAACGTCCACTGCCGGCTTACCCGGCTCTAATCTAAATCCAAACACTAAGATCACTAAGCCTATACCGCCTAGAATTCCCAGCGCCATACCACCTTTTTTAGCACCATAAAACAAACAGCCCAAGACTATAATGAGCTGCAAAAAGAATTGAGTGCTTTCAGACAAACTTGTCAGAAACTCCATAGTTTCTCCTTCAGTAAAATTTAAAACAAACTTTGGCGATTATACTAACTTTTTATTTAAACAAAATTAAAGGAGCGTTACAAATTGTAAAAATCTATCAAAATAAAAATTTACTGAAATTATAATTTTAAAGCAGAATTTATAGCGAAATGTGAAAAATAAAATTTCACTTAGAGCTGTTTTTATATCATAGAATTTCGCAACTTTTAAGAAATCTTAGAATTCCATTATAGCTCAAGCTTTAAACCGATTTTTAAGCCTTGGGGTAGTATCATTTCACAAAGAGCGGATTGAGATGAATTTTATAAAATTTTGTATTGCTTTTTTGATTTGTTTATCGCAGATGGCAACAGCAGGCAGCTTTGATCTAAATGCCACGCTGCGTCTGGGCGCATTCGACGCAAGCTCGCACCGACTACTTTTATACGGCAATGGCGGCGAGCTTAGGATGTTTGATACTGCTAAATGGGATGTGGAGTTCGCGCAAAAATACAGCGATAACGAAATTACGGCTCTAAATTTCAAAAACGGCAAAATTTATCTAGCTTGGGGCGGAGCCGAAATCGCGGTGCTAAACGACAGATTAAAGTTTCTACGCGCGCTTAAGACGGGGCGTAGCGGCACAGCCCAAATAGATGCGATTTACGCAGCAAAAGACGCGATTTACGCGGTAGTAGATAAGAATCAACTAATAAGATTAGGCGAAGACCCCGATAGAGGCGTAGGCGGCGGCTACGCCCCAGGCGAGAATTCCACCGCAAACGGGCAATCTTTGAATAAAAATTCCGCCCCCGACGGGATGCGCGGAATTTCGCTTCATTACGGCAGGATCAATGCCATTAGCCTAGGCGCTAACAGACTTTGCGTCGCAAGCTGGGACGGCATAGCCTGTTTTAGCGCGGATCTTGTCGCGACCAAATTTAGCGGCATTGATACAGCGCCTAGTCGCGCTGCGCAGGGAGAGCTTGATAGCGTGAAATTTAAAGATGCAGAATTTAATAGCACGAAAAGTGCGCAAGGCTCCGAGCCAAACGAAACGAAAGCTGGCGGCGCAAAGAGCGCGGAATTTCAAAGCTCAGAATTCAAAGGCGCAAAATTTCAAGACGAGGGGCTTAAAACTCAAAGCGAAATTTCAGTCGAAGCTGGCGATAAAAATTTAAGCGGCTCTATCGCCACTGCGCTTGCAGACTGCGACGGGACGCTATTTGCAGGCGACATAGAGGGGAGCTTTATAAATTTAAAAAGCGGCGAGCGCAAAAGCGTGGGCTCTTGGATCAAATCCATCGTGTGCGCCCGCGGCACGCAGTTTATCGCTACTAAAGATAAAATTTACGAAAATCAAAAAGCAGGATTAAAGGAGGTTGTGGATTTAAAAAGCGAATTTTTAGCGATGTACGCAGACGGGGAAGCGATCCTCGTAGTCAGCAAATCAGGCAAAATTTTAAAATTCTAAGAAAGGATTAGTATGTTAAAAAGTTTCAAACCCGTGCTTTTGGGCTCGGTTTTGTTCGCCGCAAGCGCCCTGTGTGCCGCAGATAGTGACCTAGAGCGCGTGATGAAAGAACGAAATTTAAGCGAAAAAGACGTTTTGGCGGCGGCTAAGACCTATCAGCCGACCGGTAGGAAGGACGATTATATGGTCTTCTCTTCCGGCGGTCAAAGCGGACAGGTGATCGTTTACGGCGTGCCGTCGATGAGGATCTACAAATATATCGGCGTATTTACCCCGGAGCCTTGGCAGGGATACGGCTTTGACGAGGAGAGCAAGGCGGTCTTAAGATCGGGCTCTATTAACGGCAAAGAGATCAACTGGGGTGATACTCACCATCCAAATTTCAGCGAGAAAAATGGCGAGTATGTGGGCGATTATCTCTTTATCAACGATAAGGCAAACCCAAGAATCGCGGTTATAAATTTATCAGATTTCGAAACCACTCAAATAGTCGTAAATCCCGTAATCAAAAGCGATCACGGCGGCTCTTTCGTAACGCCTAATACCGAATACGTCATCGAAACCAGCCAATACGCAGCCCCTTTTGATAATGACTGGCACCCAATCGAGGAGTATCAAGCAGTCTATCGCGGTGCGGTAACGCTATGGAAATTTGACTACGATAAAGGTAAAATCGACGTAAATAAATCCTTTTCTCTAGAGCTTCCTCCATATATGCAAGATCTAAGCGACGCAGGTAAGGGCGAGAGCTTCGGCTGGGCGTTTACCAACAGCTTTAACTCCGAAATGTACACAGGCGGCATCGAAAAGGGTCTGCCTCCTATGGAAGCTGGCATGAGCCGCAACGACACCGACTACTTGCACGTTTATAACTGGCAAATTCTAGAAAAACTTGCTCAAGACAGCAAAAACTATAAAGTCGTAAACGGACACAGAATCGTTACAATAGACGCCGCCGTAAAAGCGGGAGCGCTATTTTTGATCCCTGAGGCTAAATCTCCTCACGGCGTTGACGTTAGCCCTGATGGCCGCTATATTATTATCGGCGGTAAACTAGATACTCACGCTAGCGTTTATGATTTCAAAAAGATCAAAGAGCTAATTGATAAGAAAGAATATGCAGGCAAGGATCCATACGGAATTCCGATCTTAGATATGCAAAAGACGCTTCACGGACAAGCAGAGCTTGGTCTTGGACCTTTGCATAATACCTTCGATTCGCAAGACGGCGTAATCTATACATCGCTTTACGTCGATAGCCAGATCGTAAAATGGAACTACAAGACGCTAAAGGTTTTAGATAGGATCAACGTTCACTACAATATCGGTCACCTTGATTCTATGGAGGGCAAATCCTCAAAGCCTGTCGGCAAATACGTAATCGCGCTGGATAAGCTTTCGATCGATAGATTTAATCCTATCGGACCGCTTCATCCGCAAAATCACCAGCTCATCGACATTACAGGGCCTAAAATGGAGATGCTTTACGATCTTCCTATCGGTCTTGGCGAGCCACACGACGTAGTTTCTATCGCAGCTAGCAAGCTTCATACGAAACCTACCTATACTATGGGAACAAACTCTCGCACTGGCAAGCAGCACCCTGCTATGACGTTAGCAGGTCAAGAGCGCATCGAGCGCGACGGCAAAAACGTAAAAGTCTATGCTACGGCGATCCGCAGCCATATTAATCCTGAGCACATCGAGGTTAATAAGGATGATAACGTAACGATCTATATGACAAATTTAGAGCGTGCCGAGGACGAAACTCACGGCTTTACGGTTGATGATTACGATCTGCATATGTCGCTTGAGCCGGGTAAGACTGCGAGCGTAAATTTCATAGCAGATAAAGAAGGCGTATTCCCTTTCTACTGCACAGAATTCTGCTCTGCGTTGCACCTTGAGATGTTCGGATATCTATACGTAAAAGATCCGAATAAAAAATATACTTCAGCTAAAGCTTCTATGCTAAAAGCTCTTAGCCCAGAAGCTCTAAAAGCCGAATACGACAAGGTAGTAGCTACGAATAAAGCCACCGACGACGTTATTCAATCAGTCGTTAAATTCTTAAAAGAGAAAAACTACGAGAAATATCCTAAGGTCAAGGCTTTAGTCGATGACGCGCTGGATCAATACGGCAAAATTCCTGAAACCAAAGCCAAGGCAGACGCCGCAGTAAAAGCCGGCGATATGAACGGCGCGATACTTTGGGAAGGTCAAGTTTGGCAGTATTTAGTAAAAACCGCAGATGTCGGACTTCGCGCTAAAAACAACCTGATCCGCGAGCTCTCCACTCCTATGAGCGAGGCTGCATCTAACGGCGAGAAGGCCTACCTACGCGGAGGCTGCAACGGCTGCCACGTCATCGGTCAAGTAAGCTCCGGTCCTGATCTAACGGGCGTCCTACTCCGCCACGAAAACGGCGAGAAATGGGTAGCTGATTTTATCAAAGACCCTGCTAAATTCTACGAAGACGACTACGTTAAGGCAATGATAAATTACTTCAACCTTCGCATGCCAAATCAGCATATGAAAGACGAAGAGATCAAAGATATCATCGAATACCTAAAATGGATCGATGAGAACGCGGGTCTTAACTAGCCCCACTCTCCCCCGTAAGGGGGAGAATTTAAAGGAGATGAAATGCCAAAATATAAAATTTACGCGATTTTAGCGCTGCTTATTATGACGGTCGCTTTTACCATCCCTACGCTCGGATTTTTCAAAGTCCAAGGCAAAATCGTATCGGGGCAGGTTAGCAGCGTCTCGCAGCTGCCCGCATACTCCGCACCGATATGGAATTTTTATACGAAAGCATCGTATAAAAATCACTTAATTCCTAGTGATGTTAAAAACGATCTAGGCGCGATGCTGGAGCATAAATTTGAAGTGGGAGTTCCTAGCATACCGGTGTGGAAAATTTCACTCGAAGCGCCGAACTATCCGAAGGAGGCCTTCCCCGATGGAATTCCGCTTTACGTCCACGTTGACGGCTTTAGCGGTGATGTTGGCGAGATGAATACCCTAAATCACTATATCGGCATGTATCCCGTCTGGCGCGGCGGCACGCTCGAGCACTCGCTATCGCCCTATTATCTCATAATCGCTACGCTAGGAATGCTTGCGTTTTTGTACTATGATGGTAAGGGGCAGACTCTGCTTATGATACTACCGATCATTGCGCCGCTTATCTTCATCGGCTGCTACGTAGGCTGGCTGTATTGGTTCGGGCACAACCTGCAAGACTGGGGCGCGTTTAAAATAAAGCCTTTTATGCCTACAGCATTTGGCGACGGCAGTGTGGCGCATTTTACTACCCATTCATATCCGGCTCTTGGCTTTTGGCTGATGCTGGCCCTATCGCTGCTATCGGTGCTAGCTCTACTATCTAAGAAAAAATTCCTACGAGAGCATAGATGAGGCCTTTGCTTCTAGCATTCTCGCTCGCGCTAAGCTTAGGCGCGGGCGAGCTTCAAGACGCGATCGATAGTGCAAAAGCGGGCGATATTATCGAACTAGCCGCGGGCGAGTATCACGGCAACATCTTAATCGATAAGCCGCTTACGATCGACGGGCTGGATCGCGGCGCCGTGATCGTGGGCGATCGCAACGGCACGGTCATTCGCATCCGCTCTCCGCATGTTACAATCAAGAATTTAACAATCCAAAATGGAGGCTTCGAGCATCTTAGCGAAGATGCAGGCATCAATGTAAGCGACGTAAACGGCGTAATCATAAAAAATAATCTCATCAAAGACGTGCTCTACGGCGTCGTGCTAAGCAAGGCAAACGACGTAACGATCGAGGGCAACGAAATTTCAAGCAATACCTACCGCACGAGTTTCAAAGGCGACGGCATCAAGCTTTGGTATTCCAATGCCAATAAAATTTTAAATAACGACGTTCATAATGTCCGCGACACCGTTTTTTACTTCTCAAACGGAAATCTCGTCGCAGGCAATAAAGGCCACAGTTGTCGCTATTCGCTGCACTTTATGAACTCCGGACATAACGTCGTAGAGGATAACTACTACGACGGCAATAGCGTGGGATTATTTTTTATGTTTTCAAGTGACAATATAGCTAGGCGTAACATCGTGCGCAACGCAGACGGCGCTTACGGCGTAGGTATCGGTATGAAGGATAGCTCAAATTTCAGGGTTACGGATAATAAAGTCATCTACAACGCCCGCGGATTTTATCTGGATCAATCCCCATATCAGCCGGGCTCGCTTAACGTTTTTGAAAACAATGATATTGAATACAACAGCATCGGCGTGCAATTCCACGCCACGCAGCTAAAAAGCGTATTTAAAAACAATAAATTTAAAGGCAATATGGAGATCGTGCTAAACGATACGCCCCAATCCAAGCTATTGCAAAACGAATGGAGTGGCAACTATTTCGACGATTACGACGGATTTGATCGCGATGGAGACGGCTATGGCGACGTTAGCTACAGCTCATACGCCTACGCGGATAGGCTTTGGGCGCATAAACCGAGCGTGCGGTTTTTTTACGGCTCCAGCGGGATCGCACTTTTAAATTTTATCTCCAAGCTCGCTCCGTTTTCAGAGCCTGAGCTACTGCTAAAAGATCCAAAACCCAGGATGAGGCAATGACAAAGAATAGACGCGAAGCGATAAAACTACTCGGCGGAGCGCTCGGGACACTCGGGGCAGCGAGCTTGTTTGCGGATGAAAATTCTGCCAATTCCGCGGGCAGCGAAGCGCAAAATTTAAACGAGCAAAATTCCGTAAATTCCACAGGACAAAATTCTGCGCCGAATCCCATAAAACAAAATTCTAGCGGGGATTCCGCTTCTTTGTATCTGCGCCCGCCCGGAGCGCTAGCAGAGCGCGGCTTCCGCTCTAGCTGCATCAAGTGCGGCCAATGCGTGCAGGTCTGCCCCTATCACAGCATCTATCTGCTCGATATTACGCATCTTTTTGACATCGGTACCCCGGTCATCGATGCCAAAGAGCGGGGCTGCTATCTTTGCGGCGCGCTTCCTTGCGTGCTCGCCTGTCCAAGCGGCGCGCTCAGCCACGAGACGAACGAGCCTAAAAAGGTTGCGATGGGTATCGCCGTGATTGAAAATTTAGATGCCTGTTTGGCGTATCGCGGGCAGGTTTTAAAACCGGACGATCTGCGCCTAAAGCCCGCTAAGACCGAGCAGGAGCGCGAGTTAAACTCCGCGCTGGCAGCCAAAGAGGGCAAGGTCTGTGATCTATGCGCGTCGCTGTGCCCTTACCCGCAGCCGCTTGATGCCATAGCTATGATAAAAGCGAGCACGCATTTCGCTCCGCAGATCCGCAGCGCTTGCGTCGGCTGTGGCGCGTGCGCAGAGCTCTGTCCGGCGCGTATCATCGAGATAATCCCGCGGGCGGATTACAAATCAATCTATGAAGGAAAACAATGAAAAACTCCATTAAATTCTACCTCTGCTCGCTAGCTGCGGCGCTTTTGCTATGCGGCTGCGGAGATGATGGCGATTCAGGCTCTGCCGCGACAAGCTCCGCAGGGCAAAATTCCGTTTCACAAGGCTCTGCAGGGCAGGGCTCTGCGAGTTCAAATTCTGCATCGCAGAGCGTGGAACAAAATCATACTGCCAAGCCTCGCATAAGCGTTAAAAGCGGCGAAGCGCCCAAGAAGGACGATAAGTTCGTAAGCTACGATTTTTACGGCGAGCGAAAGGTAAATTTTAACCTAAACGGCGACGTGAACGAGACGACCAAAAATATCGTGGCGTATTCGAGTATCAAAAATCAATATGAAAAGCTAAATTTCGATCTGATGAAAAAGCGCCTTGGGCACGATTTTATCCTGCGCTGTTCGGCGTGCCACGACGACTACGCCAACGGCATCATCGGTCCGTCGCTTCTGGATAAAACCGACGCGCAGATCGTGGATATGATTAAAAAGTATAAATTCAAAGAAAAGCCTAATCCTCTTATGGTGCAGCTCGTAAACGGCATGAGCGAGCAGCAGATAGAGACGATGGCAAAGGAAATTTACGAGTTCAACAAACAATTTAAGGAGCAGAAATGAAACCGGGCAAAATTTTAGCTTTGATTTTGGGTGTAGCACTGATCGCGCTGATGATCTTTATGGCTAGTTCGGACGATTCTAGCGCGCCGCAGCAGGAAGTCAAGCCGCAAGCGCAAGCAAAGCCCGCGCCGCAGAACAAAAGCGTCGATCTCATCGACGATAAGGACGTGAAAAATATTAAAATTTTGCAGCAGAGCGTCAAAGAGCGCGATTTCAAGGTTAGTAGCTCCTATCTGGTAAGCTGCGCGCCCTGCCACGGCGATGACGGACGCGGCAAGATCGCTCCGCCGATCGGAGGCAAGAGCAAGGATCAAATTTTAGCAAGTCTCAAAGATTATAAGGCGGGCAAGATCAAAAACAGCCTAATGAGCGGACTTTTAACCAACGTAAGCGACGAGAGCCTAGATAAGCTCGCGGATGAAATTTCAAAATTTAAAGAGTAGGTCTTGGATAAATATAATTCGCGATGCACGATCAAAAATACGAGCTTTTTCTCGACCTTCGCGCTTAGAAATAAAAGCGGCAAATGGCGCCCAAGCATTCGGGCTCTGCGCTACGCCACGATATTTTTGGTGCATCTACTTTTCGTGCTTTCCTTTCGCGCTGATATTCAAATTTTAGAGGGCGACATCAGCGGCTCGCGCATTTTGGGCTTTCATCTAGCAGATCCCTTTATCACGCTTGAAGTGATCGCCGCGCACAAGGATCTGCCGATAAATCTTCTCATCGGCTCAGGCACCATCTTGCTGTTTTATTTCATCGCGGGCGGCAAGGCTTTTTGCTCGTGGATTTGCCCTTACGGAGCGCTTAGCGAGATCGGAGAGAAGCTGCACAATACGCTAATTTCAAAGCACGTCATCAAGGAGCGCGCCCTGCCTCGCGGTATGCGCTATGCGATCTGGGCGGCGTTTTTAGCGCTAAGCGCTATTACTGATTTGCTCGTTTTTGAAATTTTTAACGTAGTTGGAATTTTATCGCGCCTCATCATCTACGGCTTCTCGCTCGCGGGGCTTTGGATCGTTTTTGTGTTTTTGCTCGAAGTGTTTTTTAGCAGGCGAGCGTGGTGCACTCATCTATGCCCGCTAGGCAGCACCTATTCGCTTGCGGCAAAAGCAAGCCTTAGCAAGATTACTTGGGATAAGAGCAGGTGCGATCACTGCGGCGTTTGCCAAGATGTCTGCTTCGTCTCGCACGTGTTAGACATCACCAAAAAAAAGGCGTCCGAAAACCTAGGCGATAAAAGCAAATTTATGCTAAAAGGGATCGACTGCACGCTGTGCGGACGCTGTATCGACGTGTGTCACCAAGACGCACTGAGTATCGGTAATAAGCTAAAAGATATGATCTAAGGAAGCCTATGATAGAGATTAAAAACGTAAGCAAGAAATTCGCAGATCAATTCGTTTTAAAAGATATCAATCTAAATATCGATGATGGCGAGCAAGTGCTTTTCGTCGGGCAAAACGGAGCGGGCAAAAGCTCGCTGATGCGGACGATTCTAGGCGAATACATACCCACAAGCGGCAGCGTAGCTATCGACGGATTTGATTCATTTAAGCAGCGCAGCCGCGCACTACGTGGTATCAGCTTCGTGCCGCAAACCCCGCCGCCGCTTAAGCTAAGCCTAAATGAGCTCATCTATTTCGCCGAGCGCACGGCTGACGCGAGCAGAGCAGATATCGTAAAATTTTGCGACGAAATGGAGCTTGATCTAAGTTCAAATTTAAACAAGCCCTTTCATAAGCTATCCGG
Organism: uncultured Campylobacter sp.; assembly: GCF_905373215.1. GTDB lineage: Bacteria > Campylobacterota > Campylobacteria > Campylobacterales > Campylobacteraceae > Campylobacter_B. The sequence continues at coordinate 12,348 of NZ_CAJPRT010000001.1, forward strand.
CGGTATGAAGCAGAAATTCTTAATCGCGCTAGCCTTCGGCAGAGCCAGCAAGGCGATGATTTTCGACGAGCCGACAGCCAATCTCGATCCGAGCGCGCGCGAGTGTTTTAAGACGCTTTTACGTAAGTATGCAAAAGACAAAAGCTTGATCTTTATCTCGCATAGGCTCGACGAGGTTGAAGGGCTGGTAAAAAGAATGATTTGTATGGATCTAGGGAGGATCGTAGATGACAAAAATGTTTAAATTTTTACTTTGCGCACTTGTGGCGCTTACGTTTCTAGGCTGCGGCGACGAGAAAGACTACGGCAACGTCCACTACGACAGAGACGTATGCGAGCATTGCCAGATGGCGATCAGCGATAACCGCTTCAGCGTCGATGTACGCGTGGACGGCAAAAACCACTACTTTGACGACATCGGCTGCCTGGTGGATTTCATGGTTACCAACGACAAGTTAAATTGGCTGAAGGATGCCAAAATTTACATCAACGACGCTAGCGGCAACGGCGAGTTTATCGACGCACGCACGGCGCACTTTTATCGCGGTTTTAAAACCCCTATGTCGTTTGGCTGGGGCGCGTTTAAAAACAAGCAAGAGGGCAAGCAAGACTTCAGCTTCGATCAGGTAGTCGCGGCGCTTAAAGCAGGCGGCGGCTCGCACGGCATGGGAATGGGAGATATGGGTCGCGATGCGCACGGCGATATGGGAAGCATGCACGGACACGGCGACATGGGCGGAATGAGTGGAATGCAAGCCCCTCACTCCGCAGAGCACGGCATGAGCGAGCCGCAACACGATATGAGCGGTATGGGGCATACTCACGGCTCAGATCATGGCATGAGCGGCGATGCGGGCAGCACGGCGCACCCTCAAGGCGCGCCGCACGATATGGGGCAGATGCACGAGGGCAACGGCACTGCGCACGATATGCATTCGGGGCACGCGCATTAAGGATGGGTTCGGTTAAGGCGAAATTTTAAGCGACCCATGTTTTGCGCTAAATTTAAAGCGTAAAATTTCAGCGTACCGCCCGTGCCGCCATCGATGAGATAAAATTTTACTTTGCAGCGTCGTGAATGACGGATAATAGGCGACACTGAACGACGCGATGTTTAAGCGCACTGCGAGCCGGAGCCGTAAATTTAAAATTTATGCGCGGTCCGCGGGCGCGGGCGGGCGCGAGGCAGAGATGGGTCTAAAAAACGGCTGCGAAATTTTATCTCGCGACGCGGTTAAATTTAACGCACGGCGCAAAATTCGCTTTGCCGAATTAAAATTTACGCGAGCCGCTTAATTTAAAATTTCGCCATAAATTTAAAATTTATCAGGCGTAGAATTTGCCGCTTTGAGATTTTTAGAATTTTAAAATTTTATGCCGCGAGATACGCCTGGTTTTGAAATTTTACGGAGCTGAAATTTAAGAGATCTCGTCAAACGGCTAAATTTTAAAACTACGGCGGATAACGGATAGAGGGCGGCAAACGGCGCGCTGTTTGAGTACGCTGCAAGTCCGGGTCGTAAATTTAAAATTTATGCGCGAGCCGCGGCCACAGACAGCGGATAAAATTTCGCCGCCTGTTTAAACGCTAGACGGGCGAAATTTAAAGTCGCGAAATCCGCGCCGCAAAACAGAGCCGAGCTTAAAAGAGTGTTTAAATCGCGTAAGAAATCTAAATTTAAAAAGCGCGCCGAAGCGCAATAAAGGAATATGAATGAAAAATTTACTCACCATCGCCGCTTTGGATATCAAAGAGTCCTTCCGTTCGCGCTGGTTTTTGCTCTATCTGCTGATCTTTAGCGGGCTCGTGGCGGCGTTTTTCATCACGGGGGTGACCGACTCGCGCGTGCTCGGCTTTAGCGGGCTTTCGCGACTGCTGCTGTTGTTTATTCAGATCTGCATCATCATCCTGCCCGTCTTCGTGCTCGTCACCACCAGCAAGGCGATTCTAGCCGATCGCGACCTAAATATCTTAGAATACTTGCTAAGCTTTCCGATCTCGCAGGCGCAGTATTACTACGGCAAGGCGCTAGGAAGGCTATTTGGAGTATTCGTGCCGATATTTTTGTCGCTGCTGCTTGCGATCGTTTGGGGCGCGATCAAAGGCACGGGCATTCCGTGGACGATCTGCCTGCTTTATACGGGGCTGCTTTTTAGCTTGTGCGCGGCATTTTTAGGGATCGCGTTTTTGATCTGCGCCGTTTCAAAAAGCCAAGAGATGGGGCTTGGGCTTGCGTTTTTCGTCTGGCTTTTCTGCCTTGCGTTTTTGGATCTCGTGCTGATCGGACTGCTCGCAAAAACGGGCGTGAACGAAAATCTCATTTTTGCAATCGCTCTAGCAAATCCGATGGAGGACTTCCGAATCGCCGCTATCAGCCTATTTGATCCCGATCTTGCGGTCATCGGTACGACGGCGTATTTTATCCTAGATCACTTCGGGCGCGGGCTTTTCATCGCCTTTTCGCTACTCTATCCGATCGCGCTGGGCGCGGCGAGCCTCGTTTTGGGCTATTTTATCTTTAGATCGAAGGATTTAGCGTGAAATTTCCACTCATTTTGGCGGCATTTATAGCGCTTTGCGGCGCAGCGGAGATGCAAAATTCCGCGCCGCAAAGCTCTAGCTCGGCGCAGAATTTAGGCACATCAGATAAGACAGGCTCCGATTCGGCGCAAAATTCCAAACCTGCGCGCGATCTTGCGTGGCTTAAAGACGTAAATCTCACCTGCGCCAAATACGGCATCGATACTAGCGCGCATCCCGAATTTCGCGCCTACGCGAGGCTTAAAGATGGCAGCGCGCTCGCGTTTGCTTCGCCCAAGGCGATGTTTGCGTATTTTTTTGAAAGTGGGAGCTTGGGCGCAAATTTCGGCGGCACTTCTGCAAAGATGAATTCTGTGAATGAAAATTCTTTGGAAGCGAATTCTGAGAGCAAAAATCCAGCTAGCGGCAATTTAGACGAGGCAAATTCTACGGGTGCAAATTTCGGCGGCGCGGAGCTTTACGTTACCGATTACGCAAGCGGCGAAATTTTGCGGGCACAGGATGCGTTTTATGTATTCGGCAGCGTGCTGCAAAGCGCCAGAGGCGACGATCTCATCACATTTGCGAGATTGCGCGACGCGCAGGACTTCATGCGCGAGAAAAAGGGGCATAAAATTTTGCAGTTTCGCGAAATCTCCGCCAAGCTGATCGATTATCTAAGATGATCGAGCCGCTCGGCGAAATTTAAAGCCAGCTATTTAGTATATTTTATTCATGAAATTTTATCTTTTATTTTAATGCGCTATTAAGGGAATTTAAAGCAATTAAAAAATACAATCTCATTAAATTTTATCTATAAGAATTAGATAGTGTAGTTTTTAAGTATATTTATTGAGGGCTACATTCTCGCTTATTTTTAAAATAAATTTTAAGGAGACGATCATGGCAAACGACAAAATCGCAAAACAAAAAGGCTCACGCAAGAAGGCTGCGACGGATGAAAATTCCGCTGCGAATACGGGAGAAAATTCCGCCGCAGACGCGCTCAAAAGCTCCGCCGCATCCGTTTTTGATAAAAGTGCAAGCACTGCTAAAAATTCCGCCGCAAATTCTACGACTTCCGCCTCACATGCTCGCAACAAAATTTCTAAAAATCGCGCCGCAGGTGAGAATTCCTGCGGCGAGTGCGATTGCGAAGCCAGAAATTCCGCGTCTGGCTACGATGATAGCGCACGCTCTGCTTCAGGCACGAACCCTGCGGCGCACTCAAGCACTCAAAGCGCAGGCAACGCTAAAAAATCCGCAATAAACTCTACAATAAATTCCATGGCTGATTCTTTGACAAATTCCATCTCAAATCCTGCGAAGAGCCCAAGCAGCAAAGACCACTTCTCTTGCTCGCACGAGCATAGCGATAGCTCCGCAATCCACTCGCATCTACACGACGAAGATCTTGCGACCCACCCACACGATCAAGAAGAAAACCTCGCAGCTTATTTGCACGAATACGGCGCAAATTCTGCGGCGTATTCACATGAGCACGACGAGGATTCCGCCATCAGCTCGCACGAGCACGATAAGCATTGCCATGATCACAAGCCCCACTCTCACCGCGCGATTATTGGATTTGACGAGCACGGCATCCCAAAAGTTTTAGTGCCCGCAGAGGCTAGCCCGCACACGCATAAAGACGCGCAGGGCAATCTTTTCGAGCATTTTCACGAGGCGGAATTTACGGCGGATTATATGAAGGCGGTGCTTGAATACAAAAAGACCTTCCCCACAAAACAAGAAGTACTTGAGAAAACCCCCGATCCCGCCGTTCGCGAAATGATGCTTAGGATGGAGCAGATCGGCGTAGATACGGCGTTTGATCGTTTCGACAAACAGATGCCTATGTGTAGCTATGGACTTACCGGAGTATGCTGTAAGATCTGTAATATGGGGCCTTGCAAAATTACTAAAAAGGCCGATCGCGGCACTTGCGGTGCGGACGCCGATCTCATCGTATCGCGCAACCTACTGCGCCAAGTAGCTGCAGGCGTAGCTCAACACGGCGCACATGCCAGAGAGCTTCTACTATCGCTAAAATGGGCGGCGCAAGGCAAGCTAGATCTGCCCATAATAGGCGAATACAAAATCATCAATACCGCCAAAGCCTTTGGAATTCCAACTGAAGGCAGAGAATTAAAAGAGGTAGCGATCGAGCTTGCCGATACGCTTTTGACAGATCTTTCGCAAAGTAGCGGCGAGTATAAAACCATCACTGCGCTCGCGCCCAAGGAGCGTCAAGAGGTATGGCGGAAGCTAGATATCTTGCCGATTAGTGCATATAACGAAGTCTTTGAGGCGTATCACCGAACGGGTGTAGGCACGGATGGAGACTGGCGCAGCGTAATGCAGCATCTTTTGCGCTGCGGGCTTGCTTTTACATTCACCGGCGTAGTAGCTGCGAATATCGCTACAGATGCGCTATTTGGCGTAGGAGATCGCGTAACTTCCAAAAGCAATATGGGCGCGCTTAAAAAAGGCTGGGTCAATATCGCCGTGCACGGACATCTGCCAACCCTAGTAAGCCTAATAGTGGAGATCGGAAATTCTAAGGAGTACCAAGACAAGGCTCGCGCAATAGGCGCGCAGGGGATCGCATTTTACGGCGTGTGCTGTTCTGGGCTATCGGCGATGTATCGCAACTGGGGCGTCGTGCCGCTCTCAAACGCCGTAACTGCCGAACTCGTCATAGGTACAGGCGCACTTGATCTGTGGGTCGCCGATGTCCAAGATGTCTATCCTGCGATCATGGATGTAGCTCACTGCTTCCAGACCAAGGTCGTTACCACAAGCTCATCAGCTAGGCTTCCCGGAGCCGAGCATATAGGCTACGATCACCACCATAGCAATATCGCCGAGACTAGGAATTTAGCGCGTAAAATTCTAGATCGCGCATTGCAATCTCACGAAAAGCGCAAGGGCCTGCCGGTATATATCCCGCCGTACGAAGTCGAGGCCGAAGTGGGCTTTTCGGTAGAATTCGTCCATAAACACTACGGCGGCATGGAGCCGTTAGCGCATGCGCTAAAAAGCGGTGAAATTTTAGGCATCGTAAATATGGTCGGCTGCACCAATCCTAAAGTGCCTTATGAGCGCGCTATCATAGATGTCGCACAAACCCTGATCGAAAATAACGTCCTAATCCTAACCAACGGCTGCGCGTCGTTCCCGTTAATGAAGCTGGGCTTTTGCCAAAAAAGCGCGTATAAAAAAGCAGGCGCGTCGCTGCGGGCGTTTTTAGAAAAAGATGAGCTTCCGCCGGTATGGCACGTGGGCGAGTGCATCGATAACACCCGCTCCAGCGGAATTTTCGCAGGTATCGCAGGGGTGCTAGGCAAAAATCTCTACGAGCTGCCGCTTGCCTTTACCTCTCCCGAGTGGGCGAACGAAAAGGGCGTCGATGCCTCGCTCGGATTCCGCCTAATGGGCATCGACTCATATCACTGCGTCGAGTATCAAATCCACGGCTCCGCAAACGTCATACACTTTTTCAAAGAGGGCACCAGGCGGGCGCTTGGCTCTGTGATGCACGTAGATACCGATCCGGTCGCGCTCGCACTAAAAATGGTAAGCGATATGCGCCTAAAGCGTAAAGCTCTAGGCTGGCAGTAGCGACAGACGGATTCATTTCGCATCACATTTTAAGCGATGCGAAATTTCATGATAAAATTTAACCCCTTGCGGGCAAATAAAATCCCACAGCTAAACGAGCAGTAAAATTCTACAACTAAGTGGCTAGCAAAACCGAGGTCAAATAAAGATAAAATTTTCGCGCCGCATCCGTTCGTGGAATTTTAAATCATATCTTCAAATCCTACGTAAAATTTCGCCGCGCGCTGTGTCTGCTGCTAAATCGGCAGAATTTAGCCAGGCAAAATTCCGCCATCGAGCTTAAGCGCATCTTTCGCGAAAGGATGAAATTTTAAAATTCCATCTTGGCGTAAATTTCGTAGACGTTCATCTGAAATCCGCAAGCTAAATTTTGCTAAAAGCCTTATTGCACAGAGCTGTACGCCATTAAATTCGCCCGCGTATATGAAAGCTAAAATCATAAAAATTTAATATGATATGTGCTAAAATGCCACATCTGTTTAAGGATTTAGATGCATAAATCAAAGCCGCTGCAGTCTCTGCGTCATCATCGATAGAAAATGTCGTGCGAGGCGGAGGCACTGCTGTCAAGTCCTGCGCTTCGCAGCTTGAAGCGGCGCGACAAAAGCGCGTCTATGCTGCGCCTGCAAATATTTTCGGCTGAGACCGCACGGGCGCGAGGACGTCACTACAAAGCTTGCAGGCGGCTAAAATTTTCATCGGATCTTTTCTGAAATATTGATCTTGGAGTTATCACGAAGGAATTTTACTGCAAGCCTTTTGCTACGAGCCGGAGGGTGGAATATAAAGCGGAATTTTAAGCAGGTTTCAACGAGGCGATTTCAAAGATTAAATTTAAGGCAAAAGATAAAATTTAAAGCAAGGAAAGGTATGAAAAATTTTAAATTTATGCTCGTGCTACTGATACTGGCGACGATCGCGACGATCGCGATATCGCTTTGTATAGGGCGCTTCGGACTAAGCATCGACGAGGTTTTAAAAGCGCTTAGCGGCGGCGAGGTAGCGCAAAACGTCCACAACGTCATCATGCAGGTGCGCCTGCCGCGTATCATCGCCGCGGTGCTCGTGGGTGCGGCGCTGGGCATCAGCGGCACGGCGTATCAAGGCGTCTTTAAAAACCAGCTCGTCTCGCCTGATCTTTTGGGCGTGAGCGCCGGAGCTTGCGTGGGCGCGGCGATCGCGATCCTGCTTGATCTAAACATCCTTTTGATCCAGCTTTTCGCCTTCGTTTTCGGCCTTGCGGCGGTTTGCATTACGCTTCTGATCACGCGCGCGCTGCGTTCGAGCGCCACCATAATGCTCGTGCTTGCGGGCATCATCGTAAGCGGTCTGATGGGCGCGCTGATCGGATTTTTAAAATTTATGGCCGATCCCGAGACGAAGCTTGCGGACATCGTGTATTGGCAGCTAGGAAGCCTCGCGAAGGTCGATCCTAGCGTGCTAGCGATGATAGCGCCCGTGATGGGGGTTTGTATCACTATCTTGGTGCTGATGAGCTACCGCATAAACGTCCTATCCATGGGCGATGCGACCGCGGCGAAGCTCGGCGTAAACGTCGTCATGGAGCGGGGCATCATCATCGTCTGCGCGACGCTGCTAACCGCAAGCAGCGTGTGTATCAGCGGCATAGTCGCGTGGGTGGGGCTTTTGATGCCGCATCTAACGCGCATGATCGTGGGCGTGAGCAACACCAAAGCGATCCCCGCGAGCATATTTTTAAGCGCGATCTTCGTGCTCATCGTAGATGACGTAGCGCGCAGCATAAATCAAAGCGAGATCCCGTTAGGCGTGCTTACGGGCTTTATCGGCACGCTATTTTTTATATTCATCCTGCTGAAAAATAAAAGGAAACTAAATGGTTAGGGTTGAGAGCTTAGACTTCGGCTACGTAAAATCCGCCCCTCTGACGCTGCGCGACGTGAATTTCAACCTCGAAGCGGGCGCGATGCTGACGATTTTGGGGCAAAACGGCGCGGGCAAATCGACGCTTTTAAATTTAATCAGCGGTACGCTTGAGCCTCTGCGCGGTAAAATTTCAATCGACGGCAAGGATATGGCGAGCCTTGGCGCCAAAGGGCGCGCCGAGATCATCGGCTACGTCTCGCAAAGCGAGGTCTGCGAGTACGACTACAGCGTCTTTGAATACGTCCTAATGGGGCGCACGGCGCATATCGGGATCTTTTCGCAGCCGAACGAAAACGACTACAAGCTCGCGCAGCGCTACATGAAAATGCTTGAAATTTGGCACCTAAAAGACAAGATCATCACGCGCCTAAGCGGCGGCCAGAGGCAGATGGCGTCCATCGCGCGCGCCCTTTGCAGCGAGCCTAAGATCGTGATCTTCGACGAGCCTACCTCGGCGTTAGACTTTGCCAACCAATACAAATTCCTCCGCGCCACGAAGGAGCTTTTAAAAAACGGCTACACCGTCGTTTTGGCCACGCACAATCCCGACTTCGCGCTGCTTTTGGGCGGATACGTCGCGCTCGTAAAAGGCGGCGGCGAGGTCGCATACGGCAAGGCCGAGCAGATCATAAAAAGCGAAATTTTAAGCAAACTATACGATCTGAAGCTCGACGTCAGCTACAACGAAAAGGTCGGCAGGGTCTGCTGCTTGACGTATCCGTTTTGATCCTAACTTCGCGGACGAGCACAGCTCGTCCTTGCGACGAGGAGCTTCGCTCCCTCGACCCACCTAAAGTTACAGAAATTTTGCTACGCAAAATTTTGAATTTTTATCGGTTTAACTCCTTGCGACAGCCAAGCCGCCGCTGCGATGAGGAGCTTCACTATTTCTCGCGAAGGCTAGAAAGCGCCCCGCGCTTCCTTCGCATTGCTTCGCTCGCCTAAAGTTACAGAAATTCTACTGCGTAAAATTTTAAAATTTATTGGTTGGCTTCTCGGGGTATTTGGATGTGTAAAATTTTGAATTTATAGTTTTACTTCGCGGAGGGGTACGGCTCGTCCTCGAAATAGAAGCTTCTTAAATTTAAATTTTATCGCTTCGGCTGCGAGAGCGAGAGGACTTAATAGGCGTTAGCGGCGGTAAAATTTTAGCCTCTGCGGCGGAGTTTTTACGGCGGCGAAATTTTAAAATTTCAAAGCGAGCACCGGGCCGGAATTTTAAAATTCGCTCTAAATTTTAAGCATAAAAATTAAAATTTATCGTTACAATTACGTAAAATTTTTAAGGAGCGAAAATGAAAAAAATAGTGTTTTTAAGCGCAGCTGCGGCGCTTGCCGTAAATTTAAGCGCGCAGGAAAATAGCCTTGAGATCTACGCGAACTCCGCCTTCTTGTACCAAAACTTCGGCGCGCAAAAATCAAACTTCAGCGTGAACGTGCCGGAGTACTTGGATATCCGCAGCATCGAGATTGCAGGCTCTTGCGAGGTGCGCGAATTGTCTTTGGGAGAGATCGAGCCCGTGAAAAACGCGGAATTCGCCAAAAAAGAGGCGGACGAAAAGAGCTTGCGCGAGCTAAACGACCGCCTGGTCGCGCTTAAGGCGCAGCAGCGCTTTTTAAGCGATTTTGCAAGCTTAAAAGATAGAAGCTTGGCGAGCTTAAAGGCGGATTCGCAAAAAATTTACGACGAAGTCTTGCTCGTAGCGGGCGAAATTTCAAAAACGGACGAGCAGATCGGAAAGCTCAAAGAGAAAATTTCAAAATACGTGATCAAAAACGAGCGCCGCTTAAACGCGAACTTTGGCTGCGATCCGAGCTTTGTAAAAATAAGCTACCCCGTCGATGTTAGCGCCTACACGCACAACGAGCTCTCGGCAGATCTTACAAGCGGCAAAATCGAAGTCACGCAAAAGATCTCGGTGCAAAATCCGCTAAACGCGGAGCTAGCAAATTTAACGATCGCGCTGTATCCTTACGAGTACTCCTCGCAGACTGCGCCGCAGCCGTTTTATCCGTGGTACGAGGGCGAGCCTGCAAGACCGGCGCCCGCAGCGGCTTATAAAAAGGATGTGATGCTAGAGGAGGCGACTATGGATAGGGTCGCGCCTGCGATGGAGGCTAGATCGTCGTATGCAAGGACGGGCGCGAATATCGAAAGCTCGCTCTCAAAGGTGTGGAAAATCAGCGGCGTAAGCCTCAAAGCGGGCGAGGCGGGCGAGTTTAGCTTCGACAAACAGAGTCTGGATGCGAAATTTGATCTACTCATCGACGGTTACGGCAGCGAGGCGGCCTACGTACGAGCTAAATTTAGCCCCGTAAGAAACATAGAGGAGAGCGAAACGCTAATAAAGCTCGACGGCGTGCAGATCGGGCTCGTGCATCTAGGCTTTGCCGCGAACGCGGAGGCTACGGCGTATCTGGGTAAAAACAGCCTGATCGAAGTTAAAAAAGAGCAGGCGAACAACTTCACGAAAAACTCATTTTTCGGCGGCGAAAGTAAAAATTCCATGGCTTGGGATTACGAGATCAAAAACACCTCCAAGCGCGCGTGGAACGTGGTTTTGCAAGAGCGAGCGCCCGTTTCGACGCACGAAGACGTAAAGGTCGCGCTGAAAAACTCGCCCGAGCAGAGCAGCCTCGGCAAGGACGGACTGCTTAGCTGGGACTTCGAGCTAAAGCCGGGCGAGAGCAAAAAGATCCACTTCGGCTATGAGCTAAGCAAGCCGAAGAAGTAACGAGCTTTGGCGCGCCGCGGTTAAATTTTGCGCAGCGGAGTAGCTTTTGCGGTGCGGTTAAATTTTGCGGGCGTAAAACCAAGGCGTGGCTTTAGAGCTTATCTGAAATTTTTGGCGCCGCGTCGCTAAATTTTACGCGCCGCGCCGAGTAAAATTTAAGCGTCGCGAGAACCAAAAATTTAAATGTTGCGGCGATTTAAAATTGGCTAGCGCGAGATATAAAATTTAGCGATGCAAAGAGGTTTTGGCGCTAGGCAGAAAACTTTGAGCGTCGCTAAAATTTATCTCAAATTTAAAAAGGTCGGGACGATGAATGCGGAGCAAAAGTATAAATTTAACGCGGCGGCTAGATACGCGTTTATTTCATTTGCGGCATTTAAAGGATCGTAATGAAATTTCGCAAACTTAAATTTAAAATCCTAGCCGCGGCACTACTTTTCTGCGCCCTGTTTATCCGCATCGTGCCGGATTACTCCGCTTCGCAAGGCTCCTGCGTAGTTACTATTTTTAGCTATTACAAATATCAAAAGGGATATTGTCTAAAAGAGAATAGAATTCTGAGTAACGAAGAGCTACTTCAAAATGCCGCTATAAATTATTTTAAAAAATATCACGACTATGAGATTCTGCGAAATACCATTATCGATGAGCACGATATAAAAAATTTCGGCCATAGTTTTTATACGGCGCGCATCTCCAAGCTCTATCTAATCGGCGATTTTAATGAAGAAAACTGGTTTGATTTTTTAGTTGAAAATACCGATAGAAAGAGTTTTGATTATGAGATAAAAGACAAGACGCAAATAGATATCTCCGATCTATCCAAATATTTCGTATATAAGGATGAAATTTTAGGCTTTAAAAAGCCTATCATCTTGTCCGAAGAGAAAAATCCGCTTCATGGTGGAAAAATGTTTTTAGAAAAATCATTTTTAATAAAAGAGAATAAATTTTTTGTGAATTATGCCAGACCTGGTTATATAAGTTGGTATATCGAGCTTAACAATAAAGAAGATTTAACAAAAATCAAAAGCAAAGAAAATTTAATACGAATAAAAAACGGATATGAGAACTTAGAAAGCCTTAACGAAGTCTTGGCTTATACTCATATGAAACATTTGCGACGTAAATTCTCATACGATAATTGCGGAAATATAGATTTTGATATCAAAGCCCCGGCGGAACAGGAGCTGGATATGTGGATTCACGGCGGATAAAGTTAGTTGAAGCTTTATCTTAACGAATTTAACCGAAAAAGGATAAGAGATGAGCAAAAAAGAAACTGATCTAAGATTAGAATTAGAGGGTAATTACGGCGCCGATATATTAAGTTATTATTTGTGGAAGAAGAAAACTCCTCCGGGCCCGAAAGAATTAGCCTCTAACGAATGGATGGATAGAAAAGAACTGATATGAAATTCTACAGGTCTATTAAATTTAAAGCCTTGGCGGGTACACTGCTTCTTATAATAATACTCTGCGCCATATTTATCCGTATAATCCCCGATTATTCCACTTCACGAGGCTTCGCGATAGTTTCTACTTTCGACTACAACAAATACAATCAAGGATACTGCCTCAAAGAGGATAGAATTTTACCCAAAGAGGAGCTGTATAAAAGAGTAGCAGGGGCATATTTGGACTATGACGTAAAGTTATATTGGATGATTGATGATTATAGGTTAAAAACCTTCGGTAGTCTTTGGTCCAGTAAATACGAGGTTGCATACTATGAACTAGAAAATATAAACTTATCAAATTGTTTTGAAGTATTAGAAAAATATTACGAAGAGGGAAAAACGACCGAGGAGATACTGATGAAAGAGTTAAAGGCTAAAAAAACAGATCCAAAGAAATATCTAAAAATAAATTTGAAAGATACGAGCGTTGGATTTGACAGACCGATAGTTAGGGTTGGCGGTGGCGAGAAAGAAGTCACAGGCACTTTGTTTCTTGATAAATTTGCTATATTTAACGGTAATTATATGCAATTTAACCATTCGGAGTATATTTATGACTTGGTAACAAATTTTGACATTACTAGAGAGTATTATAAAAAGAGAAAAAATGCCGTAGTCGGTATTGGAAAAGGTTTTAAATTTGATAACTGCGGCAATATAAACTATCCGCTGGAAGAATATTATTTGGGCGGTAGAGATATAGAGAGGCGCTAAATTCTCTAATATGAATTTTATTAAAAATTTATGGGACTTAAGACCGATGGATGCGAAGCAAAGGTATAAATTTCACAGGACGGCGAGGTATGCGTTTGCTTCGCTGGCGGCATTTAAAGGATCATTATGAAATTTCGCAAACTTAAATTTAAATCCTAGCCGCAGTGCTGTTTCTTATAATAATACTCTGCGCCGCATTTATCCGTATAATCCCCAATTATTCCACTTCACGAGGCTTTGTGATAGTTTCCCTTTCCGACTACGACAAATACAAGCAGGGATACTGCTTAAAAGAGGATAGAATTTTACCCAAAGAGGAGCTGTATAAAAGAGCGATTTTGGATTTTTTAGAAAAAGGCAAAATAATTCTTTATACGATGAGGAGTAACGATTGTAAAAAATTTAAGGGCATCAAAGAATGTAGAGATATCTATAATAAAATGCTGAATTATTACGCTGCTTATGGATATGGCAATAAAATAACGTATGATAAAGTATTGGAAATAAACCGAGATAGAAATATCTCTTATAACAAATCAAGATATATCTATTTTGAATTACTAAATTTAAAGCCTATTGTTTTGAAGCCAGAGTTTATAAGCGTAAATTTAGATAAAAATAGCGCGGGATTTACTACTCCGATAATTCAATTGGTAGGCGAGCATGAGTATTATCTATATAATGGAGATGGCATAATTCTAGATAGAAATAAATTGGCTTTTACCTACATCTATCTTTTTGATAACGAAAAATTTATGGAGCAAATAAATAAAGAATTAAGTTGGTATGAGAACCATAAATCAGATCTTAAACAAAATATTAGCTATTTAGAATTTGATAACTGCGGCACTACTAAAACCAATATAGACAAAAGTGTTGAGAGTATGATAAAAGAATTGGCAGATTATGCCATGATAAAATGTCAAGGAGTGCGCAATATATAGTGAGTGCGGAGCAAAGGTATAAATTTCACAGGACGGCGAGGTATTTGCTGGCGGTGCCGATGGTTTTCTTGCTTGATTGGTGGGCAGCGTCTTTGATTTTGGCGGTTTTGCCTTTTGAGGGCGCGCTAAGGATTGCCGTTTTTGCGGCAATATTTGCGATTTTGGCTTGCGTGCTGCTTTGGTATTTGTTTAAAAGGGTATAAAAACTTTAAGCCAAGTAAGCTATTTATAAAAAATCCAAATTTTAGTTTGTTGCTTTTTGCGGTAGAAAATTTATCGCTCGGCGCTTTTTACGGCGGGTTTTTGACGTGCCTCGCGGCGGGGTATTTTTGGGGCGAGCGTGCGGCAGTCTGGAGTATAGCGTTTGTTATCGTTGCGCCCGTTTGTTTGCTCGTTTTCGTGATCTCATACATGTTTAACGAAAAGGAAAGCTAGACCTATGCGCCTTTCGCGCCCACTAAATTTTATCTCTCGCGCAGCACGGGCTTAGGCACGGATTTAGCCCGCGCGAGCTGGGCGCGAAATTTCTCTGCGGGCAAAATTTTGCGAACGGATAAAATTCTCACTAGCCGCTGCGTTCTGAAATTTATATAAAACGCGCTTATCGTCGCTGCGGCGCTTGAAAATTTTAAAACCGCGCGGAGCTCACCTCGCAAACGGCGATTGCGCCGCGGGCTTATCTGTGCGGGTAGCGAAGCCTTCGGCGGGCTAAAGACGAGACCCCTATCTTAGCCGCAAAGCAAATCCGAACTTTGGCAGAGAAAAATGCGAGCGGCGAACTCAAATGCAAAAAAACCGGGCTAGCGGGCGCGGGCGCGGGCGCGGGCGCGTTTGCCCGAAGCCTAGCCCTTTGGTTTCATCATTTTTTCTAAAATTTCATACACAAGATCAAACTTCGTAAAGCCGTCCCTGTCTAAAAAATGCCCGCCCTTCTCCACTTCGTAAAACTTAGCACCGATCTGCTCCGCTAGCTCGCGGCTGAAGCTAAACGGCACGATATAATCGTCCTTTGCAGCAATTACCGCGCGCTGTTTTGCGGCGGCTTTTATGCGCCCAAAATCAAAGTCCCTATCCATAAACTCGTCTAAAATTTTAAATTGCGGATCGCTAAGCGGCTTTGCAAGCCCCGAGACCAGCACGACGCCCTCTACTGCGCCGCTTGCAGCGCTACTTTGCAAAAAATTTAAGATCGTAGGGCAACCGAGGCTGTGTCCGACCAAATAGACTTCGCCTTCAAATTTTACGCTTTCGCGTAGAGTTTTCAGCCACTCTTCAAGCCTCGGATTCGCAGGCGTAGGCATCGTTAAAATTTCCGCCCTCGCGCCCGATTTTTCGATCTCGCCTTTGAGCCAGGCAAACCAATGGCTTTTAGGCGAAGCATCGTAGCCGTGCACGATATAGACGCACTTTCGCATATTTTTCTCCTTTAAATTTAAGCCCTTTGCGCGCTAAATTTTAAAATTTCAATCCGCGCCCTAGCCCTTGCAAATCGTGATTTTATCGGCAAATTTACCCAAAAAGTGATATCCCGAGCCTGCCTGCGCGATGATGTCGAGCACCGCGTCCGCATCCCGCACGAGCGTGCCGCCCGCAAAGTCCACGCCGCACTCAAACAGCGCCTGCGGCAGTAGCGGCGTGGTAGGCCCCACGAGCACGAGCTTGGCGCCGCTTTTTTTCAGACGCAAAAGCCCATCCAGCGTGTCGTTGATGAGCGTAGTAGCCGTAATTATCACGTTATCTGCGCGCGGCACGACGCTTGCAGCCTCGCTTGCAGGTAGGTAAAACGGCAGCTCGGCCTGCTTGAGCGTGCTTTTATCAAGCTCTAAAATTTTAAAATCCGCGCCCTTTTTCATCAGCGTCTTGATGTAGGGCACCAGCGCGCCCACGACGACGCTAAAGCTGCCGCGCTCGATCCGCAGCTGCTCAAAGGGATCGGCGCCGAATTTCACGTCGTAATCCGCGCGGATTTTATCGAAACACGCCCTTCCAAGCGCATTTAGCGCGGCGAGCGCGAGCGTCTTTTTAAGCGGCGCGGCGGAGCCCAGATCGCGCAGCAGATATCGCACGCTTTTGCCCGCGATATTGCCTGAATCGGGCATCGCGCTTGCTTGCGAGGGGCAGCAAACGGCGCCTGATAGGGACTTTAGCGGCGTATAGCTAAGCCCGCACGCGCCTCCTTGCAGCTTCACGCCGCTAAAGAACAGCCCCACGACCGCGCGCTCGATCTTAAAATCCAGTGCCTCCGCTCCTAAAATTTCTTTCGCGCACTCCAGCGTCTGATCTAAAATTTCGCTCATTTTCGCTCCTTTAATGTGGAATTTAGCACCATTATAGCTTAAAATTTCGGCGCCCGTATTGATATAAATTTATTGATCGCGCGAGCAGCGACGTCCAAAAAGACGCGAGCTAAATTTAACGCAAGCGGCAGGTGCGAGATAAAATTTATGTAGCGAGCGCGTATCGTTGCGGCTTGGAATTTTAAAAAGCGCGGCGCGGCTTTGAAATTTGAAGCATACGGACAAACATGAAATTTTAAGCGGGCGGGTAAATTTAAAATTTTAACGAGCGAGTACGACTTAAAATTTTAAACTAATCGGCGGTGCAGACGAAGCGGCTGATACAAGCAAGCGGTGCGGGTGGGTCAAATTTAACGAGCAAGCCGATGCGAGCAGGCAATGCGAGCTAAATTCCATAAGAGCGGACGAGTGAGAGTTTGGGTGCAAGCGGGATAAATTTTAATGAATACGAATGGGCGCGAGCTCGGGCAAATACGAGCAAATTTAATAATTGCGAGCGAACGCAAACTCGGACGCGAGCTAAATTTAACGAAAACAGCAGCGGGTAAAATTTAATAAAAGGTGCGGGCGCGGGTAAAATTCAAGCCGCACGCGGATAAAATTTAAGCGGCAGGCCGTATCTGCGACAAGTCATGCCCGCTGAGGAGTTAAATTTTATTTCTACCCGCCGCACGGCTAAATTTTATTTCATATCCGCCGTAGGGTTAAATTTTATTTCCCATCCATAGCGGGGCTAAATTTCATTTTCCGATATGGCGCGAGGCTAAATTTTATTTTCAGATAGCAGGATATTGATGAGCGGATTTAGCAGCGTCTCGCCGCGAGCGGCACACAGCACGATCTCGTCGTAGTAGTAGTCGCTCCTGCCGTAGTTGTGAAACTCATACGCGCCAAAGCCGTAGCCCATCGGCGTGATCTCGACGCGCGAGTACCAGGCGTCCTTGGCGATGATGTATTTTTCGGTGTCTTGCGAATAAACCCACACCACAATCTCATCTTTGTTTTTTTGCCGCATCAGCCACATGAAGACGTTTGCGATGTCGTTGAAAAAATATGTATCGCCGTTTGGCATAACGGCCTGAGCGGTGTTGTACAGATCGTTTATCACCGTGCCGCTCTCGTGGCATAGATATTTGCCGAATTCTATCTGCAGCGGCTGCTTATCCTTATTGCCGTGGCGCACGGAAATTTTGGATTCGGCTATATCCATGGACGATATGAGCAGCCCCATCACGCAAGCGAGCAAAACCGCGGCAAAAATTTTCTTAATCATAGCAGCGCGCCCCGCACGAAGTAGTATTTGACGACATAGGCGCTGCAGATGAGCGCGTTTAGAATTAGCCAGAACGAGGAGTATTTAAGCAGGTGGGTGTAGGCGCGCTTGGTGATGAGCTCCGTTAAAAAGGGCACGATGCCGAAAAATATACCCAAAAACAGCGAGCCCCAGATTGCATAGCCGACGAAGTAATAATCCTTCAAAAGCATACAATACGGGCATTTGTGATTGGGCTGCTCGTAAACGTAAAGCCCGAAAAAATAGGTGATCGCGTAGTATGCGACGAACAAAAAGAGCAAATTCAGAGCAAAGCTCGCCATCGACTGCTTTAAGAAATTTAAGATCAAAATGGCGCCTAATATCGCGTAGAAAAAGGTTGCCAAAAGCGCCTGCGTGTAGCCGAACGGAAGCTTCGGCGCGCGAAATACGACCGAGCAGCAAAACACCGGCACGCGCAGCGGGATATTGGTAAAAAATAGAATTTCTAAAATAAACTCCGCCAAAACGCCCGTAAAAAGGATGGTAAAGATCAGGTATTTGCGCCGCAGATAGGGAAATTTGCCCGCTTTAAGATCGAGGCTGTTTAAAATAAGCCAGAGTCCAAAGCCGAAGATCAGTAAAATTTTTAAAAGCAGCAGGATGTTGCCGTAGCGGTTCGAGCCCACGACGCCTGCGGAGCACATCGCGCCCGGCACGACCGAAGAGAGCTCATTTAGGCAGAGCGCGAAAAATATAAACAAAATGATCTTGCACGCTATCGTGAAGAACAAAATGGTGTTTATGAGATAGTTTCTTTTCTCCAGGGCGTATTGTAAATTTGAGGTGGCGTTAAAGTCCCAGTAACGCATGATCCGCACGATGTGAAACTGCGAGATCGCCATCAGCGCTATTACGATCAGCTCCACGGCCAAAAACGCGATCACACTGCCTGATAAAAATACGCTCATGCAGAAATTTCTCCATCTTTTAAAAACACATATCGATCCACGAAGCTTAGCTCATCGAAGAGTATGTCGTGCGTCGCGATCAAAACGGTTTTTTTAAGCTCTTTGAGCTTTGAAAGCATTTCGATAAAGCCGAGCGAGTTTTGCTTGTCTAAATTTGCGGTCGGCTCGTCGGCTAAGATGATCTGCGGATTCATCACGAGCGCCCTTGCGATAGCGCAGCGCTGCTTCTCGCCGCCGCTAAGGCTAGAGACGATCTGATCTTTTTTATGCGCGATATTGGCGATCTGCATCGCTTCGTCTATGCGCGCACCAAGCTCATCTCCGCCCAGCCGCTCAAGACTAAGCGGCGCAAGGACATTTTTATAGACGCTAAGCGCCTCAAGCAGGTTGAAAGACTGAAAGATGAAGCCGATTTTTTTGTGGCGATACGCGGAGCTTTCGATATCAGCGAGCTTGGAGACGTTTGCGCCGTCCACCAAAACCTCGCCGCTGCTCGGCTTAGAAAGCGCGCCTATGATGGATAGAAGCGTGCTTTTGCCGCTGCCGCTAACGCCTTTTAAGATTACGATCTGCCCTTCCTCGATGCTTAAGCTTATATTTTTCAAAGCGCGAAATTCATTCGCCCTGCCCTCGTTGTAAATTTTAAAAAGCCGCTTGATCTCTATCTTGCTCATTTGACCGCCTCGCTCATATCGCCTATAGCGATGCGCCAGGATGGGATGATGACGAAGGCTAAAAACGGGATCACGCTAAAGACGAAGATCAAAAAGAGCATATTGAAATTTATCGCGGGGGTAAAGGTGATGAAATTTCGCAGCTCGCCGCCTAAGAATATATCGCGCAGAAGCGGCGCGTCCAGGATAAAAACATAAGCATAAGCGCCCGCGACGCCGAGCAGATAGGCGCTTAGCGAGACGATGAAATTTTGAATAAATTTCATCGCGATGATGTCCTTTATGCAAAAGCCGATGCTGCGCAAGATCGCGATCTCCTTTTTCTTCTCGCCGTATGCGAGCGAAATTTGATTTTTCAGCAAGATGAAAAACGAGATCATCGCCACGGCGTAAAGCACCATAAAGATCCCGCCCTTGTAATAATACAGATGCCTCACTTCGGCTACCGCGTCCTCCGCGCTAAGAGCCTCCGTGTTGGGGTATAAATTTACGATCTTAAGCGCCACTTCGCTTACTTCGTTGGGGTTGGGCACGCTTACGTAGAGCTTGGTGTATTCGCCCTCCTTCAAGCTTAGCACCTCGCGCGCGGTATCGGGGTTGAGATAGATCACGTCGTTTGAGACGATGCTGCTTTCGTGCGGCGAAATTTTATTGATCTTAATCGCGATTAGGCGCTGTTCGGTTAAGAAGTGAAACTCATCCTCGTAGTACCACTCGCCCATCGCCGCTTTTACCCCCTCGCCTACGACCATTTCGTTTTCGCTCAGGCTTTCGTCGCCTACGATATGAAACCAAACGCGCTTTTGAGCGAAGTAATACATCCCGTCTACGGCGCCCTGCACTTCGCTGACGCCCGCGATTTTGGAGATGTCGTAGATATAGCCGTCGTGCATCAGATCGCGTTTGCCCGCGCGCAGAGCCTCTACTACGATGTCGGGTCTGAGCTTGATGACCTTTTCAAGATCGTTTTGAATGGAGCCCGAGGTAAAAAGCACCGAGCTTAAAATAAAAACGATAAATGCAAAGATCGCGAAGCTAAAAGCGTGATCGGCCCTGTCTTTTCGCAGCAGAGTTACGGAGTAGTCGATAAAATTTTTATTTATCATAGACGAACTCCGCGTAGGCTTTGCTCTTAAAGCTGCTTGAGAGCCGCACGTCCTTTATCTCGCGCGCTAGCTTTTGCAGACACTGCTCGCCCTTTGCGCGATCAAAGCTTACATAATGCACCGCAATGAGCGCGTAAAGGGCGGCAAAAAAGATCATTAAAGCGCAAATGAGCCTCATAGCCCTTCTATTACGCTCTCTTGAATTTCATCAAATTTAAGTACGCTCTTGCCTCCGTGATCTTTAGCGAAGGTCTTAGCCGCGCTCTCGCTCTGAAATGGAATGAGTTCGTCGCCCATCGGCCCTAAGACGTTGGAGCCGAGCACGTAAAAAGCGCTTTTAGCATCGATCTTATGTAGCTTGTAGTAGTCGGTTACGAAAATTTTATCAAAGCCCTTTCCCTTTTCGAAGTAGTACTTCATCAAGTCTTTTACGCCGTCGAAATACAGGTTCTCGCCGCCCTCAACCTCTATCATCGCCGCCCAGTTAGGGTTTTTACCCACTAGCATGCCGCAGACCGGGCATTTAGCGCCTTCCGGTACGACGATCTTTTCAGGCTTTTTCGCTTTTGCGTTTTTGTCGCTGCCGCCTAAATCTGCCGGTGCATCCCATAGATACAGCGCGGCGGCTTGTATGTGCTTGTCGTAGTCAGGTGCCTTGTTTGCGCCCTTTGCGTCGCAAGTTTTTTTAAGATGAGCTTTAAGCTCGGAGATGGCTTTAAAGTTTTTCGCTTCGGTTTTAGCGCAGTTTGTTTCGTAAAATTCTTTACCGTGCGCGTAAACGCCGCCCTCACGCTTGGCTTTGATCATCTTGTTATCGCCCGCGAAGTCCTGTCCCGCAATCTCGTAGGCTTTGGCAAAGTTCACTATCTCGCCGCCGTTTTCGGCTTGGAATTCTTTCGCGTCGGCTTCGGTTGAGAAGGCGTATTTGCTATTACGCGTCATCGTGCCTTTGACCTTGCTACCTACGACGTAAAAGGCTTTATTTACGTCGATCAAATTTAGATTTTTCGTATCGACGACCTGCGCATCGCTTGGAATTTTTCCCTCCGTAATCTCGTACAAGCAGTGCAGAGAAGCTACTTGCTTGCCGTTCCAAACGTGGTTGGTTTTATAAAATTTTACCAGGCTCATTCCGCAAACGGCGCAGTATTCTTTGCCCTCGCCGCTTCCTACGAGCGTAGCCTTGCTAGGATCCACGCTTTGAAACATAGGCTTTGCCGGCTTATTAGCCCCGTCCATCGAGGCACCGAAAACGAACGCAACGAGCGCAGCCGAAGCTAAAAACGAACGTAAAATCATACTATCTCCTTAAAAATTTGATGTTTTAAATCTACTTACTAATCGAATTTAAAAATTCCAAATTCTCGCATCCCATCTTGATGCCGCCGTCGCAGCTTTTTTTGAAAAACTCTTTTGCTTTGGCATTATCGGACTTCACGCCCTTACCCTCGGCATACATTATGGCTAGGTTATTGCAGCCGTCGAAGTGACCGAGGTTGCACGCCTTTTCATACTGCTGCTTTGCCTGCTTATAATCCTGCCCTACCCCCTGCCCAAAGGCGTATAGATAGCCAAGGTTGTTGCAGCCGATGCCGATGTCGCCGCCGCAAGCCTTTTCGTAAAAAATTTTAGCCTTTGCGAAGCTTTGCTGCACGCCCTCGCCCTTCAGATACAGATAGCCCAGGTTGTTGCAGCCCATCATATCGCCGTAGGTGCAGGCCTTTTCATAAAGGCTCGCCGCCTTGGCGACATCCTTCGCGAGCCCAGCGCCGTTTGCGTATAAAAGTCCGAGCGAGGTGCAGCCTTCGTTATCTTTGCAAGCCTTTTCGTAATAAGCCGCGGCCTTGGTAAAATTTTGATCCGCGCCGTTACCGCTTTCGTAGACATAGCCTAGATTGTTGCACGCAAGCGCAAATTTAGCGCTGCACGCCTTCTCATAGAGGCTAATAGCTTTTTCGAAATTTTTCTCTACGTTGCCGGTACCCTCAAAATACAAAACGGCTAGATTATAGCATCCCGAAGCTTTATTTTCCAAACCACACGCTCGCTCGTAAATTTCTGCGAGTTTTTTATGATCGCCGCTTTGCTGAGCTTGAATGCCCTCGCTGATAAAGCCCGCGTTTGCCGCGGCAGCCAAAACCAGCGCTATTAGAAATTTTTTCAAATTTACTCCTTTATATCGTTTTTACGTCCCTGCCCCTAAAAGCAAGAGCGATTATTAAAATTATTGCCGCTATTATACAATAAAACGGCGCGGGTATCTGCGGCGCATCGCCTGCGGCATAAGAGTGCATGCCGGTGAGGTAGAAATTTACGCCGAAATAGGTCATTATGATCGAGCTATACGCGAGCGCCGAGCTCACGCAATAAACATAGATCGAGCCGAGTTTCGGGATAAATTTCAGATGCAGCACGATCGCATAGACGATGATCGAGACATACGACCAGGTCTCTTTGCTATCCCAGCCCCAGTATCGCCCCCAGCTCTCATTCGCCCACACGCCGCCGAAGAAATTTCCGAGCGTCAGCATCGAAAGCCCCACGATGAGGCTGATCTCGTTGATCGCCGTTATATATCTGATCTGCGCGTTGAGCCGCTCGCAATTGGCGCTGTTTTTAAGCGCCATCAAAACAAGAGCCAAAAGCCCAAGCAGACAGCTAAGCCCTAAAAATCCGTAGCTAGCCGTGATAACAGATACGTGGATGCTAAGCCAATACGATTTTAGCACCGGCACGAGGTTGGTAATCTGCGGATTTACGAAGCTCATGTGAGCTACCAACATCACGATACTAGCTAGCAAGCAGCTCGCGCTTAGCGTAAGTAGGGACTTTCTAAAAAATATGATCCCAGCAAGCGCCGCCGACCAGCCGATGTAGATCATCGACTCATAGCTATCGCTCCACGGCGCGTGAGCCGCGACGTACCAGCGCAGCGCGAGCGCGAGGGTATGTGCCGCAAAGCTTGTAGCAAAGGCCGCGAATAAAATTTTTTGCGCGAGCGCGAAGCGCTTGCCGCAAAGCGCGCCGATAAGCGCCAATATTAGAGCTATGCCGCCTAGGATCATATAGCAATAAACTAGCTTTTTGAAAACCGAAGCTTTGTTATAAAACACCTCTGCCTTGACGCGATTTTCGCTTGGAAGAATAGCCGCCGAGGTCGCTCTTTGGTAATTTTTCAGCTCTGCAAGTGCGGCGTCCGCTTTAGCCCAATCATTATCCGAAATTCCATCCTGCAGGCCGTTTAGATAGTCGTTTAGCACGCCTTTGATCTGCGTAGTAATCCTATAATCCGCAAAGGCGTCGTTCGGTGAGAGCCACGCGTTTTGCGGGTCGTTCGGCACGGGGATAAATTTAAAAAACACCCCTCTAAAGGTCAGATACGCGATATTTAGCCGCTCGTCGAATTTAATCAGCTCGTTATCGAGCACGCGGCGGCGTGAGGCGCTTTTTTCATTCGCCTCGTCCAGGGCGTGGGCGAGCTTGTAGTTGCCGTTTTCATCAAAGACCGAATTAAAGCTCGCATATCGCTCCTGTGGCGCCAAGCCTAGCATCTTTTTGATCTCGTCGTTTTTGATCTTAATGATCTTTTGATCGCGCCAGAACGCGGGATTTAGGCTCATTCCTAGGATCATCTGCTCGGCGCTTAAGCCGTAAAGCCCCTCCGTGCCCGAAATTTTATTTACGATCTCGCTTGCTTCGGTGCTAAGCGGCTTGATCCTGCCCATGTAATCTTGCACCAAAAGCTCCGCGAACGCGCCGTTTGCGTGAACGCGCGAGTTGGCTTTAAGGTTTGCTAGATAGTTTTCATCCGCGGCGCGAAGCTCAATGCTGAAAAAAAGCGGCGCGATTAGAAGAAGCGCGGCGGGTGCGTTGTTTTTAATAAATTTAGCTAGCTTTTTAAACCTGCTGCCGGCGGTAAAAAGATTGCCGATAAATCCGAGGCAAAGTAGAAAATAGCCGAAATAAGTGGGGATTTTACCCGGATCGCGGTTAAGCTCCAGCACCGTGCCCAGCTCGTCCGTGTCGTAGGAGGATTGAAAGAGCTTGAAACCGTCAAAGCTTAGCGGGTGGTTCATATAAATTTCATGCTCCCCCGCGCTCTTGCCCTCTTTTAAAATTTCAACGTCGCTGGCGTAGGATGACGGGCTTTGCGAGCCAGGGTAGCGCTCGAGCTTAAATTTCAAAAGCTTTACCGCAAACGGAAGCTCTATCAGTTTCGAGCCCCAGCTTAGCATTATCTCCTCGCCGTCAAAGTTTAAAATTTTAGGTTCCCCGAGCCAGCCAGCGCCGCCGCGAAGCTCCGCTTCTTGCTCGCTTCCGCCCTCAAAGCCCGCCTTTACCGCAAGCGTGCCCTGCTCGCCTTTGGGCGCGGGTTTGTAGGAGCCAAATTTGACGGTGAAGCTTTTAGAATTTATATTTTGCGTGAAGCTAAAATCGTTATCGCCGATCTGGCTTAAATTTAGCGGATGCTCAAACAGCGCGTCTTGCGTGCGGATTTGCAAGTATGGCTTGACGCTCACCATCTCGCTTTCGCTCTCGCCCGCTCTGACGTGCAGCACGCCCTCGGTGCCGAAATAGCGCGTTAGCGCCGCGCCGATAAAGATGACGATAAATGCCGCGTGAAGGACGAAGGAGCCGAAGCGGCGCCACATTTTGGTTTTAATTATAATGCCGAGCAGGCTCAGCGTCGCAGCGCCCATGACGCACTCATACCATCGCGCCTCATAGACTAAAATTTTAGCAGTTTGCGTATCGTAAATGCTCTCTAAAAAGGTTGCGACGCCGGCACCTGCGGCTAGAATAAAAAGGAGGCAGAGCGCGAACTTGTAAGAGATGAAAAATTTTAATATTTTTAGCGCGCTCATTAACCCTCCGCAGTTTTACATTATTATATCGTAAGTTTGTCCCGCGTATAGTATAAACATCCTAAGAAGCAGCACGCCCATGACGCTGGCAAGCGCGCTAACGTAGAACGCAAATGCGGTGTGGGCGATCTTTTTGCCCAGTGCGAAATTTAAAACGAGCGGTACGCAAAAGCCTACGCCCACGACGCCTAGCCAAAACATCTTCGCATAAAATCCCTCGTTAAAGGCGATGCTGGCGGCTTTTTGCACGTCGCTGCCCGTTACTAGCGAGACAAAAATCATGCCGATTAGTAAAATTTCCATCGCCAAAACCGGCCACTCGACCGCGTGTAAAATTTTAAGATCGCCTCCGTGCGGGTCTGCTTTAAAGAAAAGCGCGGCTATCAGGCTTGAGCCCGCAATGCCCGCCGATAAGCCAGACGCCACGAAAAGCGCAGGTAAAACGGCTGTATTAAGGATAGGAAATCTAACTAAAACCGAGATCAAAAAGCCCGTATAGGCGCAGATCGCGACCGCAAAAACAAGCGTAAGCGCAAGAAGCAGCGGGCGAAGCGCGTTTAAAATTTTCATTACGAGCGTGAAAAGCCCTTTTAAAAAAGTAAGTCTGCGCGATAAAAATCCGCTAAGATCAGCTTCAAACGCATAAAGGCAGGCTACGAAGCTAAGCGGGATATAGACGCAAAGCGCCGCCACGCCCACGGACATAACCGAGGTGAAGTTGTAATTAATCAAAATTTTCCAAAAAAGAAGCGGTCGCTCAAGGTCGGCTACCAGGCAGACCATACCGAGCAAGATCGCTACGAAAGATAGCAGCGACGCAGCCTTAAATAGCGGCGTGCTTTCGGTCTGTTTTTTATAAAATTTGACGAGGATCGCGACTACTAACGCGCCGCCGCTCATACCCGCTAGCAAAAGATAAACCGCAATCGGCCAGCCCCACTCCACGCCGTGCGAGAAGGTCGCAGTGAAATTTATAGCTCCGTTCATATCACACCCCTAGTTTTACCGCAGGAATATAGCGCAGGCTCGGCTTCGTGCCGCACTCAGGATGCATTCGCAGGCTGTCTTTTACGCGAAGTAGCTTGCTGATGTGCGAGCCTTCGTCGTTTAGATCGCCGAATACGATCGCCTCGTATCTGCACGCCTCGATGCAGGCAGGCTCGTGACCGTCCTTTAAATTCGTATCCAAGCAGAAGTTGCAGCTCTCTGCGGCTCTTGTTTCGTGATTTATAAAGCGCACATCGTAAGGACAGGCGACGATGCAGTATTTACAGGCGATGCAATCATCGGTGTTCATCGTCGTGATGCCGGTTTTTTCGTCCTTGTGGCAGGCTTTAGTCGGGCAAACTTTTACGCACGGCGCGTCCTCGCACTGCTGACAAGATACTCTAACATAGCGCTTTTCTTTCAAATTTAGCGGATCGGTTTTATCCTGGATAAAAAGCCTCATCTGACCTTTCGGAACCGAATTTACCTTCCTGCAAGCGATCTCGCAGTCGGTACAGCCGACGCATTTATTTTGATCGAATATCATGCCGTAGTGCAGCTTTTTCGGCTCTTGCTTTTTAGCACTTGCGTTTACATCTTGCGCACTTTTATCCGTGCTCGGATCGTTTTGCGCGAGTAAATTTGAATAGCCGAGTGCGCCCAGTCCGAACGAGCCCAAGGCGAACGATTTTATAAATTTTCTTCTTTTATTTTGCATATTCCCCTCCGATCAAATGCCGACAAAGCCTATTTCGTCTTATTCGCGTCGTGAAAGCTTTTAGCCTCGCTCTCGCTAAGCTTTTTGGCTGCATCGGCAAGCTCGCCGGGCTTTAAAACTTTTAGTAGTTCTGCTTCAAAAATCACCACAGAACCCGCAGGAATTCTATCTACGTCCACGTTGCCGTAGGCTAAATTGCTAGGGATTGTAAATTTATATTTCGAGCCTGTATTCATCAAAAGCAACCCCTCGCGTAATCCGTCGATTAAGCCTATCATAGAAAGATGCGCCGGAATTTTAGATGCGAAAGTATCGTCAAATACGCTACCGTTCGTCAAATACGCCTTGTAGTTCATCACTACTACGCTCTCAGGCTTTGGCTTTTCGCCCATGCCTAGCTTTAGAATTTCATATTGAAGACCGGATTTCGTGGTTTTAACGTCCGGATTTTTGGCATTTTTCGCCATAAATTCCTTGCCCGCTTTTAAATTTTTATCAAGCTCCGCTTTGGAATTTGTTTCTACGATCTTATTTAGCTTATCGGCTCTTTGATTCAAAAGCGCAATAATTTCCTCATCTTTTAGCTTCTGCTGCTTTTTAAGAGCGTCCAAAAACCCCTCTATCACCGCATCTAAGTCGTACTTGACGCCTAATGCGGCTTGTGAATGCAGCTGGTTTGAAACATAGCTTCCGGTAGAAGCTCCGATGCTATAAGATTCTTTTTGTTCTTGCGTAGTTAAATTCGCGCCCAACGCGCAGCTTGCCAAAACAATAGGCAAGAAAATTTTTAGTCTTTTTTGCATACATTTGCCTTTTAAATTTCGGGGCCGCGAGCTTACGCGACCCCGAAAGAATTATAAATTATTATTTAGAATTCTTTGAGCCTCTTTGATATACTCTTTAGCGGCTTCTAGCCTTTGCTTAGTATATTTAAAGCCATGCATTCCCCATGAGCCGTCTTTTTCGATAAGATCGACGGTGTCTTGAGCTTTTTCGATTAGCTCATAGACGCGAGTTTTATCACTGGAGTTAAGCTTTTTAGTCTCAAGGATAGAGTAAATTCCTTGAATACCGATCTTAACTTGCGAGAAGTCGCTCTTAATTGGAGTTTGCCAGCCCATAACCTCATCGTAAACCTGCTTTTGGTTCTTGAAATGAAGCGTCTCTTTTAGCTCGGAAACGACAGGGCTGTGGCAGCCTTTGGTATCTTGCATATCTTTATCCGCCCAAGATGTTCGTGCGCACGACCACATAAGATCGACGAAATTTCGTCCATCTTTATTTCTTTGGAAGTGCCAATCTTTCGCATCTCTTGGACCTTTAGCGGCATCGCCTGCGACTAGAGATTTTCTAGCAGGATCGATGTCGATCTTCCAGATGTGCGATCTTCTTTGAGTATCAAATCCCGCGTTGTCTTGGAACTGAATAGCGTAGAAGTTCTCGCAGCTCATCATAAACGGCATGTGACAAGATGCGCAGGTGTTGTCTTTATGCGTATCGGCTCTTGCGGCGATGTAGGCTTGCTCTTGGTGGCAATCTTTGCACTCTTTTGTGATCTTAGGCTTTGTATAAAACGCGCTCAAATAGCCCTGCTCGGAGTTGTAATTTACACCCTTGACGGTTTTATCGCCAACTACCGGTCCGGTGTTATCGTGCGGATCGTGGCAAGTTACGCAGCGCATACCCTTCTCGTAGTGAGCGGTAAAATATGATTGAGAGCCTTCAGAGCCACAGCCTGGTCCCATGGATTTAAATTTAGAGCTAAGAGATAGATCGGGATTTCCGTTGTTTAGCGGATTAGCACGAGCTAAATCAGGGCTATAGTTAAATCTTTGGTGGCATCGTTCGCAGTTTGAGGTTCTAAAATTTGTAGCGCCGTCAAGGTGACCGCCCGCTCCATGGCACTCTTCGCAGGTGATACCTTTGGAGATAGTGTGCTTTTGAAGCTCTTTTGCGTTACCCAAAGCAGCATAGAATTCTTTTTTAGTTTTAAAATCGAATTTGAATGGGTGGCAGACTTCGCAATACGAGCTGTTTGCTTGGAAAAACATCGATTTTTTGTATTTCGCCGCATACGACGCAAGACCCCTTACGTAGCCGCCGTTATCGCCGTATTCTTCGAGTGTGCCTGGAAATTCCGGAACGATCTTTTTGATCTTTTTAACCGTCTCGTCATCTAAATTTAACGCCCAAGTCCTTTGAAATTGGTTGCCGCCGGCTACGATCTGACCGGTACCATCTCTTAGCAAGCCGCCCTCTACGTGATAGGTTCCGCGTAGAAGCCATGCATCTACGTAGCCGAATTTTGTCCTTAGATGTCCCACAGTCGCATAAATTACGTCAGGGGTAATACCTTTTGGAAGGATCGACGCCGTATCCGGGCTAAATACAGGATCGGTTAGGTTGTTATTAACCTCCGGGTGCTCGCCCGGGAAGCGGATAGTAGTGGCGTGGCGCGATCTGCTCCATGTTTCATACTGCGCAGGGTGGCACTCGCCGCATTTTTCAGGGCCTATGAATTTATTCGGAAATTGCAGCGAAGAGCCCGCAGGGATTCTATACATCATAGAACTATAGCCCTTGCCGTCGTCTCTTTTACTAGCCTTTGAAAAGTCAAATCCATGCCCTTCCGCAAGCCACTCCAAACCTCGGTCGTGTACATCCATCTTACCGACCGTCTTACCGCCGTATTTGGTAAAAATCGGGTGATTTTTAAATAGCCAGTCATACATCTCTCGCTCTTCTACGACGTAGTCCTGCAAGGATATGACGCCTCTGCTTTGCAACGTGCCCTTAGGATTTGCGATGACGTCGCGCGATTTTTGCGACATTTCCATCTCATGCCCCATACCTTCATCAGCACAGGCTCCTGCGGCAAAAATGCTAATACAGGCTAGCGCGCCTAGTAGCATCTTATTCCATTTTTTCATGGCTCCTCCTTTGAAAATCGAAATTTTAAATTAGCAAAGTTCTACGCTCGAAATAATATCAACAAAAAAGGGTGAAAAAGGGAGAAATTTAATGAAGTCTAAATTTAACGAAAAGCAATCGTAAATATCGCGCCCTCGTCGGAATTCGCAGCGCTTATGCCTCCTCCGTTTTTTTCGATTATCATCTTGCTCATGTATAGCCCTAGCCCGCTGCCCTGCTGTTTTGTCGTAAAGTGCGGCTCAAAAATTTTATCTAGCCGCGCTTCGTCTATGCAGCTTGCGTTATTTTCGATCGTGATTATTCGCTCGCCCTGTTTTAAAAACGAACGAATTTTAATCTCGCGTCGTTTAAGAGGCACGTCCAAAAACGCCTCCTTAGCGTTGTTTATGATGTTTATTAGCACCTGGATGAGCTCGTTTACGTTGCCGTAAAGCGTAAAATTTTCTTCTATCCGCACGCTTATGTCGATTACGTGCTTTTTAAGCGAGGCGTTTAAAATTTTACGCGCCTGCTCGATCGCCTCGCTGACGCTAAATTCTTTCTTCGGCATGTTCGGATTGAAGAAATTTTTAAAATCTTCGATCGTATCGCTCATAAATTTCACCTGCTCGCCCGCGTCTTTTATGCCGCCTTCGAGCCTCTCTTTTGAGAGCTTACCCCGCTCGCTATAAAGCTCTAAATTTATAAGCGTGGAGCTAATCTGCGATAGCGGCTGGCGCCACTGGTGCGAGATATTGCCGATCATCTCGCCCATGAGCGCGAGGCGGCTTTGATTTATCAGTAAAAGCTGCGTTTGCATCTTTAAAGTCGCGTTTTTTTTGTGAATTTTATAGATACAAAATATACAGATCAAAAACACCACAAGCAAGCTTAGGCCGCTAACGACAAACTCTTTGGTGTGGTATAGCAGAATGCTTTTTATCGGAATTTTAAAGCTTATCATCGCGATCGTATCGCCTAGGCCGCCTTTGAAATTTCCCACATCTCCGTAGAGCTCTTGCATCTTTTTAGGTGCTGCGTTGATGCTGTGGCATTCGGTGCACGAAGGCTGGGAGTTTGTTATCGGCAGGCTCAAAAGATACGAGGCGCCACCTTTATCATAGACGATCCTGGAGTATTCTTTATATCTGTTTTCTTTAAAGCCCTCTAAAATTTCATTCTCAAACTCGCTTCCTTCGTGCTCGGGATTGAGTGGTTCGGTAGCGACGAGCTTGTAGTCGTAGTTAATGTGATTTTTGGCGAGCTGAATTTTATAAATTTCGCGCGTTATGTAGGTCGAGGACATCAGCCTCGGATCGAAAAAATCCTCGCTTAGAAGCTTTTTTTCTTTAAGCTCGTTTATTAGCGGGCGCTGCACGGTCGAGACGTAATCGCGCACCGCATTCATCGTATCTAGGATATAAAACGCCTCGCGCCTCGTGTCTTTTAGCGCAAGCTCGCGGTAGAAGTTAAAAACCAAAGCCGTAATTACGATATATAGCAGCACGAAAAGCGCTACGATAAATTTAAATTTATACTTCAAAGAGATACCCCACCGCATATAAATTTTTGATCACGTCCTTGCCGATCTTGCGGCGTAGCTCTTTGACGATCGCCTTGATCGCCTCCTTACTAGGCTGCTCGAACTCCCACATGTAGTCGAATAGCTGCTCGTAGGTTACGGTTTGATTTTTGCGCGCTAAGAAGTACTCCAAAAGCTTGCTCTCGCTTTTGGAAAGATGACAGGCGCTGTCTTTTACGTAGATGATCTTTTTGGCAAAATCATACTTCAGCTCATCGTTTATACTAAATATTGGCGCGTGATTTATCAGCTCCGCAGCGACGTCTTGCAGCGCCCTTATAAAGGCGTTTTTGTCGTACGGCTTAGGCAGATACCTAGTGATCTTAAGCTCCACCGCCCGCCACAGATACTCCTGCTCGGTGTGGCTCGAAAGTATCACAATCGGCACTGAGATGCCGGCAGCGCGAATCTTTTTAACGACCTCTAGCCCGTCCATATGCGGCACGCCGATATCAAAAACCAGCGCGTCATACGAGCCGCTCATCGCCTCATCAAGCGCCTCCAGCCCGTCCTTAACCCCCACTACTTCGCCGAAAAACAGCTGTAGCGATTCGGTTATATTTTTTAAAATCCCAGGCTCGTCCTCTAGGCAAAGAACCCTTTTATTGGATAAAACGTCTAATAATTCGCAATCTTGCATACTCTATCCGCCTCCAAGCTTAGCACTTTTTACTCTTAATCGTCTCTTAAAATATAACTCGCTTAAATTATATAAATTTAGCATTAAACTAACGTTAAAAAATATACCAAAGCGGTTTGCACGCAAATCTAAACCTCAAACCACCTATGTGCGAGCTTTGCGCCTGCATAAGTTGGATAAAAATATCACAAGAACGTAAAAAGGCGGGGTGATAAGCTTGATATTAAATTTTACCGCCTCGCAGGCGGCATATGAAAGGCGGTAAAATTCTATTTTAGAGGGGCTTACATATGCATTTTGTAGACGAAAGGCAATTAAAACATAAAATCTCAGCTCCGCAGCTCGGCGGAATAGAATTTAAAATTTAGCCCAAGCTGAGCATGCTAAAAGTTAATGTGAATGCTCCATCTTTGAGTGATCCATGCCGCCGTGATCCATGTTCTCCATCGAGCCATGATTCATATGCGAATGATCCATCCCCTCCATCGAACCCATATCGTGGCTCATCCCACTCATCGAGCCATGATCCATCATAGAATGTTCCATGCCGCTCATACCTGGATCGGTCATTCCAAAAATCATCGCGACGTGTCCTAGCACCAAAAATACAATCAGCGCCAAGAAATGAAATTTAAGCCTAGCTCTAAATTCCGCTCCTTTTGCGATAACTCCGAGTTCCAAAAGTAGCAGCACCAGCGCAGGCAGCGCCGCCGCTACGTATGCCGCCAAAGCTAAGGCGTCCGCAGCACCACGCAAATGAATGACGGGCAAAATTTTAACCGCTACGTAAATGATTAATATCGTAAAATAAGCGCCGAGAATGATGCTAAGGCATTTATTGATTTTTAGAGCCAAAGAGCCCTTCTGCGCGCGGTACAAGCTAAAAAATTCGCTCGCTACTATCGCTTCTGCTAAGCCCATCGGCACCGCCATAAATAAAATCAAATTCCACGGCTGATTTGCCATCAAAAGTTCCATGTAATTCGTCATTGCCATGTTTTCTCCTTATTTTGGTTTAAAGGGCGCAATTCTAGCGGCTTTCGGTAAAAAATTTTAAAACAATAGATAAGATTAGTGCGCCTTTAATCTTATCTTTCCGTAAAACGATTTGAGCTGCGTCTTAAAACTCGCTCACAAATATTAAATTTTAATCTCGCCTCGCACGCCGCCCCCCTTGTATCTAACGCGAAATTTAGAAAATTTATATTTGCAGATGCAGCTGCATTAAATTTAGCCAAAACGCTTTAAATTCCGCAAAATTTCAGTTTTACAAAGATAAAATTACGAAATTTTTTAAAAGGATTTAAAATGAAAAATGCTCTTTTATTCGCCTGCGCGGCGCTGTTTGTATGCGGCTGCTCCAATCCTGAGCAGCCAAAGCCAGGCGTTTCGCATTGCAGCGAGCCCAAAATGGACGAGGTGTCGCATCAGATGATCCAAATTTGTGGCGAAAGCGAGGATCCGCAAATCGAAAATATGCAGTGCGACAAAAACGGACTTTGCTTCGGCACCGCAAAAATCAGGTAGCCGAAGCGTCTTGCGGGCGCCGGCACTAAATTTAACTATTTTAGAGCCAAGATCGAGCGCCCGCAAGCGGTCTAAATCGCGCTTTAAAATTTAGCCAGCAATTTAAATTTAGCCTCATTTCACGCGCTGATGCATTTTATCTATCTTGTTTTTAGCTGCGCCCGCCGATTGATCGAGCTACTCTTGGCGCAATAAAATTTTAAAATTTCATCGCCAAGCACGGCGCATAATTAGGATTTAAAAGTAAGCGCGGCTCAAATTTTATAAGTTTAAAATTTTAAAGCGGCATGCAATTTAAAATTTTACGCTTCTTGAATGCTAGCGGTGTAAAATTTCGCGCAAGCTCAAAATCCGCGCCAGGCAATTTTGTGCCGCTGCAAAATTTCTAGATCACAACTCCGCTCAGTAGAATTTTTAGTGGTGCAGATAAGGGGCGCAAAATCTGCGCCATCTAATCCTGCACGGATCACACCATGCAAATTTCTATGTCGTGCGTCAAGGCTCATAGCCTAATCTCGCTACAAGATCGCTTGCGAAATAGTGCAGTATCCTTAGTCGCATAGCGTATCACAGCCTTACTCGCTGCATAGCCGAGATCCGTAGCTGCAGTGCAAAATGGCGCAAAATTCTTTGCCGTGCGGTAGGAGTTCTCAGAGCAAAAAAAGACGTGGCATCTTCTACCGACGGTGCTAGTTTATAATCTAACTCGCGCCTCAGAATTCCACCTAAAACTCATTACTTAAAATTTCGTCTCAAAAAAATCACGCATGAGAAATTCCGCTTTATCTTTACGGCTTAAAATTTCGTACGGATCGCACTGAGCGAAATCTCACCACTGCGCGACGCAAGCTTAAAATTTCAGCGGCGAACTCGCCGCATATTAAATTCTGCTTCACTATTACGACTTAAATTCTATCACAAGCCCGCAGATTTAAAATTTTACTTCAAACGACGCCGTGAAATTTCTATCCTCCTAGATACATATCTCGCGGTGCCTGCGCCGCTCGCACTTAGCGGCGACGCTATATCTTTGCCGATAGCAACCCTCGCACAGGGCGCCTGCCACAGCGCGTAGAAAACAAAGCGCGTCTCTTTCATAATCGCCGTCTCTAGAAATTTTAAGCGACCGCAAAATTTTAAAATTTAAAAGCAGCTTGCAATTAGACCAATTTTCATAAATTTGGATTTGCTTTGTAGCGGCGCAATCTGGTGAGCAAGGCGCAACCATAAGTTACGCAGCTAGCTTTACGCCAGCTGCTTAAACATTTCGATCTGTTCCTTCGTAAGCTCGATCAAATCATCGTTTGCGTATTTAAGCGATGTCTCCAGACTTGCGATGAGCTCCTTACGGACGAAGCTCACGCTAAAAAGCGTCGCCCAAAATCGCGCTCCGCTGCCAGTGCTCGGATCCTCCAAGACCGCTCTAATCGCAGCTACCGCAGCAGCATCGTCCGCCGCGCCCAATACCTCGTCCACGAGCGGATATTCACCTGCGCCGTCGCCCTCGTTTAGCGAGCGCAAAAGCGGCTCAAGCGCCTCGTCGCAGGGATTATCACGCAAGAACTCCCGCACCGCGCGAAACTCTGCCGCGAGCTGATCCGAAAGCTGCGCAGGCATCGGCTGATGAAGTCTCAAAAAGTCTAATGCCGTTTGCTTGTCCATAAAATTCCTTTTAAATGATATGCGCGATTGTAGCTAATTTTGGATTGCAAAGAGATAAATTTACTCTAATTTATCAGCTACTTCCGTCATAAATTCTCAATAATCTTAAATAATCAGATAGTGATTTTGTAGTGGCTTTTAGGGCGATTTTCGATGGGCTTTGCGCGGATTACAAAATAAAATTCCAAAATTTTATACAAACAAAAAAGCCCCTGCGAAGTGCAGGGGCTTACAAGCTTGATCTGTTTAGTCCGGCAAAATTTAGCAGACTAAGAAGGATTATTCCTCGATCTTGCCGGTTTTGATGCGGCGCTCGTAGATTTCGCGCATCTCTCTGATGTCATTTTTGACCTCGAATACGCCGTGCCAATGCGAATAATCAGGTCCGCCCATTAGCGCGCCTTGACGCATTCTGCGACCCTCGTGGTGCCATGAAACATAGTAGATTCGCTGGAACGCATCCGCCCAAGGATCGTCTTTTAGAAGTTTCTTTTCCTTAAGCTCTTTTAGCATCTTAGTCGCTTCGTCGTTGTAAACGTTATATAGAAGTACCTGCTTATCGCCCACCTCAAAGAAATTATTCGTGTGGGTGCTTGCGTGGCACTCTTTGCAGACTTGCTTCATCTCGGCACGCGCTGCCTCAGGACCGTTTAAGTTACCCGCCAAAGGATTGCCGACATTTAGTTTGCCGGTATTTAAAAACTCGCTTACCGCGGTCTCATTACCGCCGGTTCGTAGATTGCTCTTAGGCTGCCACAAATTCCACTTCAAGCGTTGAGATACGTTGTGAGTGGAGTTTAGATCGCCCACACCGCCGCTCATATGGCAGGTTGCACATGTAGGAGCGCGGTAATCAGGAACCGCCCAAGTACCAGGAGCGCTGTCAAATTTCCATTCATTGCCTTCGGCGTTAAATACGTGTCCGTGCATCGAGTTATTGTAAATTTCGATATCCGGATGATCAGGTCCTAAGTGGCAAGATGCGCAAGCGGCAGGCTTACGAGCTTCGGCGATCGAAAATTTATGACCCGAGTGGCACGATTTGCATCCGCCTACACCACCGTCCGGATAAACCGTACCGATGCCATATATAGGCCAGGTCTCTTTGGTAGGTTTGTTATGCTCGTCCATTTTAACGACGCCGCCGTGGCATTGAGAGCAGCCGGTAATATCAGGCGCGTGTTTAAGATCAGGGATATCACGTCCTTCGTAGTGATACATTAGATCAACTATTCCTTTGTTGGCTTGCATCTGCATAGCGCCTCTTGCGTGACCGCTGTTTTCAAACTCTTTAACCTCGTTACTGTGGCATTTAGCACAGGTTTTTGGGCTAACTAGCACCGAGATATGATTGTCTGTGTCTTTCGGATGCGGCTCTTTAGCTGCCATAGGGCTATCTGCTGGCTGCGAGTGGCAGTCGGTACAGCTAACGCCTACGTGAGCGTGGCGGCTCATCTTCCAATCCGCAACGACGCCGGGAGTTTTTTCGGCATGGCACTCGACGCAGCGTCTAGCTAGCGGCGTAAGCTGCCTATTTACCTTTAAATTCTTCGTAAGACTAACGTTTACAGAATTGCTTACGTTCGCGTCCGACGCGGACATATTCGCATGCTGCGCGGGCATTTCTGCGAATGCAAACGATGCGATACAGGCTATTAAAATAGCGACTTTTTTTAGCATTGCTTCTCCTTTATTTGGTTTTGTTATTTTCTCGGTTGTATTTATCCCAATATTTGGTGATCTCTATACCCATATTTTTGTGACCGACGTTTTCGTGGCACTGCACGCAGGTTTTGCCGGTAGTGCCCGCGAAATAATCCCTATGCGCGAGCCAAGCTTTATTTACTTGATTATTCTGCTCTTTTAAATTTCGATGGCAGCTTAGACAGCCGCTTTCATAAACGAAATGATTTCGCTCCTTGCGTTTTTCTTGCCAGTCGATCTTATCGGCATCGGTAAAGACCGTCTTATAGACATCATTTGCGGAGGTTAGAGCTTTAGTCCAAAGATACATAAAGGTATTTTCATGAGAAACGTGACAGGCGACGCAATCGGCCTTGAAGCCTTGCGGGTTATTGCCGCCGTGAACATCGTTGTGAAATGCGTTTGCCATCGGCTGCATCGTATGACAGGATACGCAGAATTTATCGGTGCCCGTAAGGTGAACCATCTCCGCAATCCCAAGAGAAAGTATCATTCCTATAAGCACACAAGCGCCCACGAGCAGCACAAGAGTTTTCTTTTTCATAGGTTTCCTTGATTTTAAAATTTCTTCGCAAAATTTTTAGTATTTGATAATTCGGAAAGCGGTATTTTATTATAAAAAGATTAAAAACCGCTTATTTTCTAGCCTTTTGTTAAAATTTATTAAATGAAGATAAAATTTTAAACTAAGTTTTTAGTTTAACGGAATATAATCCATTAAAATTTCAATACAAGGAGAGATCATGAAAACGATCCAAGCGGCTGAAATTACCAAAGTAGTCAGCGAGCTTTGCAAAAAAGCCTGTTATCACGTCACGCCAGATATGCGCGCGGCATTTGAGAAAGCGCGCGAGAACGAGACTTCGCCTATCGGCAAGGATATCTTAGGCAAGCTCTTACAAAATGCCGATTTGGCGGCGAAAGAGGTCGCGCCGATCTGCCAAGATACCGGTATGACGGTGGTTTTTGTCGAACTCGGTCAGGATGTGCATATCGAGGGCGGATATTTGGAGGATGCTATCAATGCAGGCGTTGCGGACGGCTACGTAGGCGGCTATCTACGCAAATCCGTGGTCGCAGAGCCGCTTTTTGAGCGCAAAAACACCACAAACAATACCCCTGCGGTCATCAATACCCGCATCGTCCCAGGCGACAAGCTTAAGATCAAAGTAGCCCCGAAGGGCTTCGGTAGCGAAAACAAATCTGTACTAAAAATGCTCGTTCCCGCAGACGGCATCGAGGGGGTAAAAAAGGTATTTTTAGAGGCGGTTAAATACGCTGGTCCTAACGCTTGCCCTCCTATGGTCGTAGGCGTCGGTATCGGCGGCACGATGGATAAGGCGGCGCTTTTAGCCAAGCAAGCCGCGGTTCGCTCAATCGACAGCAGAAATCCCGACGAGCGCTACGCCAAGCTAGAGGATGAGCTACTGGAGATGGCGCGCGCTACGGGCGTCGGTCCGCAGGGTTTGGGCGGCATAAATACCGCCGTTAAGGTCAATGTAGAGTGGTATCCGACCCACATAGCAGGGCTTCCGGTCGCCGTTAATATCAACTGCCACGCGGCTCGCCATGCCGACGCTGAACTATAAGGAGGAAATCATGTCAGAAGTTAAAAGAATTACCGCACCTTTCGATAAAAGCGTAGTAAAAAGCCTAAAGGCGGGCGATAACGTCCTAATCAGTGGCACCATCATCGCAGCCCGCGACGCAGCGCACAAGGCTCTAACCGAAACCCTCGCTCGCGGCGAGAAGCTACCCGTAAACTTAGCGGGCGAGACGATATATTATCTGGGGCCGACTCCTGCCAAACCGGGTCAGGCAATCGGTGCTGCGGGACCTACGACTAGCGGACGCATGGATAAATACACTCCTACGATGATAAACGAAGTAGGCATCAACGGCATGATCGGCAAGGGCTACCGCAGCGACGCCGTCGTCGAAGCGATGAAAAAATCTGGCTGCGTCTATATGGTCGCTATCGGCGGAGCGGGCGCGCTAATCAGCCAAAGTATCAAAAAGTACGAAGTGCTGGCCTATCCAGAGCTAGGACCTGAGGCGGTCGCGCGACTTACCGTCGAGGATTTCCCTGCTATCGTAGCGATCGATAGCGAGGGCAACAACTTCTACGAAGTAGGTCAGGCGCCTTATAGAAAAATCTAAATTTTGCTAGCGGCGTCCGCGCAGTGCTTTTGCGGCGCGGGCGTTCGTAAATTTCGCGGCGTCCGCTCGGGCGCCCTAAATTTCGCGGCATAAACTACGGCGTTTGTTTCGCGAAATTTTACGACTCGGCGCAGTGAAATTTTATAGCGAATTTAAAGCGCGCCCGTAAAATTTTATCTCTCTTATGGCACGGAATTTTTAAAATTTCGTGCCGCTTAAACTTCTACCAAGATTCCGCCTTCGCTACATTTAGACGATCCGCCGCTAAAATTTAATCGCAAATTTATCCAAGTCTAAATTTTAAAATTTCGTCGCCGTTCGTAAGCAAATTTAAAGCCCGCAAGCGTCATAATCCATCTCAAATTTAAAAGGAGCGAGATGAGCGCAAGCGAGCTGGAGCAGATCAGACTGGGGCTTTTGTATAAGGCGAAAAGAAATACGATCTTCGCGGCGGCGTGCATACTTTTTTACGGCATGTTTTCAGTATGCAAACTGCGCGACGGAGGAGAGATGACAGATTTGTTGTCTCTTATCGGATTATTCGCGGTTGTTCTTATAGTAGCCGTTTTGTGCGATGAAAGCTCCATAAAAGCTAAGATAATCTATGCTGCCTGCCTTTTTGCTATGAGCCTATTTCTAAACGATTTACAAAATCGCCCCACGATTTCCAAATATATCTTACTCGCGATTATAACTTTAATCTTGGCTGCTTCGAGCTTATTCGTATTGTTTAGAGGCTTTAAACAAGATTATTCGGTAAAATTTCAATGCGCTTTTAAAGAGCACTATCTAATGCCTTATTTCAAGGCGTTCGGCTATCGATACGATATTGGAGGCAGTATCGATCTCGCCAAGCTTAAGCTCTCGGGGCTCTTTTTTCGACTAGATAAATTCAAAGGCGGCAACGACAGGGTCTCGGGCGTTTATGACGGCGTGAAGTTCGCATTTTGTGACGTAAGTTTATTTAATAGATTTTCGGAAAGCGAAATCCTCGGCACCTTTTTCTACGCGGAATTTAACAAACGCATAAGTGCCAAAACCCTGATTTTTCCCGCTCGCGCCGGCGCGCCGAACACAGGCGGGCTAAAAAAGATAGATATGGACGATGCGGAGTTTAACACCGCCTTCGCCGTGTATTGCGAGGACGCGGCGGGCACGATGTATATTCTAACGCCCGCCTTTATGCGGAGGCTCTTGCGCTTCGCAGGCGCCGTGGCCGCGCCCGTTAGCCTTAGCTTCGCAGATAGCAAAATTTATATTTTCGTAAATACGGGGCGCGATAATTTCGAGCCCGACATCGACGAAAGCGTGCTACGCCGCGACCCTGCCGCGCAGCTCAAGCGCGAGCTTTCGCACTTTTTAGCGATCGTAAAAAACCTAAAACTAAACGAAAGAATTTGGAGCTAGCGGACGGGGCTCGCCGTAGCTTTGCGTGTCACAGCCTCGCGCACTATAGCTTCACGCTCCGTGCTGCGACCTCACGCGCCGTAAAATTTGAAATTTTAAATTTCCGCTTTTTGATTTTGCGCTTTGGAATTTTAAGGCGCGTAAAATTCCGCGCATTTTGAAATTTAAAATTTTAATTCACGCCGAGGAATTCTGCACCGCAAAATTTAAAATTCTGAAAATAGAATTTCGTGCCGTGAAATTCTACGCCTTAAAATTTAAAATTTTAAAATTCCGTAGTCGAAATTCTGCGCGCCTAAAAATTTAAAATTTTCCCACGTCTTTAAATTTACAGCCCCAAAGCCTTTAAATTTAGCGCACCCGCCAAGCATCACGGTACCCATCAAAGCCCCTGCGCGCTAGAGGGCGCGACTAACTCCTCTATAATTTTACCGGGCTCGCAATGAATTATTTTACTCTCTATCGTAAATTTTTCGCCGTCAAATTTAAAGTATTGATATTCATCGACAAGCTCGCCGTCCGGGTATTTATCACTATATTTTACTTTAAGAGCGCCCAGTATGCCGTTTTCAAAGGTCAAAAACGTCCTTTTAGCGTATTTGCTCTTTATCTCGTCGCTGCCGTTTAAGTATGAGAAAAAATCATATTCTATGCCGAAGCGAGCGGAGTCGTGCGGCGCCAAAGAGCTCATCTTAGAGCAGTCGCAATCTGCGCCGCATGAGCGGACGTAATGAAATATATCAACCATTTTTATACCCGTTTCGCTTGCTTCTGCCGCCTTAAGCTTATCGCTTGCGAGTTTGCTAGAGCCCTTTGATGCTCCGTAAACAAGATATAGATTTTCTTTAACTTTAAAAATTTTTATCACTCGCTCGCCGCCCCATGCGGTATCAAGCGCCCATTCGCCGCAGTCGCAATCCCGCCTGCCGCCAAGGACGCATTCTTGCAGCTGCTGTGCACCCTTGTCCGCAAAATCCATAATGAAATTTCGCCCGCCGCTTGCGTATTGATATGCTACGTAGTTCGCACCCATCGTGCCGCCGGTGCTGATATCTACCGAATACGCCCGAAACTTGCCGTCCTGCGAGATCGCCATATCCGGCGCGAATTTCAAAGATTTTAAAATTTGAGGTGCTATCTCGCCCGCGTTTTGTAAAAACTCCATAAACGCAGCCCTTAACCTAACTATGCTCTCGCAAGGCGTACCATCGGGGCGATGACTAGCTTCATCGATTTCTTTCAGCGCCGCGCTTAAATTTGCGATTAAATTTTCTAGACTTTGGTCTTTTTGGGCGCTATTTGCGCCTCCCGCCAAAGCGGGCGCCGTCTCGGCGAATACGAAGCTTAATAAGCATAAAAACGAGATTAAAATTTTCAAAGCGGCTTCCTTTCAATCTTTGATTTTTGCTGGATTATAGCGCAAATTTTATGCCGCACGAGATTTGGATTTAGAATTTGCGCCCTCAATTTAAAACCCGAATCCGCTCGCTGCGGAATTCTGCGAAATTGCGAAATTTGAAATTTCGTGAAGTTATAGAATTTTGCGAGGATGCCGTTTGAAATTCGCCTTTCAAAGCATAAGGCTAAGCAGCAGCAAAAATCCGATGAAGCTTAGGGCGTTGCCGAAGGAGCCGCCGATGTGATCGCCGAGCTGCGTCAGCACGAGCGCGCCGCCTAGACGCAGGCCGAGTTGCAGCGCCACGCTCGCGATAAAATCTATCACGCGCCGAAGCCCGCTGTGCGTATCGCCGAGCTCGCTACCGCGGCTTTGGTTCCACAGTCCGCTTACGCGGTAGTCTTTGTAGCGGGCGCGAAGAATATCGCCGTTTTGCAGCTCGAAGCTCTGCGAGGCATCCTTTGTCTTAGCGGGCGCCGCGACTTCGGCGGAGCGGGCGGAATTTATAGAATTTGCTGCGTTAGTAGAATTTACAGAGCTTATGGAATTTACTGATTTCGCAAAATTCTTAATACTCGTAGAATTTGCGGAATTTTCTGCGTCTAAATTCTTAAATTTCATGCAATTTTCGCCGTCCGCAAGCTCCGCTAAATTTTGATCCGCACGTAGCGCGTCAGAGACGATACGCCGCTTGCTATCGCCCGATAAATATAGCCCGTACAGCGCGAAGCCGTAATAATAAACGTCGCCGCTTTGCAGCACGCGCACGCCGCTAGCATAGCCCTCCGCTTCGCCGCTTCGCTTGGGCTCTTTGGAGTGCGGAAGCGCTACGAATATGCGCCCGAACTTTGCGGCGCGCCAGTCTCTTCGCATAAACTTAAAGCTGCAATACGCAAAAGGTGCGAGGACAGGCAGGGCTATCGCCACCGCAGGATCGCTCTTTTCAAAAATAAAGATTATGCAGTAGATGCTCATCGCGGCTAGCGCTACGCCGAAGGCTGCGAATATCGCGGCGAGTGCCGTGCTACCGGCGTTCTTCCAGCGCTGCGCGCCTAGGCTTAGATTAACGAAATCTATCGGAAGGGCGAAAGCGGCGGGGTTTGCCAAAGCGTCGCCACGGCTCTCGCGAGTAGAATTTAAAGAGAGGGGGCCGCTTAAATATTTGCAATTCAAACTCGAAGTATAAAGTTCCGTATTAGCGTTCGCCTGCTCGTTAAAGCCTTCGTGAGTCAGGCTCAAAGCGGCGGAATTTATACCGCTGCGATCTTTGCCCACTAAATCAGATACCGCAGAATTTTGGCGCGCACTTTCCGCGGTATCGCTATGTGCGTCGCAGTCTAAATTTGCGGCAGTGGAATTTCCGCTGTTTAGAACTTCGCAGCTAGGGCGCGGCGCGGAATTTTCGCCGCTTAAAGCGCTGCGGCGGGAATTTAAGCCTCTCAAAGCTTCGTGGTCGGAATTTGAGCTCGAAGCCTCATATATCACCGCCAGCTCGTCGCCCTCGCGTATCGGCAGATAAAGTCCGTCGCCTTTTAAGTCCAAATTTCCCGCAAAGCGCAAACCCTCCAGCGTAAAGCTAAATTTCGCCGTGTCTGCAGCCGCGAGCTCTAGCTTTAAATCCCTGGCCGTGCCGCGAGCAAGCTTTATACGTCGCGGCGAAAGAAATTTAGCAAAGCCCATTCGCGCCTTTCAGATCTCGCAAAATTTCGCCCCTCTATTTCGCGGCGGATTTTTTGCGGATCTGGATATTGATGAGCTCCACCAGCAGCGAAAACGCCATCGAGAAGTAGATGTAACCCTTAGGTATGTGAAAGCCTAGCCCATCGGCGATCAGCGAGACGCCCACTAGGATCAAAAATGCAAGCGCTAAAATTTTTATCGTCGGGTTTGCGTCCACGAAGCGCGCGATCGCGCCGCTAGCGAGCATCATCACGCCCACGGCGATGATGACTGCGAGGATCATCACGGGCAGGTGCTGCGCCATGCCCACGGCGGTGATGACGCTGTCGAGCGAAAAGATGATGTCCAAAACGGCGATCTGCACGAGCGTGCCGCCGAAGCTTGCCTTGCCGCTGCTAGCGCTGCGCTCGTGTGCCTCGCCCGTGGCGCTGGAGTGGATCTCGAGCGTGGATTTGACGAGTAGAAACAATCCGCCGCCGATCAGCACGAGGTCGCGTCCGCTAAAATCGCGCGCAAGCACGCTAAATAGCGGCTTGGTTAGCCCCATGATCCAGCTTAGGCTAAGAAGCAGCAGTATGCGCGTGAACATCGCAAGCGCGAGCCCCATTATACGGGCGCGTCCGCGCTGCGCCTCGGGCAGGCGGCCGCACAAAATCGCGATAAAGATGATATTGTCGATACCAAGCACGATCTCAAGCCCCGTGAGCGTCGCCAGGCTGATCCATGCCTCGGGTGAGGCGATCCATTCAAACATCGGTTTCCTTTGGATGAAATTTAAGCGGTGATGATAGCGAAAGTTTGGTTAAAATTTCTAAATTTTACCGCCTTCGTGCGCGAAACTGCGCGCGGAATTTCGTAGATTAAGAGCGTAGAATTTTGGCAGCGAAATTTTAAAATTTAAGCTCTAAATTTACCCGTTTTTAAG
This sequence comes from uncultured Campylobacter sp., assembly GCF_905373215.1. GTDB lineage: Bacteria > Campylobacterota > Campylobacteria > Campylobacterales > Campylobacteraceae > Campylobacter_B. The sequence goes on from NZ_CAJPRT010000001.1 coordinate 56,714, forward strand.
CAGGGGGGAGTAGCGTTATTTTCTAAAAAATTCACCTCAAGGAGTTAAAGATGAAATATGTGCTAAGCGCCGTGCTTGCGGCATTGTTTTTAGCAGGATGTGGCGAGGACGAAGTAGAGCTCGTGAAAAACTACACTCTGCCCGATTTTAAGTCTATGAGTATCGGCACGGCGATCGAGGGCTCGAAAAAATGCAAAAGTATCGCGTGGAGCAAAGAGGAAAACGGCGGATTAAAGACGGTCAAGATGGTCTGCGACGTGGATATGGAACTCATAAAAGCAGATGAGTTTAAATCACCTCAAAAAAAGCTAATAGACATATATTTAGACACCGTTAAGATCTTTTACAAAGGCAAGACTTATGACGCGCAAGGTCTGTTTAAGCTGGCAAAAGAGCACTGCAAATTAAACGAAGCCAAATTTCAAGAGGTACTCAAAGCTAAGGGCGAAATAAAATCTGACGATGAAGAAAAGCTAGTAGATTGTGATAGTAAATTAGAAGAGATATTGAAAGAAGACAGTATTGAAAGCGATATTAACTACGTTATGAAAAATTTAAAGCAATCCGTTTATTACTCGCAGCTAACCGCAGAACAATATTACGCAAGTTTTGATAGTAAAGCGCCGTCAAAGGCTACTATCGAGCTAAATTTCATCGTAAATAATGATAAGAGTGCAAGTCTATCGGATAAATTTAAATTTACCGCACTTACCGCAGACGGAAAAGAGGATGCTAATAATAAAATGAAATCACGAAATCTTCTCGCGCTCTTCTACGAAAGAAAGTAAGCACCTCATCTCGCGGCTAAATTTGATGAAATTTTAAAAATTAGCCGAGTTTTTATATCAAAATCTCATTTAAAATTTTACGCGCAGTTTTAAATTTAAAGCGCAATGCCTTCTCGTCGTCAAGGCTAAATTTAAATTTTAGCTTTATTGCGGCGCGTGGGCTGAATTTACGCTGCGCGGAATTTTAAAATTTATTCGGACGCGGATAAGCGAGCGAGCCGAGCTTGCGGTTTTAGATAAAATTTCGACCTTATACGGGCCCTTACAAGATACGAAAGTGCGGTTAAAATTCTGAGAAGATAGCGAAAAAGTGAATTCCGCCTGGCAAAAACTAACGATTATCGTGTCGGTTGGAATCGGCAAACTTACCTTCAAATATGAGTTTCGGCGTCGTTTGCCGACGGAGCATCAACCGAAATCGGCGATTTTGCCTTACCGTTCAAGCAGGCTTGCTACGGCGTTAATCAAACAGCGAGGGTTGCAGCGATTTGATCTTGTAGCTTGCGCGGTGAAAAGGCGTGAGTCCGTACCGCTCGATCGCCGCGATGTGCGCACGCGAGCCGTAGCCTTTGTTTTGCGCGAAGTCATATTGCGGATAGCGCTGCGCGAGCTCATGCATCGTGCGGTCGCGCGTGACCTTGGCAAGGATGCTCGCCGCGCTTACTTCGGCGATTTGCGCGTCGGCCTTTACGAGCGTCTGAAGCCCGCGTACGCCGAAGGTTGCGTTGCCGTCGTAGATGATCTGTCCGCTAAAACCCATAAAATACGCGAGAATCTGCTCAAGCGCCGATCTTAGACATGCGCTGAGTCCGATCTCATCGACCTGTGCGCTTGAAATTTCGACGATTTTGTAGCGCGAATTTTCGATGATCTGAGCGTAAAGCTCCTCGCGGCGCTTCTCGCTTAGCTTTTTGCTATCGGCAAGCCCCGCGATTTCGCGCTGCAGCACGCAGCCAGCGACGCAAAGCGGTCCCGCAAGACAGCCGCGCCCTGCCTCGTCGATGCCGCAAATCTGCCCGCTCACTGCGCATCCTTTCGCACGACGGGTGCAGCCCCGCTTAGCAGGTCGTGTAAGTTGAGCCTGTCTTTGCGAAAAAAGCAGATCAAAAGCCCGATGACGCTAAAGCCCGCGAGCACGAAGCATCCAAAGCGAGCTAGTGCCCTAAAAAAGCTTGCTTTGCGTCCGCTGCGAACGTCGATGAGGTAAAGCCCCGCGAGCTTATAGCCCGGCGTTTGGGCGCTGCAGGCGTAAAATGCTGCGCAAATCGCGCCGTATGCGAGCCAGATAAGCGCGATCGCGGTCTGGTTGCGCCACAGAGCCTCTTTCGAGCCCAAGACGAGATAGGTAACGCCGTAGAATAGGGGCATCGCGATGATGAAAAGATCGACGACGAAGGCTTTCACGCGCAGAAAAATCGGTGAAATTTTAGCTTTTTGTTTTGCCATTTTGATCCGTTTTAGATTAAATTTTAAAATTTCGGCGCGCTAAAGCCGAGAGGATAAAATTTAATCTCGTTGCGGTTTGTTAGCAGCAAATCGACGCCTAGTTTCCGCGACTGCCGGGCTTGATCGCCTTGCTTCCGGTAGCACAAAGCGGGCAGGTTGCGGGCTCGTAAATTTCAAACTCGAAATTGCCTAGCGCAAAAAACGGCTTATCCGCGGGCAGCTTGGCGCCAGCCTTAGCGACGCTGCCCGCTAAATTTGCGACCTTGCAAAATCCGCGATTGGCAAGCGCGGCAAAGCCCACGACCTCGCCGCCGAGGTTTTCGATGAGCCTCGCGCTTTCAAGAGCAGAGCCACCCGTAGTGATGATGTCCTCACAGACGATAAATCTCTCGCCCTTATGCACTTCAAAGCCGCGGCGCAGGCTCATCACGCGATCTACGCGCTCGGTAAATATGAAGCGTTTTTTTGCCGCGCGAGCTAGCTCGTAGCCCGCTAAAATTCCGCCCAGCGCGGGCGAGCAGACGCTATCAAACTCCACGCCCGCTTTTTCGATGATAGCGGCGAGCTCGTCTGCGAGCTGTCCTGCTAGCTGCGGATCTTCAAGTACTTTGGCACTTTGCAGATAGAATTCCGAGTGGTTGCCGCTTGAAAGCAGAAAATGCCCTCGCAGATATGCGCCGCAGTCGCGATAGATTTTTTCTATATTCACAGCTCAAACCTTCAAAAGCTCGGCTTCTTTGGCCTTGACTGCGTCGTCGATCTTGGCGGAGTAAGAGTCGGTGATCTTTTGCACCTCGTCGTAGCCTTTTTTGGCGTCGTCTTCGGAGATCGCTTTGTCTTTTTCAAGCTTTTTGATCTCGTCGTTGGCGTCTTTGCGGACGTTGCGAATGCCGATTTTTGCTTTTTCGCCCATCGCTTTGGCCTTTTTTGCGTTTTCTTGGCGTTGCTCGATCGTCATCGGCGGGAAAAATAGCTTCACGCTCTCGCCGTCGTTAGTAGGGTTTACGCCGATATTCGCCGCTGCGATCGCGCTTTCGATCGCCTTTAGCATCGGTTTCTCCCACGGCGTGATCGAGATCGTAACCGCATCGGTCGAAAGGACGGTCGCGACCTGATTTAGCGGAGTCTGCGAGCCGTAATAATCCACGAAAATATGATCCAGGATCGCCACGCTTACCTTGCCGGTGCGTAGCGTCGTAAAGTCCTTTTTCAAAGCCTCGATAGCTCGATCGCCGTTTGCTCTTTGCTCTTTGTAGATAGCTTCTAGCATTCAAATCCTTTAAATAAAATTTGCGGAATTATAGCGTTAAAAAAATAAGAATAGCATTTAAAAGCGCGGATTTTGCGCTTTTAAATTTTAAAATTTAGAGTTTATTTGGTTGTGTTTTGATCTACGGAAGCGGCGCTGGCATTGGTATCACTTGATGCTTGCGACCGAGCAGGCGCGCTAGCTGCGGCTGTATCGGTAGCAGGAGCTGCGGGTGCTTCGATCTTCGGAGCTGTTGAATTTACCTCGCTGCTATTTACAGGATTTGCTTCGGTGCTTGCCGGAGCGAAATTAGGCTTTGCGCCTGAAGCTGGGATGGATGGCACGCCAGGGACAGCGTTTGGCACGGATTTAGTAGCATTTGCTTCAATCTTTACGCGATCTACGACAGAAGATTTAGCATCTTGCTGATAGAAATACGCAAGCACGAGTGTATTTATCACAAATAGAATTCCCATCGCGGCGGTAAATTTAGCCAAAAATCCCGCTGGACCCTTCGCACCAAATAAGCTTTCGTTGCTTCCGCTGTATGCGCCAAGTCCGATAGAAGAGCTCTTTTGCAGCAGGACGGAGATCGTAATTATCACGGCAAAAACAACTTGTAAAACCAAAAATAACGTAGTCACTATAAAACCTTTTGAAAAAATTGAATTTGCGATTATAATAAAAGATTTATAAATTTTAAGTTAAGAGTGCACCGCACGAAGCGGTGCGTAAAATTTAGTCTCTGCTTGCGCCGAAAATTCTTAGCAGCGAAAGGAAGAGGTTGTAGATGTTTAGATACATATCTACGGCAGCCATTATCGGTGAAGTATAGGTGCCGTTTATAATATTTTTAGTATCGTAGATGATATACATCGAAAAGATTAAAGCCGAAAAAGCTGAAATCGCTATATCAAGCACGGTGCTTTTGAAAAAGAAGTAGTTCAAAAGGCTTAGCACGATAATAGCCACAAGCGATACCAATAGCGGCTTGCCCCAAGAGTCGAAATTTGTCTTTGTATTCATCGCATAAACGGTAAGAGCACCGAAAGTAATCGCCGTAGCCACAAACGCATGCGTTACTACGTCTCCAGCGCCCGCTGCGATATAAATAGCGATCAATTTACCTAGAGTAAGACCGGTAATAAAGGTAAATGCAAAAAGCAAAACCAGCGCGATCGTGTTGGCGCCGCGATTTACAGCTGCTTGCATACCGAAGATCAGCCCCATTAAAAGCACTAGATATAAAAATGGATGAATAGCCAAGCTCACGCCGAAGCTCATCGCCACAAAAGCCCCTGCCGCCGCAGCTATCATCGAAGCGGTTAGAAGCGCGTAGGTTTGTTTGATAGTCTGAGAGATTCGTCCTTGTTCCAGTGATGCGTCCGATAGCTCATAGCCGTCCGCGTAATTTCGTCTGTCGTATAGACTCATATTTTTCTCCTTCTTTTGATTTATGAGCGGGGAGTTTAGCGAAAATTTGGTAAATATATCATTAAAAATTCCCAGAATTCTATCTATTTATGAAAGTAATATATAATTCCCGACTTTTTTAAGGAGAAAGTATGCCCAGCCAGTTAATAAATGGAGCTATTAAATTTATGGAAGAAAATTTTGCCGAGCATGCCGAGCTTTTCGGAAGTCTGGCAAATCATCAAAAGCCCCACACGCTTTTTATCGGCTGCTCTGACTCGCGCGTGGTGCCGAGCCTAATTACTTCGACGCTTCCGGGCGAGCTTTTTGTTGTGAGAAATATCGCAAACGTCGTTCCTCCATACCGCATTAGCGAGGAATTTTTAGCAACTACTTCGGCGATTGAATACGCACTATATTCGCTAAATATCAAGAATATCATCGTTTGTGGGCACAGCAACTGCGGTGGCTGCGCGGCGCTGTTTTATGACGCAAAAAAGCTCGAAAAAATTCCAAACGTAAGGCGCTGGCTAAATTTAATGCAGCCCGTAAAAGACGAGGTCGAAAAGCTAAAAGATATCGGCGCCGACAAGCGCGAGTGGATCACCGAGCGGCTAAATATTATAAATTCCATGCAAAATTTACTTAGCTTTCCTGGCATCAAAGATGCCTACAAAAACGGCGAGATTAAAATTTACGGCTGGCACTACGTCATCGAAACGGGCGAGCTATTCAACTACGACGACGAAGGCGCACATTTTACGCTATTAAATAAGGGAATGGATTATGAAAAAATCTATAATCAGCTTTTTAACGATTAGTCTTTTTAGCGCCGCTTTAGCGTTTGCAGACCTCAACACGACCGGCGAGGGAAGCTTTGTAGAGACGAATTCTACCGCTCCAGAGGCAAATCTTACTTTAGAAAACAACAAAACCGAGATCAAAAAAGAAGTCGCTAAAATTTTATCCAAATCTCTCGGTGCAGAGGATGGTAATAAAACCGAAGTAATAAATATGATCGCAGAAAAGGTCGCCAAAACGGAGACTTCACAGAAAAAAGCTCCTAATGGAGAGACGCTTATCTCTGTAATCAAAGAGATTAAAAAGCTAAATTTACAACGCAGCTCCCTGCTTAACGGCGGTGACGCCAACGCGAGCAAAAACGAGCTAGACGCCATCGATCGCAATAAAGCTAAGCTCTTTGATCGCCTGCCTTTCGCGATTACGCAGCAGGATATGGATATCGAAAGCATAATATCGTATGCGCAAAATAAAAAGAACATCCAAACTACGCTAAAAAAATACGCCAAAAAGCAGAGCTCTCCCGAATACGTAAATGCAAGCGCGGATTTGGAAAAAATGGAGATGGCAGAGATCTTTTATACCTCGCTTATGAAAATTGAGGATATGTTTGTAAACGGCGCAAGCAGAAGCGCGCTTGAAAGCGAGCTAAGTAGCACGCTACTAAATATCCAAACTAGGGATTTTAGCAAACTTAATGATTTGAAAAATAATCTAAGCAGTCAAGAGCAAATAGACGCCTTAGAGTCTAAAATCAACGATTTGAAAAACGACAAGCAGACCTACGACGAGGTGCTTACGTATCTGTCGCGAAATAGCGATCTACTCGCAAGCAGCGTGGTTTTTACGAGCTTAAATTTTAAGTCGGTGATCGATTATATCAACGATAAAATTCCGTTTAAGCTCAGCCACGTAAATTTCGGCAAGCTCATTCTAATCACGCTGATTACGCTATTTTTCTACTCGCTTCGCAGGCTACTTGCCAACATCATCTATTTCGTATTTAAATTCTTTAATAAAAGCTTTTCTCTGGATAGTGAAACTCTAAAAACGCAAGTAGTGGGCATTATCAAGCGTCCGATGGGTATTTTGCTGATTGCTTATTCGGTTGATATCTGTCTTAGTATCTTTTATTATCCGGCGCCCGTGCCGATAAAATTTGCAAATTTATTCTCGATCGTTTACGTGGTGCTTTGGGCATGGCTCATTATCGAAATCATCGATGGTTACGGCATTGTCGTGCTTGGAAATATCACGAAAAAAGGCGTCAGAAAAGATATCATAAATCTAGTCGTTAAAATTCTATACGTCATCGTAATCATCATCGCCGCACTTTTGGTACTAAAGCGTCTAGGCTTTGACATCTCGGCGCTTATGGCATCGCTTGGAATCGGCGGACTTGCAATCGCGTTTGCGACCAAGGACATCATCGCAAATTTCTTCTCATCCGTGATGCTATTATTTGATAACTCGTTCTCGCAAGGTGATTGGGTCGTATTAGGCGACATAGAAGGAAACGTCGTAGAAACGGGCTTTAGAAAGACGACGATCAGAACCTTTGACAATGCTCTTGTTTTTGTGCCGAATTCCAACATAATGGCGCAAAATATCAAAAACTGGAGCCGCAGGAAGGTAGGACGGAATTTAAAGCTTACCGTAGGCGTCGAATACGGCGCGAGCACGGCTCAACTGCGAAAGTGTGTAAACGATATCAAAGAGATGTTAAAATCTCACCCGGGCATCGCTCAATCTGCAGATACAGCATTAAATTCCAAAGATTTTCGTATGCGCTATAGACAAAATATGGTCTCTATCGACGATTTAGCGGGCTATAAAAGCACTATGTTCGTGGCGCTAGATAGCTTTGGCGATTCGTCTATTAATATTTTAGTTTACTGCTTCACAAAAACCGTAATATGGGCAAATTTCATCCAAACCAAAGAGGATGTTTTATTTAAAATAATGGAGATCGTGGAGCAAAACGGACTATCGTTTGCCTTCCCATCACAGAGCGTTTATATCGAAAATATACCGGAAATAGCAAGTGAATGCGTAAAATCAAAAGTAAATTCCAACGACAAAGGAGAGCAAAATGGCTGATTTCGATGACTTCGAAGACGAAGAGTTCGATGAGGACGAATACGAGGACGATGATCTAATCGGAGGCGATGAGAGTTACAACTACAACTACGACGAGGATGATTACAGCTACGAAGACGACGACGGTTTTAACGATTATAGCGATTTGGACAGCGAGGATTATTAGTGTTTAGATCCAGGGCACTGCCTTTTGATCCGAGAGCGAATAAAATCGCGAGCTTGCAAAGCTTAAAATTTCATCACGGCGGGCTTTACGAGGATTATGTCGCTGGTCTGAACCGAGATATAGCGGACACGCCGATACAAAACGCAGATCTTTTTACGATCATCACGCAGTCGTTCAAGGCCGCGCGCGACGAGGAGTGCAATTTTTCGCAAATTTCAAAGCTTTATAAAATTTGCCTAGGTTTTAGCCGTATTTTTAACAACGCCTCTGAAATTTACAACCACGATTTTTACTTCGACTGTATCGCGCAGCCAAGCGAGCCTAGCGGCGAGCTCGCGGACGCTTTAGCTCAGGCTTTCGGCGGGATAGAAAATTTTAAAAGCGAGTTTTTAAAGCGCGCACTGGGGCTTTTCGGTAGCGGCTGGTGCTGGCTTGCGTGCGACGAGCGCGCGGCGAATTTAGAAATCATCACGACGCAAAATGCGGACACGCCGATCGCTCACGGCAAAATTCCACTGCTTGCCTGCGATCTTTGGGAGCACGCCTATTATGTCGATCATCAAAATGCGCGCAAGTTCTACGTGGAGAGCTTCTTGCGTTTTGCGGACTTTGGCTTTGCAAGCGACGCCTATTCGTGGGCGAAAAAGCAAGGATTTGAATCCGTGAAGCTCTACATCGGCGAGCTTCATCCCGCCGCATCTTCGCGCTGCGATTGCGGCTGCTGCGGATAGATTTGGGCTTTTGCTACGCAACTTAGAGAGTTGCAAAACTTTAAGTTCATTAATTACGCCGCGCGCTAAATTTCAAGCACCTTTCGCTTCTTGACGTCTATATTCTACGACACAAATACTGCGGCATCGCGAGACCCTGGGCTTGCTATCTCGCCGTATAAAATTTACGTGGATTTTGGTCTTTAATCCATTTAATACCTTCAAATTAAAATTTTGCAGATTTTAATTTGAAGCTCATCTCGCTTAGACCCACGTTTGCCGTTCTTGCGTACTAAATTTCATTTCGCCGCACTACCGTCTGACAACTCTGTCTTTTCAAACACGCTAAAATTTTATTGTATGCGTTTTACTCTGCAAATACAGCGTCACACGGATACTTACATGAAATTTCGCTTAGCAGCCATGCCGGCTAAAATTTTAACGTTGTCGCGCGCGCATCGAAATTTTAACGCTTATGAGCGGATATTTCGTAAAATTTTAAAGTTACAAATAAGCGGTTCGTAAAATTTTAAGATTGCGATAGGCGGCTCGCTCTTTGCCTCTGTAGCAGAAACAACCGATCTGCTTCCTGCGTTTGCGTCGTATCGCCCGCAGCCCGTGCCGTGTCTTTCGCATTGGCACTCTATTGCATCGCTTGGTGTTTAAACTCGCTCGCATTGCTAAGCGACATAGCGTCGCGAGCACGGCGTATGATTTGAAATTTTCCCCAATCTATCTCAAGGATCGCTTCGGCGCTTCCTAGTACCGATAAAATTTAAATTTTTCGCGCGCTCGGTAAGATCCGTTTAGCAAAGCGGGCGGTAAATTTTAAAATTTCGACCGTCTAGCTTCATCCACCCTTGCTCACCTCTCTCGCGCCTTGTGCCCGCACTCTTTGCTAAGTTTTGCGCCCGTTTTACTCCGCTCGGTCCTTTGATTTATCAAATTTTATCCGCTCCTCGAGCCGCTTAAACTCGTCTGCGTAAATTAGCGCATTATCGACGCACTCAAGCCAAAACTCCAGCGTTCGCGCGTCCTTGCCGAAGTGCTTTTGCAGCAAAGCTTCGACGCTCATCACGCCGCACTCGCGCAAAAACGCCTTGTACGCGCTGATAAATTTATCGCCCGAGCGCGTAAACTCGTCCAGCAAAAACTGCGAAAGCAGGTAGCCGACGGTGTAGGGGTAGTTGTAGATGTATTGATCGGTCTTGTAAAAATGTAGCTTAAAGTACGGCAAAAAGCCCTCCGCATCCTGCGTCGTATCGCCGTAGCGTCCTCGCCACGCCTTTTGCATGAGCTCTTCTATCTGCGCCACGCCGACCGCGCCCTTTTGCCTAGCCTTTAAAAAAGCGATCTCAAAATCAAACCGCACGCCGATGTGTAGCATGAAATTTGCCGCCGATTTTAGCTCCTGCCACAAGATGTCAAAGGTCAAATTTTTATCCGCGCTATTTTTTCGCAGATAGTTTCGCAACACGGCTTCATTAAAGGTGCTAGCAGCCTCGGCTAGCGTCATAGGAAACTGCGTGTGCAGCGCGGGCAGATCGCGCATGATCCAGTAGTGCCACGCGTGTCCGAGCTCGTGCGCCTGCTGGATCATATGCGCCTGCGTGCCCATGTAGCTAGAAAACACCCGCGGCTGACGAAATTTATCAAACCTCGTATAAAATGCGCCGCCTGCTTTGTTTTCGCGCACCTGCGCCTCGATCCAGTTTTTATCCAGCATCATTTTAATAAATTCGGGAATTTCCTCGCTAACCTCGCCCAGAGCCTCGCAGATCGTCTCTATCGCCCGCTCGTAGGGGATCTCCTCCGTGCTAGCGAAAGGAGACGGCGCGAGCAGATCGCAGGCGTAAATTTTACCCTGCGGGAAGTACTTCGCGCGCAGGCTCACGCACTCTCTGATCTTGTCTGATCTGCGATCTAGCGCCGCAAACATCGCCGTTACGGCCTGCTCGCTGATCTTGTTTTGCTGCAGGCTAGGCGTAAGGATATCCGTCCCCGCCGCCCTAAATTCGCCCAGCCTAAAGCCCTGAAGCAAATTTAAAACGTCGACGTACAAGCTCGCGTGCTTACCGTAATGCTCCGCTAGCCCGTCAAACACGCTCTTTCGCAGCGCAGCATCGGGCGAGCCCTTTAAAACGCCCGCGCATTTTGAGAGATTATAGAGGCTTTTTACGCCGCTTTTATCGGTAGCTTGCACGGCGATGAGGTTGTTTAGATGCCTAAATACGCCGTAAAGCGGGGCGAAACTGCTAGTCGCCGTGTCCTCGTAAATTTTACGCTCCTTTGCGTCAAATTTTGCCCGCCAGCTACTTTTGTGCTCGTCGTAAAGAAATTTTATCCGCGCAAACTCCTGCGTTTGGCGCGCGGTATCGGAGGGATCTAGCGCGTCCATCTTTTCAAAAATGATCTCTTTCGTTCGCTCAAGACGCAAAAACTTCTCCCTGATTTTCGCCTCGGCCGCGCCTGCTCGTTCGTCTTTAGTGTCGTCGCTTGATTTGCAACGGCAAAACGCAAGCAAAGAGTTTGCCTCCTCAAATCCGCGCTCGTATGCATTTATCAGCAAATTTAGCCCGCCGTTAGAGCCTAGCAGCCCCTCTATCTCGCCTAAAATTTCGTCCAAATTTGACAGCGCATCCGTAAATCTCGCGTCGTCAAAGTCGCCGTACGCGTCCTCAAACGTCCATCTAGGAAGCTCCATTTTACGCCTCACAACGAGAGTAAAAACACGAAAATATGGTGGCTAACGAGGCCCAAGACCGCCGGCACGCTGCAGCGTTTGACGATATCGAGCGGACTGCACTTTAGCATACCGGCTATCGCGACGACCACGCCTGCGACGGGCGAGAGAGGGCGAGCGATAGTCGAGGCCTGGTGCATCGGCAGCACGAGCATCACGGAGCTCACGTTTAGTTTAGCTGCGATATGCGGCACCATCTCGATGAGCGGGTAGAAGCTCGCGCCGTTTGAGCCAGAGATGATCGTAACTAGCGTCGTGATGATCACGAAAAGCACCGACATGCCAAATCCGCCAAAGCCAAGTGAATTTGCGAGCCCTACGATACTATCGAGCATGCCTAGCGCCTTAAAGCCTTCTGCAAATACGCCCGCTGCGATGATAAGGATCACGACGCCGCTTAGACTCTTGCCCATCGCTTGGAAAAACACCTTGACCCCTTCGGCAATCGGGTCAAATTTAAACCCATGCCTAACCGCTTCAAAAAGCATCGCGATGACGACTGATAGGATGATGATCGCCGAGATGTCAAGCTTGATAGAAGCGATGCAGTACTGCGAAAATACGACCACCAAAATCATCGGCAAAAACGGCAGTATCGCGTAAATTTTAGGCGCGGCGGCCTCGGGATTTTGCACGGCGCCGTCGAATTCCATCACTTCGCCCACGTGCTCGCTGCACACCCAGCCCTCTTTTTTATCCAGATATCTGTTCCAAAAAACGAGCGCGATACCCATCACGATCGAAGTCGGAAGCGCGGCCGGAATTTTATAGATGAAAACGTAATCTAAAATGCTAAGTTGCGTAGCCTTCGCGGCGGCGGCGGTCGATGCGCCGATGAGCACCATCGAGGCGGCTCCCGACATCGCGCAGATCGAGCCTACGGTGAGTTTGTTTAGCCCAAGCGAGATGAGTACGGGTCCTAGTAGCGCAAGACATAGCACGCCAAGCCCTACCGCGCTAGTGATAACCATGCTGATGAGCTTAGCCACCGCAAATGCGACGAAGACCATGAAGTATGGGTTTTTGATCCTAGCAAAGCGCTTCGTAGCGATAGAGACGAAAGCGTGGTTTGCGCCGATATGCGTCATATAGCTCGCAAAGCCCACCATAAACATGATGATAAGGCCTAAATTTGCAAATCTGTTTGAGAACATATATCGGATAAACTCGATGATGTTTAGGTAGGCGTTGCCCGTCGCTACGGCCTGTTTGGGCATAAAATTCCCCGTACCCAGCGCTACCGAACAGATCAACATAAAAACGCCCGAAAGAAAAAGCACGAGCGGCGCGTACTTGCCTCGCACTATCGCCCAACCCACTATAAACAGCACTACCGTGCCGATAATAATACCTGCAGTCATTTTAGCTCCTTTCGCGGTAAAATTTGAGCGAATTTTACTACGAACATCGATATTTTAAGCTAAAACGGAGATTATTTTTAGGCTTTTTCGCGCCAGGGATACTTTGCGCGATCTTTGATTGATTGAAATTTTACATTTGGAGCGCGGATTTGCGGCTGAATTTATAAAATTTAAAGCAGCTCTCAGCTCAGCAGAGGGGACTGCGGCGCAGCACAGAGCGGATGCGGCGAGTGAAGCGGCGCACACTGCGCGCGACCGGCAAACGAGCGCGGGCGGCAGATACTGCGTTTTGAAGTCGCGATTAAGTCGGGGCAATAAGAATTTTAAAATTTCTCTGTCCGCTTAGGTAAAATTACTGCGTCAAAGGCGAGGCGCGGCGGGTTTAAAATTTACGCCCGAATAGCATGGCTTGCGAACCGCGGGCTAAATTTAACGAAATTTGATCGTCGAATTTTGCCCTTTCGGCGGTTGAAATTTCAGTGCTGTTTCGGCTTGAAATTTCGCTTTAAATTTTAAAAATTCGCACCGCGCCAAAGTTGCTCGTTACGCGGAAAAGACAAGCCGTATCGAAGCCAAGCTATGTCGCGTCGGGCGATACCTGCGCGCTATGTGTGCCAAAATACAGCGTGGAATTTTAACCGCATCAGCTCAAATCACGCGGCGAGCTGCGCTGCATAAAGCTTCGTTTGTTTAAAACGTCAAGCCGTATTCGCGCGCTGTATAAAGCCGCCAGGCGAATTTTACTCGTTTAAACGCAGCGCGTCGCTCTACAAATACAAAGCCGCATCATTTAAAGGCGGCACTTGACGGCGCGGTATGTGCGGCTAAAAAACAAAAGCGCAAGGCTCGCTTGTTTAAAATTTTTAAGCCGCACTTCAAATGTAAATTGCGCTCGCTCGAAGTGTAAAGTCGCGTCTGTTTAAAGTGCGGAGCCGCGTCCTAATCAAATGTTAGAGACGTGAAGCCGTGCTTCAAAACGCAAAATCCCGCTCGTTTAAAGCACAAAGCCGTGAGTACTGAAAATGCGAAGCTGCGATCGTTAAAACGCAAAACCGCGCCTACTCAAAATTTTAAACCTTTTTAAAATTCCAAACCCGCTTAAAATATTAAAATTTAGCTCGCTTCACTCCCTTGCTAGCCCGTTTTTATCGGATTTGTCGCTGATTAGCTTGCCGCTTTTGTCGTATTTTTTGGCGCGCACGAGCCTGCCGCGCTCAAACTCGCCCTCGGCTTCGAGCTTACCGTCTGCGTAGTGGTGCCTCGCCGTGCCCGTTTCCAGGCCATCCTTGAACGTTACTCTAGCCTTGAGCGCGCCGTTTTCGTGGTATGTTTCATAAAGTCCGTGTTTGCGCCCGTCTCTAAACATCACCTTTGCCGCAAGCGCACCGCTTGCGTAGTATTGCTTACTCGTACCCGTTTGCCTGCCGCGCTCGAACTCGTATTCGCCCTGCAGCGCGCCGCTTGGGTAATATTCATGCACGACGCCGTCGCGCTCGCCGTCTTTGAAATTTTCGACTACGCGCGTCTTGCCGTCCTCATAAAACAACTTCCAAACGCCCTGTTTGCGGTCATCCTTGTATGCGCCGGTCTGCCTTAGCGCGCCGTTTGCGTGATACCATTTCTCTACGCCTTGCCGCTTGCCCCCTTTGTAGCTCCGCACGCCGCGCGCTTTGCCGCTTTTGTAATAATCCACGTCCTTGCCGTTTCGTAGCCCGCCCTTATACGGATGGCGCGCGCTTACTTCGCCGCTTTCGTAGTAGTCGGTGAAAACGCCCTCGCGCCTATCTGCTTTATACGCGCCCTGCTGCTTTAGCTTGCCGCTTCCTTGATAATACAGCTTGTAAAAACCCTCGCGCTTACCGGCTTTGTATTCGCTCTGCGACTTCAGCTCGCCGCCGTCTGCGTAGTAGCTCTTTGCGACGCCGTCGTACAGGCCGCCCTTTAGCGGATATTCGTTTGAAGGCCTATCTCTGCCATCAAAGTAATCGCGCTGAAACACCGCAGTGCCGTCCTTTACGTCGATCTCTCTGATAAGCGTCGGCGGCAGCGGCTTTAGCCTGGGATAGATGACGCCCATAAAATTTACGTCGTAGAGATCCTCGGCGCTATAATGCAGCACCTTGAGCGTCCCGTTATAGGGCTTGTCCGCTACGAAATACAGGCCGTTTTTTAAGCTCGGCTCAGGCTTCATTACGATTTTTGGCTCCAGAGCTTGCGCGCCTAACGCCAAAAACGGAAGCAGGAGCTTTAATGCGCTTGAAAAGATAAAACTTCGCATTAAATTTAAGCTCAAATTTAGCGAATTTTGCGCGGCTTTGCAGGTTTTCATATTTTGCTTCCTTTGGCTTGGTTAAATTTGAAGAATTTTAAAATTTGAAGCTAAATTTTAGATAAATCCTCGCGGAGTTTGGGCTGCGGATTTGGTTTTGGGCGCTGGACGCGCGCCGTGCACGTAAGCCTGTCGTGCGCTGTTTAACGGAGCTGAGCGCTAAATTTCGGCGTACTTCAACATATCCGCGACGATTACCCACTCCCGAACGAGCCGCTCAAAACTAAAATTTGCATTCGCTGGGCTCGTGGACGGCAGCTTGATCGGCTCCCTGCCCGTTGCGTTTAAAATTTGAGTTCTTAAGTATTTTTCACAGATTTCGTGCGCCTTGCCGCCGTTGGCGAACACCTGCACGATGCGCGCCCCGCTAAAGATCGGCTCTAAATTTGCAGGCACGACGGCGGTCATTTTGGCGTCACTCGAGCCCTTTGTCTCGCAGCAGATCGCAGCGTCGTAGATGGCGATGCGGCGGGCGAGTAGGAATTTTATCTTTTCCTCCGTATTCGCAGGCGGCGGCACGTTTAAAATTTGCGCCAGCACGCGCCAGAAGCGATTTTGCGGATTTGCGTAGTAAAAGCCCAGTTTGCGAGAAACGAGGGAGGGAAAAGAGCCGAGGATTAAAATTTTAGAATTTTCATCGAAAATCGGCTTAAAAGGGTGAGTTTGGCTCATTTTACGCCTGCCTTGTATTCGCCGAAAACGCCCGCCGGAGTGCCATAAAATTTATCTTTCATTTTCGCTTTCTCCCGCAAATACCAGAATTTCGCTCGCGAAGTAGTTTGAAGCTGAAGTTGCGCGACGGCAAAAATTTGGCGCACTCGCTGTATAGCGGCGCGTAGTAAAAATTTTGATTAGCCCGCCGCGACGCGCGATTTGGGTCTAAATTTCAACTTTTCAAACCACAAAATAGAGCTTTCGTAGCCAAATTTAACGCCTCGCAGCGGCAAAATTTTAACCCTTGCGGTAGTTAAATTCCGTCCGCCGCCGCAATCGCCTCTGAACCGCTGCGCCCTAAATTTTAGGTACCGAGATTACGCGCACGAGCTCGCCTTTTTTGAGCTCTTTAACCTCGAGCGGCGCGACTAGCAGGACGCTATCGTCGTCTAAATTATTCAAAATCGCGCTGGAGCCCTGCTTTTTGCTTTGCAGGCTAACAAAAAGCTGCCCGTCTCTGTTTTGCAAGACGGCGGGCATAAACTCCATCCACGGCGTCTTTTTTACGTAGTCGTGATCTAAGATCGCGCTAAATTCCGTATTTTCGCGCACACCGAAGGATTTTTGCAAATATACGCGCAGAAACAAAATGCACGTAATAAGCGCCGAGAGTGGAAAGCCAGGGAATGCGAAGATATATTTTTCGCCGGTTTTGGCTACGCGCACGTGGCGGCCCGGTTTGATCGCCGCACCCTTTACGATGAGCTCAAATTTTGATTGCAGCGTGCTTTGCACGAAGTCGTAGTCCCCGACGCTCACTCCGCCGCTTGTTAGAAGTATGTCGGCGCTCTGTAAAGCCGATAGGATCGCGCCTCCTAGCTCTTTTTCGTCATCGCGTACTAGAGGCATTATCATCGCTTCGCAGCCTAGCTGCGTTACTAAATTTGCAAGCGCGATGTGGTTGGAGCTGTAAATTTGAGCGTCGTTTTCGAGCCTCTCGCCCAGATCCTTAATCTCGCTACCAGTGGCAAGGATCGCTACTTTTGGGCGGACGAATACGCTTATGTGAAATAGCCCCAGCTCCGCTAACAGCGCGATCTGTGAAAATCCGAGCTTCGTGCCGCTACGAAGCAAAAGCTCGCCCTCGCGGTAGCTCTCGCCTGCCGCGCGCACGGCAAAGCCCGCTGAAACGGGCTTTGTGACGACGATCTCGCTGCCTTGCACCTGCACGTTTTCGATCGGCAAAAGCGTGTCGCTACCCTCGCACATGAGCCCGCCGGTGAAGGTTTTGACGCACTCGCCCGCCTTTGCCGCGGCGCTAGGCATCTTGCCTGCAGGCGTCGTGCCGACGATCTTAAATTTCGCTCCCTCGCTCAGATCCGTGCCCTTTAGCGCGTAGCCGTCCATCGCGGCAGTCGGGCGGCGCGGAGTGCTAAAAGGCGCCGCGACGTCGCTTGCCAAAATACGCCCCAGCGCCTGCGTGATCGCGACTTTTTCGACGCGCGAGGACTTTTGCACCGTGCTTGAGAAGCGCTCCATCGCGCTTTCAAATTTTTCAAATTCCATCATTTGCCTCCTACGATTTTATAAATTTGATCTTCATTTATCAATTTCGAGTTAAATTTCACAACGAGTTCGCCATCGGTCTCGTAAATTTCAATAATGCCCTTTACGCCCTGTAGTGCGGAAAAATCGCCGCCTTTAGGAAAGTATAAATTCTTAAAAAGTTTTGGATCGCTCAGCCTAGAAAGTAGCACAAGCCAGATCACACCCAAAACCGCGACGCCAATGCCTAGCGCTTCAATGCCGATTTTGCCAAAAAGTGCGCCGCCGCATAGCCCGCCCAAAAAACTGCCAAAAAATCCGAACGAATTAAAAATCCCAAGCGCGGCGCCTTTTTGAGCGACTTTGGCAAATTTGGACGCAAGGCTTTGCATAATGGGCTCATGCGCGTTAAATCCCACGAAAAAGAGCATCACACCCACTACGAAAGCGCTCGCCCCGCTAGCAAACGCAAAAATCAAATACGAAGCGATGAAAAAGCAAATGCCGATAAGTAGAATTTGCTTAGCTAGTGCGCGCTTTTCGCCTAAAGCGCCGCTCGCACCCATCGCAGTAAAGCCGAATATCGCGCCTAGAGCATAAATTTTGGTCAAATCACTTTTGGAAAGTCCGAATTTTTGCACGAGCAAAATTGGAATTAGAAAAAACGCTGCCGTCATGAAAGCTTTTTGAAAAAAATTCGTTAAATTCATAAGCATTAAATTTTTATCGCTCAAAAGTGAGCCGAGCGGGACCTTTTGGCGCAGGGAGCGGATATGCGGTTCGGTAGGTACTACGAAAAAAAGCAGCATCAAACATAAAAGCGTAAGCGCCGAACTTAGATGAAATAGGCTGGCGAGTCCAAATTTGGCGCTTAAAAGCGGACTTAAAATCATTGCGACACCAAAGCTCACGCCTATCATTGCGCCCATTACCGCCATCGCCTTACCGCGCTCTTCCTCTCGCGTAAAATCGCTAATTAGTGCGGTAGCTACGGCTCCTACGGCACCGCAGCCTTGCAAAAAGCGCCCAAAAATCATCATATAAATGCTCTCGCTCGCCGCGCAAACGCAAGCGCCCACGATAAAAAGCGCCAGCCCTATCGCAAGGGTTTTTTTACGTCCGATCTTATCGCTTAGCACTCCAAATGGCGTTTGCAAAATCACTTGCATAATCGCATAAATTCCAAAAAGTAGCCCCACTAGGCTTTCGTTTGCGCCGTGCAAGCTCAACGCATACAGGCTAAGCACGGGCAGCAAAATAAATAATCCAAAAAACCTCGTAGCGATGATAAAACTAAGCGGAAGGACGCTTTTTAGCATAATCTTAGACCTCAAATAATATGAAATTTGCGCCGATTATAGCCAAAAATCGTAACGAATTCTTTGATTTTGGGTAAAATGGCGGCTTAAATTTAAGGAGCGAGGATGAAAATTTTACTTGCGACGAGCAACAAAAATAAGGTAAAAGAGATAAAAGAATTTTTTGCGAAATACGACGTGTGCGCGCTCAGCGAGGTGCTGGATCCTTTTGAGATCGACGAGTGCGGCACGAGCTTCAAACAAAACGCGCTTATTAAAGTTCGCGCAGTGCATGAGGCGCTAAAAAGTAAAAATTTGCAGAGCGAATTTTTTGTGCTAAGCGATGATAGCGGTATCTGCGTGGATGCGCTGGGCGGGGCTCCGGGGATATTTTCGGCGCGCTTTAGCGGAGCGGGTGCAACGGATGCGAGCAATCGCGAGAAGCTAGCCGCTAACCTGCGTGCCCTGGGGCTAAAGGAGAGTCCCGCGCATTATACGGCGGCGATCGCGCTAAAATGCGACCTGGGCGAGTTTTGTACGCACGGCTTCATGCACGGTACGGCGATAACGCAGCAGCGTGGGCAAAACGGATTCGGATACGATTTTATGTTTATTCCGCGCGGATTTGACCGCACAATCGGGGAGCTGCCCGCTGCGGTGAAATTTGAAATTTCGCACCGCACGAAGGGACTGGCGCTGATGCGAATTTTATTGAAAAATTTAGAAAAACAGATGAGATTCGCTAAATTTCATTAAATTTAGAGCCGTAAAAAGCGGAATTTAAGAAAAAATATATATAATACGCTTTTCATTCAATCCACGAAAATCTTCGGAGCGTAGCGCAGGCTGGTAGCGCATCTGGTTTGGGACCAGAGGGTCGAAGGTTCGAATCCTTTCGCTCCGACCATTGTGGTGAGTTTAGCTCAGTAGGTTAGAGCATCAGATTGTGGTCCTGAGGGTCGTGGGTTCGATTCCCACAACTCACCCCACTTTATGCGCTCGTAGCTCAATTGGATAGAGCAACAGACTTCGGATCTGTAGGTTGAAGGTTCGACTCCTTTCGAGCGTACCACTGATTTGATATTTTGCGCTCATAGCTCAGTTGGATAGAGCAACGGCCTTCTAAGCCGTAGGCCAGAGGTTCGAATCCTCTTGGGCGTACCATATTAAGCTCATATTAAGAGCTTTTTGGCTAATATGCGCTTTCTTTTTTGCGGATGTGGTGAAATTGGCAGACACACCAGACTTAGGATCTGGCGCCTCACGGCATGAAGGTTCAAGTCCTTTCATCCGCACCATCCATTCTACGCGTTCCGGATTAGCTCAGCGGTAGAGTAGGCGGCTGTTAACCGCTTGGTCGCTGGTTCGAATCCAGCATCCGGAGCCACTTGTATTCAAAATACCTTTAGATTTAACGATGTTTGAAAGCATCTGTTAAATTGCGTTCCTAGCCTAAATTTTAATACGAATAAAATTAAAATTTTCCTCTACAAAAGTCGAGATTTAGAATTTTATTGTTGCAAAAAGTGTCGTTATTTGCGTCGGTCGTGCATGTGCTTGCAAAGAATAAAATTTAGTTTTACGGGGCCTGCTTTTAAGGCTTTGGCGGGCGCCTTATCTTCGCGATTTTTGCTGCTTTGGCCCACATTACCATTTTAAAAGTGAAATTCGTCCCCTTGAAATTTCAAAACTCATTGTGCGATAGGATATGCGGCTAAATTTATCTTGTCTATTTTTTGATCACTCCGTCTACAAAAGCGCTTGACGGGCTCGGCGCTTCACCTTGCCGAAATAGTTTATGTCTAGATTGCATTAAAATAGGCTCTTGCACCTTTCTCTAACTACGCAAATATCCCAGTTTAGCGATTTTATGTGTATTTTGCTGCGGTTAAATTTTAAAATTTCAAGCGCCGCGGGGGCTAAAGTAAATTTTACTCTAGCCCGCCGTTTTGCAGTCGGGCGAAGCGGGTTAAAACGAAACCTCGATCTTGGCGTTTAGGCTATTTGATTTCACGTCATTTCCGAACGCGCCGGTGTACGATAGCCTAAGGCTCGTGTTTTTAAATATCATAGTCTCCACGCCCACGCCCGCGGTGGCGAAGTCTCGAAGCTCTTTGCCCTCCAAATCCACGTATCCTGCGTTTGCGACATTCACTCCCGCGCCCGGTCTCGTGTCGCCGAAAAATCTATTGTAGGCTAGATCGAGCTGTGCGTACGAGCTCATGCCGCCTATTTTAAACGGCACGCTCGGACTGATGCCCGCCGTTAGGATATTCATGTTTCTGGATTTTTTATCCGTGCTCATCACGAACGGACCCACATTTTCGCTCATGCCGCCCGTTCTAGCGTAGATGCGAGAGATGCCCAAATACGGATTTATCTCGAAATTTTCGCCGTTAAAGCCGCCGTATGTCGCGCTAGCAAACATATTTATGAGCTTTTCATTGCTCTTAGCGCCGTTGTTAGCGGTGTATTGCACTATCGTGGAGCTGCCGGTTTTTTTGCGTTTTATATCCGTATATACAGCGCCTAGATCAAATTTAATAGACTCTAAGCCCACCTGCGCGTAAAGTCCCGCGTGTCTGTTTGTGTGATCAAACTCTTTGCTGCCGTCTTCTTTGGTTTTGGTTTTTCCTGTGCCCAGTACGGCTCCCAGTCTTAAGTTTTCACTCAGCGCGCCGTCTAAGCCGACAAGCTGCGTCACGGACGCGGACTTGAAATCCCTGTTTCCCTCATCCGAGTTAAATTTCATGACGTTTCCCTCGGTGTTCGCCCAAAAGTTGATCCCCGTCTCCTCGTCCATGCTTAGCGCGTTAAAATTTCTTTTGCGACTTAAGACGGCGTTTCGGATCAGTACGTTATCGATCACGGCCGCGTTTTGCGCGACGAAATTTGCTTCGTTCGCGAACGTTTTTAGCGTATCGGAGGCTTGTTGCGGCGTAGCGAAGATGAAATTTCTATATAGATCGCTCGTTCGCACCGCGGGTCTGCTTCTAAAAACGCTCATTAAGGCGGGCTGATTGCTCGAGCCCTCTATGGCGGCGGCGATCAGTTTTTGATTTTTACCCTTTGCGAAATCCACCATGCCTTCGCTGCCCTTTTTGAAAGTAAGCTCCAGCTTGGAGTCGTTAAAATTTTTAACTAAATCAAAAAACGCATATTTTCTTAAGATCGTCTGATCGTAGCCTCTGAAGCTGCCCTCTACCCAATACTTCTTCGATTTTGCGGGGTCTTTATATATCTTTTGCGCATCTTCGAAAAGAGGATTTTCTAGATCTACGATGGAATTTTTTTCAAACGTGAGGTTCAAATTCGTAGCTCCTGCCGAAGACATGCCGACTATACCCGCGTGCGATACGACGTATCTGCCGCCTTGCTTTATCGTCGCCGTGACGGTATCTGAGGTGGCGGTTCTGGTTTTATTTACGAATTCTTTCGGCTTATTGAATATGTCGGTTTTGACCTCTTGGACGGTTAGGCTCTTTTTAATCTTCAAGGCGCCGCCGTTTTCTACGGTCACTTTGCTGTTTTTTAAAGACTGATTTAGCGCCGTGATCTGCCCGCCTTTTATGATCGTATCGCCGCTGTAGGTGTTATCGCCCGCAAGCGTTAGCGTGCCGCCGCCTCTTTTTATCAGCGTTCCTTTATAGCCTTCCGCCGCTCTATGCGCTCGCGCTTGCTCTCTGGCTAGCTCTACATTGTATTCGGCTCTTTCTTCTGCGGTCAAATTTCCGCCCTTAGCATCGAGCTGTGCTTTGCGCACCGCCCAAGCCGCCGCATCCGCATCGTCCTCGGTCTTTCTAAATTTTATCGCCTTATCAGAGATGTCATTGGACCAGACGTCGTCTACGTCCATATTTACGTCAAATTTCCCTAGAAACTGACCCGGTCCGAACATCGCCTTGCCGAGATCTACTATGCCCCAGCCCCATCTTTTATCGGGCACTCCAAGCTCGCTCGTCCAGCCCGAAAGCCTGCTAGTATCGCCCTTTTTGAACGAATACTTCGTCTGTCTCGCCGTCGTTAGCAAGACGTCTCTTGCTTGTTCGTTCGTCATATAGCTATATCTAGACATTATGACGCCCAAAGCTCCCGTCACGTGAGGCGCTGCCATCGACGTGCCGCCCCAAGAAGCGTATCCTGCTTTGCCCGTCTTGACGTCCACGATAGAGGATTTTACTTTCACTCCGGGTGCTGCTATGGTCCACCATTTCGAATGCCCCGCGGTGTTAAATCTTTGAGTATTGCTATCGGTCTGTCCCGTTACGTTTAGCCATAGCTTTTCCGCATCGGGGCGAAAATACGGCAGCATTGCCCTTGTGTAGGATTCCTCCATGCCGTCTCTATTACCCGCGGTAAAGACTTGGATTATTCTGTATTTTTTAGCGACTTCGTATGCGGCGTCTATGAAGCTTTTTTGGCCGCCCGCTACGAATTGATAATAAGCTTTTTTAGCGGTATCTATATCTTTGAGGTATAGATGATGATTAGGCTTAGTAGGATTAGCCGCCGTACCGGGAATCCCGCTGTAACCTTCTGCGCCCGGATAGGAGGAATTTACTCTTCTGTTTGATCCCCAGCTATTATTTATCGCTCTTACGCCCGATTTAGCAAGCTCGTTATATACGGCGTAGAAGTATCCGTAGTCTTGATTTGGGCCGTAGGTCATGCCGTCGTTTCCGCCCGTATTTCCGGAGTATAATCTCGACTCCCATGCCACGCCGTGCGTGCCGCTTCCGTCGCGATTTGCCCCTATCGTGCCTCCTACGTGCGTGCCGTGCGAGTCGTTCGTGCCGGCTATCCAATCGCCGTTGGCTTCAAATTTCTGCCCTTTTTTGAATTCGCCCTTATTGGTTTTATCGTATTCGTCGCTGCCTTTTTGTTTAAAGGGCGCGTTGCCGAATTCTGCGTCTGGGTAACGCATGCCGTCTTTGGAGTACTCGCCTTTCGCAGTCGTCCCCGTAATCCTGCCTCCTGCGAATTCTTGATGACTTAGAAGCATGCCCGAATCAACTACGCCCAGTTTTACATCTCTACCAGTGGCGCCTTTGGCGTAGGCTACCGATGCGTTCATGCTGCTTAGACCCCAGTACGCTTTATACTCGTCCGTCTCCCAGCTTTTTATATCACCTACTTTACCGGGTTCTATATACTGTGCTTCACAGACATTTGCAAATAGCACGGCGCAAACTGCTGCAGACAACACATGGGCTCCTTTGAAATTTAGCTTTCCCATACGATTCCTTTCTTTATGGTTTGGTTTTTATAAAAAAATTGTTTAATTATAATAACCTTTAAATGAAAATTTAATTAAACATTTTAAAGATTTTATAATAATTTACTTATATTTAAACTCATATCGTAGATTCCGATTAAGTGCTAGGCTATAATGCAGAGCCGCGTTGAGATCGGCTTAAATACGCTTTTACTCAAAACGCTCGGTTAGAGGGAGCGTCTCGTCGCGAAGTCGCGTGCTTTGCGGCGGCGGTTTGGTCGTAAGCGCTTATTTTGCGATAGTGCCAGGCTGCAGGCGTTTGCTTCACAGCAGCACGCTCGTTGCGCTATTTGCACCGCATGCCGCAAAGATCTAAATTTCAAATCGTTCTCATTTTAGAAGCAACTTTGATAAAATTTAGCCATTTATTGATTATAATCAATTTTTTTGCCTAAATAAAATCTTAAAATTAACAACTAAATTTTTTATAAAGGATTTCTATGAGTGACAATTTAGAGATGTTCTGTCATCAGTGTCAAATGAGCGCGCCCGAGGGCTGCGGCGCCAAAGGCCAAGACCGCGGCACCTGCGGTAAAACCTCCACGCTGGCGTTACTTCAAGACACTATGGTTTTCGGGCTTAAAGGCCTTAGCGCCTACCGCCACCACGCCCGTGAGCTCGGTGCCGATACTAGTACAGTCGATACCGTTATGGCGGATACGCTGTATTTCACGCTGACGAACTCAAATTTTAACTTTGACGAGCATATCGCGCAGCTGATGGCCGTCGGAAGAGCGGGTGTGCAGATGATGGATATCTTAAGCGAGGCGCATACCGCAAAATTCGGCGTGCCGACCCCGGTTAAGGTTAGTCAAAACAAGGTCGAGGGCAAGGCGATTTTGGTTAGCGGACACAACCTGCATGCTCTTGAGGCGCTACTAAAAGCGACCGAGGGCAAGGGCATCAATATCTACACTCACTCCGAGATGCTTCCTGCGCACGGCTATCCGCAGCTTCGCAAGTATCCGCATCTAAAGGGCAACATCGGCAAGGCGTGGTTTGATCAGACCAAGCTTTTTAACGAATTTAAAGGCGCTATTTTGATGACCACGAACTGCATCGTGCCGCTTCGCTCGTCCTGTAGCTACGCAGACAGGCTGTTTGGCTACTCTATTGCGGGCACAGACGGCATCAAACATATCCAAAACGACGATTTTACGCCGCTCATCGAGTGCGCGCTTGCGTGCGGCGACGTGAGCATGGACAGCGACGAGAGCTTGGTGACGGGCGGACACTATAAGACGATTTTGAGCCTCGCGCCGCAAATTTTAGACGCGATCAAATCGGGCAAAATCCGCCGCTTTTTCGTCATCGCAGGCTGCGACGCGCCGGGCAAAGGACGCGAGTATTACCGCGAGCTAGCGCTTAGCCTGCCGAAGGACTGCGTGATTTTGACCTCCAGCTGCGGCAAATTCCGTTTCAACGACGTGGATTTCGGAAACGTGCCAGACACCGAGCTTCCGCGCTATATCGATCTTGGCCAGTGCAACGACAGCAACGGCGCGGTCAAGATCGCCCTTGCGCTTAGCGAGGCTACTGGCATCGCGGTAAACGACCTGCCGGTCTCGATCGTACTGATGTGGATGGAGCAAAAGGCGGTTATCATCCTGCTTGCGCTATTTAGCCTAGGCGTTAAGAATATCAACGTAGGCCCTACGGTACCTGAGTTTTTTAACGACGAAATTTTGGGCTTTTTAGTGCAAAATTTCGGCCTTCGCTTAATAAGCGGCGACGCGCAGGCGGATCTGAAATACTTCCTAGGCGAATAAATTTTATAGCGAGGTAAATCGGGTAAATTTTGAATTCGGCAAAGCTCCGTTTTAAATTTACCCTTTATACGCCGCTTTTAGCGGAGCTAGCCGATCCACTCCGCGGTTATTTTGCGCCGACGCTCATATTTAAATTTCACGACTATACCGTCCGTCTTATTTAAATTTTAAAATCATATAATCTCGCCAAATGATTAGAAAAATTTAATTAAGTGCTTTTTTACACATTCAAATTCCAATCGTCTTTGCTATTACAATCCTTCTTTTTCTGTGCAAGTATTTATCTTATCCGCATCGCTTCCGCTTATAGTAATCCTATGGTGTGCCTCATTGATGCTTGATATTGCATAAAATTTTCCGTATTATCTCATTTTTCGCTATCAGATATTGCAATTTAGTGCCGTTAAAATTTTAAATAAATATAGTATTTTCACAGGATTTTTAATCGGGATTTAAATACGGATTTTAATCTAAATTTTACTCATAAATTTTGAAATTATTTTATGAGTGCATGGCGTACGGCTTGTGGGAATAAAATTTTAAGCAGATTTTGTGCAAAATTTCAAAATGCGGCCCAAACTTGCAAGCAGATAAATTCGCTGTAGCCTTGCGTTTATAATTCCGTGCTAACGACAAATTTCGCATCTTTACGTCGGTGCAAATTTTAAAATTTTATGCAGGAGATAAAATTATAAGCCGTGCAATGCATGAATTCTAAAATTCCACGTCGCCTATAAAATTCCATGCCTCACACGACACATAATTTTGAAATTTTAAAATTTCACGCCGCAGATAAAATTTAGGAATTTCCTTTTGCGGTAAAATTTTAAAACTCTACTGTAAACCCGCTGTCCGTGCGGCGATCCGTTTAGATTTTCCTCACCAGCTCGGGAATTATCGCTTCGAAATCGACCCCTTCGTATCCGTTGCGCTCCTCGTCGCTCATCGTCTCTTTGATAGTGCTGACGACGAAGTCCGCAGCGATACGAACCGCCGTTTCCAGCGACTTACCGCGCATTATTGCGCCGAAGGCTACGGCGGCAAAAATATCGCCGGTACCGTTAAATTTGACCGGCAGTAGCTCGTGAAAATACTCGTTCGTCTTGCCCGTGCGCGCATCGTAGCTGAAAACCCCGCACTGATCGGCGATGTAGCCGATGCCCTTTAAAATGACCTGTCTAGCGCCCAGCTCTCGAAGCCTTGCAAGCAGATCCATTATGAAATCCCTATCCGCATCCTCTCGGTACGGCACCCCGGTGATCGCGCAGGCCTCGGTGATATTTGGCGTGATGATGTCGGCCTGGGCGCACAGAAGCGCCATCATACGGGCAAAATCCTCGTTAAAGCCAGGATAAAATACGCCGTTATCGCCCATACAAGGATCGACCAAAATAGTTTTGCCCGCGCCGCCGAATTCCGCAAATAGCTCGCTCATAATCTCGATCTGTGCCGCCGAGCCCAAAAAGCCCGTGTAGATGCCGTCAAATACCACTCCGCGGTCTTTCCAGTGCGCCATGATCGCGCGTATCTGCGAGCTTAGATCGCAAAAGGTGTAGCCCGAAAAGCCCGTATGCATTGATAAAACCGCCGTAGGGATCACGCTCGTGCTCATCCCCATCGCGCTTAGTATCGGTAAGGCGACGGTCAGCGAAACCTTGCCCACGCAGGATATATCTTGAACGGTAAGAACTTTTTTCATCACAATTCCTAAAATTTTTGGCTCCATTTTACCGCTATTTATATTAAAAAGGCGAATTTAAATAAAATTTACTCTACGAATAGTCTAAATTTATATTATTTTTGGCGTTTTTCCGCTAAATTTTATCTCGGGTCTGCCGTAAATTCGGCGTGCAAAAATCAACAAAAGGCAAAAAATGATAACCGCAAAGGCTCTTTACGCATCCGCAAGGCTTAGATCGCTGCCGCTTAGCGTCTCGGGCGTGTTGCTGGGTAGCGGCGCGGCATACGGCGCAGGCGTATTTAGAGCGGGTATTTTCGCACTGGCGCTGCTTACGACGCTGCTGTTTCAGGTGCTAAGCGACTACGCCAACGACTACGGCGACGCAGTAAAAGGCACCGACGACGATGGCAGGCTGGGGCCGCGTCGCGCGATACAAACGGGGCAGATGAGCGCCGAGCAGATGAAGCGCGTCATAGTCGTTACGGCGCTGCTTTCGGCATTTTCGAGCCTTGCGCTAAGCGTTTTGGCGTTTGGCGAGCGGTTTTATCTCGTGCTTCTATTTTTAGCGCTGGGCGGCGCGTCGATATATGCCGCGATCCGATACACCGTGGGAGCCGGCGCATACGGCTACAAGGGGCTCGGCGACGTTTTCGTGTTTTTGTTTTTTGGACTTTTGAGCGTGCTGGGCTCGTATTTTTTATATGCCCGCTCGCTTGATGCGGCGCTGCTGCTGCCTGCGTGCGCGTGCGGATTGCTAAGCACGGCGGTGCTAAATCTAAACAACATGCGCGACATCCAAAACGACGCGCTCAAGGGCAAGCGCACGATCCCCGTGCGTATCGGGCTGCGCGCGGCCAAACGCTACCACTACGCGCTGATCGCGGGCGGAGCGGGTCTGATGCTATGCTACTCACTTTTACGCGGCGAGCCGGGCGTAAAACTACTCTACGTAGCTAGCTTTGCGCCGCTTATCAGGCACCTATTTTTCGTCTCGCGGGTGCGGGAGTGTCGCGACTTCGACGGGCAGCTGAAGGTCGTCGCGCTCTGCACGTTTGCGATGTCTGCGCTGTTTTTCGTCGGGGAGATTTTGGACTAAATTTAAACGCCGCGCGGATAAAATTTACGTCGGCACCGCAGCAAAGTCCTCTCGCGCAAAAGCGCTTTGTACGAGTTCCCCTAATCTTGCAATCAACCTGCTTGTCGCACAGCAAAGCGTCTGCGGCAAGCTCGCTCAATGAAAACGTCCATAACATATCTCTGTCCGCCTGATGGCTACCGCAATAAAATTTAAGGGGGCAAACTCTGGATCTCCGCGCCGTCTTGTATAGTTAAATTAAGCGAGCAATACCGCTCTTAAGTCCATACAAGCCCCATCACACCACGCTTTAATTGCCGTTTTGACGACAGGCTGCCCGCCTTTTGCGTCAAATTTAAAAACTAGAGCATTAATTCTACAAAAGGCCCGCGTGTTTGGCGCGGTAGGTTTTGTGCTTATTGCACTGCGGTAGTTCGCACCGTAAACGCTGCTTTAGCCCTACTTTTGAGCCTTCGCGCCGCTAAAATTTTACTAAATTTTACGCACTGCCTCTTTGAAACGACGCTTGCAAAGCCATGTCTCCCCACAGCACAGCCCCTTAAAATTCGAAGCAATCTTGCACATTGTTTAGAACTTTGCAATCGCAATACCAACCGTTTTGTTCGCAAAAGTCCAAAACCGCCGCCTCATTCGGCGCGCGGTGAGCTCGCAAAAACTCCAGCGTGAGCCTATGCGTGCCGTCGTAGCCACGATGCGCCAAGCCCTCGTCTAGAACTCAAATAGCCCCTCAAACTCCACCCTACTCATCGGCAGGCTCTTTTCAAATGTATCTCGCTGCCGCTGCGCCGCGAGCTTTTTGAGTTCCTTTTTTCTGGATTTTTCCACTATTTCTCCTTTGCTGCGCCGCCTTGCCGCACGGATATCTTTTGGGCGCATTAACCTCGTACCCGTCGTCCCCTGCCCCAAGCGGCATGCAAATTTCATCCAAACCGTGCGCTACCTTATCTGTTCAAAATAACGCTTATTGATTTTAGCAGAGCGCGAAATCGCAAATCCGATGATTAAATTTTATCTAGAACAAAGAGCTATGTTTTCGGCTAAATTTTGCCGTACCGAGGGATAAAATTTGCCGAATTCGGATGAAATTCTATCGAGTAGATGTGTAGAATTTGACCATAAACTAAAACAAAAGCGGCCGCGTTCGAAATACGGCCGCTAAATTTTAAAATTTTACTTCTCAAACGCCTTTTCTAGGCTAAACGGAAACGCCTGATAGCCCATCGCGTTGGTCATTTTTATCTCGATTGACGGCTCTTTTGCGCCCCATTCAAACTCGTTGATGTGAGGGCTAGGCACGCCGACCGGGCGGCCTTTGGCGATGTCAAACTGCATGCCCGCAACCGCCGAGTAAACCATCACGCTATCGAGGTCGTCTTGATACTGCGCTAGCGAAGTAACCGAGCTGTACCACTCGCTGCCGCGCTGTTTACCGTATTCCCAGACCTGCTCGACGGTTTTAGCTTTTTCGTCGATTTTATAAACGACCGCGCGGGAGTATTTCATGCCCGCCATCGCAGGCTGCTCCATGCCGCGGGTGTCACCGTTGTCAAAGACGGTGAGATAGACGAGCCCTTTTTTAGACTTGCTATCGATTCTAAATGCCGTATGCTGCGTCCACTGCCAGTCAAATCCACCCGTTTCGCTCTCATATCCAGGGCATTTTGAGTACTCGTCCTCGCAGACGATCTTTTTGCCGTCTTTATCTACAGGCTGGAGCAAATAGCCTTTAAACTGATCCTTCCAGCCTTTGTGCGCGCCCATTATCCATTTGACTTTTTTGTCGCGGCCGATCTTGATGACGGCGTCTTGGTGGCGGCTGGAGATGATGATGCTATCGTCGCTTGGATCATAATCCACGCTATTTACGTGCGCCCAGTTGCGTCCAGGGCCAGAGCCCACGATGTCGCCCCATTTTTCGTTCGTATCCATCGCAGCTAGCTCGTCCGAGCTAGCTGTGTGACCGGCCTTGCTAGCGTCGATGTTTAGGCACACCGCGCCCTGATCGAGCGTTTTTAGTACGATGTCGCGGTACGGATCTAAAATTTCATACAGCCTAAAATCATCCACGACGTTGCCGTCTCTATCGACCTCGACGATGACGTCGCGCACGGTGCGGACGTTTTTACCGTCGGCGCGCTTATAGTTGGCGTTTGCCGCGCGGAGGAAATAGTGTCCGTTTTGCGCTACGTCTAGCGAGTGCGAGAAGTCGTTGTAGCCCGCAGGCAGCTCGCGGTTAAAGATTTCGCGCCCCATTATGTCGTATTTGGCGTATCTTTGGCCGTAACCCCATGTCATCGCGCCGTCGTCGTTTTGTTTAAAGCCCATCATGACGCCCGCGCTAAAAGGCTGCTTGAGGTCGTAAATTTTACTCGGTTCTAGATACCAGCGCACTTCGCCCTTGGTGTCAAGGATGAAGTTGTTCGGGCTGTAGTTCCACTCGATCGCGCCGCCTGCAGGGTTGTTCCACACGACTTTGGTGCCCTTGCCGGTTTTATTTACGAAGTTATTTACGTAGTAAAGGCGGTTAGCAAATTTAGCGCTCGGGGCCTTCACGACCTCGATTTTATCAAACAGCGCGCTCTTTTGAGACGGCATGCCAGAGCTCTCTAAGTAGATCGCAGGAGCGTAAATTTTATAGGTTTCTTTTACGCGCTCGGTCCCACCTTTATAAATTTTATCATACTCGACCTCGACGGTGTTTTGATAGTCGGGATATAGTCCGAAAACGGGAATTCCGCCGTGAGTGCGCAGGTGCTTGTCGGCGACTTTATAGCTGATAACCTGACCGCCCGGCTTTGGTACGATAGTAACTTTGGCGTTTGCTAGCGTGTAGCCGCCGTTTTTGATCACCGCCGTTAGAGGCGCGATGTCGTATGGGTTTACGACTACTTCGCCGATCTTGCCCGGGATGCCGTAGTCGATGTGTGGCCGCTAGGTCCGCCGATAGCCAGCGCGGCCGTGCTTAGACCGCCCAGAAGCGCCACAGCTAGCGCAAATGAGGAAAGAGTTCGCTTCATCTTATTCTCCTTTGAATTGGTTTGATATCGTAATTTTAATCAACCTCGCTAACGTAGAAATCACGCGTTTATTAAAACTTGCTTAATTATAAAAAATAATTTCAAATTTTAGCTTTTGCGCCAAAATTTAGCCGAAATTCTATAAATTTAATCTAAAATTTATCTTAGCGTGAGTTCTGCGGCGGCGAGAGGATATAAAATTAACGCAAACAAAATCATTTTAAGGAGCACTCCATGAACCTACTTTCTAAATTTAGCAAAGGCTTTCTAGCAGTTGCGATGTTTGGCGCCATAAGCGCTGCCGCGTTTACCGAGGGCGAGGACTACGTCAAGCTAGAAAAACCGCTATCCGTGGAGCAAAACACGCTAGTTAAGGTCTTTAGCTACGCATGCCCGTTTTGCTACAAATACGACAAAACCGTAACGCCAAAGGTCATAGAAAAGGTCGCGGGGCTAAAATACGTACCGTTTCATCTAAAAACCAAAGGCGAATACGGCGAGGCAGCGAGTAAAATTTTTGCCGTCTTAGCCGTGATGGACGAGGAAAAAGGCGTAAGCTTGCTAGATGAAAACTCGCTGTTTAAAAAGGCTAAATTTGCCTACTACAAAGCCTATCACGATCAAAAGCAGCGCTGGAGCGACGGCAAGGACGAGGCTGCGTTTTTAAAGACGGGGCTTGATGCGGCGGGCATTAGCGAAGCGGAATATCAAAAAACGCTAGAGGACCCAAAAGTCGCCGAACTGCTTAAAAAATGGGACGAGAGCTACGACGTAGCCAAGATCCAAGGCGTGCCGGCCTTTGTCGTAAACGGCAAATATCTCATCATGACGAAGTCCATCAGCTCCATCGACGGCATGGCGCAGCTAATTGAAGAGCTGCTCAAAAAATAGGGCGCGAGCATGAAATTTGCTGAAAAAATAGCGAAATTCGCAGATAGCCGCCTGCCGTGGGCGATCCTCATAGTAGTTAGCGTGGGGCTTGTTGTCCTCGCGCACTCGCTGTTTCAAAACTACGTCTATATGCCTCCTTGCGAGCAGTGCGTCTATATCCGCTTTGCATTTTTGTGCATGGCGCTAGGAGGCCTGGTCGCGATCATAAATCCTAAAAATTTACTCCTCGCCGCGCTCGGCTACCTGCTAGCCTTTTGGGGCGCGATCCAGGGCATAATGTACAGCGTCAAGCTAGCCAAGATCCACGACGCCGTGCACGGAGACGATCCGTTCGGCGTGCAGGGCTGCTCGACCGAGCCGCATTATCCGTTCGGCCTGCCGCTTGAGCGGTGGGCGCCCGATTGGTTCTTGCCTACGGGCGACTGCGGCTACGACAGTCCGCTGGTTCCGGACGGCGTCACGCTAAGCGGCTTTCAGAAGTATCTCGTCGATCTTTATCAGGACGGCTGGTACCTCATCCCATCAAGCAAATTTATGTCGATGGCCGACTGCACACTCGTGGGCTTTGGCGTCTGCTTCGTCGTGCTCGCCGCGATGTTTATTTGCAAAATTTTAACTATCAAGAAAGCTTAAATCGGTCTAAATTTAGACCGATTTTGCTATACTCGCCGCATGAGAGCCTTACGCGAGCATAATTTTAAAATTTACTTCATCATCATTTTCGCAAGCCTTTTCGTGGTGCTTTTGGGCGTGAAAAACTACGAGGACGCCAAGGCGCAGATCACGGCGCTCGCGGATAAAAACAAGATCGCCGCTAGCGAAAATATGGTGGGGAATTTCTCGTTTTGGCTGGACGAGCGGCTGCACTCGCTGGTGCGCGCGGCTAAATTTATAGAAAACGCGGGCATCTCGCAAGACGGCGAAAAGCTGGGCGACTTCATACGACTTTTCAAAGAAAACTCAGCAGAATTCGACGCCTTACAGTTTTTGCGCGAAGACGGAGAAATTTTCGTAGACAGTAAGGAATTAGGAGGCTATGAAACTATGTCAAAGAGCCTGCGCACGGGGCTTGTATGGTTTGAGGAGACCAAAAGCACGCTCGCGCCCACGGTAAATTTTATGCAGCGCCATAAAACCTTAGGCGAGCCGACGTTAAATTTATGCGTGCCCGTGCTGGACGGCGGCTCGTTTGCGGGGGTGTTTTGCGGCGTAGTGAAGCTGCAAAACATACTAAAAAATATGGAAAAATTTAAGCTCGCGCCCGATTCATACGCTTTTATCGTCACCCACGGCGGCGAAATTTTAACGCCGATGAAGGATGCGGCGCTAAAAAAGCAGATCGAGGATAAATTTAAAGAGCTTTTTTTGCGCGACGAGGACATCACGAGCATAAAAATCGGCTCAAATTTCATCTCCGTCGCCGAGATCCCCACGCTAAACTGGTTTATAGGCGCAGGAACGGATAACGAAAAGGAGCTCGCCGCGCTGCTTAGCTCCGCGCTAAAAAATGCCCTCATCCTACTTTTTGCGTTCGCGGCTTTGGCGCTGGTGGCGAATTTCTTACATAACTTTATGTACTCAAAAATCAAAAACCTACAAGACGACTACGAAGCCCTACTCAAGCACAAAGCGCGCATGAGCGAGGCGGGCGAGCTAATCAGCGGCATAAATCATCAGTTTATCCAGCCGGTTAATTCGCTAAATTTGATGATCTCAAGCTTGCTTATGTTACAAAAAGACGGCAAACTAGACGCCGCGACGCTAGAGAGTATGCTGCAAAAGGGACAGGCTGCGACCGTGCTTTTAAGCGATACGATCGAGATTTTTAGAAATTTTTATAAAAGTAGCGACGCTCCGCAAAAATTTAGCGTGCAGCGCTGCATCAAAGACCTGCTAAAGCTCATGCATACCGAGCTTAGCAAGGCAAACGTCTCGGTAAGCTTGCGCGAGTTTAAAGACGAAGAAGCCACGCAGCGGATGGGCATCGTACAGCAAATTTTACTCATCCTCATACACAACGCCAAGGACGCGGTCGTTGAGCGGTACAAAGAGCAGATCGCCAAGCGGCAAGTTTTTTTGG
The DNA here is from genome assembly GCF_905373215.1 of uncultured Campylobacter sp. Lineage (GTDB taxonomy): Bacteria > Campylobacterota > Campylobacteria > Campylobacterales > Campylobacteraceae > Campylobacter_B. The sequence continues at coordinate 91,126 of NZ_CAJPRT010000001.1, forward strand.
AAGTCAAATTTGAAAACGGCATGTGCAAGATAGCCGTCACAGACTACGGCAGCGGCGTGAACAAGGAGCTTCGGGATAAAATTTTAACCCAGCCAAAAACAACCAAAAAGCAAGGAAGCGGAATCGGGCTGTATTTTGGCAAAAGGCTAGCAAACGAAAAGCTTTCAGGCGACATTAGGCTGCTAAGCGCGGGCGATCCGACGACGTTTGAGCTGAGCTTTGAGATAAATTTAAAGGAGTGAGATGCAAGAGCACTTAAAGCTGCTTAAAGACCTGACCGTCCTCATCGTCGAGGACGACGAGATCGCAAGAGAGCTGCTAATAGGTGGACTAAAGCCCTACTGCCTAAGCGTCTGGGGCGCGGGCGACGGGCTGGAGGGACTGGAGCGATTTAAAAAGCTAGCCCCCGCCATCGTCATCACCGACATCCACATGCCCGCGATGAACGGCTTTGAGATGATGAAGGAGATGATACGCGTCAAACCCGCGCAAAAATTTATCGTCTTTACCTCCTACGACACCGACGACAACCTCATCAAAAGCATCGAGCACGGCGCGGCGTCGTTTCTAAAAAAGCCCGTCGATATCGCCGCTCTGTGCCGCCTGCTCGTGGCTCTAACCTACGAAAAGGACGAAAAGCTCGTGCGCCTGGGCCCGCAAACCAGCATAAATCTCGCCAAAGAAAAAATCTACAAAAACGGCGAGGAGATCTATCTCTCGTTTTTGCAAAACAAGCTCTTTTGGCTCTTCGCGTATAATCTAAACAAGCTCGTGAGCTACGAGATGATCGAGGAGTTCGTCTACGAGGGCGAGCTGCCTAGCAAGGGCGCGATACAAAACGTCGTGCTGAGGCTGAAGCGGGAGCTGGGGGTTAAATTTAAAAATATCAGTGAAAGCGGATACATCTTATTAAGCGGCGAGTAAATTTAACTTTGCGGCTTGCCTCGCGAGCGTCTTTAACGGAGCTAGTAAAAATTTAGCTCGGCGGACTACCTTGTCCAGCCCACGCTAAATTTTTACGTCGCAACCCTTAAATCCATCTCGCGATACTTCGCCTTGACTTTTTACGTTCAAATTTTGAAGTCAAATTTGTAAATTTTAGCTCAAATTTTACTCGCCGAGATCCGCGCCTTGAAAACATAAAATTTAGTCGCTATCGTGCCGTACTGCTTAGCGATAAAATTTGTTAGAAGCCCTGCGGCCAAATTTAACGCGGTGCATAAAACAAAATTTGCTTTGGCGCGGCTAAATTTAATGCGACAAGACCTATTTCGCCAGCAGCTCTTTTACCGCGGCGGCCATTTCATCGACGGAGCCGAACGAGGAGGTGTTTAAGAGATACTTGCCGCTCACGACAAACGCCGGCACGCCCGAAATCACCGCGACTTCGTAGCCCCCGTCCCACTGCGCGAGCAGAGCCTGCGCCTTTTTGCTGGCAAGCGCCGCTTCATATTCGCTCTCGCTCACGCCTGCGGCATCCAGCGCGGTTTTGATGAACCTTTGCTTATCGCTACCGCCACCAAAATCATCCTTTTTGTCGTGGATCGCTTTGTAAATCGCGAATTTCGCCTTTTTAAATTTCGACTCATCACTTAGCAGGCCCACATCGTCCTTTTCATCAAGCACGATGAGGGCTGCGAATACGCCGCTTGCGGTCTGTCCGAACACGCCTTTGGTCTTTAGATGCCACGGCAAAAACTCCGTCCCCTCAAGCTTCTTTATCAGCTGCGGTGTGACCGTCCTATCAAACGCATAGCAGTGCGGGCACTCGTAGTTAAAAATTTTGACGACGCTGTTTTTCGGCACGTTTAGCGGCTTTTGCAACACTTGATAATTAACGCCCTCCTCTAGCGCGTTTGCACCTGCGCTAATCAAGCAAACGGCGGCTAAAATTCTTAAAAATTTAGCGATTTTCATAAAATTCCTTTGCGGTAAATTTTAAGGATTGTATAAAATAAAGGGTAAATTTGAAATAAAATCTAAGCAACGAGCTTCTTTTTTAATTCTTTAACCATTTCGAGTTTAAGTTCCTTGGTTGTATAATGCCTGAAATTTTACATTTCAAAACAAGGAGTAGTTATGAAAAAGTCTATTTGTATCGCGATTTTGCTATGCGCCAGTTTGATGGCGAGTGAGTGCACCGCAGTGTATGGAGATGGAAAAACAGAGCTAAAGCTTGCTACGGGAAGCCCTGGAGAGCTTGGGCTACTCGAAGTTTTATCTAATGAATTTAGCAAGGCAAACGACACCAAAATTTGCTGGATAAAAGCAGGAAGTGGCCAGACTCTCGAACTTTTGAAAAATAAAAAGATAGATATCGCTATGGTTCACGCTCCAAAGGCGGAAATAAGCGCCGTAAAAGAGGGCTGGGCTACGCAAAGGACGTTGATCGGATCAAACGAGTTTTTTATCGTAGGGCCTAAAAGCGATCCCGCAAAGATAAAAACCGCCCAAAACGTAACAGAAGCCTATACCGATATAGCCAAATCCCAAAGCCTTTTTTACACCAGAGCGGACAACTCCGGAACTCATAAAAAAGAGCTTAGTATCTGGAAAATGGCAAACATCACTCCGCAAGGCCAGTGGTATGAGGCAAATAAAGATTTTATGTTAGCGACTCTTTTAAAAGCCGATAAAAACGGAGCATATTTTATGAGCGATAGCAGTACTTGGGTCGTGGCGAAAAAAGATATAAAATCCAGCGAAATTCTATTTCGCGGCGATAAATATCTAATAAATACGTATTGCGCCCTAAGACAAAACGATAGCGATACTACCGAAAGCAAGAAATCGAGAGATTTTATAGATTTCGTAGCCTCAAGCGCAGGGCAAGAGATAATTAAAAATTATGGTAAAGACAGATACGGCGAAGGGCTTTACAACGACGCCGCATACGCTCAGAAATATTTTATAAGCGAGTAGAATTTAAGTCTTAAAAGATGAAATTCGGCAAATTTGATAAGCCGAATTTCAACGACGCGGTGGGTAAAATTTAAGCAAGCGGGTTAAATTTCAGACTGAATTTAACCCGCCGCGTAAATTCTAAATTTACTGCGGCGATCGCACTAAATTTAATCTCGGTGCGAAATTTTAATAATCAAATATATTCGGATCGATCACCATCGCGCGGTAGGCTACGTCGTCTCTGGATGCAGACTCCACGTCCATCTCAAATTTGACGTCGTTTGTTTTTGGATCGATCTCCACTAGCACCATTTTGATCGTCTTATCGGGCTTTAGCAGATAGACGTTAGAGCTTGAGATGAAGTAGGTGCTTTTATCCTTTTGCCACTCCACGTCGCTCGTAACCGCGCTATAGAAGTCAAATCCGCGCTCCTTGCCAAACTCCCACGTCTGCTCGACGGTGCCCTTTTGCTCGTCGATCTTGTACTCGACCGCGCGCGAGTATTTTTGCTCTTTTAGCGCAGGTTGCTCCATACCGCGGCCGTCGCCGTTGTCAAATACGCTGATGTGCTTGATTGGGCCCTTGTTATCGTAGCGCGGAGTGAGCCACGCGGTGTGCTGCGTCCACGACCAGTCGAAGTCGCCCTCGCACCTTGAGTTTTCGCATTTGATTTTGTTGCCGTTTTTATCGACCGGAACGAGCACTTTTTCTTTAAAGTCCGCGCTCCAGCCCTCAGGCGATGCGAGGATCCATTTTACCTTTTTGTCGCGGCCGATCTTGACGATGCCTTGGTGGCGAAGCGAGAGGATGATGCCGTCGTCGCTAGGATCGTGCGAGATCGAGTTTACGTGCGCCCAGTTGCGTCCCGTGCCGGTCGAGGTTACGTCGCCGAAAGGCAGATCGTCGCTGATCTTGATCTCTTTGGCGTCCATGTCGATATTTAGGCAAACGGCGCGAGCGTCAAGAGCCTTGATGAGGTTGCTGCGGTAGACGTTTTTTCCGAAAATTTCATTCAGATCCCACTCGTCCACGACCTTGCCGCTGCCGTCCACTTCGATGATGTGATCTCTGATCGTGTGCGAGAGCCTGCCGTCTGCGTGGTGGTAGTTGTATTTACCGACGCGAAGCAGCAGATGATCGCCCTTTAGCGGCATCACCTCGTGGCTAAGGTCGATGTAGCCGCGCGGTAGCTCGCGGTTATACACCCCTTTGCCCATCATATCGTAGCGCATATATCGCTGCGCCATACCCCAACTAAGATCGCCGTTTGGCAGCTGATGAAAGCCCATCATCATGCCGCCGTCCATCACCCTGCGCTCGCTGCGGTCGTAAAATTTCTGATAGTCCAGATACCATCTGACCTCGCCCTGCGTATCGACGACGAAATTTTCGGTGAAATCATTCCAGCTGGCAGCACCCCCGTTTTTCCAATCAAGCGGCTTATAGACGCTCGTGATAGTGTTGTTGATGAGATAGAGCCTGTTTTTAAACGCGGGGTCGACCTTTTTAACCTTCATCTTTTGCATGTGGCTAAATCTATAATCGCGGCTATAGGTCACGATCGGCTGAGCGTAAATTTTATACTTTTCGACCTTCTTTTCGCCGTTAAAAACGTAGTTTACTTCGACCTCGTTTAGATAGTCCGGATACAGCCCCCAGATCGGCACGCCGTCGTGCGTCAGTAGCGCATGCTCGGAGACGTTATAGGCGATGTCGATGCCGCCGCCAGGTTTACCCAGCACCCGCACGTGGACATCCTTGATATCCTTGCCCGCCCTATCGATGATAGCGGTTAGAGGCGCCACGTCGTATGGGTTGATAAACACCGAGCCAAGCTCGCCCTGCACCTTCACGTGATGCGCTAGTACGGCAGCGCTCGCCGTCTGCGGCACCGCTATAAACGCGCCGCCCACCAAGACCGTAGCCAAAACGATAGAACCGAAAAAATTCTTACGCATATTCGCTCCTTTTGGGTAAATTTATCAAATTTTACTACGCAAAAATCGCTTCAAAATCGCGCCCGCATAAAGGCTTGCTTAAACGAGCAGCGGGCGCTTTAAATTCTCTTAGCCATTATATCGCAATTTCGCGGCAGAGCGAAATTTTGCGAGCAGGCTGGACGAGGCGCAAAACCTAAAGCGGAATTTCACCGCTTAATCCGTTTTTACTCGCGCGTCTGCTAAAATTCCTCAAATTTAACCAAAGGGCGGTAGATGAACAAAGAGAAATTTGAAACGCTAAATCCTAGCGAAAAGCAAAATTTGATGCTTAAAATTTCAGCCGCGCATCCGCGGTTTAAATTTTTAAATTTGACTACGTTTAGCTGCGGCGGCGACAGCTTCGAGACGGGCATTTTTGATTGCAAGGGAAGCGAATTCGTTTTTATTCCAAGCGACGAGCCCGTGCTCGGATGGGATGATTTCGCCGTTTTGGATGAAATTTCGGCGACGAAAGTCAAAGAGCAGTGCGAGTTTTGCGGCAGCGAGCAGAGCCTACGCGAATACGTCGCGCAGCAGACCTCGCCTCTTCGCCGCGCCAAAATTCCAGCAATGCTAGCCGAGCGCAGGGCGGGCGAGCTTAGCTGGGTTGAGGCCAGCGCGGACGATGCGAGGCTTAAGGCTTACGAGCGCGATATAGAGCAGTTTTTGCGCGGCGAATACAAAAGCTCCTCGGTGCTAACCCTTAGCGGCGCGCTAAAGCTGGTGCGCGAGGATGGCAAAATTCGAGCGTTTTTGTTTAGAGACGTGACGCACGAGGAGCTTGAGGCGAGCCTGCAAAAGGACGGACTTAGCCTGCCTAGCGAGGATGAGTGGGAGTATCTGGCGGGATGCGGAGCGCGCACGCTTTGGCGTTTCGGCGACGAGCCGGATCCGAACGAAGTCGCCCTGCCGCACGAGAAACAGCCGAAGAGCCCGAAATTTTCGCTATTTGAGCCAAATTTATTCGGGCTATTCATCGCCTCTGATCCTTACGCCGTGGAGATCGTAAGCGCGCCTGCGTACTTTAAAGGCGGAGACGGCGGGTGCGCATTTTGCGGCGGCGCGTCTTTGTTTGAGAGCCTGTTGCCCGCTTCGCCATTTTATGCTATGGATGAGGCGATGCGGCAGGATCATTTGGATTTTCTTAGCGGCGGCGAGCTAGACAGCGCGATTTATAGGCGCATCTTTAGGCTAAAGCGCGAGCTGTTTTAGCCCGCCTAATACGGCCGCTAAGGCTTGCCTCGGCCAAATTTGGGTTTAAAATTGACGACAAATCTACGCAAAAGCCGTCCAAATCGGGCTCTGCGTCACTTAAATATATCCATAACCTCAAGCGTCCCTCGCAGCCTAAACTCATCAAAGGGCAGATGCTCCGCGATGCTAGGCCCGCTCACGTCGCAGCTTTGATTTATGAGGCGCAAAATTTATTTTAGCTCGCTCATTTTCATCCTGCCGCCTCCGTCGCCCGTGAGCTCGGGGTTTGCGAAGTATGTCGAGTGAAAAAACGCAGCGTCCAAAACGTCGATATCAAGATGGATCAAAACGCGTTTAAATTTAGCGCAAAAAGCCGCTATCTCGGCGTGTGGGATAAAATTTTTATCTTGGATTTTAAATTTAACGCCGAGATTGTTTAGATATTTTTCTTGATAGTCGTGAAGCCCCTGAAGGCCTACGTAGAGCAGGTTTTGCGGCTCAAACGCTCCGTTTTTCATAAGCGCTCTTAGCCCCGCGCGCCCTGCTCTAGTAGCGTGCCGAGCACCATGGCATGGGCATACGCGTAGGCGTCTTGCGGCGTAGAGACGTCCGAGTGCGCGTCCAGCCAAACGATGCCCGTCTCGCCGTATTTGCCGTACAGATAATCAAAAGGCGCGAGCGAAACGATGCAGTTGCCGCCTATCGTGATGATTTTATCTGGATTTTCGCGCTCTATCAAATTTAGCGCGCTTTTCACGCCCGCTTCGACCTCATCTCTGGCGTAGATGCCGTCTTTTACAGGCTTTTTCTCATCGTTTGGAGCAGAAATCGGCACCCTGATAAGGGGCTAATCGTCGTTCGGCGGTACGATGAGGCAGAGTAGCTGCGCGCCGAAATAATACTCATCAAGCCCGCCGCTTAGAAAATCCGGATAAAGAAGTCTAATCGTTTTCATATCTTGCTTTCGTGTTTTAAATTTGCAAGCCGCCTTGCGAGGCTGCGCCGCCATAACGCCTAGCTAAATTTGACCGCGAAGCGCCGCTAAATTTGAACTCGTTAAGGCTAAATTTAAGCCGCCGCCTTTAGAAGCCGAGGCGAGCGCGAGAAAGCGAAACGCAAAGCTCGCGCACTATCTCGCGCAGGGCGGTTCCCGTAGCTCCCGCGACCAAAGCCATTTTACCCATTTTCGCTCCTTAAATTTCTTTAAATTTTAACGCGCTTTGCGGTCAAATTTAGCTCAAGCGCTACGTTGCGCGAATTTTTACGCCTCATCGCGCGACGCATAATGCATAAATTTAGCGTTTGCCCGCGTAGTCAAATCGCGCAGCCACCAAGCTAAACTCGAAGCTGTTTCGATCCACCGCGCCCACACACGCGTCGCTGTCGTAAAGCGTAAGCAAGAATTCCGCCATCTCCTCGCTTGAGTGATAGCGCTTAAAAGCCGCGTCGTAGTCGTAGCCCGCGTCATCCGTCGCCATGGGACCGAACTCCGTCCTAGTCGCGGCGGGCGCTAAAACTTTAGCCTGCATTTTGGCCTCTTTATCCTGCGCCAGCTCTCGGTGCAAGCCCTCGGTAAAGGCGCTTACGAAAAACTTGCTCGCGCAGTAGGTAACGACGTTTGGTACGATGCTGTAGCCGCCCACGGAGGAGACATTGATGAGCTGGGCGGGCTTACGCTTGTAGTCGCGCACGAAGAGATGGCTTAGCAGCGTGAGCGAAATGACGTTGAGACGTAGCATCTGCGAGATTTTGGCGAGATCGCGCTCGCCGACCGCGCCGCAATCCCCGAAGCCCGCATTGTTTATGAGCGCCTTTAGTTCGTAGCTTTTTAGCTCGTCCCAAAGCGCCAAGACGTTCTCGCTACGCGCAAGGTCGCAAATTTTAATCACGACGTCTGATTCAGGCGAAATTTTAGCGATCTCGTCCTTTAAGTTTTGCAGAAGCTCCGCTCTGCGCGCGATTAGGATCAAATTTTCTCCTCGCCCGGCAAAGGCCTTTGCCGTAGCTGCTCCGATACCCGAACTTGCGCCGGTGATGACGATATATTTTTTCATTTTCTATCCTTTCTTGGTTTTTTCAGTTTAAAATTTTACTAAAGCTCGCCGCGTATTCACGCGCGCGCTCGTCTTAAATTTACAAATTTGCCAGCATTTTGCGGGGCGTTTTATTCGTCGCTTATGGGGGCGTGCGCTTGGTATCTACCGCTTTGCCGTCAAGATAATACCGACCGCCGGCGACGTAGTGGAGCGTTTTTAGCTCGTCAGGGATCTTTTCGAACAGCCAGTGCCTGCCGTCAAATATCCGCTCGTCCGCGTATGCCGCGACGACCTCGCCTATGAAAAGATCGTAGCTCTGCTCGTTGCGAGGCTCGGGGATACGCTTGCAAACGAGCCATGCAGCGCAGCCCGCGATCAGCGGTACGCGGGAGTCATCTTGATAAAAAATTTCCACGTTTTTCATCTTGTCCGCGTTATCAAAGCGTGAGTTATTTTCGGCGCCCAGCTCGCTAAGCGGCTCCGCCTGCGCGGCCGTAGGGATCTGCACGGCGAAATACCCGCTCTTTTCAATGAGCGTCCTCGTGTACGAGCCGTTGTGCGGCACGATGGTAACCTTGTCGTAGTCAAGCGCCTGCGCCCACGTTATCGCCATCGCATTGACGTCGCCATCGTATTTGGCCGATACGAGCGTGGTCGCGCCGGGGTTTGGGATATGATTTTTGTAGATCGACTTTAATGACCTCAATTTTTACTCCTTTGATTAAAATTCATCGGCGGCGCGAAAAATCGCTCGGTAGTAGCCCCCTAAATTTCGTCTTAAGCTCTACTGAGCGAGCCTAAGCCTCGGCGCGCTTGGATTAAATTCTTTCGCGGCGCGCGAAATTTAGCGGGCTTAAAATTTCACCCGCTATTTTCTGCGGATCTTATAGCCCTTGCCGCTTTTTGTTTTTAGCAGCGAAATTTTTCCGTCCTTCGAGACGTAGTAACCGCCCTTAACTTTGCTTAAAATTTCGCTCTGCGGCAAGCTCGCCCAAAAAATTTCTACCCTGCTTTTATCCGCGGAAAATATCCCGTAGATCGCAAGCGTAGCGTTATCCGGATCAGCCAACCTCACGTCCGCGACATCAAAGACCTGCACGCAGCCGTTTTTCATCTTTGAAAAGCTCTGGCCCGCGGCGATCAAGCAGCCGTGCTCGTCCGTGCCGCCGCCTACCATCGGCCCCTGCACGGCGGGCACCTTGCAGACGCCCTCACTCGTGCCGCAGTCCGCAGCCGCGCTTTCGCTCCTCTTATCCGCCTCCCTGCCTATCTTTGCATCGTTCGCCGCGCAGCCGCACAAAAGCGCCGCCGCAAAGACCGCGATTAAAATTTTACTTCTCATCTTTACTCCTTAAATTTATTCTGCCCTAATAAGCGCAAATTTAATGCCACAAAGGCGCAAATTAAAGCTTTCATTAAAACCGCGCAATTCTACCGCCGCTCAGCTTAAATTTTATCCATGCGCCCGCCAAAGCTCGCTTCGGCGTTAAATTTTAAATCTCGCGCGCCGCGCCCAAACAAAGCCCGATCGCGCAGTGTCCACACGCTGTTTTTCATCATAGCGACCGCGCCGCTTCGTTTGGCTAAAATTCCGCGTTTTGCTCCCAGATACGCTCTTGCGACTTCGCATCCGCCGCCGCAAGCTCTGCCAGCTTGCAAAATGCCTCCCGAATCTCCTCGCGCTCCATAGTGTCGATGCTATGCTTGGCGTCTATCGCGTTAAAAACGGCGATAAATTCTTTTAAAATTTCGGTCTTCTCGGTCTTGAGCTCGTCGCTTGCGGATTCTGCTTCTAGCGCGCTTAGCTTCTTATGCGCGCCTGCATAAGCCCTCATCGCCTTTCTAGCAGTCGCCGCGCCCACGCCCTCTCTGCCGTCCCAGCGGCGCAGCGGGTTGTTTAAATTTGCCGCCAGCCACTGCTTGCTTCGCGGCTGCTTGATTACGAGGCTTTCTATGTCTTTAAACTGCGCTCTAGCCGCCTCGCAAGCGCCTTTAGGCACCGACCAGAAACAAAGGCGTTTTAGATGCGGCAGCTGCGCCCTAGTCGGAAAGCGTTCAAATCCGTAAACGTCGCTTAGCCAGACGTCTTTTAGGTGTTTAAATTTGGCAAGCGCGTCGATGTTTTTTAGCGTGCCGCCCTGCGCGTTAATGAAAATTTCGCGCAAATTCGGAAAGCTCGCCGCAACGCATGCGAGATCAATGCACTCGCCGCGCTGCGAAAATATCTGTAGATCGCGCAGTTTTTCAAGTCCGCGAATGCAAAATCCGCCGCCGCTTAGGTTTAGTTGGACGCTCAAAAGCTCGCCGTCAAAAGGGCAGCGCACGCTTTTTAGCCGCGCGATATCGCCGTTTATCACGAGCCGCCACAGCGAGCCGTTTAGCGTGATCTCCTCCGTGCCGCTCGCATGCAAGACGAGCTGCTGTAGGTGCGTGCGCGAGATATCCAGGCTTTTGGCGGCACAGCTTAGCTCAAGCTGCGTCATCATCGGCGTCGCTTCTAAAAAATTTTTCAAATTTTCATCCCAAACCGCGCTTTTCATATCGTAGCAAAACGGATTTTGCCGCGCTAAAGCGGCGTAGAATTCCCTGCTTTGCGGCTGCGAAATTTCAAGTTTTTGCTTGCTAATATATTTAAATTTAGCGCGGATCTGCTTCGGCAGCTTATTCCACGCAAGCTGCATGCAGATCTGTTCGATGCTTTGCAGGCTCACGCACTCCGGCGGCTCGCAAATCAAAGCGGCGTTGCCAATGAAAACGGGCTCGGCGTCTAAAATTTCATCTGCGCCGAGATAAAATTCCCCGCGCTTCCAAAAGTGATGATCGAAGTAAAACGGCTTGAGCCTTTCCGCTTCTTTTAGCCCGAGCGGCACGCTCGCAAAGCCGTCCAAAACGAGCGCGACTAGCCCCACCTGAGCGCTTAGGATCTGCGCGGTAAAATACGCGTCCCGCCTCTTAAGCTTTACGGCGAAGAGATCGCCGGTTTTCGGTTCGGTCATTTCCGTCCTTTAAAATTTTAATCTGTCCGCACCCGTTTGACGAGCGTGGATTTTAACGGAGCTGCGAGCTAAATTTAGCCCAAACGCTCCGTTGCTAGGTGCCGCTTCAAATCAAATTTTATCTGCATTCAAAGCTACTCGCGTTATTTTCGTCGCCGCCTACGTAGGTAGCCACTTTTGGATACGCGCAGACCTCGATCTGCTTGCCGGCACGGCTCGCGCTTTTGCCCAGCAGGCTAGAAGGAGCCGTTCCCTGCTCGCGCCACGCTTCAAGCGCGCTTAGCGGATCGACGTCATCGATACCGTTGCCGCCGCCGCAGTGATTCATCCCCGGCAAGGCAAAAAATCGCGCAAACTCATCCGCGTTCGCGTTCGTTTCTTGTAGCTTTTTGAACCAATCGCGCTGATCCATCGCCGAAAACACGGGATCGGAAACGCCCGTTACGATGATGAGTTTGCCGCCGTTAGCGCGGAAGCTATCTAGCTTGGTCGAAATCGCATCGTTTATCGCTGCGGTCTCGAACGTTCGCTCTACATCCTTATCGAAATCAAAGCTCATCAGATCAAACTCCGGTTGCGGCGGCGTCAAGAAATAATAATTCATCGAACCCTTTGAGAGCACGATATTTCTAGCATTTGGCTCTGCCGTTTGCGAGTCGCCAAGCTTCCACATGCGCCAGCCGGGCTGATTTATCCCGGCATCGTAAAACCAGTCGCTGTAAATTTGCTCGCCCTTGCTGTTTTTTGCGCCCTCAAAATCGCCTTTATCGCAGAAATTTTATCTTTGGGCAGATCAAGTCCGCTGGGATCGAACTCGCAACGCTCCCAAGCGCCGATGATTCCGTCTTTTAGGCCGTCTAGCGCGTCGCATTTATCCAGAACCGCCATGCTTAGCTTATCCAAATCCTCCTGCGTAAGGGCGTTTGCAAAAATTTTCTCCCCTGCAGCGTTTTTAGGCGCGATCTTCATAAGCTGCCGGTTGTCCCACTGCTCCGCAATCGCCGCGCGCGAAAGCCTAAAGCCGGGATTTGCCGCGATTACGCCGTCAAATTCCAGTGGATACCTCTGCGCCGCCATCAAAGCCGAGCGTCCGCCGTTTGAGCAGCCCATAAAGTAGCTGTGTGCGGGCGCTTTTTTATACGCTGCAAAAACCAGCTGCTTTGAGACGCTCGCGACCTTGCCGATAGCCTGATAGGCATAGTCTAACCGCGCCTGCTGCTCAAGTCCAAACTCGGGCGTAGGCGTAGGATGTCCCGAATCGGTCGTGACGACCGCATAGCCCCTCATAAGCGCGGGCGTTGCAGTGCTAGTGCGGATAGGCACGGCGCCAAGAGCCGGCGCTACGAAGCCGTCCAAACCGCCTCCGCCCTGAAATAGCAGCTTGCCGTTCCAGTCGCCCGGCAAGCGCAGCTCAAATTTTATGCCGTAATGCTTGCCGTCCGAGCCCGTGCGGGAGGCTATCTCACCGTGAATTATGCAGTGCGGCGCGGCTTTTAGCGTCTTTTTGGCTCCGCCGGTTAGCGCAAACATCTTATCAGCGCCGATTTCGCCGCTTTGATTCCAGATCGCTTCGCTAATCTTTGTATCGTAAATTTTCGTGCCCTTTAGCGCCGCGCAAGCCCGCTCGTCAAAATCGCTCGCAAGCGCTCCCTGTAGACCCAAAGCAGCCGTAAAGGTTGCAACTAAAATTTTATATTTCATTGCCGCTCCTTTTGAAATTTTATTAATCATAATTTTAACATAAAAATTTATCGTGAATTTCAAGTGCATTTGGAAGGTTGTGAAATTCCTGGCGGAGCCATGCGGGATTTAAATTTTAATTAAAGGGGCGAAGCACTTGGGCGATCCGCAGAATCTGGCTCGTCGGTTACGCGATTTCGTAGATCGCGGCGGAATACTTCGATCGCCCAAAACCAAACCGCGTGCCCGAAAAATTCCGAAACAAACTCATACCACGGAAGCTGAAAAATCGGCAGCGTGATACAATGCACGGCGATATTTACAACGATACCAATGCGGCGCCCTGAAATAGCGTAATTTTAGGAAATTTCTCGGCAGAAAAGTGTGTTTAATTTTAAATTCTGCTATTGTTGCAGAGAATTAAATTCCGCGCGTGCCCTTAAAGCTTGCACGGTAAAAAATCAGCAGCGCGGCGGCTAACGCGGCAAAGCCGCAAAATAGCCCTTGGTAGCTTAAATATTCAAGCGCCTTGCCACCTACGGCAGTACCGATACCACCTCCGAAAAATATCGCCGTGCCTATGATCCCAGAGGATAGACCTTTGGCGGAGCCGCAACGAAGCGCTGCGCTTGCTAGGACCGACTGCGCGCAAACATAGCCAAATCCCAACAAAAATGTTCCTACATATGCAGTGGCAGCAAAGCAACTCGCCAAAAGGCACAGCGCAGAAGCGGACGCCAAAAAGCCGAGGGATAGAATTTCTTTTGGCGGCAACTTCTCTTTTAAATATCTAGCAGCGTTTCCTGCCAAAAAGCAAGCGACGCCGTAAAGCATAAGGCAGACTCCGGCAAAATTTGAGTTCAAGCCCAGCTTTTTAAGCAGATAAGCGCCTATGAACGAGTACGCACCGAGCACAATTACGCCGTTACATAAAGCCAAAAAATAACTTCTCAAAAGCGCAGCATCGCTGCGCAAGCTAGCTAGGGATTTTACGAAACTTTCGCCTCCGCTTTTCGGAGCGTCTTTGAAATTTAGCGTAAATAGTGATACGAAAGATGCCGCAGACAGCGCAGAAAAGGCTAAAAATATCTCCCTCCAAGAAAATCTAGCCACCGCCCATCCACCTAAAGCCGCACTCAGCCCCTGCCCTAAAAATACCGAGCCCAGAAATATCGCTACGATTTTTTGTCTATCCTTCTCGTCATATGCATCGCCTATAACGCCGAGGCAGACGGCGATTATACCCGCCGCCGCGCATCCCGTGCAAAAACGAAATAAAACAAGCCACGCTAAACTTTTTGCAGTGGAACAAAGAAGCGTAAATATCGCCAAAAAGAGCATTAGCAGAATTAAAATTTTACCTCTACCGTAGCGATCGCTAAGATGTCCGTATACCGACTGAAGTAAGCCGTATGGGATCAGATATGCCGTCAAAACTGTGGAGGCGGCGCTTACCTGCACCCCAAACGTATCTGCGATGCTAGGCAGCAGTAGCGATGCGATCCAGTTATCTGCGGCAGAGATTATCCCTGAGGCGATGATTAAGAGTAGTAGTCCTTTTTTGCGGCGCATTTTAAATTCCTAAATTTACGTAATTTTAGCCATTATAACTCTTTTGCGAGGAAATTTGGAATTTTAGCAAGCTCAGCGAATATGAAACGACAGGCATGGATCGCTAAGTTCGCAGCGGGGACGCAATGCCGCGGCAAGTATAGCGCTATGGTCGGCATACAATGTGATGCATCTACCTTATAGGGGTGAAGGTAGGCAGTAACGTGAGCAGTGAGTGCATGACTAGTTTTATATTTCTAACTCTCTTTTTTCGCGTATAAAGCCTTATGAGAAATAACGCAAATTTAACAATGCCACGAAGCAGAGCTATAGCATAAGGCAAATAAGGAAAGCTCTAACTTGCAGCACGAACCCTACAATAAAATTCAAAAATTCTTTAAAATTCTACGCGGATTATGATGCCTAAAAATCAACTAAAATTTTAAGTGCGCATATCCCCGTAGCGCACGCTTTTTAGCCACGTAATCTCATCGTTTATAACAAGCCGCGACGAACCGTTTGGACGATCTCGTGCCGCTAGATTAAATTTAATAGCAGCGAAATTTTGGAATTTTACGAATGCGGGGATTTCAATGAGCGCTTGAAATTTTAGTCTCGAGAGATGATTTTGATTTCGTTCGCGCAAGATCCGCCAAAGTCCGCGCCGAAGGGATCTTGGACCGTGAAATAATGATCTATCGCGCCGCATCCGTGCCCGATCTGCTCACCCCAGCCAAGTGCCCTGCGCACGAAGCCCTTGGCATGGGCGACGGCTGCGGGTAGGCTAAGCCCCGCCGCCAGCGCGCATGCGATCGCGCTTGAGAGCGTGCAGCCCGTACCATGGGTGTTGCGCGTAGCAATTTTAGGCGCGGAAAATTCATAAAATTTACCGTTTTCGTATAAAATATCGACCGCCAAATTTCTCAAATCCGCGCCCTCGCCGCTCGGTTCAAAACCTGCATCTAAAGGCGCTGCGGATAAATTTTGTTCAAAAGAGGGCTCCGCGCTCGCCGTTAAAATTTTGCATTCGCTAGTAAAATTTTCATCCGCGAAATTTGCGCGCTCCGTCAAATCTGCAGAATTTTTGAGCGCCCCGTTTTCGCCTATCTCATGCCCAAAAGCTTTAAAATTTTGCGCCGCATCCTCCGCGCCGCAAGCCTCGCTCACACCGGCAAGATCGCCGCCTTTAATCAAAATCGCGCCGCCTAAAAATTGCGAAATTTTAACCGCAGCGGCGCGCATATCGGCTAAGCTTGAAATTTTCATCTCCGCCAAGACCTCCGCCTCGCGCACGTTGGGCGTGATGATCTCCGCGGCGGGGGCGAGCTCGTATTTTAGCGCATGCAGCGCGCTTTGTTTCATCAAAACTCCGCCGCTGGTGGCGACCATCACGGGATCTAAGACGACGTTTTTCGCGCCGTGCCTGCTCAGGCTCTTTGCGATAGCCTCAGCAACCCCCTCATTGGAGATCATTCCGATTTTAACGGCGTCAGGAAAGATGTCGCTAAAAATCGCATCCAGCTGTGCCTCTACAAAATCTGGCGAAACGTCCAGCACGCCGAATACGCCGCGCGAATTTTGCGCCGTAAGCGCCGTAATAGCGCTCATAGCAAACATCTTATGCGCGCTAATCGTCTTGATATCGGCTTGAATGCCCGCGCCGCCGCCGCTATCCGAACCCGCGATAGTAAGAATTCTTTTCATAAAAAGCCTTTAAAATTTTAGCGCGATTATATCGAAATTCCGCTATAATTCCCCAGATATATTATTTTACGGGCTAAATTTAAGTTTTATTTATATAGTTTTTATTATAATTTATAATTTATTCGTAATAACTATTACAAATGCAAAATTTTAACCCAAATAGAGGAATTTACATGAAAAAAGTCGCTAGTTTGATTTTCGCAGCGTTTTTAGTTTCGGGCTGCTCCTATTTCGAAAAAAAGGAAGATAAAGGCGCGAAGCAAGGCGGCGAGACCCCCGCGCTGCCGGTCGGCGTATTTACCGCCAAATCCGCCGACGTGCCGATAATTTTAAAATTTAACGGGCAGACCGTAAGCGAGCTTGAGATAATGCTAAAGCCGCAGGTTTCGGGCACCATCGAAAAGCAGCTTTTCGAGCCGGGGCGCAGCGTCAAAAAGGGCGATGTGCTCTACGAGATCGACCGCTCGCGCTACCAAGCGGCGTTTGACAGCGCAAACGCTAATCTGCAAAACGCCTCGGCGGACTACAAAAGAGCTAAGGCGCTAAAAGCTAGCAACACGATCTCTCAAAAGGATTTCGACACCGCAAAAGCCGCGTTTATGGTAGCCGAAGCAAATTTTAAAAGTGCCAAGATCGATTTTGATCACTCGCTCGTGACCGCACCTTTTGACGGCATGGCGGGCGATACGCAAAAGGACGTAGGCACATACGTAAACGTTGGCGAGGATCTGGTGCGCCTTAGCAAATTTGATCCGATCGACGTAGAATTCGGCATCGCGGACGTCGATAGGCTGGAACTTGATGCAAATTTAAAAAACGGGCAGTGGAAGCAGCTGGGTCGTCAGGTAAGCATAAATCTCGGCGGCAAGGACTACAACGGCACGCTAAGCTTTATCGATAGCGTCATCAATACAAACACGGCGTCCGTCAGCGCCAAAGCTCAAATTCCAAATCCAAGCTTGGAAATTCGCCCTGGAATTTTTATTAAAGTAAGCGTCGAGGGCTTTTATCAGAAAAACGGCTTTAAAATTCCGCAAGTTGCGCTCAAGCAAGATCTTAGCAACACCATAGTCTATGTCGTACAAGACGGCAAGGTTGCTAAAAAAGTGGTCAAAATCGCAGCGCAAGATACCCGCACAGCGACGATTTCAAGCGGACTGCAAGACGGCGATCAGATCATTTTGGATAATTTTAAAAAGATCAACGTGGGCTCCAAGGTCACTCCGGTACCCGCAAGCACCGATCCTTACGTAGCGGGGCAGCCGAACGAGCAACCGTCTCAGAGCAATGCGGAAAGCGGGAAATAATGTTTTCTAAATTTTTCATCAACCGCCCCGTTTTTGCCTGCGTCGTTTCGATCATCATCGTAATCGCGGGCGTTTTGGCTCTTAAAAATTCCTCCGTCGAGGAGTATCCACAACTCACGCCGCCGCAAATCGTCGTTAGCGCTACATATAGCGGCGCGGATGCGCAAACGATTGCCGACGTCGTCGCAGCCCCTCTTGAAAACGCAATCAATGGCGTTGAAAATATGATCTACATGGAAAGCTCAGCAAGTTCCTCCGGCGATGTTCGTATCAACGTATATTTTCAAATAGGCACAAATCCAGCAGATGCGAAAGTCAATGTAAACAACCGCGTAACGCCCGCTCTTACGCTACTTCCCGATGAAGTGCGCCGCTATGGCGTAACCGTCACCGAGCGCAGCAGCACGATGCTGGAAGTGCTCGCGTTTTACGATCCTAGCGAGCAGATGGATGTCGTAGAGATGCAAAACTACGTAGCTATCAACGTCGTAGATGAGCTAAAACGCGTGCCGGGCGTCGGAGACGCTCAGGCCTTGGGCACGAAAGATTATGCGATGAGGATCTGGGTTAAGCCTGAGCTGCTTAAGAAATTTAACGTTACGACCGCCGAGATAATCGCCGCAATAAGCGAGCAAAACAGCCAATACGCCGTGGGCAAGATGGGCGAGCAGCCGATGAGCTTAGGCAATCCCTACGTCTATGCGATCAAGCCTGAGGGTCGTTTAAAAACCGTCGAAGAGTTTGAAAATATCATCATACGCGCGCAAAAGGACGGGAATTTCTTGCGCGTAAAAGATGTCGCCGAGGTCAAACTAGGCGGTGCAAGCTACAATATCTCGGCGAAATTTAACGGTAAAGAGATGGTGCCTGTGCTTATCTTTATGCAAAGCGGCGCCAACGCCCTAGCCGTAGTTGAAGCGGTAAATAAGCGCATAGACGAGCTTAAACCAAATTTCCCAGGCAAGCTGACCTACGACGTCGCCTACGATACGACTAGCTTCGTAAAAGTATCGATCGAAGAGGTTATTCATACCTTCATTGAAGCGCTAATTCTCGTCATCATCGTTATGTATATGTTCTTAGGGAACCTTAGAGCGACGATCATTCCGACGCTTGCTGCGCCCGTATCGATCTGCGGCGCGTTTATCGGAATTTACGCCTTCGGATTTTCAATAAATTTAATTACCCTTTTCGCGCTTATCCTTGCTATCGGTATCGTCGTGGACGATGCGATCATAGTAATCGAAAACGTAGAGAGAATTTTGCACGAGGAGCCGCAACTCAGCGTCAAAGAAGCTACCACGAAAGCGATGGGCGAGATCGTAGCGCCCGTCATCTCCATCGTGCTCGTGCTTTCGGCGGTTTTCGTGCCGGTTGCGTTTATGGAGGGCTTTACTGGGGTTATGCAGAGGCAATTTGCTTTAACGCTCGTAGCCTCGGTATGTTTTTCAGGCTTCGTAGCCCTTACACTAACGCCCGCACTTTGCGCTCTAATCTTGCAAAAAAAGGAATCCGAGCCGTTTTTCTTTATAAGATGGTTTAATAATCTTTTTAGCATCTCAACTAAAATTTACGCCGCAGGCGTCGGTATGGTTCTTCGCCACGTACTAATCAGCCTCATTTTTGTAGGCATCATCATCTATGCGATGGTGAAGCTTCTTGTGCTCACTCCTAGCGGCCTGGTACCTAATGAGGACAAAGGCTCGATTATGGCGATGACTACGCTTCCGTCTGCATCTACGCTGCCCAGGACGGAAGCCGATCAGGATTTCATCGCAAGCATCGCTAAAAAGTATCCAAACGTAAAAGATATAACCCAAATCACGGGATACGATATGCTAGCCGGAGCGCTTAGAGAAAATGCGGGAGCTTTTTTTATGAAGCTAAAAGACTGGAAAGATCGCCCGGGCGATGAAAATTCCAACTTCGCCTTAGCTGCCGCGCTAAACGGGCAGCTCTACGGCGCCGATCGCAACTCGATGACCTACGTCGTCACGCCGCCGCCTATTATGGGTCTTTCGCTTACGGGCGGATTTGAGCTCTACGCGCAAAGCACGACGGGCAAGAGCTACGATGAAATTCGCGCAGATATGGATCGCGTAACTGTCAAAGCTAATCAACACCCCGCTTTAAAGCTCGTGCGAACGACGCTGGATACCGATTTCCCGCAGTATAAGCTCTATCTCGATAAAGAGAAGATAAAGATGCTAGGCGTTAAGATAGCCGACATTTTCACCGTGCTAAATTCCACCATCGGGCAGTATTACATCAACGACTTTAACCTCTTAGGCCGCACGTTTAAGGTCTATATCCGCGCTACGCAAAACTACAGAGACGATCCTAACGATCTAAAATCGCTCTACGTCCGCAGCGACAGTGGCGATCTGATTGCGTTAAATTCTTTAGTGAGGCTTGAGCGCTCGCTGGGTCCTGATTCCGTTAATAGATTTAATGCCTTCCCGGCAGCGCAGATTATGGGTGAGCCAAACACGGGCTATACCTCGGGTCAGGCGATTGCAGCGATCCAAGAGGTTATAAAAGAGGAGCTTCCTAGCGGATATTCTATCGGATGGGCGGGCTCCGCGTATCAAGAGGTCAGCGAGACGGGCAAGGGCGCGCAGGCATTCGTATTTGGAATGATCTTTGTGTTTTTGATACTAGCGGCTCAATACGAAAGGTGGCTCATGCCGCTTGCCGTGCTTACCGCCGTGCCGTTTTCGGTATTCGGCGCGCTCGTATTTACATATTTCCGCGGGCTGAATAACGACATATATTTTCAGATCGGACTTCTACTTCTAATCGGTCTGGCGGCGAAAAATGCGATTTTGATCGTGGAATTTGCGATGAACGAGCACCTAAACAACCACCGTTCAATCGCGGAAGCTGCCGTCGAGGCCGCCAGGATGAGGTTCCGCCCTATCGTTATGACGAGCCTTGCGTTCGGACTTGGCGTACTTCCGATGGTTATCGCCACCGGCGCGGGCGCTGCCAGCCGCCACGCGCTAGGGACCGGCGTAGTAGGCGGAATGCTCGCAGCATCTACGATCGCGATCTTTTTCGTGCCGCTGTTTTTCTACCTGCTCGAAAGCTTCAACGCCTGGCTTGATAGACGCGGTAAAAAAGTCCAAACTAACGAGGTGAACGATGAAAATAAATAATGCTCTTTTAAGCGCCTTGACGCTTGGAATTTTACTCTGCGGTTGCAACTTCAAGCCCGTCACGCCGCAAAAACAGACCGGCTTTAAGGCGGATTACGCGAGCACGAACGTTAGCACGCAGTGGTGGAAAAGCTTTAACGATCCGCAGCTAAACGCCCTTATCCAAAGCGCGCTGGAGCAGAATTCCGACCTGCAAACCGCGCTGAATAACGTCGAGTACGCGCGCGTAAATTTAGGGCTGAACAAGCTTGAATATCTGCCGAACGTAAATTTAAGCGGCAGCGCAGTGCGTCAAAATAATTTCGGCAACCAGCCCGATCGTAACTCCCACGGCTCGTATCAGATCGGCGCCGTGCTAAGCTACGAGATCGATTTTTGGGGACGCGTGCGAAACAGCGTAGATTCGGCGCAATCGCGATTTAATGCGACGAAATACGACTACGAAACCGCCAAAAATACGATTACTAGCACGGTTGCGACGACCTATTTTACGCTACTAGCACTAAAGCAACAGGAGAAAATTTTAAAAGACAGTCTAAAAAGCTATCAAGATACGCAAAACTACCGCAAAAAGCAGCTCGATGCGGGCGCGGTTAGCGAGATCGTATTTTATCAGGCCAAAGCCGCGGTCCAAAGCGCCGAGGCAAGCCTCATAAGCGTGCAAAATCAGCTCTCCGCGGCGCAGACCTCGCTAAATATCCTAACGGGCAAGAGCTACGATGAAATTTTACGCGGCGCGCCGCAGACCGCCGCGAAAATGCCTAGCGCGCCGCAGATCCCAAGCGGGATCCCAAGCGACGTGATCCTGCACCGCCCGGACGTCGCAAGCTCGCTCGAAAATCTGCGCTCAAGCAACTTCTTAGTAGGCGTCGCCAAGGCGGGCTACTTCCCTACCTTCTCGCTTACGGGCTCGGCAGGATATGCAAGCGGCGAGTTTGACAGGCTGTTTACCGCAAGCGCGAGCACGTGGAGCATCGGCGGCTCGCTCGTGGGGCCGCTACTTGATTTCGGCCGCCAAAAGAGGCGCGTAGAGCTTGCAAATTTAGAGCAAAACGCGAGCTTCATCGCATACGACAAAGCTCTTAAAACCGCTTTCGGCGACGTTCGCGACGCGCTTGTAGGCGTGCAAAACGCCAAACTAAGGCAGGCAAGCCTCACCGATCTCGTCGCTTCGCAAAGCAAAATTTATTCAAACGCCTCAAGCAGGTATCAGGCGGGCTACAGCGACCATCTGGAGTTTTTGGATTCACAGCGAAACCTGCTTAGCGCGCAGCTAAATAAAGTGCAGGCAGATCTTGACGTGCTAAGCGCGACGGTAAACGCTTACAAGGCGCTCGGCGGCGGCTTTAGCATCGAGGATAGCGAAATAAAGGCGTTTATCGGCGCAGAGAAGGACGTGCTGCCCGATATGTCCGCTTTCCCGAAGGATAGAATTTTTAATTAGCTTTAAATTTATGGGCGGCGCGAAATTTTAAAACACCCGTAAATTTTAAGCGCAGCCCGGCTTTTACGGCGCAAGCGGATCGTGTAAAAAATCTGCTTGCGCTTTTTAAATTTAGTTCCACGGCGGGCGGCAAGTCCAAATTTCAAAGATAATCTAAATTTTACAATAGCTGCAGCAAGGTAAAATCGCCGCTCGGCTAGGAAGCGTAAGGCAGCCGGGCTTAGTGGAGCGGCAGAATTCCAAGCGCCGCGGTAAAATTTTTAAGCAGCACGGCGAAATTCCAAGCAGCGCGATAAAATTCCAAGCGCCGCGTTTTAAATTTAAAGGCGAGCGGTTGCGCGCCGAAACGGAATTTGGCAAAATTTTAGATTTTCGCTATAATCGCGACTTTTAATTTAGATGGGTGTCCGAGCGGTTGAAGGAGCACGCCTGGAACGCGTGTAAAGTGCAAGCTTTCGAGGGTTCGAATCCCTTCCCATCTGCCACTACTTTAAAATTTCGTCCTCGCAAAACTCTAAAATTTCACTTTCCCACTCGGCGTAAATTTTATAAATTTAAAGCCAAATTCCACCCTCGCCGTAAATTTAACGATAAAAGACAAAATTTCCTCCGCCGAAAATCAAACCCGAAAGCCACCTAAATTCTATCTCTACGCCCGCCGTTTACCGATATTGCGCTAAAATTCCTTTTAAAATTTCACTTTAAAGGAGAGAAAAATGAGTGAAGAAAAAAGTTGCGCCTGTGCGCATGTCAAATCCCAAAACGTAACCGACGCGCCCGGCAACAACACCGTGTTTATGATCTGGCGCTTTAACGCAGACAAAACCGCCTGCAAAAAGGCTTTCGAGGGCCTTTGCGGTTTGGTGATAAATTTAAACAAAACCGCCGTTACGAGATTCGGCGCGGCTAGCGAAACGAGCTGCGTGCTGGGCGTGGGCTTTGAGGCGTGGAAAATGCTCGGCTTGCCGAAGCCTTTGCCGAAGGAGCTAAAAAATTTCGAAGAAATTAAGGGCGATAAACACGCTGCGCCCGCCACCGGAGGCGATATTCATATCCATATCAGAGCCGCAAATCAAGCCGTTTGCTACGATATGGCAAGCGAGATCAGAGCCGCGCTAAAGGATGTCGCGACATGCGAGGAGGAGATCTGCGGCTTTAAATACTACGACGGACGCGCTATCATCGGCTTTGTGGACGGCACCGAAAATCCGCAAGGCGCAGATCGCGACTTTTTCGCCAAGGTAGGCGACGAGGATGCAGCGTACAAGGGCGGCAGCTATCTTTTCGTGCAAAAATATATCCACGATATGAGCGCGTGGAACGCCGCGGGCGTCGCCGAGCAGGAGCGCGTCATCGGGCGTAGTAAACAAAACGACATCGAGATGAGCGAGGAGATAAAACCTAGCAACTCGCACTCCGCCGCAGCCAACGTCGGCGACGATAAAAAGGTCGTGCGCGGCAATATGCCGTTTGTGCAAGGCGGCGAGACGGGAACCTACTTCATCGCCTACGCAAGCACGTTTAGCACGCTGGAGTTGATGCTTGAGAGTATGTTTATCGGCCGCCCGCGAGGCAACTACGACCGCCTGCTAGATTTTAGCACGGCAAAGACGGGCGCGCTCTTTTTCGCTCCGACCTTCGATATGCTGCAGGCTTATAGCGCAGAGTAAATTTAGCTTTAAATTTAAAGGCGCGCGATGTTTTGCGATCTAAGCCCGTATCAGAGCAGGCGCTGCAAAGAGATCATAGAGGGCAAAGTCAAAAATAGTGAAAACGTCAGAGGTCTGATAGAGTTCATAGACGCTAAATTTAAAACTCGAGCGATCAGCGCGTTTTACGGCGCGGGCAGGGAGTGGCCTAAGATCGTGCTTCGCTTCGATAAAGATGCCGCAAAAATCACCGATAAAAAGTGCATCGAGCGCTACCTCGCCCGTACGCCGCTTTGCGCGAAACTAAACGGACTTAAGAATTTTTATATCTCGGTCGAGTCCTTCGAGTCGCAGATCCGCACCGATCTGATCCAAGGCGCGGTAGAGGAGCTGCTGCAAAACCGAAGCGAGCTTTTAGCGCCGCTTAAAATTTGGTATATCGCAGCGGTGTCCGACGCGCCCGTAGTTTTTTATTTCACGAGGCAGGATGCGGCGTGCCGCGAAGGGAGCGGAAAGATAGAGCGGCTGATAAGAAATTTTATAGAGAAAGCGCAGGACGCCAAATATCTGAGCCACATGGAATTTAAGCTGTTTTTTGACAGCAAGGAGTCCGTGGATCTTGAGTACGGCGGAAATTTGTTCTATTATTTCAAATGAAATTTAGCCAAGGAGCGAAAATGGATGCGAAGCTTTATCTAAACAAGGCTATAATGCAGCTCTCGCGAGGGCTTGAGGAGGGCGGCGTGCAGAGCCTAAAAGCAGCACTTGAGGGCGAAGGCGACGAGGTTAGCAAGACGCAAGCTCGCGTGATCTTGGGCGAATACTACGTGATGAAAGGGGATTTCGCGCAGGCTAAGGAATATCTAGGGCCCGTGGCGCAAGACGCCGAGCGACTGCGAGATCAATACGATGACCTGCTGGACGATGAAATTTGCAGAGCCGATATGCTTTTGGATATGATCGAGCGCTTCGGGTTTTTGGCGGAATAAAACGGCTCGCGATATGCGGCGGAAGAGATAAAATTTTAAAATTGGAGCGAAATGCCGAAATACTCATTTGAAACCATAGAGAAAATGCTGCTAAAATGCGTAGCCTAGGGCGGCGAACCATAGCCCAGCTTTCGCTTGCGCGGCTCGCAATACTTGATCATCGCCTATGCGGATCGCTGCTCGTTTCAAAGATGCGCGGACGAATCCGGCGCAAACGCAAGCGGCGAGCGGTATTTCGCCACACTGCGAGAGCTCTACGGCGCGCCGCAGATAGACGGGTGCTCGCTAGAGGAGCTTTGGAGCGAGGCGGATGATTTTTACTGCTTTGATTTCGAGCCGTGAGATCTCGAAATTTCATACGGCGGCGCAGTAAGCACACGCGGTGCTGATACGCAGTGCGGACAAATTTTAACGAAATAAAATTTGAAAGGACGCAGACAGGCTCTGCTTGGGATCGCGTCGTTAAGAAGTGCGGCGAGGTCGGCAAATTTAGCGCCGCAAAAACGTCCGAGCCGCTAGCGACGAATTTTGAAACGAGAGTAAATTTAATGCAAAATTTAAAAGACGAATCGCAGAAGTCGCGGTAGCCTGAACAAAACGGCGCCGAGCGCCGAAATCCGCCAAAATTTGACAATAACCCCCTCGTCGTCAAAGACTACAACATAATAGTATTCTTTATTTATAATCTATTCTTCGCTCCCTTGGCGGTACCGGTGTTTCTGTATATAGGCGATATTTTCCCATACTACACGCCGTTTGTTCCTGTAGTATTCGCCGTCGTGTCCTATCTCAACAGTGCCCATACGCGCTTTGTTCATTTGACGAACAGGAGCATCAGCTACATCAATAAAGGCAAAATCACGAAATCTATAAAATTTGATGAGATATCGCTCATAAAGCTCACCGCTACGCCGCTATTCGGACATATCGTGCCGGCTAGAAATTCCGTAGGTATTGTATTTTCGTTTATCGTGATAGCCGTTGCGTTTGCCGGATTTTTACAAAGCCTTAGAGGATTTATAATTTTTATTATGAGCGCGGTAGCATTGATTTTACCGTTTTTCATCTCTAAACTGATTTTTTCAAAGATCACGGAGGGGAAATTTAACTTCCGTGCGATCGATACTTTGATCATCTATGACGGCAAGGGCAAATTTATCAGTTTTATGATGAGCGCGGCGGATTTTGAAAGGGTTTGCCGCTACATGCTTAAAGAGCGGCGGATCAGCCCGTCAAAATTTCAAAAGCAGTTTGTGATATTTCAATGAAAAGGCTTATTAAGCGATATCGGCGTTAAAATTTAAAAAGTCGTTTCGGCTCCTTAAATTGGTTGCAAGTTAAATTTGGGCGTAAATTTTATAATTTCGCATACGTTAAAATTTTGCGGCTTGCGCACGCTAAAATTTTACAGCGCGCGGTACGAAATTTTAAGGAGCACGGCGTGAAATTTGAAATTCCGCAAAATGCCCTAAATTTTAAAAAATTTCACAAAATTTCGCGGAGCCCTGAAATTTTAAAAGCTCCGCAAATTTAGCTCACGCTACCACCGAATGCCCGCCTCCAGCCAAAACTGCCTGCCTGCTTCATAGACTAGATCGAGCGAGGTGTCGCTGCTAAGTCTTGCTTTGTTGCGCTTATTTAGGACGTTGTAGATGTCTAAATTCGTAAAAAATTCCACCTCGCCCGCCATCTTTTTAGCGTATCCGATGCGCGCATCCCAGCTGTAGCTTTTGCCGAGATTTACCTTTTCGTATTTATCGTATCTGGCAGGATACTTGCCCGCAGGCGTCTTGCCCGTGCGGGCGATCGCTTCTTGTGAGCCTTTAAATGATAGAAAGTTATTCACGCTGATGCCGTAGCTTGGAATTTTCGTGATAATGTTTAGGCTCGCCGTCCAAGGCCTAGCGTAGTCCTGCGCCGGAAGCTCCGATAACCTCATCAGTCTGCCGTCGTATTCGACTATCTTTTCATCTTCGAGCGTTTCTCTATCAAGCGATATGTCATAAAGGGTGTTGTTCGTTTTCATCTTGATGTGCTCAAAGCCCAGCTCAAAGCCGTTTAGCGTACCGAAGGCCTCATAATCATCGATGGTTTTAACGCCGAAGGTTAAAATTTTATTTTCGCTTCTGCCGTCATTAGTAAAGGTTTGATAGTTGTTTTGGTAGTTCGGATTCGGCGCTAGACCTAGATCTCTTCGCGTAGATTTGATGATCTGATCCCTGCCCTTGCGGCTTACATATTTGCCGAAAAACTCGAAATTTCCAAGCTTTTGCTTTGCTCCGAATACCAGCTCATCCTCATAAGGCACCCTTAGCTCGTTAAATTTCGTTAGAGACGGGTCTTTTGGCAGTTGCGTCCAGTTTTGCGTATAGGCATTGCGCGGGCGCGTGTAGGTAGTGGCAAGACCCTCTCGACCCTCTCTTAATTTATAGGTAAAGAGATTGCGCCCGTAGTAGCGGTTTGCACCGAAGCTAAGGATCGAATCGCCGTCGCCGAAAATATCGTAGTAGCTATTAAATCTCGGCGCCACAGTCGTTTGCTTCATATAATCGTCCCTACTTAATCTTACGCCCGGTCGCAAGGTAAGATCACCGATTTTTATCTCATCCTCCAGATAAACCGCCAAGCTCTTCATATCCACCTTGGTATTGCCCTTGTAATAGCTTTTTCGCGTAAAAAACTGGCCGCTTCTACCGAGCCTCGCAAAAGAATCGTCTATAGAGCAGAGTTCATCATTCGGATCGCAATCATGTACGCCCGCAGGTAGCGGTGCTATTCCGCTGGCGGTCATAAATTCTTTTCTTACGTTAAATTTAGCCTCTTGCTTTTTAAACTCAAAGCCGGTGATAAATCTATGCTTGCTGCCGCCGAGATCAAATTCGTTAAACTCCAGATCCGCGTTGTATGAAAAGCTCTTTTGCGTCTGATCGAGATCCCCAAAGCCACCCTCTATCGCCGAAGCAGAAAAAATTTTACTACCCCAATTCTTTACGTTTGAGTATTGCCAAGCCCTGTAATATTCATTCTCCGCATCGCGCGAACTCTCCAGCTTGCTGTAGGATAAAATTTGATTAAACCTAGCAAAATCGCCATCGTAGTCGGTTTTAAGCGCTAAATTTAAACCGCCCGATTTCATATCGGCGTAGGAGTCTTTGATATGGTCGTTAAACATCTTGTTTCGCTCGGGCGCGTAGGTTACGCTCGGCGTGATAGTTAGGCGGTCGCTTGCATACCAGAGCGCCTTTAGGAAGTAGTTGTCAATATTTCGCCTCTGAACTCGCTCGGTGATGGTCGTATCGGCGTTATATCTTCTGTCGTAGGCCTTGAGCGGAATTTTACTTCTAGTGTTGGTGTAGCCGAACATCAAGCCCAGATCCTCGGTAACCGTGCCCTCTAAATTTAACCTCGTGATCCACTTATCAAATCTCGGCTGATTTAGCGGAGTAGCGGAGTTTTCAAAGTTTTGCTCATCGCCGTAGATATGGTACCTAGTCCAACTATCCTCGGTGTGCTGCATCGAAAACTTGCCGTGAAAGCCCGCGCGCGGATCTCGCGTCTTAGCCTCCACTACGCCGCCGGTAAATCCGCCGTATTTTGCCGAGACGCCGCTATCGTGCACCTCGACGCTTCGTAAAAAATCGCTATCGATCGCCATGCCTTGCGAGACGGAATTCATCGTATCAAACGCCGAGAAGCGCGTAGGATTGCCGCCGGGGTTTCTAGCGGGATCGAGATCGTTATTCATATTCGCGCCGTCAAGCATAAAGTTATTTTGCCAATACTTCGCGCCGTTAATGCTGATGTTTGCGGGGCTGATCTCGCCCAGCGTCGTGCTCTGGCGGTTTGTGGAGCTGAATTGCACGTTTGGATTGGTGCGCAAAAGCTGCACGAAGTCGCCGTTGCCGCTAGGCATTGACTCGATCATCGTCCTGCCTATCTTTTGCGTACCGCCGTAGCTATCGCCGACGCTCGTAAGACTCGAGTCGATATTGCCGACGACGACTATTTCGGGGAATTTATAACTATTTGTCGCCGCAGCGGAGCTCTGCGCGACTGGGTTTTCTTTGGTAGAAACGCTCCTTGTTGCGTTATTTTCAGACGAATCCTGCGCGATGCTTAGACCGCAAAGGCACGCCGCGACTATTAAGGAGCGTGCAAGCCCCCCCCCGCAGCGATTTTGAGTGGATTTCTCGCCTTTTACGGAAGCGGAATAATTGCGGCCTGCGCCGCTTTTACATGGCTTACAGGCCCAAAAACCGACAATCATCTTTTCTCCTTTTTTGAAAATAAAAATTAAGACTTAGGAAATTTAGCCAATAATATTTTAAATTTCAATAAAAGTGATAACAATTATACGACTTATGCAATCAATAGAAAAAATGTAACAAAATAGCGATATATCGGCGAGATAAATCTATTCCAAAATAAAATTTATCTAAAATCTATGCACGGTACAGATGGGCTTAATTGAGTTTTATTCTTGGGTATATTTTTAAAGTACGTAAATTTGCGGCGCCAAAATTTACCGTGCAAGCGCCGTTAAATTTAAACGCGCTTAGTAAATTTTCCCGAGTAAAATTTAAAGACGCCGAGCCCGTTAAAATTTCGGCGCATTTATCCTCACGGTTTCATCGGTGTCAAAAATATATGTCTGCGCCGCCTCCGCGATATCCTTCGGCGAGATGGAATTTATGATCTTTTCAAAGGTCTTAAAATCGGCGATCTCCTCATTCCAAAGCGCGTATTTTACGAGCGCGTCGTTCCAAAACTCAGGGCTTTCGCGAGCGGTACGCGCCGTGATGATCTGAGATTTTTTAAAATTTTCAAGATGCCGCGCTACGTCCGATCCGCCGCCTGCGATTTCTGCAAAAATTTCTCTAATTGCGGATAGAATTTGATCCGTATTTTGCGGCGCGCAGGAAAACGAAATATGAAGGCTCGAGTGCTCGTACGGGATGCGGCTTAGACTCGAAGCGACCGAAAAGCCGTAAGTGCGCCCCTCATTCTCTCTAATGCGCTCTCTAAGGGCTTCCTGAAGCACCGAAGCTAGGGCGGAAATTTTTATCGCATTTTCAAGCGAATGCGGAGCGGATCTATTTATCGCGGTAAGCGCAACGTCGCTTCTAGGGGAGTTTTGATAGTTGCGCATGAAAACATGCCGTCCGCTTAAGCTGTGAATTCCGTCATCTTTAAAATCCTCGCGTTCGCCGCGAGCGGGCAGGTTCGCCAGATACTTTTTTATGAGGGCTTCGGCGTCTTTTAACTCAAAATCGCCGCTAAGCACGAAAGTGTAGGATGCGGCGTTGCTAAATTTATCATAGACGATCTTTTTTAGCTCCTCCACGTTAAGCGCTTTGATCTGCGCGGCGCTTAGCGGGCGCATTCGCGCATTGCCGCCGTAAAAAAACTCACTAAATTCCCTGCTAAATTTATATCCGGGCAGCTTCTCGTTTCGCGCAAGCTCGTCGAGCGATTTGATCTTTAAATTTTGCAACGCTTTCTCGTCTACGCGCGGAGAGCTAAGCTCTAAGTTTATCGCTTCCAGCAGCCATTTTAGATCCTGCGAGCCGCAGCTTCCGTAAAATCCGTGCGAGAATGCGGAGATATTTTTGCGGTAATTCACCTGCCGCCCACTTAAAATTTGCGAAATTTCATAATTGTTAAACTCGCCTGCGCCGCTTTCGTTTGAAAGCATCGCGGCAAAACTTCCAAGCCCGGGATGCGCTAGATTAGACATTCCGCCTCTGCTTACCGCGGCAAACGAGATGAAATCCTTGCGCGTCTTAAGCGGCTTTAAGATCACGGTCGCGTTATTTTCAAGCAGGTAGGTATAAAATTTAAATCGAGGCTCAAAACTCTTGCTTAAAATTTTGCCCTCAGGCAGGTTTTTAGAAATCAAGCTATCCGGCAGCTTTTTATGCGCGGCATGCGTATTTATCGCTCTAGCGTCATCCTGCAGCTTCTTAAATTTAGCCTCATCCAGATTATATCCGGAGCCGCTAAAAACGCTTGCGTGCACCTCGCTTAGATCCGTCAGGCGCCTAAATTCTAAATTTAGCTCCTCCAGGCTGATCTCGCGCAGCAGTTTTACCTCTAAATCACGCTGTTTTGCGGCATTAGGCAGAACGGCTCCTGATTTTACGGCATGAAGAATCTCTCTTGCAAAAAACGCGGAATTCGCGCTTTTTTTGCGCTCGAAGGCGCTGTGCCGCGCGCTGATCAAGGCATCCTTCGCAAGAGTAAAATCGCTCGCATCAAAGCCGCTATCTCGCAGGCTTTTGATTAGCCCGAGCGCCTGCGAGATCGCGCCGTCAAAATCTCCGCCCAAAACGGCGACATCAAAGCTATAGATCGTTTTTTGAAACTGCAAATTCGATCTGGAAAAATTAACTCGCAGCAGCGCGCCTTCGCTAGCTTTTGCCCTCTCATAAATCGTAGAGATGAGGCTTGAGATAAGTTCGCTTTTTAAAATTTTTCTCGCATTCGCCTCGCTGCCTGGGGGCGCAAATTCCTCCCAAAACGAAATTTTGACGGAATTTAGCGATGTTTCGTTCGTATCGTAATTGTAAATTTTCAAACCCTGCCTAGACGGAATGCCCATATCCGGGCGGGCGTAGGAGCTTGTATTTTTAAGAGGCGAAAAATTTTGCTTTAGCAGTTTTAAAATTTTATCCTTTTTGAAATCGCCCACGGCTATAAATTTCATAGACCTGGGCTGGTAAATTTTTTGATAAAGCTCCTTGATTCGCTGCGCGCTTACGGATTTTACGACTGCCATATCGCCGATCGGCGCACGATTAAAATATGCGCTGCCGCCGTAAAGCTCCTCATCCATCCGCTCGTAAAGCCTTGCGATCGGCGTATCGCGGCTGCGCGCCTCCTCGATTATGACGCCTCTTTCTTTTACGAGCTCGAGCGGATTGAACTCCACTCCGTCCGCAATCGAAGCAAAAATTTTAAAAACGTCCTTTAAATTTTCTTCGTTAACCGCGATGCTAAGCATGTAAATCGTGCTGTCATAGCCCGTCTGCGCATTTACGTCGGCGCCGAATTTCACGCCCAGGCTCTGCAGCTTTTTGATGAGCTCGTTTTTGCTAAAATCGCGGCTTCCGTTAAAGGACATATGCTCTATGAAATGCACAAGCCCGCGCTCATTGGGGCCCTCATCGATCGAGCCCGCGTCCACGACCAGATAGAAAACGGCGGAATTTTTAGGCACGAAATTTTCTAAAATGTAGTATTTAAGCCCGTTTGGCAACGCCCCCCGCAGGACGGCTTCGTCCCACTCAAGCGCAAAAGCTCCCGCACAAAGCAGCAAAAATAGTAAAATTTTTCGCATTTAAACCTTTCATTTATTTCTAGTAAAATTCCGCCTCGCAGACCTTTCGGCAGACTTTTCTCTTTCGGCTTATCAAACTGCCTGCCTGCGCCATTCTGCGCTATTTTTTAGATTTGCTCGCTTCGATTCGCCAGCCTGCGACATTTCTTAAATTTGTCAACTTTTAACCCGCCTGTTTGCGCGCCTATCTCGGCATGCTTCGCAAGCTTACCGGCTCTGGCTCCATACCACGCGGCTATCCTAGTTTGGCGCATCGCCCAAATCGGCAAATGCATCGATCTTGCTCTACGCGCAGCGGCGCGACAGTATGGCGGCGCGGGCGCAAATTTTAAAATTTACTTGCACCCGAGCTAAATTTAAAAAGCGCGAATCGGTAAATTTTAAAATTTTGCGCCAAGCGCGGCGGGCTGCTAAGCTTTGAAAATTTTATAGCTAAATTTCGCAATTATCTTTCACAGTCGCTTTTATTGCAAAACAGACGAACAATTAAATTTTACATCGCCATATTCTCATTACGCGCTGTTTTAACACGGATCGATCAAACAAGCCACTGACGCACGATCTTGGCATCTTCGCCGTATGCTATTCTGTTTCCCATCTATAAAGGCACCGCCGCAAACTGCCGTTTGCTGCAAGATAAAATTTTAGCCTAAAGAGCATTAAATGAAAATTAGTATAAATAAAATGTGAAATTTTTGAAGTTAAAATGGAATTTTGGATTAGATTAAAATGGCCGGGAGATAGGGATTCGAACCCCAGGAGGCTTTCACCTCAACGGTTTTCAAGACCGCCGCTTTCGACCGCTCAGCCATCTCCCGATTAAGGGCGGGTAGACCCCGCCGAAAGTTCGCGCAGATCAAGATCTACACGTGGAATTTATTCGGTTTTTTCTCCGACCCACTCGGCGCCGTTGTGAACCTTTTCTTTGGTCCATTGAGCCGCGTTGTGCGAATCCTCTTTTACGCCGTGCCAAGTATTAGAGCACCCGCTAAAAACCATCAATGCCAAAAGAGCCGCTAGTATGTATCTCATAATAACTCCTTTTTAGGATCTGGAGGCGACACCCGGATTCGAACCGGGGATCAAAGCTTTGCAGGCTCATGCCTTACCACTTGGCTATGTCGCCGCGCCGGCTTATTAGGTGGTGCCCGGAGCCGGATTTGAACCGGCACGGAAAAAATTCCGAGGGATTTTAAGTCCCTTGCGTCTACCGATTCCGCCATCCGGGCACGTTTAATACAAAACAGAATGTAAAATGGAGCGGGAAACGAGAGTCGAACTCGCGACATCAACCATGGCAAGGTTGCGCTCTACCACTGAGCTATTCCCGCGCAAAGAAATGAAATATTACCCAATGCAAGCTTAAAATTTCATTTTATAGCGGCTTTTGCGGAGAAAATTTTGGCGTAGCGCCGGAATTTAAAAATTTTGTAAGTAAAATAATGTAAAATTACAAAATCTTTATTGGGGTTATAGCTCAGCTGGGAGAGCGCTTGAATGGCATTCAAGAGGTCGGCGGTTCGATCCCGCTTAACTCCACCAACTACTTTTTCTATATCTTTCTAAATTATCCGTTTAATATCGTTAAAATCCCTATAAACAGGCTTTTGCTAACTCCTTTGGTATCTTTAAATATCCTTAGAACTCTAATGAAATTTTTAAAATTAGTGCAGTATAATAATGTAGTTTAAACTTATCAATGTAGTTTTTTTAAACCTAGGAGCAAAAATGGCTAATATTTCCAAGGCTAATTTACAAGACAAAGATATAAGAAATTTACAGCCTAAGGCTAGTCAATATCGTAAAGCCGTCGGCAACCCAAAAGAGCTTTACATTTGGGTAAATCCAAGTGGCATAAAGACGTTTTTTATCCTGCACAATGGTAAAACGCGTAAATTGGGCAAATTTAAACAAGGTGTTTACGGAGTAGAGCAAGCTAGAGAAGAAGCCTTAAAAATCTCAAAAAGACTAAAAAGCGGCGCTGATATAAGGTCCGATAAATACAAGCTCGGAACGCTGTTCGAACGATATATCAAGCGCAAACAAGCTAATTTATCGGTAGGCTATACAAAAAAAATCGTAGACCAAATGAAGACCTATATCTTACCGAAATTTGAGAATATCGACATCGCAACGATCAAATTTAGCGATTTGCTAGAAGTACTAGATCCGCTTTTTAATCCACACAATCCAAAACAATCGCGCCTCGAAACTATACACCGCATTATAAATCACCTTAATGCCATTTTCGAATTAGCCATAAATGATCGCCATATTGACTACAATCCATGCAAGGCACTACATGAAAAGTTCCCAACATCTAATAGATTCAGTATCAAAAACGGCATCGATACGAGATATGCCGCAATCATACACGAAGCCGATTTAAAAGAATTTTTGACGGATTTACGAGACGACGATAAAATGGACTTGCAAACCAAAAGAGCAGTAATGTTGCAAATACTATGCGCAAATAGACCGGGAAATACCGCAAGCGTCAAATGGGAGCATATAGACCTAGAAAATGGAATTTGGAATATACCTGCAACCCAAATGAAAATGCGGTATGCCCATAAAATAGCCCTATCAAAAGAAGCCTTGAAAATTTTAAATGAGCAAAAGCTATATTGCCCCATAAAAAGTGAATTCGTATTTCCTGCCGTTACGATAACGGGACACATTAGCAGAGACGGAATAGGCAAGGCGATACGCAATTTAGGCGGCAAAGGTAAATACCTAGACAAAGCTAGTGCGCATGGCTTTAGGGCGACCTTTAAAACTATTTGCACGCTAAATTTAGCACAGCTGGGCATTCTAGGCATAAGCAATAAAACGGTAGAAAACGCATTAGCTCATAAAGAACTAAATAACGTCCGGTTCGCTTACGAAAGACAAACCGCTACGATAGAGCACAATAGAATTCTTATGCAATGGTATTCCAATTACCTAAACAATATAGTTAAATTTATTTAAATAATATTTATATTAATAATGTATCATTAGTATTATTTTATATCCTGTTGTTTAATATTAAACACTTATGAAAGTATAAAGAATGAGAGAATAGTGTCTTTTTTTGAAAAAAGACCATTATGCAATCTCGATCGGTGAAAAACGAGCCAAGCTCGTTTTTTATTTTATCCAACTTGGGACGTTGCCCCAAACCCCTAAAAGGGAAAGGAAAATCCAATGCAAGCGGTAATATATCGACAAGAACGGCGTTGTGCTAAAATGAAAACAAATTATAAAAAGAGCAAGCTATGATATCGGTAACTTTTACGGGCGAAAGCATTCCACAAGCCATCAAAATTTTATAAGACACATATGAAACCTTGCAAAAGATAGACCCTAATTTCACGATGGAAATTGAGAAATATGAGGAATGCGGGGCAACGGAGGTGGATAAGATGGATATGAAAGAAAATCTAGCCCAAATGGAGCGCGGAGAGCTAAAATTTGAAGAGATTGATGCTTCTATAGAAAAAAATTGTTGCAAAAAAGGGAGTAAGCGAAAATAACGCCAAAGGAGCAACCCATGACCGATAAAATTCTTTATAGCTTAGAGCTATCCATAAAAAAGATAGATCAAATATTTGAAATATGTAAGCCCAAAGGTTTTACAGCAGCATTAGAAGACGAACTTCTTACAAAACCAGCGATGATGAGGCATATCGATATCATATATCTGCAATTAAAGAAGCTTGAAAAGGCACGAGAATACCGTATCCTGGATAAATTTGACCAAAAGGACCTAAAAGGGATAATGGACATCGGATATCAATCTTCCCACAATTATGATGAAATACGAAACGAGATTGTAGAAAAGGCGATACGTACAAATCTGCCTAGCCTCAAAGAAAATCTACAAAAAGTCATAAAAGAAACAAAGCAGGAGTTATATGGAGATTTACAAAAAAAGATTGATCGTTTCGTTAAGAAGCAGGATATTTTAACTCCGCAAGCCAAAAGCGATCTTAGAGCAGATATCCAAAAAGACTACGACAAATTACGAAAAAACGGACTTGAGCTTGACAAATCATATACAGACAAGTTAAAGGACATCATCAAAAGCAACTCAAACGAGAACGTAAAATAATTTACATTCAAATTTTTAAAAGGGTGGAGAAAATAAATCTCCCTCCCTTTCTAAATTTTAAACTTTTTTTATACTTCTTTTTACATAAATTTAAAGGATTTGATATTTTCGATTTTGCTATATTTTAATAAAACGTTATTTATCTTTTAAATATTTTATTATTTCTTAAATATAATCTACTCTCTACCACCACGCTCGTTTTTAAATTTATCTTTGTCCGCCAAGCGACTAGGCGTATAAGATTTTGAAATTTTAACACCCTTTTCAGCCAAGACGTCTTTATAAAGCCTCTTTTCGTTTTTGATTTTTACTAGACGATCGTCAGGCTTAATGCCCAGCACCAATACGCCTTTAAAATATTCTTTAAACAAAAAGCCGTCCTTATCGATTTTCTCGGTATTTAAAAGCCTTGTGCGTACAAATTCGAAGCGTTTTTGGCAAATATCCGCAATAAATTCCTTATTGCTTTTTAGCCTTTTTTCAAAGGAGGTAGCCTCTTCGCCGATTATGCCCGAGTGCTGCAAGACGTAAAGGTTTTTATCTAAAATTTCAAGCTTCGCGCTTAGTTTAAAAAGACTTTCGTTGCGCCCGAGCATACGAGTAATAAGCAAGCTATCCTCGAAATATTTTCTAGCCGCATCATCCGTGTGACCTCGATGAATAGCGATAGCGCGACGCACTTTTTTATAGTTTTGCCAGTCTGCCTTGCTCGCGCCTCTATTTTTAGGATAAATTTTATTATAATTGTAGCTAAAATTTTCAAGTAAATTTAGCCCTACGGAGCGGTCTTTATAATGAGCTAGCCGCATCTCGTTAAGCTGCGTAGCTTGACGAGAAATTTTATTTATCTTATCGATCTGGGCAAGCACAGCCTTACTTTTTTCTTTGATTGAGCGGTTACTCTCTTTTAGCTCACGTGCGAGCTTATACGCCCGCTTGTTTCGCTTTTTGGTATAGAGTAAAAAGAGCCGTAAGAGCTCCTCATTATCCTTTTTAAGCGCGGCAAGCTCGTTATTCATAGCTTCAATTCGCCCTGCCGTAGCGTCATAGCTTTGCTTATTTTTATCCTGCATTTTGCAGTAGTAATCGTTAATCTTATCCTTTGCCGTATAATCGTCCATTTCTAGCTTTATAGCAGATTTTATCTTGTTAAATTCTAGTTTCAAATCCTTTTGTAAGAAGTTTTTATTCTCGTATTTTAGCCCGCGAGCCCCAAGAGAGTAAGCAAAATTCGTCCGCACATCGTCAAAAAACTCCCTGATTTCGCTTTTGCTATTAAAGTGGATTTTTTTATTGGTAAAGCTATTTCGTTTATTTAAAAACCACATGCACGTGCGGATTATTTTGATGAGTGTGTAGTACGAAAGCATACTTGTGTCCGCTAAAATTTAACCCTAGCACGTTATGCACGCTTTCTTTTAAAGCCCTCAATTTTTTCTGATCGTCGCAAGGCTCGTTAATGGAAAAAATCAAATGCCATGCGTCCTTCGAGTTCGGATTATCGCCGAAGTCCTTGACCCATTCTTTTAAAATTTCATCGCTGCCTACTCTCTCCCCTTTTTCATTGATAGCCGAGCCGTCAAGAGAGTTTTTAAGAGCGTAGTCAATGCAGCGCTTGATAGAAGTTTTAGGTAAATTTGAAATCATCTTTACGACGGATTGTTTGGCGAAGTTATTTTTAGGAAAAGGAATATGCGAGCGAGAAAATCCCGCGCCACTTCCAAAGGAAACATATTTATGCTCTGATTTTGCCGTGCGGGTATAGCCTGCCCTAATACTTTTTAACTCTTCAAAAAACGCATCCCAATCACGTCTCGCCAAATTTTTTCCCTTTTAAATTTAAAAAAGCTTTCATAACTTTTAAATATATTTGCAAAAGATGTTAGTGTAAGTAGCTTTAAGAAAAGATAATGCGAGAAAACAGGCAGGATAACCCTCTTTGTATATCACTTTTTTAAGTTTAGCCCATTTTATAGCGATAAAACGCCTAAAAATGGGGAAACTAAACTTAAAAAAGCTGTGATTTTCGGTAATTTTACAATTACCGAAAATAAAATAAAACGCAGAGCATTTTATTTTTGAGAAAGAGCGAGTAGGTTTTAAAAAATAACGACAAAAGCCGGGCAAAAATTTCCTTTCCCTTTTTAAAGAACCGAAAAAAAGGGGGGGGGATTATTTTACAAAATAGAAAAATTTTTTTGATTTTTGTCTTTTGAAATTTTAAAACATATTTCATCAAAGCTTTAGAGTAACTTCCAAAGAGAATTTTTACCGACTATTTCGTAGGCTCTATCGTTTGCAAGAGCCGTTAATTTTTTAGCCAAATTGCTTTGATTTATATTTTTGTATAAATTTATTATTTCGCATACGAGTTCAAGTGTAATTTTTTCTTTATCGCAAAGCGTATGCAACCTGACGCTTTTCTCGTCGAGTATTTTTAAATCAAGCTCGGAAGTTTGAAGTAAAAACCCAGTAGTTTTCGTCTCATCGCGACACTTTTGCGGCTCCAAACAAAGAATAAATTTACCTTTCTTTTTTACGCCACTTAAAAAATATGCTTCATCTACGCTATCGGCAAATGCCGTAGAGCCTTTATAGGCTTTATTATTTTCGCCGTCTATTTGCTTTGGCTGATGGTGCAAAAATATAATTGTAGCTCCTTTATTTCTCATCTCTTGCAAGTCATTTAGGTAGCTCATTACTTGACTATCAGAGATTAAATTGACGCGACTCATAAAGTTGCGAATACTATCGATCACGATAATTTTGCCGTTTAAATCGTAATTTTTTAGCTTGTTAAACAGATCAAAATCCCTTACTCCATTCGTTGCGTAAAGTTCAAATTTTGGATTGGCAACCAAAAGCCCCACGTTGCGATTTTTAAGCGTCGTCAAACCATTATTGGCATCAAGGTAAAGGATTTTATCGAATTTATTATCGCAAGCCTTTAAAAGCAAATTACAAAGGCTATATGCAAACCAACTTTTACCGCTACCTGCTGATGCATAAACCATCACAAGGCTATTTTTATATAAGAAATTCGGCACAAGCCATTCTTGATTAACCATTTCTAGCTCCTTGACGTTAATTTTAATCGCGCTTTTAGCCAAATTCGATATAATAAAGTTGAATCTTTTAGAGGGGCTTTGCCCCCTATTATTCTTCATCATTTCTCTCCCCTTTTTGCAAACCGCTTTTTTCGTTTTCTTTAGCTCTTATCCATGCTTCAATAGAGCTTTTTCTATAAATTACCCTAGCTCCGAGTTTAATAAAAGGCAAAGGATTTAAATCATTTGCGAAGCAACCTTGCCTAGCTCTCATTTTAGCTTGCGTAGGGATACTGAGCCCCAGCACTCTTTTAAGTTGGGTAGGCGTATAAAACTCATCATGCTCAATGTCTGTGATATACATAACAAAATGCTCCTCTAAAAAATAGATTTTTGATATTTTTGAATATCAAATGCAGTAATCTTAACTCTACAAAGCTGTCCTTTAGCTGTTGCAAAAAATCAAATCCTCTTTTATAAAAAATAACTTAATTTAAAATATTAATTATTTTTCTTAAGAAATTATCCTAAAAAATATAAAACTTAAGCACCCCCTTTCAAGTATCGATATAATCGGCATTTGAAAGGTATTATTAACTTTTCTATATACACTTTCGTAAAAAATGTAAAAAATAGGTAAAATTTGCTTTACATAACGCCCAATTTTAGGGAGCCTATTCAACTTTTTAAGCACGTTAAAAAATGCTAAAAAATACTAAAAAGTTTAAAAAATACTACCACATCGGCATTTGAGATGTATCCATTTACTATATATTTAGCTTTTTTACTTTAAGGTTACAAAGTTACTTAATTATGTAGTTTTAATATTGTAGTTTAGTAAAAAATGTTTTTCAAATACCGATATTATCGATATATTAGCTATTGTAAAGTGGTGAGCTTAACCACCATTTAAGTTATTTTAAAGCTTTAATCACTTCTTTTAAATCTCTTTTGCTTCTTTTAAATACCGATATTTATGGCTTTTAGTAATTTTGATTATTTTTGTTTCTTCTTATGTTATAATTGTTTTAGAATAATTCAGTTGTTTATTAGGTTAGTTAAAAACCTATTAGGTCGGTTTTACAGAAAGAGCGATAAATATCGTCCAAAAGCCCTTTGGCGCATATATCGCACAAAAAACCAAAAAACGGCATAAGCGAGAGCTATATCGCAAAAATCATTAAGATGAACGAAAAATATATACCTCCATCTTTTGACGAGCGCGATATAAATACGATAAAGTATAGTGATATTTTAGAATTTTGAACCAAAATAATCCGAGTTCTAGTCGTCTCGAAACGCTTCATCGCCTAATAAACGATATAGAAAAGTCTTTGCAATAAATGAAATTTGAAATAAAGGAGAGATTGTGTCATTTATAGATGAAGATTACGTAAATATCGTACCGCAGGATCTACTAGAGCGCGGTATACGTTTAAGGGAAGAGTACGGATTTTATGATATTGCTTGGAGATTCGACGATGTAATGGAAGTGCTTAAAATCGCAAAAAGCAAAGATATGGTTATCCTCGGAGGAGACGTATATCGCCTAAACGGTAATGAGCCCATAATCACATATGACAACTGGTGTACCGAAGAGGAAGATGACAATGCATTCGAAGTGGCGATCGAATATATCACTAATTATCGCGCCAGAAACGGAGATGATTTTGCATACAGCCCAACTATTTGTCCTGGGCGGGTGTCCAAATGAAAATTTTAACTTCCAATGCAGAATATGCTGGTTTTGCTCATATTCTGATAAATATAAAATGTGTGTCAAACTAAATGACAATATGTGCGTAGATGGGATATAAAAGATTTTAGGAGTAGCTTTGAAAGGCAACAAAGTAGTTTTAATACTATCGATCGAAAGCGATAGGGATCTATCCGAAACAATAAGCAGCAACGGCATATCTGCAACAAAAGTCTGGCAAAAAGGAGATTTGAAACTAAAAGGTTCTATTTTAAAATACAGAAATTTTGGCTTTAGCATAGAGGAAAAATTTTATGATATACCTTTTGCGGGAGATCTAATTAGAAAATTTTTAGCAGATATAAATGTCGCGAGGAGTATAAAATTACAAAGCGTGAAAAAGCTGCTAAGAGTCGTAGTTTACAGTTATAATAGCTTGCCCGGTCTATATTATAATGCAAATTTACTGAAACTATTAGCAGATAATAATGTGGATTTGGACAACGACATATACTGCCTAGATGGATAAATTTGAATCTTGAGCGAGACGTATTTATCGATGAAATTCTTGGACTTTGATTGGATAAAAGGCGACAAACCGTCCTTGGAATTTCATATAAGGATAATTTAAAACCATGAAACCGGTAAGAATTGTAATGACGATATTTTTTATTATCCTATCGTCTTTAAATTTTCATAAACTATTAGCGGAAGGCGGTTATCGCGGAGGCAAAGTCTATGTCGTAGCCACAACCCAATCCGTCATTATGCAACTACTGCTTATCATAGGATTGATCCTGTATTTGATATATCTGATAAGAGTAAAAGAGTATTATAAGCCAAGCTCAAATTTTACGCTTTCTAAAAAGGAGGACAAAATGAACTTATCGAATAGAATAAAAGCGCTAAAGGCGCGGCTTAAACTGCAAAAGCCGGAAATTATAACAAATCCTGTACAAAAGGATGAGCTTGTCGAGCAAGATTTGTGCGGTAAAGATCTGTGTGATTTAGACCATAGCACGATCAAACTTTTATCGGGAGATTTGCAGGTTTTCAATGACTATACTTTTAGGTATTATATCCTGGATTTTATTGATTTTTACGAGCGCTTCGGCGATGAAGCGATTATAGAAGATATGTTTATTCAAGCATTTGCACCGCCTATGCGGCGGGCGCGAG
This sequence comes from uncultured Campylobacter sp., assembly GCF_905373215.1. Lineage (GTDB taxonomy): Bacteria > Campylobacterota > Campylobacteria > Campylobacterales > Campylobacteraceae > Campylobacter_B. Next base: position 133,075 of record NZ_CAJPRT010000001.1, read on the forward strand.
CGAAACAATTTAGCAGAGATGAGGTAAAAATAATCATAGATTTTTTGCAAAAACACTATGAAAATATTGCGAGAATTACGCATTCCAAGAAATATAAAAAGTTAAAGCCCTACGAACAAGAAGAAATTTATATACCATTCAAACATTTTGAAAAAGAGATAAAAAGCGCTATAAAATTTTGGAGAAAAGTATTATGATGGAATTTTATAAGGATTGGCAAATGCGCTTAATAGAGACTGATTTGGGCAAATATGAGGAATATATCTATTTCTTTATAGAGAAAAACAGGGCGTATTTTAACGCCTACCAAGAACAGATATTTCCAGAAGACGAATATAAGATAATTAGCAAATACTTTGGGAATGAAACGCTAGAATACGCCGTCGCTTGGATGAAATTTGGCGAATAGCTAGGTCGAGTTTTATTAAAGTCATATTTTAAAACAATAAGGAGCTGTATGCCTAAACATGAATTTTTACTCAAAAAGACAAAAGAAAATATTTTCTCTAAAGAGCATTGCGTAGTAATTAGCGATGATCTGATACTTCATATTTCGTACTCTCTTGAGTGGGTACAAACCACATGGAACGATGAGGCAAATTTAAAAAAAAGGTCTAAATTACTATGGCTATAGCTGGATAGAGGATAAAGCTAAATTTAGAGATATAATATGCTCTTGGAGGTCGCTTTTCTTGAGCGCAGATGAGCAGATTGTTTTTGATAAAAACTGCGCGCTAAATAAATCCTCGGTCATCGAGCAATTAGACGGCCTATTAGAACTAATCGATTCGGCAATTAAAAACGATTTATATATTTTGCATTTAGGAATTTAGCGAGTGTGCCGCGATTTAATAATAAAACAGAAGAAAGATTATGAAAAGAAATTATAAAAGATGATACCCGTAAGAGGTAGAAGAAAATTTTCGATTAATAATTTTAGAGAAAATTTCGCGGAGGGCGATATATTGCAGATCGGTCAAAGGCGGTTTTTATTTTGTAGCTGGAATAACCTGCTGCGTATAAACAGCGATAATTCGGGGGAGTTTATAGTATTGCCACCCGAAGCTAATGCGAAAAATAATAATAGTTTGATTTCTAAAAAGTGGGTATTGGAGAATTTAGATTTTGTATGTGATACCGAGTCGCCCAGAAATATAAGCATATTTTCTTATTACGATAGTTTTTTAGCCGAATACAAAAGGATAAATGATAAAATTCCTGCAAAATTTACTTATAAATTTTTAGAATTCAAAGACGATCTAAAAAATGGAGATATTATAGAATGTCACAAGGCTTTTCGTCCATATGATCGAAAGATAAAATTTATCGTCGCAACCGATACGGAAGGATGCCCGAGGCTACCCTATCTGGAGGGGTTTTATTCCGGTATGTTTGCGCCTATTGGCTATAGCGATAAAATGCGCTCGAATAAAGGACGGGAATATGCGATAAGCTCAAGTTGGCTAATTAAGAACTGGGAAGCCGCCTTTGTCGGTAATTGCGATATAAGGCACACCTACGTAAATTTACAAAACCGAAAAGAAATTTTAAATTTTACCGATAAGCAACTGGAAAATTTTATAAAAATGAAGCGAAAGAGGTTTAAATTTAAATGGAAAAAGTAGATAGGGATTTTAAATCACGCAGCGAAAGGTTTTTAAAAGGCGACAGCAATGATAAAAAGCATTATAGATCCAACTAATTTCGATATAGAATTTAGAAAAATAAGTAGAAATAAAAGAGGCGTAGCCAGATCAAGAATAGATTTTGAAAATATCGATGTCGAGGCTAAAATAAGGCTAGTTATGTTTTTAATTTCAAAAGCAAGCCACTTAGATAGCGTAGTTTATAAAATTCTTTTTTGGGAAAGAGATGAGAAAATAGAGGAGTATCTTCTTAAAAATATGAAGGGGCAATACACAAAAGCTAAGCCTTATAAAAACGGCGCCAGAGCGGGCGTTATCTTTGTAAAAGAAAAGACGCTTGAGCCAAATTTTTTGAGATCCATACTGCTGCGCCATTTTAATTTTGAGCTGGTAAAAGAGCCCTCTTTGAACATTAGAGTTCAGTTAGCCGTAAACAATAAAGAGAAATTTTCGATTTTATTTGATATATACGATGACCGAGGCTGCTATGTGTATTACTTTTAAAATTTTAAATGAAAATATTTAAGGAAAGAGATATGGCAATTTGGCAATGTGAGTTTTTTATTCTACCTAAAAGCGATACATACGATCTGCAATACGACCGGCAATATGGCAATATAAAGCTCTTTGAAGACGATAAATATTGGAAAAAAGCAAAGATCAAAAAAGAGATATTTTCTGAAATTTCGCACCTATTAAAGCCCGAAAAATCTTGGTCTAACGAAATAGATCAATACGGAAGCGAAAACGGCAACCGCTTAGAGGTACTTTTTGATGCTAATAATATAATAGAGTCCGTTACGTTTCGTATCGATTTTAGATCCGAGTATGAAGCAGTATTAAGGGGCATAATATCATTGTGTGAGAAAAACGGTTTTTGCATTATAGACGGTAGTTTAAAGAATTTAAAATTATCCTTCAATGCTATAAAAGAGACAATCAATAAATCCAAAAACAAAGAATTTTTTACAGAACTTGTTAGAAATAGTATAATAGGCGATAAAGACGGGTAGCCCATCATAGAAGCCGTAGATAATTTCAAATTTAAGGACGATTAAAAATGATTGTAAAATGTATAAAAGAGGATAGGCATGGGCATCTAGGATTAAATAGAACCTATTTTGTTTATGGCGTTCAATATATAAGTGGGGAGATGCATTATTGTATATTACCGTATGAAGGAATTTGGTATTGGAGTCAATTTAGTACTAAATATTTTCAAGTAATCGATGAGACGGTGCCTACGAATTGGAAATTTGGAATGTATGGGGAATATTTTAGATGTTTTACCGCGTCTTACGAAGAGGCCGCAACCGATGAAGATCATTATGGAGGGCTTGTCGACAGCGATCCAATAGAGAAAAAAATTTTTCAGAAGAGAAGAGCCGAGATGATCGATGACGTATATAATACCCATATCATCAAAGATCTTAACCGTTTCATATATGATCTAAGCCCTAATCTATCGGTACAGATGAATATTGCAAATAAAGTACTGGATATAGAGATATCTGACGTAAATGCTGAGGCCAAACATCGTAAAATGAATATTTTAAAGGATGACGGATATAGCTGGTATTTGATAGAATCGGACGCGAGCACCTTTAAAGCCAACGCTACTAATGATTATTTAAGACCCGTATTAAAGTATCTTAAATTGTGGCTAGGCAGAAAGAATTTTAGATAACCGGGCAGAAAGATTTAATATGGCGAGTGCGACCGATAAAGAAATTTTTATAAAAATTTTGAATGAAGATATCGATGTATGACGCCCGGTAAAGGCCGTTCAAATCACGCAATATATTTTTAAAATTACCGATACGACGAATTTTGAATCCGAACTGGATGAAATTTTAGAATTCAAATGCGGAGATATCGTTAAGTGTAAGGAAAAAGACGGCGATTTCTATGCTTTTGAGCTATTATGAAAAACCCGCCTTATAAATAGCAACGCGCTTATCATATGGCTTGATTTAATCCCATTTTTCGCTATAATGAGCGTCAAATTTCACTCACGGGGATAGCGATGAGCCTTGTTTCTTACGAATTAAAAAAGCAAAAACTAGATGGAGCGCGCAATGTGGCGCTTTGGAAGGCGCGTGGCAGCGTGGCGGCAGTAGTACTGGCGCTATTTATCGCTATGCGCAAGGATTTCGGAGATTTCTCGTTCCTATTTTTATTAGTGTTGCTGGCTCTTGCTTATCCTGCTTACAAATACCTAGCCGTGCGTATTTCGCGTAAATTTGAAGCGCTCAGTGAAGAGGCCTTCAAAAACGAATTTTTGCTTTGGATCGCAAAGGAGCTGCGTCTTACCTTTCAGCCTTTTGGCGCGTTTTTACTCGATGAAATTTACAAAAATCCGCTCCGTAAAGAGGCAAATCTATGCACTTGCAAGCACGCGATAGTGGGCAAGACGCCCGAATTTGGTATAAAAATCGGCGACATCTGCCTAAGCCGCGATTTCGATAAAAACAGAGAAAATCGGGTATTTGAGCTGGATAAAATTTTGCATCTTAAAAAAAAGGACGATACTGCGATTTTCGACGGACTTTTTGCAAAATTCGATTTTAGCGAGACTTTCGATAGTAAAATTTTAGTTGTGCCGCGCGGAGAATTTATATTCGGCGCATCGGATCTGAAGCTGCTCAAAGACAGCCCGCACCTAAGCGCGTCGTTTGACGTATATCTAAACAACCCCGCCGCCGCCGCATTTTTGCAAAACAAAAAAATTTTAGAAAATATGCAGACGATCACTCTAAATTTGTTCGGTAAAACCGAGCTTTATCTGGGCGAAAACAGCCTCGTAATCGGCGTTGAAAATAGCGAAATTTTCAAATCTGCGCCGAGCTCACAAAGCGCAAAACTGCTCGAAAGTCTAAACAAAATGATCGAGATCGCTAAAATTTTTGCATATCTCAAAAAGCTCGGGCAGGTAGAATAGAAACATTTTGATTTAAAATTTAAAGCTCAAAGCGCGATCGCAGCGGGCAGAATAAAATTTACGATAACGGATAAATTTAAAGAGAAGGGGGCTGTATTATGGATATAAACGAAATACAAGCTCAAACTCGCAGTATGCGCGCCCTATATGTCGAGGACGATAATGAGGTAAGGCAGCAGACTGCAAAAATTTTAAAACTATTCTTTCATCAAGTTATCGACTGCGGCGACGCTCAGGAAGGTATCGAGAAATTTAAAGCAAGCAAAGCGGGTATTGTTTTTACCGATATCAATATGCCGGGCATTAACGGGCTTGAAATGATAGAGCAGATCAAACAGATCGATCCTTTGGTAAAAACGGTCATCTTTTCAGCCCATGACGAGTCTAAATTTTTTACCAAAGCGATATCCATCGGCGTGGACGGCTATATTTTAAAGCCTTTTACGACAGAGGATCTACTAAGCGTGCTTGAAAAAATCACGCAGAGCATCGAAACGAAACCAGGAAAATTTATTTATCTAAGCGGCGATTTCGTGTGGGACAAGCAGAGTTTAACTCTATGCAAGGCGGGCGAAATTATCAAACTAACCAAAAACGAAACCTCTTTGTTGCAGCTACTTCTAAGCTCTAGCGGACGGATCGCAAGCGGCCCTGAGATAGAAAACGAGCTGTTCGAGGATTGTGACGAGTATGACGATAAACGGGTAAGAAATATCATATCCAGATTTCACCGAAAAATCGGCTATAAGCTGATAGAAAATATCTACTCACAAGGATACAGGATAAAATGGCGATAGTAGACATCAAGAAAAATCATCAGAGATTTGAGACGATATTTTCAAATTCCGGCGTCGGCATATTCATCGTGGACAAGAAAAGAAATATTATGGAGTGCAACGAGACCTTTTGTAAAATTTTCGGCTACGAATACGACGAGATCATCGGTAAATCCGCGCAAACCATACATCTAAGCGAAGAAAAATACTTGCATTTCGCAGACATCGCCTTTAATAAAGTAAGAAAAAATGAGGCCCTGCAGCTAAACTACGAGCTAAGGCACAAAAGCGGCAAAGGGCTGTGGATTAGAATTTCGGGCGATTCCATATCGGGAAACGACGAGGTGCTTTGGATAGTGGTGGATATCACCAAAAGAGTGATGGCGGAGAAGAAATTAAAACAAAGCAGGCTGAAGGTCAAGCGGCTAAATTTAACTCTCAACCACGAGATCGAGGAGCAGTTAAAGCTCATAAGGCGCCAAGACGAGCAGCTGCAGTATCAATCAAGGCTTGCTCAGATGGGCGAAATTTTAAATATGATAGCGCATCAATGGAGGCAGCCGCTATCCGCTATCTCGGCTACGGCTTCGTATCTGAGCGCCGGCTGCTTGATGGCGGACAAATTTGATAAAACGGCTCTTTTGGAGGAGCTAGGTAAGATCGAGCAGTATTCCAAGCACCTATCCGAAACGATTGATGAGTTTAGAAATTTCTTTAAGCCCGCCAAGATTAAGGAGGTTACGAGCCTGGAGGAGCTTTGCAATATGGCGATAAATATCGCAAAAGCGATACTGCAAAATCAGAAGATTAAAATTTACGCGAAATACGGCTGCAACCAGACTCTGCTCACATATAAAAACGAGGTTTCGCAGGTTATCTTAAACATCATAAAAAACGCGCAGGACGCCTTTTTGGAAAGAAATATCGACGACGGCGTTATCGAAATTTCAACCTACATCGAAAAATCTTATCTTTGCTTAAGCGTAAAAGACAATGCAGGCGGCATCAAAAAGGAGATCGCGGATAAAATTTTCGATCTGTATTTTTCTACCAAAGCTAGCAAAAACGGCACCGGCATCGGGCTATATATGTCAAAGATCATCATCGAAGATCACTGCAAGGGCTCGCTCGTCGTAGAGAGCCTAAAAGGCGGTTCAAATTTCATAATCAAGCTTCCAAAATGAAGCTTTTCTGAGACAATTTAAAATTTAATCCGAATTTTACGCTACAAATGAGCTGCACTCTTTTTATATAATTTAATAAAGATTAAATTTTATGTAAGGAGGAAGCGATGAGCGAACCTGAAGAGAAAATTTATCTGGAGGAGCGGAAGCTTGTTAGAAGATATTCTCCGCTCACATCGGTGCTTGTAAACACCCTGTTTTTGTTTGTGGTGTTTTACGCATCGTGGTGGATCTTTCAAGATCCTAGGGGACTGATGAGGATGTATACCCCTTACATGGGATATATGTGGTGCAGATGGCTGCTCGTGGTCATCATCTGGATCGCGTATATTTTTAACTTTTGGCCATTCAAAAGAGAGTGGCTCTATACGGCGGGGCCGGCGAAAAAGGGCATTATCTTTACGGTGATGGTATTTTTTACCTTCTTCGTATTCTTAAAGATATTCTTTGAATTTATTTTAGGCGAGCTTGCCATATCGTATTTTAGTCCGCGAAGGCTTGCGGAGCTTGGCATAACCGATTTTTACGCTCTTGAATACTCGGCTCAGGCTATTTTGATGTTTGCCGCTATCGCGTCGTGGCTCAGCCCTTCTTGGGTAGTGGCGGCGGATAACTCGCCGTGGCAGAAGCTAAAGCAGCCCGTTAAAGGCTTTACCGTTTTTATCTGGACCTTTTTGCTAAGTATGATCGTGTATTTCGTATTTTTCCACTCGCAAATGGGAATTTTATTCGATCCGTGGCAAAAATACACATCCATCACTCCGCCTTGGTGGCATAATTTCGCCGATACCGTGCACGGAAATTTCAATATCGCGTGGATTATGTGCTGTACCGTTATGGTCTGGGTGTATGAGACCATCTGGGAGAGGTATCCTTTTAGCCTTATTAAGACGAACTGGCTTAGAAGGACGGCGTCGTTTTTCGGCATTATAGCGATGGCATTTTGCTTTTCGTTCTTCTTTTACTATTTGCAAGAGCTCATCTGGGGCATGCATATTAGAGGCGATAGAAGGCTTTTTGCGCCCGATTGGCGATGGCTGCACGTAGGCGAGATAGCTATATTTTGGCTGGTGCCGGTGCTATTTATTAAATTTTACTGCAACAACGCGGTTAATAAATTTTCAAAGCCCGTCAATATCCTTCTTAGAACGATCATAAGCATGGTAGCGGCTATCGCCCTATACTATGTCTATTATCAAGTCTCGCACTTTTTACTAGGCACTCAAAAAGGCTTTTCGCACCCGCAACAATTCCCAATGATCCCGATGATCTGGTTTATCAACGTCATGCTGATAAATTACTGGTTTATGGACGGCTGGCCGGGCTGGAAGCTTGCGGGCAAGAAAGAGGAAGCAGAGGAAGCAGGCGAGGAAGATGATTTTGGAAATAAAAATTCCATCAAAGGCTTGGTAGTGGGCTTTATCATAGGCGTGGTCATCTATCTCGCCGTAGTTTATCTAGCGCCTGTCGTGGGCAATATGCTTACAATTTTTAAATAAAGGATATGAGATGAATGAAGCTAGAAGAGATTTTATAAAAGGCGGCGCAGCGGGCATAGGACTCGGCGCACTTGCATCGATGGGGGTATTTTCATACTCTCCTGCGAGGGAATTTTTTCTTCCGGATGAAGTGCGAAAGATGACCGATTTCGGCGCGATTAAAAGCGTCGAGGTTACTAATATCTCCGAAACGAGCTGGTTTGACAACTCGATGCTGATGGGAGATATTAAAGGCGCAGGCGGGCTGCTGGTCAATCAATATCTATTTAACTGGCCACCGTTCGGTAACGGCAAAGGGCTTGCCAAGGGCAGCTACGAAGAGGGGATTTCACAAATCAAGCATCTTCTACCCGATAAAATCGATGAGGCGTGGGAGGTAACCAAAAAACTTTCCGTAAATCCCGATAACGCGGGCGGCTACTCTGCTCTCATAGAGATAGAGCGTCTAAACGGAGAAAAGAAAAAATATCTGCTTGATTGCGGCTGGTCCTACAAATGGATGCACGAGTGTTTTAAGCGGGAGGGGATCGATAAGATGCTGCAAAGCGGCGAGATAGACACCCTCATAATGTCGCACGAGCACTACGATCACTTTTGGGCGCTACCTGTCGTTTTAAAGTATAAGCCCGATATCAGGATCATCATACACGAAGGATTTTACCCGGAGGGCAGACAATATATCAAAGATTCTGGTCATAAGGGCGAGCTTGTAGTGTTTAAAAAGGGTAGAAACGAGATTGAGCCCGGAATGTGTACGTTTTGCTATGACTGCCCTATCATTACGAGGGTTTTTGGCGAGCAGTCGATATTCGTAAATGTCAAAGATAAAGGCCTTGTAAGTATCACCGGCTGCTGCCATCAGGGCATCATTACCTTTTCCGATTCCGCGCACAAGGAGCTCAAGTACGATAACGATCAGCTCTACGGACTTTACGGCGGACTTCATATCTCGCCGTTTGACGACTGGGATCCAAAATATGACGATCTGGTTATCGGACTGAAAAGATGGAACTATCAAGTCATGGCGTGCAACCACTGCACCGGTCTGCTGACCGTGCAAAAATTCGTCCGCGAGGGCTATCCGATCGTAAAGGGCACGGCTAGATTTAGAACCAAAACGTCCGATTATCTAGGTAACGGCGATAAGGTTAAATTTGGATAGAAGCATGGAATTTCAAGATATTTTCCCTTTGAAATTTAAATACTCGTTTGAGGATTACAGATCGCTTATGAGATGTATATTGATGAAATCTCTTTACGATAGCGACGTAAAATCCTCAAGCAGGTATCAGGGGATGTATAAGGGGAACTATTTTAATGAATGCTGGAGCATAAAATTTGGCTTTTACAGCGGAATTTACGGCATCGTTTTGTGGGAGGTGCAAGAGGATGCGGGCGTGTTTGAGCTTTATTATTTCCCCTCCGCAAACGACGAGCTGCTCGGTAGCGTCTCGCTTTTTGAAGCCGTTTTGGCCGGAGAACCGGACTTTTTGGCAAAGGTGCGAAATTTCTCCGCGCACGAGGAGCTTTTAAATAATTTCTGCGTCGCTACGATCTACTTAAAGCTGCAAGAGCAGGGCATGGCGCTATCTTTTAAAACAAAGCTCAGAGATAGGTCGTACGCAAAGGACGGCGTGCGCATAGAGGGCAAGCAGATCATCGCAGAAGAGGGGCTCGATAAAAATTTCCCCAGCTTTAGGGTATCGCTTGCGTTTATGAACTTTTTGCATATCGCGCTTTGCAGAATTTACGAGCCGCGCTACGAGAGCTTTGAAATTTACAAAAAAGCGGCTCGCGGCGTGATCTACGACAAAGACCGCAATTTAGAAAGCAAAGAAGATCCGCTCTGCGGCGAAATTTTTGTAAATTTAATCTACGGCGCAGAAGGTGCGAGCGACGATCGCTTTAAATTTAATGACAGATCTTTTAAGAAGCTGTCCGGCTCGGCAGCTTTGTTTAAATTTTTGCTGCGCTTAGCCAAGGAGGATAAAAAGCAAATTTTTATGCAAGGCGGCGAGCGGCCGAATTTCTTCATCATCACCGGTTATCTGGGCTCGGGCAAGACGAAATTTATCCAAAATTTCATCGAGCATGAAACGGCGCAAAATAGATTTACCGGCATCATCCAAAATGAGATCGGCAAAATAGGCCTCGACGGCGCGCTGCTGGACGCCAAATACGCGCTCGTAGAGATCGACGAGGGGTGCGTTTGCTGCTCCATGGCGGGGCAGATCAAGCTTGCGATCTCGCAGCTTAAGCCCAAAAAGCCCGACAGCATCGTGCTTGAAACCACTGGCGTCGCCAACCCTTTCAATATCTTAAGCGAGCTAAACGAGATCAAAGACGCGGTCAATCTATGCGCCATCGTCACCGTCGTGGATGGAGCGAATTTTTTAAAAGAGCGGGGCAGATCAAAAATAATGCTCGAGCAGATCAAGGCCGCCGACGTCATAGTGCTCAATAAAATCGATCTGATCTCGCTCGAGCAGAAGGAGCGGATACGACAAATTTTGATTCAAAACAACCGCTGCGCCGAGATATTCGAGACGATAGGCGCCGAGCTAAATCCAAACTATCTGCTCTACCGCCAGAGCGATACTTCGTATATGGCGTCCGTCCTGCTCGAGGGCAAGATGGGCGCGACGCACGAAGACGAGGGGATAGTCTCGTTTAAAAAAGACCTTCCTGAGGGCATCGATAGGCAAAATTTCATCAAATTTATGAGCGATATACCGGAAAATTTTTACCGCATCAAGGGGCTTGCGAGCTTTAAAGATGATGAAGCGCAATACGTCGTGCAGTTCGTAAACGGCAAATTTGAGATAACGCCTTTTAGCGACCGTAAACGCTGCGATAATTTTTTGGTTTTCATCGGGCGAGAGATAGAGGAGGAAATTTTAGTTTTATATCAATTTATCGAATCAAATTAGGAAAATTGATTTAATGCTATTAAAAATATTAATTGATTGATAGCTTCAGAATAAAGCTGTTAAAAATTTTTGCTTTTACTTATTATAGCCAAGCAGGAGTCTAGATCGCTATAAAATAAAATATATAAATTTAAGGATGCTATTCCATATTTTCAACTCGGACCACAAAGGTTAAGAAAGGGTATATTTCTATTCTTTCTTCCTCTCCATTCTCTTTTTTGAGCGTTGTAAATTTATGTCTTTTTTTCTTGTAATCATTTATTTTCCAAGTTATGGCAATATTCGGCTTTGTTTCTACTGATGTATTGTAAAGAAAATAATTAAACATACGTTTTGCGTAACTTTTTGCATCATCGTCGATTTCTTTTGATATTTTGCTTGAATTTTTAATAAAAGTCGGTATTATAATTAAAGCTATTTTATAGCAATTAAAATTTTCTAGTTTTACCTTATCAAATTCCTTTCCTAAGTTTTCATTCGTCAAATCTTTTATTTGCTCTATCGCGTCATACCATTTGTCACATGTATCTTGTATTATATTATTTCTGCCCATATGATTTTTGTATGCATGTTTTATTTCTATGAAATAAGCATTGTTTTCAGCTATTGTACTTATATCTAAAAACCTATTTTTGTTCTCATTAACTACTTTAAACCACTGTTCTATCCAAACATTTTCAGTTATTTTATATATCGCAGGAAATAAAGCTGACAAAACTTGTTTTTCGCTATTTGTAAAAGGAAAAAATTTCCACTTATTGTAGATTATTTCAGATTCCTCTATGAAATTTTCCATAACTTTTCTGAGAAAATTTTGAACTTCTTTAAACTTTTTTACTTCAGTTTCAATATCCTCGCCAAGATAGATTTCAATATCTTCCATTTTTTTCCTTTACAAAAATTCAAAATTTTACTGGCACCCCTCGCACTCGATCGAGCGATCCGCGACGTTGTTTAGCTTCTCGCTATCTGGGCTTTCGGAGCGTAGATAGTAGGTCGATTTTAGCCCGAGCTGCCATGCAAGCGTGTAAATTTCGCTTAGATAGCCGCCGCTTGCCTTATCCAGGCTCATGAAGATATTGAGGCTCTGGCCTTGATCGATCCATTTTTGGCGGATGGCGCCCGCCTTTACGAGTAGGCGCTGATCGAGCTCGTACGCAGGTACGTACGCCTGCCACGTTTTCGGGCTTAAATTCGGCACGACGACCGGAATCATACCGCTTAGGTTGTGCTCGAACCACTTGCGCTTATACACTGGCTCGATCGTTTGCGTGGTGCCTACGAGTATGCTGATACTCGATGTCGGCGCAATCGCCATCAGGTAGCCGTTTCGCATGCCGTCGCGCTTTACTTTCTCGCGCAGTCCGTCCCAGTCGCAGCTGCTCTGCTCAAAAAGTCCGCCGCGCTTAACTAGCGCTTTGGCGTTTTCGTTAGCTAAATCGATCGGGAAAATTCCTTCGCTCCACTTCGAGCCCGCAAAATCAGGGTACCGTCCCTTTTCTACGGCTAAATTTGAACTTGCTTTGATCGCGTTAAAGCTCACGTTTTCCATTATCCTATCGATCAGTTCGAAGTGCTCGTAGCTGCCCCACTTCACGCCGCGCTCGGCAAGCATCTGCGCCTCGCCCATTACGCCGAGCCCTATCGCGCGGGTTTTTAGATTGGTATGTTTGACCTTGGCGTGCGGGTAAAAATTTAGATCGATGACGTTATCGAGCATCCTCACGGCGATCGGCATCACGCGAGCTATCTCCTCGCGGCTGTTGATTTTACTTAAATTTACGCTTGCAAGGTTGCAAACCGCCGTCGCGCCCTCGCTGTAGCCCTTTTCTACGATAAAAATTTCTTTGCCGCCCAGCGTGTCCAGTGCCGTGATTTTTTTCGCCTTTTTTACGATGCCCGCGTCGGTTCTTACATCTTCGTTTTCCTCAAACAGCCTCTCGCTGCCGTCGGCAAATACGACTTTGATTTTGTAGTGGTTCGGCGCCGTGTTTTGAAAGATCTCGGTGCATAAATTTGAACTCCTGATTAAGCCTTGATGCGCGTTTGGATTGATGCGGTTGGTGTTATCTTTGAAGCACAAAAAAGGCATGCCCGTCTCAAAATAGCTCGTTAAAATTTTCTTCCAAAGCTCCTTTGCGAGGATCGTAGATTTTGAAATTTTATCATCGGCCTCATACTGCTCGTAGCGCGCCTCAAATTCCGCGCCGTAAAGATCGCTCAGATCGCTTACTTCTGCAGGATCGAAGAGCGTCCACTTGCCGCCGCTTTGAAGTCTTTTCATAAACAGATCGTTTATCCACAGCGCGGGGAAAATTTCATGCGCGCGGCGCCTCTCCTCGCCCGAGTTTTTGCGCAGATCCAGGAAGTCGCTCACGTCCATATGCCACGGCTCGATATACACGGCGATAGCGCCCTTGCGCGTGCCCAGCTGATCGACGGCGACGGCGATGTCGTTCGTGATCTTTAAAAACGGAATGATGCCGCCCGCAGCGTTTTTATGCCCGTCGATGCTGCCGCCCATCGCGCGCACCTTGCACCAGTCCCAGCCGATGCCGCCGCCGAATTTGCTCAGAAGAGCCATCTCCTTGTAGCTATCAAAAATCCCTTCGATATTATCGGGCGTGCTTCCCACGTAGCAGCTGCTTAGCTGATGGCGCGTCGTGCGGGCGTTTGAGAGCGTCGGAGTAGCGAGCATGACTTCAAATTTAGATATAAGATCGTAAAATTTCTTCGCCCAGCTCTGGCAATCAAGCTCGTTTTGCGCAAGAAACATCGCTATAGCCATAAACATCTGCTGCGGAAGCTCGATCGGCGCGCCGCTGCGGTCTTTGATGAGGTAGCGATCGTAAAGCGTCTTGATGCCGAGGTAGTTAAACTGCAAATCGCGCTGCGGCTGCAAGTAAGAATTTAGATCATCTAAGTCGTATTTTTCCTTTAAGCCGAGCATTATGCGACCCGCCGCTTCGCCGCGAGCGAAGTAATCTTGCAGGCTGTTGTAGCCGCTAAAGCCCGTTACTTTGTGATACAGATCGTATAAAAATAGCCGCGCGGCGACGAAGGTCCAGTTCGGGCGGTCCACGTCGATCTTTTCGACTGCGGTTTTGATGAGGGTTTGTTGAATCTCCTCCGTGGTGATCATATCGCGAAACTGGATCTTTGCGTCCACCTCAAGCTCGCTAAGGCTTACGTTTTCCAGCCCCTCTACCGCCTCGCTCGTGTATTTTTTGATCTTGCTTACGTCAAGTTCCTCGGTTCTACCGTTACGTTTGATTACTTTCATATCGTTCCTTGAAATTTAAAAATGCAAATTTAGCGTTAGTTTCCCAACATAAAATACGTCGTCAAAAGAGGCGGCGTAATAAATGCCTCAAATCCGCCGTCTTTTAAATTTACGCTAGCTGCGCTGCAGAATCGCGCATTATAGCCAAAATTGCTTAAGTCTATCTGTCATTGCAAATATGAGATTTTAGCTTGTAAATTTTAAAATTTAGCGAAGTGGGTAGAAACGATGCGGTAAAATTCGAGCGAGATTTTATGGCGCCGCTGCGGAATTCTGCAGGTAAAAATTTGCGCGGAGTTTTGCGAAATTCTGCGCCGAAAAAGTAAGAAACAAAAAAAGCTTTGCGAACAGGTTTAAAATTTGCTCGCAAAGCTTAAAAATTTAATTGTGCGGTAGCGGGATAGGCTTTCCGTTTAAGATCATAGAGTTGCTTGCTTTATCGAAGCTAAACTCCATCTTAACCCCATCTCCATCAGGCTTAAGAAACTGCGAGCCGTAAACTTCCGCCATCGGCGCAAAATCGCGTAGGCTGTCATAAGGCGATAGGAAGTCCGTGATGGTCGTATTTATCGTAGCTTTGCCGTCCAAGCTCATGCGCTTAAAAAGCTGCGTCTCATCGATGTAGCCGCCTAATAGCGCGCTTGCGTTAAAAGCAAATTTCTTGCCGAGGCTATTTTCAAACGAAAAATCATTCACGTTGATTTTCATATCATCTTTTAGCAGCTTCATAAAAAGCTCTTTATTTTCCGCTAATTTTTCGCCTTCTTGCGGATTTGAGATAACAGACAGATATTTTTCGAAAAGTGCGGCGCTAAAGCTGGTATCGACGCCTAAATGGATGTTTCGCACTAGCACATCGGCGATTTTTAGGCTTTGAGCTTTATCGCTTTCGTTGAAATTTAAAATTCCATCTTTTACGCGGTAGCTACCTTCTGTGCTCATATCCGTAACTACGACGAAGCGCTGCTTATCTACAGTTACGACGAGCTCTTTTGTGCTGCCTGCAAAATCTATGTCATTCAAAAAGAGCTTGGTTATATTGTCGTCTAGATCTTGGATGCCGTTTTTAAAGTTTGCCTCATAGATAAGATCCTTCACATCAAGACCCGAATCCTTGCCGTCGTCTATAAAAATTTCACCGATTTTAAAGCCCAAGGCTTTTATCGTTTTGCCGCTCATATCGCTCGTGCCGTTTAGGCTAAGGCCTGCAAGACGTCCTATTCCGCCATCTTCTAGCACATTTATATCGGCTAGCTTTGCGCTAAATTTAACCTCGGTAGGTCCGTAGTTTAGATGCGTGCTAAGCGGCGCGTCAGTCTTAAACAGCTTCTTGCAAGGCTCCGCGTAATATGGCGTCTTAATCGTTAAAATTCCGTCGCTCTCAAATCCATCCGCAGCGTTTTTTACGCTATGCTTAATAGTGTAGTCATAGCGAAAAGCAAAATCTTCCGGGAAAATTTTAGCAGGATCCGGCTCGTCCGTATCGTTGCTATCTTGCGCGCCTGCTTTTTCCTTTAGCTTGCTAAAGCCCTCGGCAAGGCTTTTTTGTAGTTTCTCTTTTTTTACTACGCCTTCGATAAAGCCGCTTGAGTTGCTATCTCCAGGATAAAATTTAGCGCTTTTGGTCTCGAAAATTTCGTTTCTAGCGATAAATTCCGCAATCTGCTGCTCAATCGCCGCGCTGGCACTCTTGCCGACCGCACCGTCAACCGTTTTGGTTATGCTATCGTTTACACTTTTAGCTACGCCCGTTTTAGCGTCCTTTGTCGCTACAAAAACGCCCACTATAAGCGCTACGATGACCACTAAAGCCGCGATGATCTTTTTCATCATCTCTCCTTTAAATTTAAAATTTATTTGGGTGCGTATTTTGCCGTAAATTTCTAAAATTTTCAAATTCTAGCTTAGTATGCTTTAACCTAAAAGAAGTTATAATCGCGGCATTAATATCAAAATTTAGGAAAACTTATGGCAAAACAAACGAAATATATTTTCGTCACCGGCGGAGTGCTGAGCTCGCTGGGTAAGGGCATTGCGGCGGCGTCGATCGCGACGCTTTTAAAGCACGCGGGGCTTAAAGTGCGCATATTAAAGGCGGATCCTTATATCAACGTCGATCCGGGCACCATGAGCCCGCTGGAGCACGGAGAGGTTTTCGTCACCGACGACGGCGCGGAGACCGATCTGGATTTGGGGCATTATGAGAGATTCTTGGATGAAAATTTAAGCCAAGATAACAACTTCACCACGGGCAAAGTTTACAGCTCCGTCATCGAAAAGGAGCGCAGGGGCGATTATCTGGGCAAGACGATACAAGTAATCCCTCACATCGTAGGCGAGATCGTGCGCCGCATAAAAAAGGCGGGCGAGGGCAACGACGTGCTGATCGTCGAGATCGGCGGCACCGTGGGCGACATCGAGGGGCTACCGTTTTTAGAGGCTATCCGCGCGATGAGAGTGGAGCTAGGTAGAGTAAATACGATGAATATCCACCTCACGCTCGTGCCTTTTATAAAGGTAGCGGGCGAGCTTAAGACCAAGCCCACGCAGCATAGCGTAGGCGAGCTGCGCCGCATCGGTATCAGCCCCGATATGATAATCTGCCGCTCCGAAATGCCGCTAAATCGCGCGCTTAAAGATAAGATCGCGCTAAGCTGCGGCGTGGATAAAAACTGCGTCATCGAAAGCCCAGATAGCGCAAGCATCTATCAGATCCCGCTTGCGTTTTTGAAGCAGGATATTTTAACGCCTATCGCGGAGACTCTAAGCCTAAACAAGCTCGAAGTCGATATGAGCAACTGGGACAGCCTCGTTAAGCGCGTAATCGTGCCTACGAACGAAACCACGATCGCCTTCGTCGGCAAATATATCGATTTGAAAGAAAGCTACAAATCCCTCACCGAGGGGATCATCCACGCGGGCGCTACGCTTGATACGCGGATAAGCTTAAAGTGGGTAGATAGCGAAAAAATTGAAGCTGCAAATGTGGATGAAATTTTCCGCGACGTAAACGGAATTTTAGTCGCGGGCGGCTTCGGCTCGCGCGGGGTGGAGGGTAAAATTTTAGCCATAAACTACGCGCGAGTGCATAAGGTGCCGTTTTTGGGCATCTGCCTGGGGATGCAGCTTGCGATGGTGGAGTTTGCGCGCAATGTCTTAAAACTGAAAAATGCCAACTCCTCGGAATTTGACCCTCAGACCGAAGATCCGGTGATCTACCTCATCGACAGCTTCATCGACGCAAGCGGCAAAAAGCAGATCCGCACGCATAAATCCCCTATGGGCGGCACTATGCGGCTGGGCGGCTATGACTGCGACGTCAAAAAAGGCTCGCTTTTGGGTAAAATTTACGGCGAGCAAAAAACCATCCGCGAGCGCCACCGCCACCGATACGAAGCCAATCCGAAGTACCGCGCCGATTTTGAAAAGCACGGTCTTATCGTCTGCGGCGAGAGCGACGGGCTTATCGAAGCGGTCGAGCTAAAAAACCATCCGTTTTTTCTGGGCGTGCAGTTTCACCCGGAATTTACCAGCCGTCTAGTGCGCCCAAATCCTGCTATTTTGGGCTTTATCGAAGCATCTATAAAAAATGCTAGGTAAAAATGAGATAAGGGAAATTCTAAAATCGAGATTTGCGAACGATCGGCATACTAAAATTTCTGAAATTCCCTTACCCTGCGAGCTGAAGGATACCTATAAGGCGGCTTTGCGCATAAAAACTGCCATCGAAGAAAACCAGCGCATAGCCGTAGTCGGCGATTACGACGTCGACGGTATCGTAAGCACCGTCATAATGAGCGATTTTTTCAATCAAATAGGCGCGGAGTACGTCATTAAGATCCCAAACCGCTTCACCGACGGATACGGGCTAAACAGCGAGATTATAGAAGAGCTTGAGGATGTGGATCTCATCATCACCGTAGATAACGGCACCTCCGCGACGGAAGCTGCCGAAATTTGCGCCCAAAAAGGGATCGATCTCATCATCACCGATCATCACATGCCCCCGCCCGTACTGCCGAGAGCTTACGCGATAATCAATCCGAAGCAGCCTGACTGCACCTTCCCAAATATCGAAATTTGCGGCGCTCAGGTAGCGTGGTATCTCGTAGGCGCGCTAAAAGAAACCCTCGGCGTGAACTACGATATGGCAAGCTCGATGGATATCCTCATCATCGCCATAATCGCCGATATGATGGAGCTACGCGACATGAACCGCGCGCTGTTACGCTTCGGCATCAAGCGGCTAAATAGCTCGAACCGCGCCTGCTTCAAGGCGATTAAGGAGCATTATTTTAAAAAGCACTTCGAATTCGACGATATCAGCTACACGATCGCGCCGCTAATCAACTGCACGGGGCGGATGGACGATGCGACGATGTCGTATAACTTCCTATGCGCCAAAAATATCAGAGAGGCAAACCACTACCTAGAGACGATAAATTCCATCAACAACTCGCGCAAAGAGGAGGAAAAAAACCTCTACGACGAGATCGCAAAAAGCGTCGATCCGAGCGACAACGTCATCGTCGTGTGGGGTCCGCAGTGGCACGAAGGCATCATCGGCATCGTCGCAAGCCGCCTAAGCAAGACCTACAAAAAGCCCGCGATCGTCTTTAGCGTAAGCGACTCGCGCGCTAAAGGAAGCGCGCGTAGCATCGGTAAATTCGACATTTTAGAACTGATCTCCTCGCAAAGCGAAATTTTAACGACCTTCGGCGGACACAAGGGCGCTGCGGGCGTGGGGATCGATCCTGCGCTGCTTCAGGAGTTTAAGCGGCGCGTAAATGAGCGCATTACGCCTAAAGATCTGAGCGATTTTAGCGCGCAAGACGATCTGCTGGGCGAGCTGGACGCGTCGCAGATAGACTTCGAGCTGCTTGAAATTTTAGAATTTTACGAGCCCTACGGGCAGAAAAATCCGCGCCCGCTCTTTTGCATCAAAGGCGCGCGCACCCGCAATATCAGAGAGATCGGCAAGGAGGGCAAGCATATCAAAATGGCGCTTGATAAAAACGGCAGCAGCGTCGAGGCGCTGTTTTTCAACTACGACTTTTTGCCGCGCGCGGGCGAGCGGGTGGATGCGATCTTTACGATTAGCAAAAATAACTTCCGCGGCACGATCACGCCAGAGCTCATCATCAAGGAGTTAACTCCGAGCGAGAGCTAAATTTTAAAATTTAGGCCTGCTTGGCGTGCATTTCGCGCCGGACACGGCCTTTAAATTTAACGCACGATCTGTGCATTCAAGCGCGCAGTTTTCGGGCTCAGCTCAGTTTGCGCACTCGGTGGATTTGCCCTACTACAACGTCCATCTGCTCTACTTGCCCGATATGCATTGCACGCCTGGCGCATTACCATACTACAGCGCCTATCTGCTCGACTAGCTTAGCGCACATTTGCATGCTCTATGCATATTAAGTGCTCGGCGTGGCTTTGAAATTTAATGCGCGAGCTATGGATTTGACTTGCGATGCGAGCTCAAGCGTGCGATTTCGGGGCTAGACACAGCGCACAAACGCGATGCGTTATTTTCAGCTCCCGCACGGTTTGCAAAACAGACGAAATTTTTGGGTGCTGTAAAAGTAAAATTTAAACGTTTCTAAATTTTAAAATTTTGCGAGGGCGAGCGGGAGCAGTCTGAAACAGGCAGAATAGCCCTGCGAATGGAATTCGGATAAAATTTTATGAAGCGGCGAGCGGGCTAAATTTTAAAATTTGACCCGCCCTTAAACTTATAGGCTAAAAAACCACCGCCAAAAACCACTTAAACGGCACCGGAGCAAAGATCGCGTGCGGCAAGCCCGCAGGCATGACGATGCTTTGTCCCGCTTTTACGCGGTGCTTCTGCCCGTCGATCGTGAAATCGCCCTCCCCCTCAAGCACGTAAACGAACGCGTCGCCGTCGGATTTGTGCGAGCTGATCTCCTCGCCGCCGTCGAAGGCGAAAAGCGTCATATTCAGCGCAGGATTTTGCGCGAGGGTGCGCGAAATCACCTTATGAGGGGACACTTCGACTAGCGAAGCAAGCTCTACGGCCTTGGCGGCGTCGATATTTTTGATGTGTTGCATAAGCTCTCCTTGAAATGAAATTTGATCGATTTTAGCTAAAATTTAGCAAGCCCGCTTTGACGATCATCAATCCGGATCCGCACTGAAAGGATTTTTCAGAAAGATCGGAACGAAGCTTATCAGATATAGCGCGACCGCGGCTATGAAAAGCGCCGAGGGGATCATCACGTACAAAACAAAGCTCTCGCCCGCAAAAACGGCTCTTAAAGCCCCCGCGAGTAGAGCCAAAACGAGCGCCGCGCGGCTTAGGCGCGGGAAGTTTAACGGCGAAATTCCGCTGTGGCGCTGGCCTGCGATCATTCCTACGAAAAGTATCGCTCCGTAGATATAGCAGATCGCGATGACATGTAGCGGCGCGGCAGAGTACTCCCCGCGGATCAGCGCCGCGCCCAGCCACAGGTATCCCGCCGCGCACGCAGCCTGCAACGCGTAGTAAAACGCCATATAGTGGCGGCTTAGAATTTCGGCGTAGTGTAGCTCGCGAAGCTTCGCCAAAAATAAAAACCCTATGCCAAGCGCGATAAATCCGCATGCCGCCTCGCTTAAAAATGGGCTCGCGAGCGCCAAAGCGAAAGCAAGAAAAGCGGCTAAATTTTTGTAGATAAAATTTGGAATAAAAACGGCGTCGCTTAGCCCCGCCTCTCTTAGCGCTTCGTTGCCGATGACAACGCTTATGCGGTAGCTTATGACGACGATTGCCGCGACGTTGATATGCACGAAGCTAAGCAAAAACTTCTCATCCCCGCTCGCGCCGTAGGCCGCAGAGCAGGCGCAAAACGCCGCTAAGACAGCTAAGATGCTAAAATTATTCGAGTTTTTATCCAGCCACAAAAGCCGCGCCGCAAAGATGAAAAATACCGCCCAAAACAGCGCCACAATCGCCGCTGCGAGCCGTAAATTTAAAAAGCTCGCGATAAAAGCCGCGATCAGGCAGGCGGCAAAGGCGAGCGAAACGGGCTTTAGCGAACCATCGAAGTTCGTCCAATCGGGCAGCGCGGTAAGCAAAAACGCCGCGTAGATGCACGAAGGCGCCAAAAACAGAAAGTAAAACTTATGAGCACCGACATAATCGATCGCCAGCGCGTCCGGCGCCAAAAAGCTAAGCGCGCCCAGCGCCGCAAAAAAGCAGGCGCAAAGAACGAAGGCGCGCATCGGATGGGAGAAAAAATTTCTCGCGCGCTCATCTTTAAATTTAGGCGCGTAAAAACCCGGCTCTTGCTGCTGCGCCCCGCACGGCTCCAGATTTTTGAGCTCCTGCGACAAAACGGGCTCGATTTGGTTTTGCGTGGAATTAGCTTTGGAATTCCGATCGGAATTTTTAGTGCTTTGCGAGAAGTTTTGAACAGAATTTGGCTCGGCGCGGCTTTGCGCGGAGGTGGGTTTGGAATTTTGACTTTGATCGGAATTCTTGGCGCTTTGTAAGAGGTTTAGCGGGAAATTTTGCTCGTAATTTTTGACGCTCTGCGAGGAGCCTAGCTCGGAATTTGGCTCGGCGCTTCTACCGTTTTGCGAGGAACCCTGCGCGAGGTTTTGATCTTTGAAGCTTTGCGCAGGCTCGGTTTCCGAATTGCGAGCTGGATTTTTAAAATTTCTCGTAAAATTTGAAGCGGAAATTTTGAAATTTCGCGTAGAAATTCCGCCTGAATTTTTAAAATAATCTGCGCCAAATCCACAACGCAGACGGGCGTCTGGGTTCGCACCAAATCTGCAATGCGGGCAGGCGGTACGAGCAGGGCGGTCGGATACGCTTTGCAAACGGACGCTCGTACTAGACCGCAAGCGAACATTCGCGCTAGAGTCGCAGCGTGAGCGGGTATCTCGGTTTGCGTCAACGCGCCGTAAGCCGGCGCTCGCACTAGAGCCGCAGTATGTATCGCTACTAAATTTCGACGAATTTTGCGCTGCAAAATCGCAGTGCGCTGCGCCGTTCAAGAGCACGCTTACGATATAATCGCAGTTCACGCGGCTGTGCAGTTCGTATTTCGGTATGGCAAAACCACGGCGCTCGATGTCCTGCGAAAGGCTATATCCGCTTGCGCTAAGATCGCAGCATCCGATGTCCCGAAAGGGCCTATCTATGCAAGCAACGAAATCATAACATTTAGCATCTCGCAAGAGCCTGTGTTCACACACTCCGATATCGCGATATTTAGTACTTTGTAAAAACCCATGCCTGCGTGCGCCTAAATCGCAGTATTCGGCGCTCCGCAATAGTCCATGTCCGTACGCGCCCGGATCGCGATGCGCGCCAAAGTCCCGCTTGCTCGCGCCTAGGCCGCAACGCAAGTTTAAATTTCGTGCTGAACCTCCCTGCTTGTGCGCACTAAAGATAAAATTTCTACTCATAATAGCTCACTCCCCCAAACTGCTCGCTTACCACGCGCTCTTCGTACCGCTCGTCGCGCGCGCTTAGCGGCTCATCTAGGCTCACGACGCGCCTAAGCCCCATTCCTTTGGGCTCAAGCTCGATGATCTCGTGGCTTAGACGTGCGGCTTCGAAGCGGTCGTGGGTCACCAAAAGGCAGGCAAGCCCCTCATGCTCGATCTTTGAGACTAAAATTTCGATCAGCACGCCGCGCAGATCGCGATCGAGCCCTACAAACGGCTCATCAAGCAGCGCCAGATCGCATCCGCTAAGGATAGTTCGCAAAAACGCCGTGCGCTTTTGCATGCCGCCGCTTAGCTCGCGCGGGAATTTATTCAGATCACTCGGGCTTAGCCCGATCTTTGCGGCAAGAGCGCAAATTTCGCTCGCGCCCGCGGGACTAAAAATTTCGATATTTTTAAGCGCCGTGAGGTTCGGTAGCAGGCGGTTTTCTTGAAACAAAAAGCTGATTTTCTTAAAGTCGTTTTCGATCTGCCCGCTTTTTTTATCCTCCAGCCCGCAGACCAGCCGTAAAAGCGAGGTCTTGCCGCAGCCGCTGGGGCCAAAGAGCGTCTTTACTTCGCCTGCGCGCAGCTGCAATGAAAAATCGGAAATTATAACGTCGCGCAGAATTTCGTAGCGCAGATTTGAAATTTTTAGCATCATCTGCTCCAAGGCATCAGTAAAATTTGAAGCGGCTTGGTCACGAGATAATCGAAAAGCGCCGTAAAGGCTATGACCAGGCACACATATGCCATAACCTCGACCGTATCGATATTGACGCGTGCTTCGGCGATCTTGGCGCCGATGCCGTCGTTCGCGCCCAAAAGCTCCGCCATTACAAGCACCTTCGCGCCGTTGCTGACCGCAACGTAGATCGCGGGGAGCAGCCGCTCGATTAGATGCGGCGCGTAGAGGTAGCGCAGTTTTTTTAAAATTGAGCTTTTGTAGCTGTCGAAAAGCTCGGTGTATTCGGTGCTCACGCTAGCCATCGCCTGCGCCGCGGACGCAAAAGTCATCGGCGCGACGACGGTAACGACGGTAAAAAGCACGCTTGTATCGCCGAAATGAAACCAAAATATCGCAAGCACGATCCAAACGATGGGCGGCGTCGAGAGAAGCACGGTAATTAGCGGGTTTAAAAAGGCTCGCAGGCTTTTGAAATACCCCGCCGCAAGCCCGCTGCAAATCCCAGCAAAAAGCGCTAGGAAGGTGCCCACAAGCGCACGTTTAAGCGACAGAGCTAGATCGTTTGCGGCGAAATTTTTTAAAATTTCGCACGCCTTAGAAAAAACCGCCGCAGGCTGGGGAAGAATAAGCGGCCCATAGGCCTCGCTCGCTACCTGCCAGACGGCTATGAAAAAGCACACCGCCCCTAGGCTCGCAAAGCCGCCCCACAGATAGTCTATGACGTAAAACGCGGGGTTTTGAGCTTTGCGAATTTTATCGATTTTTAGCATAGAAAAAATTCGTCCTTAGGCATCGCGCCGCCGAGGAGCTTAGGGTTAAATTCCATCAAAATTTCATAAAATTTCAAAAGCTCGTCCTTGATCTCGCTAGGCTTTTTGACGCATAAATTCGACGTATCGATGCTCATAAATATCGCAGGCGGCGGCGCGGGAAAGAAATTCGTCCCGATCGCCGCGGCGCTTTGTTTGTTTGCTTTGATCCACGCAAGCGCGTCTGCCAAATCGGCGTTTAAAATTTCAAAATCCGCCTTTTTCGCGACGTAAAAATCTGTATCTGCGATGATGCCCGCTTGCGGGATTATGGGCTTTACCGAAAACGCCTGCGCCCACATATCGCTTAAATTTGCTCCTCGTTGCACGGCGATGCCCGATACTTTGCCCTTTAAGATCATGGCGCTTGCTAGCGGCTCGACCGTGATCGCGATGTCGTAGTCCTTAGCCAAAAACAGCTGCGCGCTCTCTGCGGGGCTAGCCGTGTAGTCGATATTCAGCCCGCTAATGCCCTGCTTTTTCGCTATCGCTCGAACGATGATGTCTAGCATATCGTTTTTAAAAGGCATTACGATCTTTTTGCCCTTCAGCTGCGCAAATTCCGTTATCTTATCGCCCTTGCTCATCACGAAATTTAGCCCCTCGGTGAGGATATTTACCATACCGATCTTGCGCCCCTGATTTGCGAGGTTCACCCCCACGTTACTAGGGCTCATCATAACCTTATACTCGCCGCTTGCCACGCCCGCGCGCAGCTGATCGGGATCGCGCCAAAGCTCAAGCTTCGCGTCGTATTTTTTGCCGATCTGCCCCTGCATGCACGCAACGCCGATGATGAGGCTAGGCATCGCAGGCGCGCCGTAAATAGTAAAAGTCTCCTTTGCAAAAAGAGGGCTAGCAAGCCCGCTAGCCGCCAACGCAGACGTTAGTTTTAAGAAATTTCTTCTTTGCATCTTCTCCTCTTTTCATTCCTGCCAAACGGCAAGATTTTGATAATCGATGTGCAATTATATCAAAAACAGGAGTGATTCGGTTTGATTAAGCTCAATAGTCCCACTTTAAATTTTAATGCGCTAAAATTTGAAACGTCCCGCAGCGATAAAATTTTATGCTAAAATGGCGCAAATTTCAATCCAAGGACATAAAATGAGAAGCGACATCATCAAAAAAGGCTATACGCGCGCGCCGCACTCCGCTCGTTAGTAAGAGCAACTGAGCTAAAATAGTGTTACATTCTGCTTGACAACAACTGTTTCAAAACTAGGTATTTAAAGCTATCCGTAATTTAAAAATAGTTATAATTCAATTAAAAAGGCTTGTATATGGATTATAAAAAAGCATTTTATTCGAAACTAGAAGATTGCTACTTGGGTGTAAAGATCAAAGATGCGAAAGATAAAAGCGGTTTTGGTAATCTTTTAAACATAAAAGAGCGATACTTTGAGCATATTAAGCAAATTTTAGATAAGCGGATTCCGTCAACGGACGATTTTGACGAACACGAAATTTATAACAAGCTTTACACGTTTTTCGACAGTTATCTAAACGAAACAGGTACGCCGTTTTTTACCGATACGCCGATTTATAAAAATATCTACGCTAAAATTTACTCAAATTCTAAAGACACGAGCCTATTTTATAAAACACAAAATTTATACTACGTAAAATCGGACGTTATTTATAAAAGTATGACGCTAAGCGATGAAAACGCTAAATTTGCAGTGGAATTTAACGCAGACGAGTTTCGCCGCTCAAGCGATAACGTAAAATTAAAGCTAATTTTTAAATTTGCGGGATTAGACCAAGGTGCGAATTTACGGATACAAACTCCGCTAATCAAAATAAACGTAACGAATCAAAGCGAGCTATTTAAGGACTTAAAAAGCGTTTTTAAGCAAGGAAGTGGTGAATTCACGGACGATTTTTTAAAAGAGCTAAAAGGGCTCAAAATTGACAAAGACGAGCTAAAAAAGATTTTACGTAGCTATAAAAAGCAAAACGAAGTGGATTTTTTTATACATAAAGACGCCGAGAATTTTTTGAAAGAGCAGTTTGAGCTATGGATGTTTAGCCATCTCTACGGCGATAGCAAGACGCATAAGAGGCAGTCTTACGCGATTGAGAGATTACAAAAAATCCGCAATATCGCATTTGAGTTAATCGAAATCATCGCCAAATTTGAAAATGAGCTAAAAGCGATCTGGCTAAAACCGAAATTCGCCAAAAATACTCAATACGTTTTTACGCTAGATTTAATCCCTAATTTCGATGTTTCGCTCGTTACCGACAAGCAAATTGCCGAGTGGAAAGAGTTAAATTTAGTCGACGTTAATTTCACCACCGATACCTTAAAAACAGAATTTGAAAAGTTTAAATTTCTACCGCTCGATACGAAATTTTTAAGCGATAAAAATAGACTGGATTTGCTTAGCAGGTTTGAAAATCTAGACGAAATTTTAAACGGCGAGCTCGTAAAATCGGACAATTTTGCCGCACTAAATACTCTGATGCCTCGTTATAAAGGTAAAATCGATCTCATCTATATCGATCCGCCGTTTAACACGGGCTCGGACTTTGAGTATAAAGACCGCTTCCAAGATGCGACGTGGCTGACGTTAATGCAAAATCGCTTAGAGCTAGCACGTGAAATTTTAAGCGATCGCGGGAGCTTTTATTTACACCTTGACCACAATGCAAACTATATGGGACGAATGCTGTTAAATGAGACGTTTGGTAAGGATAAATTTATAAATGAAATTATTTGGAGTTATCGTAGCGGCGGAGCTTCAAAAAATGAGAGCATGCCAAGAAAACACGATAATATTTGGCTATACTCTAAAACAGATAATTTTGTCGTCAAGCCTCTATATGAAATACAATACTATGATGTAAATTTTATGGGCAGTTGTAGTCAGGATGAAAATGGAAAATTTTATGTAAATACTCTTTTAAGAGATGTACTTGAGGGTGATATTAAAATAAATAAAGATGGAAAAACACAATTATATAGTGTTAAACCTGTATTAAATTTATCATCGGAACATTTAGGATTTGGTACACAAAAACCAGAGGGACTCTTGTCGCTCCTTTTTGAAATAGCAAATACTGATAAAAAATCCATCATTTTAGACTATCACTTAGGCTCTGGTACGAGCGCGGTAGTCGCTCAAAAGCTAGGTCGCAAGTGGCTAGGCGTGGAGATGGGTGAGCATTTTTACAGCGTGATTATCCCACGTCTTAAAAAGGTGCTCGCAGGAGTACAAAGCGGCATCAGTAAAGACGCGGACTATCATGGCGGCGGAGCGTTTAGATATTTTGAGTTAGAAAGCTACGAAGAGGCGCTGAATGAATGCGAATACGCGCTAGATGAGAGTGGCGTGATAGATTATCGTAAATCGCGCAAGCTCATAAAGGAGCTAAATAAGGGAGAGAGTGTGCCTTGATATGGACGGATACAGGGGCGAATTTGACATTTTTTTGAGTTATTCAAATTTAACTGGCACGAAAATCAAGCGAATTTACGCAAATAACGGCGTAGAATGCGCGGAATTTGAGGATGGCGAAATAATGCAAAAAGACGACATCGATATGGCAAAATTCCCTAAAATTCGCGATTTAATTTGGTGGGAGTAAGATAAAATGAGTGAAAATATTTCTATGGCATGTCCGCATTGTAGAGTTGTTGTAAATTATAGAATATTTAATTCAAATATTGCTTTAAGCGGTATAGAAAATTTATTAGATGAACTAGAAAAATATATGGAAAGAACAAGAAACAATTATCACCTAAATAGCGATACGGAAACATTAATAAAAGATAAATTTATCGGTAGTATCAAGAATTTAATAAATTTAGAAAATAATAAGGAACTAAATAGGATTGATATTGATACTTGTCCATCTTGTAAAAAAATAATAGTTTGGCTGGATAATGAAGTGATCTATCCAAAGCCTGTTTTAACGCCGCCTCCAAATGAAGATTTGCCGCAAGATATAAAAGATGATTATGACGAAGCTGCCAAAATTTTACAAGATTCGCCGCGCGGTTCTTGTGCCTTATTGCGACTTGCTTTACAAAAACTTTTATTAAGCATAGGACAAGATAGAAATTTAGATAGAGCTATACAAGATTTAAATGAAGGTAACGCTATAGATGACGATATACAAAAAGCAATGGATAGCGTAAGAATAGCCGGAAACAATTCGATTCATCCTAATAAGCTAGATATTGATTTAAAAGATAATAAGGAGTTAGCAATTCAGCTATTTAAAATAATAAACTATATAGCTAACTATATATTAACTAAAAGACGTGAGATAGAAGAAATGGCAAATAAATTGCAAATTTCAAGTAGAACGATAAAGAGATAAAATGAAAATCTTGACCGATAAACTAATCCTAGCCGAAATTTTAAAAGAGCGAAATTTGAGCGCGGAAGCAGACGCTCTAAATTTGAGCGATTTTTCTAAATTTAAGCTCACCGATTACCAGCAAAGCGCGGTAAAAAGTGCGCTAAAAATCTTAGAGTTTTATTACGCAAGCCATCAAATTCGAGGTGGCGATAGTGCAAATTTACACAGTTCAAATAATCAAAGTAAATTTAGCGAGTGCGAAATTTTGCTTGAAAATTATCGTAAATTTGGCGCAAATTTAAATACATATGAGATTAATCGCGCCAGTTTTTGGATGGCGACGGGAAGTGGAAAAACGATCGTAATGATAAAGCTTATTTGGGCGATTTCGCGACTTATTAAGCTTGATATTTTGCCTAAAAAGCCGATTTTGCTTCTTGCGCCGACCGAACAGATTTTAAGCCAATTTAAAGAGCGAATAAATGAATTCAATCGCTATCAAAATGAGCAAATATACGCGCGCGATTTAAAAGATTTCGAGAGCGCGAATTCCGGGCTAAATTTATATGATACGACGCTTTTTATCGCCCGTAGCGATTTACTGGAAAGTGCCGAAAACACGAGTAAAAAAGATGCAGGCAAAAGGCTAGATTACGCAAATTTTAAAAATGAAAACGGCTGGTATATTTTGCTAGACGAAGCGCATAAAGGGGACAACACGGATTCCGTGCGAAAAGGCTACATAAATGAACTGGCAAGCGGTAAAAAAGACGAATTTCCTCGCGGATTTATCTTAAATTTTAGCGCGACTTTCACGGACGAAATTGATCTAAAAACCTGCGCATTTAACTATAATTTACAAAAATTTAACGACCAAGGCTATGGCAAAAATATCGCGATATTTGAAAATAAGCTAAATTTAGATGATTTAGAGCAAATTTTGCAAAGCTTTATAATCTTTACGTCGATTAAAATTTCAAATCGCCGAATTTCGCGAAGATTATCAGATACCCTTTATCATGCGCCGCTAATCATCGCTGTATCGGATAAAGTAAATACGCAGGATGCCGGTATAAAACAGTATTTTGAGGCTATTTGCAAGGTGCTAACAAACGACGTAGATGTCCCTAAAATAGTTGAAAATTTAGTCCAAATTTTAAATCAGCTTGAATTTGTTTTCGGCGGCGAGAAAATTGGCGATGAATTTATAAAAATAGTTAAAAATATAGATGCAAAAACTATGCGCAAAGAGCTATTTTACGCACAAGGTATTTCAAGTTTAGAGGCTTGTATAATCAAAGGCAATGATAAAGAGGTAGCATTTAAAAGTAAAAATGCCGGTAAGCCTTTTATGTTACTAAATATCGGCGACGCCAAAGGCTGGAAAAAAGAGTATCTAAACGAGCTTGGCGTGCAAAGTGAAATCGATGTAAATAGCGGTTTTTTCGCACATATTAACGAGCGAAATTCTCCGATAAATATAATGCTTGGAAGCAAAGTTTTTAGCGAGGGCTGGGATAGTAACCGCGTAAATTTGATAAGTTTTATAAATATAGGCTCGCGCTCGGCAAAAAAATACGTAACACAAACTATAGGACGAGGCGTTAGAATCGAACCTTTTAAAAACGAACGGCGACGTTTGCAATACACAAGTAAATTTGCAGCTTTGGAATTTGATGAAAAAGAGAGGTTAAAAGAGCTTGCAAGCGGTCTTGAAACACTTTTTGCTTTTGCTAGTGACCCGAAAGCGATAGAGGCTATTTTGAGCGAATTGGAGCAATTTAAAACCGGCGAAATTTTAAAAGGTTTTAAAAAGTCGCAGACAATCAAACCGTTGCTTTTACCCCAATATGAAGACGAAATCGGTGAAGCAAAGCCCTATGTAATTTCGCACTCCGATTATGAAAATTTAAACAAGTTTATAAACTCTTACGATTTGGACGTTTTACTACTTAGCTCGGAGTTAAAAAGTCCCGATTTAGGGCTTAGCACAATAAATAAAACGCTTAAAAAAGACGAAAAATTTATAAAAATTAGTGGAGCGACCGAAAAATTTCAAAACCCGAAATTTGCACTATGCGAAATAGATAAATTCCGTAAATTTAAAAGTAAAAAATTAAAAGGTTTTAAAGAGGTTGAAAATGAAATTTCTCATTTTACAAAATTTAGCACGACGTTTGACAAAGACGAAATATCAAAGATTAACGAAGCGATTTTAAATTTATTGAAATCTAAAAGTAAAGATGAGTTAAAGGTCGATCTTAACAACGGTGAAATCACGCTTGACGAATTTATAAATTTAATTGAAGATAGTAAAAAAGAGTGCGAAATTTTAGGCTTTAAGTTAGATGCTAATTTGGCTCGCCATTACTATAATCCACTTGTGATAGATGCCGATAATAAAGCGCAAATAGTATATGCAATAAGCGAAAAAAGCGAGATAGAATTTTTGAAAGATTTAAAGACCGGTCTAAATGCGCTTGACGGCTTTGAATGGAATTTTTGTAAAATAGTTCAAAACGTAGATTCAATTTACGTGCCGTATTTTGATGAAGAAGAGCAAATTTGGCGTAAATTTTATCCCGACTTTATATTTTGGCTAAAACAAGATGAGATTTACGAGATAGTTTTCGTCGATCCAAAAGGCCTAAAACACGGCGAAGGTGCGAGATTTAAAGCAAATGGGTTTGAAATGATTTTCGGCGGTAAAAATTTAGAATTTAATGACAATAAAATTATTGTAAAACTCGCCTACTACAATAAAGACCCGCACATCCCACAAGGGCTTGAAAAATATGTTTTTTCAAGCATAAATGAAATTTTCAAAGTCCAGCGGAAAATTTAGTTTTATTTAGTTACAATCGGCACGAAAAATTTAATTAAAAAGGATCAAATTTGAGAAGCGACATCATCAAAAAAGGCTATACGCGCGCGCCGCACAGAAGCTTGCTAAGAGCGACCGGACTAAAGGACGAGGATTTTGAAAAGCCCTTCATCGGCGTAGCAAACAGCTTTATCGAGATCATCCCGGGGCACTTTTTCCTTAACAAATACTCTGAAATTTTAAAAGACGAGATCCGCAAAAACGGCTGCGTGCCGTTTGAGTTTAACTGCATCGGTGTGGACGACGGCATCGCGATGGGTCATGCTGGGATGCTTTATAGCCTGCCTAGCCGCGAGCTGATCGCAAACTCGATCGAAACGGTGATGAACGCGCACGCGCTAGACGCGCTCGTGTGCATGCCAAACTGCGATAAAATCGTGCCCGGCATGGTGATGGGCGCGCTTCGCGTAAACGTGCCGACGGTTTTTGTTAGCGGCGGTCCGATGAAAAAGGGCTACACCAAAAAAGGCGAGCCGATAGACCTTGCGACTGCGTTTGAGGCGGTGGGTAAATTTGAAACCAAAGAGATCAGCGCCGAGGAGCTGCGCGACATCGAGTGCGCCGCCTGTCCGAGCGGGGGCAGCTGCTCGGGGATGTTTACGGCAAACTCGATGAATACGCTATGTGAAGCGATGGGTATCGCGCTAAAAGGCAACGGCACGGTGCCCGCGCTTACGCCTGAGCGCGAGGAGCTTATCAGGCAGGCGGGGCGACGAATTTGCCAAATCGCGCTCGATGAAAAATACAAAATCCGAAATATCGTGAACGAAAAATCGATCCAAAACGCCCTGGTAGTCGATATGGCGATGGGCGGCAGCAGCAACACCGTGCTGCATATCCTAGCTATCGCACGCGAAGCGGGGGTAAATTTACAGATCGCAGGGCTCAACGAGATCAGCCGAAAGATCGCTCACATCGCCAAAATCAGCCCGAGCCTGCCAAACGTGCATATGGAGGACATCGACCGCGCTGGCGGTCTAAGCGCCGTGATAAATGAAATTTCGCGCCGCGATAACGGGCTACTGGGGCTAGATGCGCTAACGGTAAGCGGCGAAAGCCTGGGCAAGCGCGTCGGAGCTAGCGTCATAAAAGACGAATCCGTTATCCGCAAGGTCGAAAACGCCTACTCGCAGGTCGGCGGGCTGGCGGTTTTGTTTGGAAATTTAGCCGAACAGGGCTGCGTCATCAAGACCGCGGGCATCATCGGCGAACGTAAATTTAGCGGCAAGGCGGTCTGCTTTAACAGTCAAGACGAGGCGATAGAGGGGATCTCAAGCGGCAAGGTAAACAAAGGCGACGTGGTCGTCATCCGCTACGAAGGGCCGCGCGGAGGCCCAGGTATGCAGGAGATGCTAAGCCCGACGAGCCTAATTATGGGGCGAGGGCTGGGCGCGGACGTGGCTCTCATCACGGACGGTAGATTTAGCGGCGCGACGAGAGGGCTAAGCGTCGGGCACGTGAGCCCCGAAGCTGCCGAGGACGGCATGATCGGATTGCTAGAGGACGGCGACGTCATCGACATCGACGTGGATACGTACGCGATCAACGTGCGCCTAAGCGAAGCCGAAATCGCTGAACGCAGAGCTAAATTTAAGCCGATCGAAAAACCGCTGCCGTACCGCTGGCTGCGAATGTATCGCAAGCTAGTAACGAACGCTAGCAACGGAGCGATTTTGGAGGCGTAGAATACCTTAAATTTTAAACATACCGCTGTAATTTTGCTCAAATTTACGGCGGTTTTGTTAAATTTACGCGTAGGCTTTCGGCTCTAAATTTTAAAATTTAACCTAGGCGAACGCTTGGTACTTATCAATGTAAGTGCCAATGGGATATCTGTTTGAAATTTTACTTATTACGCAAACAAGCCGAGCGAAGCGGAAACCTAAATTTAAACTCTGCACGTCAGCATTTTTAAGCATAAATTTTTACTCTAGCGCACTTGTTAGAGTAAAACTCTGCCAAGTAGAATTTCAAAATTTACGTGATTACGCCGATAGTGGCATTTAAAATCCGCAAGGTTTTAATAACAAAGCCTCGCGGTGGGTGAAAGCGGAATTTATAATGAAGAAATTTTGTAGATGACGAGGTGAAATTTTGCCGCAAAATTTCAACAACAAAACCAGCCGTCCTCACCATTTTTTATACTCGCCAAGCTTTACGACGCTATCGAATTTTGTATTTTATCCCTCAAAATTTACGACGCAAGCGAATTAAAAGTAAAAGGTGGCTTACTAAACCTACAAATCCCTCGGATCGGCGATCTTGCCTGCGACGGCGCTAGCTGCGGCGACGGCGGAGTTTGCTAGATACACTTCGCTTGTTCTGTCGCCCATGCGGCCGATGAAATTTCGATTAGTCGTGCTTACGCAGCGCTCGCCCACGCCCAAAATCCCCATATATCCGCCCAAGCACGCGCCGCAGGTCGGGTTGCTCACGACTGCGCCCGCCTCGACGAAAATATCCCACAGCCCCTCTTTTTGCGCGGCTAAGGCGATCTTTTGCGTCGCAGGCGTAATTATGAGGCGAGTTTTGCGCGCGACCTTGCGACCTTTTAAAATTTGCGCCGCGATCCGCAGATCGGAGAGCCTGCCGTTGGTACAGCTGCCTATAAAGACCTGATCGACGGCGATATCATCGCGCACCGCCTCGCGCACGCTCTTGCCGTTGCTGGGCAGAAACGGATATGCGATCACCGGATCAAGCTTGCTCACGTCGATCTGCAAAATTTGCTCATAGTTCGCGCCCTCGTCGGAGTAGTGAAATTTCGGCTCGGCGCGCAAATTTTTATCTGCCAAAAATTCCTTCGTGATCTCATCGACCGCGACGATACCGCTCTTGCCGCCCGCTTCGATCGCCATATTGCAAAGCGAAAATCTGCTATCCATATCCAGGTACTCCAGCGCGTCGCCGCAGAACTCCAAAGCCTTATAGCGCGCGCCGTCCACGCCGATAAGGCGGATCACCTCTAAAATAAGATCCTTGCCGTAGATGTGCGGCGCGGGCTTGCCGCGAAAGATCACTTTGATCGTAGGAGGTACTTTGAACCAATTTTTGCCCGTTATCATCGCAAAAGCAAGATCGGTGCTGCCCATACCGGTCGCAAAGGCCCCCAGCGCGCCGTGGGTACAGGTGTGGCTATCCGCGCCGATGATGACGTCGCCGGGCACTACGAGCCCTTTTTCAGGCATCAGCGCGTGCTCGATACCCATATCCTTTTCGTCGAAATAGTTTTTCAAATCGTGCTTGTAAGCAAACTCGCGTGAAATTTTAGCTTGATTTGCACTTAAAATATCCTTCGTAGGGATGTAGTGATCCATCACGATCGCAAAGCCGTCCGGATTGGCGAGCTTTTTCGCACCGCTAAGCTCGAACTGCTTGATCGAAATCGGCGTCGTGATGTCGTTGCCGATGACCATATCGATGGCGCTTTCGATGATCTGTCCCGCAAAAACCGCCTCGCCCACGTGCTCGCTAAAAATTTTCTCCGTGATCGTCTGCTTCATAAAATCTCCTTCGTATCGGTTAAATTTGCGCGATTTTAGCTAAAAAATCATAAATTTTTGCAATTTTATGTATAATTGAGCCGCAAGGAGCGAGACGATGGAAATTTTAGATATTTTTGCAAACCGCAGAAGCGTAAGAAAATACGCGCAGGGACCGCTTGAGGACGAGGCGCTGGATAAAATTTTAAAAGCGGGCCTGCTTGCGCCGTCGGGACGCGCGCTCTGTCCGTGGGAGTTTATCCTCGTGCGCGACAAACGGATGCTTGAGCGGCTAAGCGCGTGCCGCGCAAGCGGAGCGGATATGCTAAAACAGGCCGCGGCCGCGATCGTCGTGATCGCAGATACGCAGAAGCAGGACGTCTGGATCGAGGATTGCTCGGTGGCGCTAGGCTACATGCACCTTGCCGCAAGCGCGCTAAATCTCGGCAGCTGCTGGGTACAGGTAAGGCTGCGCGCCGCCGCGGACGGACGCAGCTGCGAGGAGTTTTTGCGCGAGGCGCTGGGCTTTCCGCTAAATTTTAAAGCAGAAGCGATACTAGCCCTCGGCGTGCCGCAACAGCGCCCGAGCCCTCACGATCTGCAGAAGTTAAATTTAAGCAAAATTCACAAAGAGAAATTTTAACGCGTATGAAGTATCAAAATTTAATTCAAATTTGCGAGTATCTACGCGCCAAACGCTTCCTTTCGCACATTAAGCGCGTAGGAGATAACCTCTTTAAAGTCTGCTTTGACGGCAATGAGACGCTGTTTTTTGATATGAATAAATCGGGCTGCAATATCCACGAAAATGACGCTTTTACCGAAGGTAAGGTTTACGCGGCGCCCTTTGACGTGCTACTTGCCAAGCGCTTCGTAAAATCGCGCATCACTTCCGTTAGCGTGCCAGAAAATAATAGAATTTTATGCCTTAGCGTAAGCCAAAACGCAAGCTACAAAACCCAAAGCTCAAATATCTACTTCGAATTTACCGGGCGATTTACCAACGTAATAATCACCGATGAAAACGATGTGATTTTAGAGGCGCTGCGGCACTTCGAGACGAAATTTAGACAGATTAAGGTAGGAAGAAAACTCCGCCACCTACCGCCTGCAAATATTAAAGAAGCCCCCGTGCCAAAAATTTCGGACTTTAGAGCATTTTTTCACGCGGAATTTAACGCGCTAAATGCAGATCGCTTAAACTCGCTCAAATCAGCAAAAATCACGGCGCTAAATAAAAAGCTAGACTCGGTGCGTGAGGCTTTAGGCTCTTTGCAAAGCAGCGCCGAACTACTGCGAAGCGCCGAGCTTTTAGGTGCGAAAGCTGCCTTGCTAAAGGAAAATATCTATAAAATTCCAACTAGCGCGCGAGAATTTACGCTGCAAAAAGAAGACGCCGAAGCGGTAGAATTTAAGCTGCAAAAACCTGCAAGCACCACTTTGGGCGAGCTTTACTCCGAGGCAAAGCGTCTGCGCCAAAAGGCTGCAAATATACATATCGAAGAGCAAAATTTAAAGGAGAAACTCGCGTTTTATGAGAATTTAAAATCGCTCATTCTTGCCACACAGGATGCACACGAGATCGAAATTCTAATGCCTAAGCGCACGCAAACTAGGCAAAAAAGCAAGGAAAAAAATAGCGAATATGTAGCGAGCTTTTATCTCGGGGGTTTTAAAATAAGCGTCGGTAAAAACGAAAAAGGCAATGAGTTCTTACTAAAAAATAGCTCCAAATCCGACTATTGGTTTCATCTTAAGGATATTCCAAGCGCCCACGTCATCGTAAAGACAAATAAACAAAGTCTAAGCGAAGAGGTGATCGAATTCGCCGCTAAAATTTGCGTTAGCTTCAGTGCAAGCGGCAGCGGAAAATATCTCGTCGATTACACCAAACGTCAAAATGTCAAAATCAACGAAGGTGCTTTCGTAAACTACGTAAATTTTAAAACAATCAGCGTTTTAAAGCCGTAATAAGCGAGCTTGCAGTATAATTATTCAAAATAAATTCCAAGGAAATTCTATGAAGCAAAGAATAATCACGGCAAGCATTTTACTCGCCGTATTTTTAGCTCTAATTCTTATAAACGCCAGGTGGCTAAATTTCGCCGTATTTGCGCTGATACTCGTGCTTGCATTTTTTGAAAGCCTCAAGTTATGGGGTCTGGAGGAAACTAGCAAAAAGTGGCTCGCGCTAGCAATCGCGTTTTTTGCGCTGCTACCATTTACGCAGACCGATGAGCCTTTCGTCTCAGCACTAAAAGTTAGCATCCTGATGATCCTATGCGTCGCCTCTGTCGTGGCCTTTACCAAGGGCCCTAGCCTAAAGATCACGCTTCCTTTTATCTATCCCGTTGCGCCGATATTTTTTATGTGGGCGGCTTATGATGATTTCGGGGAAGTTTTTCACTTCGTTTGGCTGATCTTTATTATCGTAGCTAGCGATAGTGGCGCATATTTTATCGGTAGAGCCTTTGGCAAAACTCCGCTAAGCGCTAGCTCGCCGAATAAAACCGTAGAAGGCGTGCTAGGTGGTCTTGCACTCGCGCTTATAGTTAGCCTCATTTATGCGCGCATCTTTACTAATATGCCGCCGCTTGAAATTTTAGGAAAAACCATCATCATAGCAATTTTTGGCGTGTTTGGCGATCTGTTTGAGAGCTACCTAAAACGCGCGGCGGGTCTTAAAGACAGCGGCGCGCTCTTTCCCGGACACGGCGGGATCTTAGACCGCATCGACGGCTATATGTTCGGCGCGATCGCGATGGCGATAGTCTATTCATGGTAGTTTTAGGCTCTACGGGCTCTATCGGCACAAACACCCTAGACGTAGCCGCTCGCAGCGGCAGTATGATCGAAGCGCTTAGCTGCGGGCGCAATATCAAGCTTTTAAACGAACAGATCGCAAAATTTCATCCAAAGCTCGTCTGTATCGCAGACGCGCAGCAAAAAAGCGAGGTAGATCACGAGCGCGTATTTTGCGGCGCGGATGGAATTTTGCAGATGCTTGCGGAGTGCAAAAGCACGACCGTGGTAAACGCTCTCGTAGGCTTTGCGGGCATGATGCCCAGCCTAAAAACCCAAGAGCTCGGAAAGAGGCTCTGTCTAGCCAACAAAGAAAGCCTGGTCGTCGGCGGGAAATTTCTGCAAACGGATAAAATTTACCCGATCGACAGCGAACATTTCGGACTGAAATTTTTACTTAGCAACGCCAAAACCCCCGTTTCGCGCCTAATCATCACGGCTAGCGGCGGCGCGTTTTACGACGTGCCGCTAACGCAGCTGGGCTCGCTCACGCCGCAAAACGCCCTCAAGCACCCCAACTGGAAGATGGGCGCGAAGATCACGATCGACAGCGCTACAATGGCAAATAAGCTCTTTGAGGTGATCGAGGCGTTTTGGCTCTACGGCACGCGCGAGATCGATGCGCTCATCGAGCGCACCTCGCAGATCCACGCGCTGGTCGAATTTGCAGACGGCTCTACGACGGCGCACATTAGCAGGGCCGATATGCGCCTAGCCATCGCGCACGCGATGTTTAGCGGCGACGTACGGGAGCAGATCGCCGCGCCCGTAGATCTGTGCGCGCTGCGACCGATAGAATTTAAGCCGATTGACACGATGAAATTTCAAATTTTTACCCTCAAGGGCGCGCTGTTAGCAAACCCCGATCTCGGCGTCGTCATCAACGCCGCGAACGAAGCGGGCGTAAATGCGTTTTTGCAGCAGCGGTGCCGCTTCACCGACATTGCGCGCGTCGTGCTAAAGTGCGCGGAGAAATTTAACTCGCCTAGCGTAACGGACGCGGAAGCGCTTGCGGCGGTGGATGCGAGCGTGCGAGCGTATGCAAACGAGCTGCTTAAATAAGTTTTTTAATCACGGGATTTATACTGCAAGTTAAGCTTGGCGGCAAATTTCACTGCGCGCAGCTCGCGCAAGTAGCCGTAAAATTTAGCGGCTCTAAACAGCGTGCGCCTATTGCGCCGTATCGGGCGCAGATTTACGCCGTGCCGCAAGGTGTGCCATTAAATTTAACAAATAGAGGTTGGCCGTGGATATTAAAACCGTCATAGATTTAGAAAAGCAGCGCAAACGGCTTAAGAAAAGTCGCAAGCTTTGGAAAATTTTAAGTTATCTAGTAGCGTTTGCGGTTTTCGGTCCGATTCTTGCGCTCTCACTGATAATCATCTTTCTCGATTTTCCCAAACTCGATCTCGGCGTAGAAAGTTTATTTCTTTTAGTCGCGTCTATTTTAGCAATAATCAGTACGAGGGACGAATTTTACGAGTGGATTTTTGAGCGCAAAACCGAGCGATTTTTGATGCGCTACAAAGAGCTTTATCTCAAGCCCTATATCGAAAGCCTGGGCTTTTCGTATAAAATGGGCGCGCTTTTTCAGGAAAAAGAGGTAAGAGCAAGCGAGATATTTGGCGGATTTGATAGATTTCGCGCGGATGATCTGGTTTACGCGAACGTGGACGGCGTGGATTTTATGTTTTGCGACATAAGGCTGGAAAAGGACGTCAGCAGGGGAATTTCATCCTTTTTTAAAAAGAGACACTTTAAATTTTTTGAGGGACCCTTTTTCGTGGCAAATTTTAATAAAAAAATCTGCTACGACGTTTTTGTTTTCTCGAATACGACACTGCCGCCGTCTGAGTTGCGGCACAAACTACTGGGTGGTCGCGAAATCCCGATAGATAACGCGGACTTCAATAAAAATTTTACGATTTATGCAAACGACGCAATGACGGTTATGTATGTTCTGACGCCCATGCTAATGGAGAAAATTTTATCTCTTAAACAGCTCGTGAAATCGAACATCTCGCTGAGCTTCAAGCAAAATAAAATTTACATCGCGATAGCTCGCGGCGCGGATAGTTTCGAGCCGAGCTTGGATCAGCCGATACTCAATGCTCGCATCGCAAAGGATATCAAAGCGGATCTGGATGCGATGCTGCAAATCGTAAAAATTCTAAAGCTAAATGAAAAAATTTGGACGTCTTAGCTGGCGCAAGGCAGAGCGGGCAAGCGGGCGAAATAAGACAGGGCAAGGCAAGGCGGACGAAATAAAACAAGGTAGCAAAACAAGATAAATGTAGAGTAAGGCGGGCGAGACGGAATGCGACGAATAAGGCGCGCCGCGCAAATGCGGATGGAATTCTGCGCGAAATTCCATAGTAGCGACTAAACCCTACGCAGAATTTAGCCAGAATTTTACGTCGCGATGAAATCTCCTGCAGAATTCCGGCGAGGGCAATATCGTGAAATTTCGCGTAGAATTCGACGGCGTTTTACGTCGCGGCGAAATCTTGTATAGAATTTCGACGGAATTTTACGAAAAATTAAAATTTGCTTGCTATTGAGAGATTTTTTTGATATACTGTCGTTTCTTTTTGGCCCCGTAACTCAGTTGGTAGAGTGTCACCTTGACATGGTGGAAGTCGTTGGTTCGAGTCCAATCGGGACCACCACTTAATCTACTTTTAAGTTTAAATCACTTCTTTTTACTTTCTGCTTAAGTTTTTTTCAAATTTTAATCCACTTTATTTTCGCGTTCACGCACAGCACCTGTCTTAAATTTAGTTATTCCAACATTTTTCATTTTTATTTTAGATATAATTTTTCCCGAAATACTATGAGATCGATTAAGCGATCAATGAGATGAATTTTTATCGGCAACCGATTAAATTTAGAAAGGAGTGTCGGCGCTATATGGGACAGTATGTTATAAAAACTTTAGATTACTGCGCAGAAAAGGGACTGCGGCTACAATGGGAAAAGGACTTCGCGATCTCCGTCAATACTCTTGAAAACGAAGTTAATATAAGGGCAAATAAAAGCGGGCTTATATCTCTTGCTAGGCATTTGCTTACTTTAGCGCAAGATTTCCGTGCCGAAACATTCGCATATACATCTGGATGAGTATAATTCGCTTGAGGGGGGCTCGGCGGAACTTATAAACCAAAAAGATACCGAGCGATAAAGATAAATTTTTATGCTAAAGGAAGGCGACAATGAGAGAAAAGCACATTGTAGAGTTATTATCCTCCGCAATCGAAGGAGACGGGATCATATCCGTAGTATTTAAATTTTTCCATATAGATTGGGGATACACGCTAGAGGAGCTCGATCTAATTATAAACTTTGGTATAAAAAATGGCGATCTCCTTATAGAAGATATGCATGATGAAAACAAGCACTACGATAAAATAGATTGGCGGCTAGATAATGTGTATCAAGAGATCGTTATGGTAGATATTTACAAATATATGCCATTGCTATTTTCCAAACATCCGACGGTACCGGATCCTTATAAGCAGTTCATTACGGAATGAAATTTGCGTATGACAGCACGGATAAAACTATAAAATTTAAAGGGTTGAGCGTATGGCGCAAAACGCTATAAATAAAGCAAAGCATAACGAAAAAGAGCAGCAAAATGACAGATAGAATCGGCTCCTGTTGTATCGGCATGATGACAACTATCTCAAAAAGACTATAGGAATAAAAAATGAGCACTAGGATAGGTTTAATACTTTTGGGTGCATTTTTTGTATTTGAAAGTATTCTTGGCTGCTTTAGCGGAAAGATGTATTTTAAATACGGGGGCTGGAGCGCAGTTGAGCCGGTCTATATTATCAAGATTTTCATCATCGGCTTATTGTTTGTTTCTGCAGGAATTTTCATAAACAAAAAAATAGGTAGAGTGATTAATGCCTTGATAGGCTTAAACCTTTTAATAATATCTATAGAAATTTTTGCAACGCAAGATCCTGCAGGAATACAAAGCAAAATCGGATATCCTTTTCTTATCTCGGGATTTTCGGTTTTACTTATTAGTATCTTGTTTTTTTACCTCGCCTTCCGCTCTGAAAAGAGCATAAAAAGATACCCAGAGTATATGTGGTGTGCAGACTGCGGTAAATTTTACCGATACGAGGATGTCAAAGATACGGATCAAATTTGCCCGGACTGCGGCAAAAAGCTTACTGAGTATAATGACGGCGACTACTGGAAAAGAAACGCCTCCGATCAAAGCGCTAAAACTCCGAAGATCAAAAGGCGTAAATTTAAAAAGAGATGAAATTTTGATTTGTTATAGAGGAGTATATAAAAATGTTAAATAGAATTTTTGCATTAATCAGCTTTTTTGCTTTTTTTACATGGGGACTGACGGCTGCTTTATTGGGAAAAGTCGATATAAAACCCGGCTTTATGGCATCGGTAAAATTTGATAGCGTGCATCTGCGTATCATCATAGGAATTTTATGCTTTGTGGCGTGCGCTTTCTTTTTATACCTCGCATTTCGCCCTGAAAAAAGCGTAAAGTATTATCCTAAATTTATGCGCTGCAAAGGGTGTCTTAAATTTTATAATTTCTCGGACGTTAAAGATAGGAGTGTTTGCCCTAAGTGCGGAGGCGAGCTGCAAGATTATGCCGAGATAGAAAAGTGGAATCAAGCGGAAAAGAATAAAAAGCTTGAAAGATATTATAAATTTGAAAAAGAGTGGCTAAAGAAGGTGAGCCATGATAAAAAATAATTGATGCGCAAGCAAAATCAAAAAGCCATATGGATAAAAAAATGAGCGCCAGGATAGGTTTAATACTTTTTGGCGCATTTTAGACGGGTATGATTTTAGGGATTGAGTAAATTTTAAAAATTCCAGCTAGATCCGCTTTGCGAATTTGCCTTTTTAAAAAAACGCCGCTAAAGAATCTAAATTAAAACCGAAATTTTATCGCACTACGTAAAACGCTCAAAACTAAAATTTCATCCAATTTCCGCCAAAATTTTAAAAAATCTATCTTTAATCTTTGAAATTTATTATTATTTAATCAAGAGAAATTATAATATAGCATTTGCAAATCATTCGCAAAATTATAATTTTGAATAGGGGAGAGTGATGGTTAAGAAATTTTATCTTTCAAATGCCGCGATCGCACTAAGTTTGTGTGCCGCATTGCAACTAAACGGAGCCGAAAACAACGTTACGTCCGCAAATATCAGCGCGCCTAGCGCAGGGGCGGTAAATCCCGCAGCTCCTAAAAGCGCTTCCGGCGCGAACGCCACAAAGCTGGGCACCATCGTAGTTACCGCGACGGGCTTTGAGGATACGCTTAAAAACGAGGTTCGCAATGTCTCCGTTGTCACCGCTGAGGATATGGAAAATCGCGGTTACCGCGATCTGCGTGAGATTTTAGAAAAGGCGCCGGGGGTTAGCTTTAACGGCAGATCTGTTGATTTGCGTGGGCAAGGTGCGAAAGCCAATACCTCCGTCAAGGTCCTTCTTAACGGAGTCGCTCTCAATATGATCGACACGACGCCTACGACCATCCCGATCGATCTCGTTCCGATCGAAGATATCGAGCGCGTGGAGATCATCCCCGGCGGCGGTAGCGTGCTTTACGGCAGCGGCACCAGCGGCGGCGTGATAAATATCATCACAAAAAAGGGCGCAAAATACCCATACGCCAATGTCTCTACCAAGATCGCGTCGTATAATTATAAAGATCTAAATTTCGGCGCAGGCGGGAATGTGAGCGAAAATCTATTTCTAAAGACCGCAATGAAGGGCTTTGATCAGCATGGATACCGCAAGGGCGAAAGAGAGCGAGGCTACTATACATCATTTGGACTAAATTATAAAATTTCAGATGATCAAAGCCTATCTTTTAATCCGAGCTTTTATCGCGCTAGGACGCATGATGTGCCGGGTTTAGGGCTTGCCGAGCTTAAAGCGGATCGCCGCCAACAAGGAGGCGAGAGGACCTTTACCAAAAGTACGCGACTAAATTTTGACTTGGATTATGCGGTAAAATTCGGCGATAGATTTGAAGCAAATTTACAGCCTTATTATCAAGATATTAGAATTTTGCAAAAGGGCTTTGTGATGAAAGATCGCAAAGAAGGGGCGAATTTAAAGGGCAAGCTTACCTATGATAACGACGAGCTCATAGCGGGATATGATTATCTCAAAAACAAGGGCTTCCGCAGGATCGACTTTACCACTTCGATGAATCCTATGATGAGCCTTTCGCAACTTACGATCTTTGATATGCAAAAACAGACGCACTCGGTTTATGCCTTAGAAAAGCACGACTTCACGGAGCTGTTTTCGCTTAGTGCGGGCGGGCGTTTTGAGCGCGCCGAATACAAAGTAGATCGCGAAGTCTCTACGACGATGCGTAGGATGGGGCGCATCTTTCACACTCAAGACAGCACGCACGTAACGGACGATAAAAACAACTATGCGTTTGAGATCACGCCGAATTTTAAATATTCTAAAGACGGCAATGTCTATTTTAAATTTGAGCGAGGCTATATCTCACCGGGTCCTAATCAGCTCATCGATAAGCTAAGTTCTAGCGGCCCTTACGTGCTTAATAACCTCAAATCCGAAACCTTTAAAACCTACGAGATCGGCATGAAGGATCTAATCTATGGGCAATACGTAAGCGCGACGCTGTTTTGGACCGATACGAAAAACGAGATCGTAAACGAGCTACTCGGTAGCGGCTTTAATAGCGGTTGGCATTTTATAAATATCGACGAGACGCGCCGCAAGGGCGTGGAGCTGTATGCGGAGCAAAGCCTGCTTTCAAATTTAAAGCTCAGCGAGACCTTTTCATACGTGGACGCCAAGATCCAATCCGGCGCGAATAAGGGCAAGCAGGTTCCGCTAGTGGAGCGCTCGAAGTTCGTTTTGGGCGTCGATTACGAACCGATTAGAAATTTAACGCTGATGAGCGATTTTAAATATTTCTCATCATCGCACGACGCCAACCACGACAGGATCGATTCGCGCACGATCGTAGATCTGGGCGCTGCGTATCGCTTCGCAAGCGGATTTTTGATAAGCGCCGGAGTCAAAAACGTCTTTGACGAGGAGTATAATTACAACCAAAATTTACGCGCAGACGTCTA
The DNA here is from genome assembly GCF_905373215.1 of uncultured Campylobacter sp. Taxonomy (GTDB): domain Bacteria; phylum Campylobacterota; class Campylobacteria; order Campylobacterales; family Campylobacteraceae; genus Campylobacter_B. Next base: position 177,876 of record NZ_CAJPRT010000001.1, read on the forward strand.
TACTCCGGCCCCCGGGCGCAACTACTACGTGGAGTTTAAATACGCCTATTAGCGCGCGTTTAAATTTAAGCGAGGTTTTGAGCTGCGAAATTTAAAATTTACGGACGGAATTTAAAATTTTGCCGCGACGTGCTTTGCCGCCGCGAGATTAAATTTAATAAAAGGAGCGAAGATGAAGCCTGATTATAAAAACTGGGTGCCTAAGGGCATGATCGCGTCATTTGCTGCGAGTGCGGGCGTGGCGTTAGTTTTATTTTTGATTTTCGGCGTTTACGGTTTGGGTGCTAGTGGTGCGCTAAGAGGCGTGCTAGCCGGGCTTTTCGGCGCAGCGACGCTGGTTTTGATCGGCTTTACGATCTACTGCGTCGTGTGGTACCGCGCGTTTGATTACGGCGGCAAGCGTCAGCTCTCGCGCGCGATCGTAGAAGGCATGGCAAAATATGTGGATCTGCCCGAGGGCGGGCGCGGGCTAGACGTAGGCTGCGGCAGCGGCGCGCTAACGATCGCCGTTGCTAAGCGCAATCCGCACGCATCGGTGCTAGGCGTCGATCGCTGGGGCTTTGAGTACGCGTCTTTTAATAAGCAGCTGTGCGAATCCAACGCGCGCGCCGAAGGTGTGCAAAACACTAGCTTCGAGCAGGCCGACGCCACGCAGCTGCCCTTTGAGGACGGCAGCTTCGATGCGGTTACAAGCAACTACGTCTATCACAACATCATGCGCAAGGACCGCCAGGCGCTGCTTTTAGAGACGCTCCGCGTGCTTAAAAAGGGCGGCAGCTTCGCGATCCACGATCTTTTCTCGCGCGGAAACTACGGCGATATGGACGCTTTCATCGCGCGACTTAAGGAGCAGGGCTATGAGCAGCTCGAGTTCATAGACACGACGCAGGGGCTTTTTATGGGTCCGCGCGAAGCCAAATGGCTGATGCTAGGCAGCTCAAAGCTTCTGGCGGGTAGAAAATAGAGAGCCTTCGCAAATTTGATAATTTACTATGCCCTACTAACAAATTCATATTTTAATAATTTTCCTATAAATTTTAAATTTACTATTTTTTCATTATTTCATAGCGACTGTTCCCTAAAAAGAAGCACTTCATCGTCTTGTATTTCGGTATCAAGAGTATTTAAGGCATCTTGATTGACAATATTACTTCTATTTTCTAAAATTCTTATATTATTAGGATATAGCCATTCATTATTCCATAATTTTATGGACTCACCGCCGACCAGTTTGCATAATGGCTCACAAAAATATTTTTGTGTAATTTGTAATTTTATAATTGCCCTCTGTAGCCATATTTGCATATGCCCAGTATTTGGAATGCTATTAAATTTATTTACAATTTTATCGACAATTGATTCAATCGATTTTTTATTAATCAATCCAAATAATATACTTAGTATTGCCATAGATATAGAATAAGTTCTTGGATTTAAAAGAGCGATATCAACTACAATACTTATTAAAACTTCTATATTTTCTTTATTCCTAGTTTTGTTTTTACTTTCTCTTAATTGTTTCAAAATTGCCTGCAACTCTTTTGTTATAGTTCCAGAATGCGGATATTTTAGTGCAAATTGATGAATCAGCAAAAGACGTTTTTGTATTGTTTTTAAATCTTTATCAACAACTAGCCAATCTAACTTATCTGGTTTTATTGAGCCTTGAATAACGTTGTTAGAAAAAGTTGTTTTACTTGAATTTAATTTTAACCCTAAATCAATTAAAACTTCTGTAAGTATTTTAATTATCTCATCTGCGATTTGTGGGCTATTAACAAAAATTCTATAATCATCTCTATATCTTAAAATATAAAAATCTTTTTTATCAATGTATTTTAATTTGGCACTTAAACACAAATCAGCATAGGACAATACAATCTCTGCAATAAGATCCATTAAAACGCTACCTTGCGGTATTCCATTCGTTTGTCCATTCGACATACTTTGTATATGAAAATCGATCATGCCACCAATATATTTTTTATTAAAATTTTTATCTTTTCTGTTATTTTTTGATACTTTTTTAGAATGTAATGCCCAGGATACAGAATGAGTATAAATCGAACCATAACAATCCACAATATCTGTATGGTAAATATAACTATAGTTCAAACTTAAAATTATAGATTTTTGTTCTATCTGCCCCCACCAGTTTGAGATTTGCTCAGCCTTATCTGATTCGTTTGACTCAGAAACTACAGGCAAACTCATACATTCAACAACGCTTCTAGATTCTATTTTTTTAAATCTTTTTCTGATTAGTTCCCAATTGTCGTATTTTGTTATTTCATTAACAAGCGAAACATAAAGAAAAGGATGAATTAATTCGAATCTCCGCCAATCATATTTGCCATTTTTATTATGAAATAATTTGTAGTTTACATCTTCAAAACTATCCGGATTGCTGTTTTTAATACTCATAAAATTTTTCCGACCTAGAATCTTTGAAATTTGATCAAACAAATTATCAAATTTAATATATGGCGGCAAATCAATATTTACGTAGCTTTCATGCTTTAATAAAAATAATCTAGCTTCTTCAAAATTTAAAGAAAGTATATTTTTCACATCATCTCCTTTTTCATTTGGTATTATTTTTACTTAGCAACAGTCTTTAAGGATTTCGGTTCACCTTTCTTTAGGCTCTCCCACTCCTTTTTCACGCAGGCTTTTTGTGCCTCGTCCGTGCTAGCAAACTCCTTTTGCGTCTGCCTCGTTTTGCCGTTTTTGATGCTCTCGCTAGCTAAAATTTGACCCTGCACGCGCAAATTTAGGCGATCGCCGCCGCTTAAATTTATTAAATTTTTCATTTTCGCCCCTGCGGATTAATTTTAAAAATTATCGCAAAGAGGCGCTTAAAAGTCGCTAAATATCGATAACGCCGAGGTGCGAGAGTAAAATTTTAACCCCGATCAGAATTAAAATCGCGCCGCCTAAAACGAGCGCCTTTGAGTGCAGGTATTCGCCCGTTAGCTTGCCTGCGTAGCACGCCGCGACGCACAGCGCGAAGCAGACGAGCCCGATTACGCAACAGGCGTAGAGGATGTTTATCTCGCCAAAGGCAAAGGTCACGCCCACAGCCATCGCATCGATGCTGGTGGCGATCGCGCCCAGCACCAGCTCCTTCGTGCTTAGGCATAGGTCTGGCTCATCCTGCTCGCGGCGGGATTCCGCGATCATCTTAACGCCTAAAAACGATAAAATTCCAAACGCGACGAAGTGATCGATTTGCGCGATAAATTTTACGAAATTTATCCCCAAAACGTAGCCTGCAAGCGGCATTATAAACTGAGCCGCCGCGTAGAAAAACGCGACGCGCGCGATCTGCGCAAATTTAAAATTCGGATATTTCGCGCCGTTTGAGATACTAAGCGCGACGCTGTCCATCGCAAGCGCGAAAGCGATGAGTAAAAGCTCCATATTTAGCCCTTTTGGTATTATAAAAGCGTTGATTATACATTAAAATTTTCGAAATAAAATAATCAATCTTTAATTAGGAAAAAACTTTGCTTAAAAAATTAATCTTTTGTTTATTGCCGATATTTGCGACTGCTAGCTGGGAGGAGGTCGCCGTAAAGGGGCTGGACGTGATGCTTAGTGCGGGCGCGGGCGATAGCGAAAATTTTAAAAACTCACTAAGCACTTTGATAGAGCGTGCCGCAAATGAATACGAACGCACTGGCGTACAGGATTACGAGCTCGATTTGCCTAGCTACATTACCGAGCGCGCGGGCAAAAAAAGCATCGCCGTGCAGAATATGCAAAGGCTGGCGAGCAAGAAGCTAAGTCTTGCCGTAGAGCCGATCAAAAAGCTCGTACTCGCTAAAATAAAAGATATGTCCGAAGCCGATACTAAAGCGGTAATGAGCGGCGAGGTGTTATTCAGCCACTATCTGCGCACCAACGCCTTTGATGAAATTTACGAAATCATTCGCCCTTTGGCACGTGAACTAGGAGCCGACGTGAGCTTTGCTAAAAGCTTTAAAAGTGCCGTTGGACGCGACCCTGGAGACGATTTTAGTAGCGAATTTAGCAGCGCCTTTATCAACGAAAGCTTCGATTTTTTAAGCAAAAACGAAAGGGAGTTTCGCAAAAACTCGGGCGCGATTTTAAACGCCATAAAGACGATCAGATAGGCGCGACCGCACTAAAATCTCGGCGAAATTTTACTTTAAATTTATGAAAAATTCTATCTCGGAGCTCGCGGAAAATTTTAATTCAAAATTCGCTTTAAATTTTATCTCAAACCGGGTGCGTGAGTGCGCGAAAAACACAGCGCCTGGCGACACGGCAAATTTTGCTCCCGCTCCCTACCTCAAAAGAAATTTCAAATTTCAAGATGCGGATGCCCGGTTAAATTTTATCTGCGGAAGAAATTTAAAATTTTATCCCGTCTCGGCCGGTTTCGCCGCACGCAATCGTGCCTCGGCCAGTTTTGCTGCGCACAGTCTCGTCGCGCTTTATTCCGCTCCGCGCGTTAGAAATCTTGAAAGAAAATCCGCTTTAAGCTCCGCGGCTCTTTCGCCGAATTTAAACTCTGCACAAATTCCTAACTGCGCCGAAAGCAAAGCTTTAAATTTCGCAAAAGCCTCCGCAATAAATCCTTGCGAAAATTCTGCGAAAAATTTCAAACGAAATTTTATGGGAAATTCCACTCATAGCGGCGCAAATAGCGCGAGTTCGCTAAATCGTGCGAGCGACGTAGACGAGCCAAATTTAAGCCCCGCAAAAAGCCTTGCTGACGCCCATACGCGACGCTCAAAGAAAAATTTTACCGAGGTCATTGCAAGCGGCCACGGCTCTACTCATACGCCGCAGAGCTTTGGATTGAAAAATTTTAAGGCGCGGAATTTTGCGAAGAAATCTAATTCGGCACAGAATTCTAGCTCCGCTCAAAGCTTAAATTCCGCGCAGAATTTCGATTTCACGCAAAGCTCTAATTCTACGCAGAGCCCTGCTGCCGCGCAAAATTCTGCCTCTACGCAAAACTACACGCAAAGCTCGAATTCTGCGCAGAGTTTCGGGCGAAATTCTAATTCCGCGCAAAGCCATGCGCAAAACCCCGTTCCGCCTAGCAGGTTGTGGGATCTGGGGCTGCTTTTCGTAGCGATCGTTTGGGGATGCACTTTCGTGCCGGTTCAGCGCGCGCTGCATAGCGGCGACGTTTTTAGCTTTTTGTTTTGGCGCTTTTTGGCGGCGAGCATTTTTACCTACCTCGCCTGCCTGCGTTTCGGCGTCAAATTTGACCGCGGCACGATAGGGCGGGGCGTGTTTTGCGGGCTGATGCTATTTTGCGATTTTTCCTGCCAAACCATAGCGCTTGATTATGCGCTATCATCGACGGTGGCGTTTATTTTGGGGCTAAATGTCGTCATCGTGCCCTTTTTGATGCTTGCGTTCTTCGGCAAAAAGGTCGGTGTGAGCGCCTTTGGCGGCGCGGCCACGGCGCTTTTGGGGCTGTATTTTTTAAGCGGAGCAAGCGGCGCGGTGGGATTTGGCATAGGCGAGCGGTTGACGCTGATTTCCGCGTTTGCATACGCGCTTCACATCGTCTTTACCGGCGTTTGCGCGCGCAAAAGCAATCTCTACGGCTTTGTGATCGTGCAGTTTATCTGCGTCTGCGTCTGCGCGCTGATCGCGGCGGTTTTCACTCCTCACGCGGAGTTTGAAGGCGAGATAAGAGTACTTGGAAATTTGATCTTTTCGCCGAGCTTCGATTTCGTTTTCGCGCTGGTTTTGACCTCGATCTTTGCTACCGTCGCGGCGTTTGTGATCCAAACGATGGCGCAAAATCGCGGCGTAAGCGAGATAAAAACGGTGCTTATTTTCGCGCTAGAGCCCGTAAGCGCGGGTATTATGGGGTATGCTTTCGGCGAGAAGCTAAGCGCGCTTCAAATTTTAGGCGCGGCGCTGATACTCGCAGGTATCCTGCTTAGCGAGCTGGGTGGACTTTTAGGCGCGAAGTTTGCTAAAGATCGAGCTTGCGAAAAAGCAGACCGAGGCGACTAGGATTATCGAAGCGCCGCTGGTTAGATTGAGCTTAAAGCTCAAAACAAGCCCTGCCGCGCAGAAAAGTGCCGATAGCCCGCAGCTTATCGCCATCATCGAGCCTAAGCTTTTTGAAATTTTTTCGGCGATGAAAGGCGGGATCGTCATCAGCGAGATCACCAAGATTAGCCCTACGATCTGAATCGACGCGACCACCGCGAGGCTCGCCATCACTACGAGGACGTAGTAAAAGACGCTAGTATTTACTCCGCGCAGCAGAGCGAATTCCTTATCGAAGCTGATCGCTAAAAACTGCCTGTAAAAGCACGCCGTAAGCGCCGCAAATGCCGCGCCGCAAATGCCGATGAAGATCAAATTTTCATGATTTATCGCTAAGATTGAGCCGAATAAAAAGCTCATCAGATCGGATTTGTATCCAGGCGTAAGATCGGCGAAAATTATCCCCAGCGCCATTCCAAACGCCCATATCGCGCCGATTACGGCGTCGAAGCGTTCGGTGTTTCGCAGCGTGACGTAAGCGATTAGCAGCCCCAAAAACAGCGCAAATACGCTAGCTCCCAGCACGGGCGAGATGCCTAAAAACAGCGCGATGCCGATGCCGCCGTATGCGCCGTGCGCGATGCCGCCTGCGATGAAGCTCATACGATTTATCACGACTAAAGAGCCCACGACGCCGCAGACTATACTAACTAAAAGCCCGCCGAGCAAGGCATTTCGCATGAAATCATAAGATAGAATTTCAGCCATTTTCGCCCTCCTTACAGCAGCATTCGTTAAGCGCGAGATCGACGGCGCAGAAGTGACCGTGCTCGCGTCGCAGGTGATCTAAAAATTCCGCCCTGCCTCCCGGATCGATCTCGTGGGTGTGCGCCGAGCCGTTTGCGATGTAAAGCGCGCGATTTGCGTAGTTTAGCGCAAGCTGCACGTCGTGGCTGATTAGAATTATGCCGCAGCCGCCCTCGTTTAGGGATTTTAAAAGCTCGTAAATTTGAACCTGCCCCATCGTATCGATGCTCGCTAGCGGCTCGTCAAGAAGTAAAATTTTAGCCTTCGCGCACAGCGCCCGCGCTATGTAAACGCGCTGTCTCTGCCCGCCGCTAAGCTCGCTGATACGGCAGCAGGCTAAGCTCTGCATGCCTACGCGCTCCAAAGCTTGCATGGCTTGCTCGCGCTCGGATTTACTGTAAAAGCCGAAAATTTTATTATCTATCAGCCCCATTAAAACGACTTCGAGCACGCTTATGGGAAAGCTTTTATTTATCGCGATGAACTGCGGCACGTAGCCCATTTGCGCCCTGGCAAGCGCGGGTGATCTGCCTAAAATTTCGATCGTGCCCGAGCTTGGTCGCAGCAGCCCCAAAAGTAGCTTTAAAAGGGTGCTTTTGCCGCCGCCGTTGGGCCCGAAAATTGCTAAAAAATCGCGCAGCTCGTAGCTTAAGCTTATATCTTTTAAAATTTCGCGTTTTTCGTAAGCAAAGTTTAAATTTCTTATCGTCACGTCCGCCATGAACGCCCTTTCGCCTAGATTTTGAAAGCATTTATTATAGCCCAAATTCGGAAAAATTGCCAAATTTTGCTATTATTACAAAAAATTTAAAGGCTAGCGGTGGAGAAAATCGGCGAAAAAACACATGAAAATAGCTGGGATAAAAAGTCCGAAAGTTACGCCAAATTTAGCGGCGAGCTAGGGGATTTTGGCAAGCGGGTATTTGAGATACTGCGCGGCTGGGGCGTGAGCTTTGCGGGCAAAAGCGTGCTAGACGTGGGCGCCGGCACGGGGGTTTACTCGCTGTATCTCGCGTCGCTGGGCGCCAAGGTTACGGCGATCGATAGCTCGGAGGGGATGCTGCGCGAGCTAAGGCGTAGCGCAGAGGAGTTTGGCATTAGCTTGCAAAACGTATTAAATTTAAGCTTTGCGGAGTTTTGCGAGCGGCTGAGCCGCGATGGTTTTGCAAATGCGGCGGATGAAAATTTTAAAATTTATCCGCGCTCGCAAAGCGAAATTTCAAACTCGCAAGCTCAAGAAGCCCGGGCTTTAAATTTAAAAGACGCTGTGAGCAAAAGCCGCGAGAGCGAAAATTTTAAAATTCCCGCAGTTTTTGACATCGCGTTTCTTACGATGAGCCCCGCGCTAAAAAGCACGGAAGATTTTGAGGCGTTTTTGGCTTTGGGCGAGCGCAAAATTTATCTAAACTGGGCGAGCGAGCGCAATTCATCGATGCTTGCGCCGCTTTTTGAGCGCTTCGGCACAGGTCACAAAAGACTTGCTACTGCCGCCGAAAAGTTCGAGGCGCTGCTTGGGGCGCGCGACGTCAAATTTAAGAGCGAAATTTTAACCGAGAGGCGCGAGCAAAAACGCAGCTTGCAAGAGGCGGTGCAAAACGCCGCGTGGCACCTGCATATGGACGGCGCGGAGGCTAGCGAGCGCGAGATCGAGGAGCTTTTGAAAAAGCGGGCTAAAGACGGGATGATAAGCGATGAGATCGAAGCGAGCTTTAAGCTGTTTTATATTTAGCCTGACGCCCGTTTTTGGGCTTTGCGGCAATCTTTTTACGCCGCTTGAGATGCCTAAATATGACTCACAAAAGGCGCGGCTGGGTGCAAAAATTTTTACCGATGTAAGATTTAGCAGCAAAGGCCGCTCCTGCGAGAACTGCCATAACTTCTATCTAAACGATTCGGGCGCTTCGGTGCGCGATGGACGCGTGCCTACGCTAATAAATTCTTATTATTTTGATCGCTACTTGGGCGATTATAATTTCGCGGGCTTTGAAGCGCGGATTGCGGCATCAGTTTTTGGCGAGAACGAGCTTGATGCGAGCGAAGATAGAATTTTAGAGCTTATCAGGAAGAATTTAGCCTACAAGCAGGCTTTTGAAAGTGCTTACGGCGAGGCAAATACGGCGAACTTCATTGATGCGCTAAAGGAATTTTTAAAGTCCAAAACGGCGATAAATTCCAAATTTGACCGATTTTTGCGCGGCGAGGTTAAGCTAAATGATGCCGAATATAACGGATATGTGCTTTTTGTGCGGCTGTGTTCGGCATGTCATAACGGCGTTAGCCTTGGCACCGGCAGCTTTACTAAAATTCGCCCGAGCGCGGAAGAGGAGGATGCGCCTAGGCATAGGCTCACTTCCGATGGATTTGAGCTGCGCCGCGTGCCTAGCTTGCGCAATATCACGCAAACCGCGCCTTACGTAAACGGGCAGACGGATTTGCGTCTTGCGGTGCGGCAGATCGCAAAGGATCTGCTAAAATACGATCTTAGCGATGAGGAGCTTGATGCTTTGATGAGCTTTTTAGCTACACTTAAGGGCGAGATGACGGAGGCGCAGGATGAAAGATAAGATAATGTGGGCTTTGATGGTGGGGATTATGATATTAGGCATAATCATCGCCGGGAATTATTTCTCGTCGCTAAGAGATGTAGCGAGATTTAGCACGATTTCGCGCGAGCTAGCTTTGATAGATAATGCCGACAACCGCCTAAATATATTATTTGATGCAAAGATCGCAAGAAGGGACTTTTCGATCGCAAATGCCGATATGCGCGGCATCTATCAGGTACTGCAAGCTCTGCAAAAAGATAAAATCATTGATAAAATCGGACTTAGCAGCGATGTGCGCGCGATCGGAAGCGCTTTTAGCGATAAAATTTCGCTTTTGGACGAGCTTGGGGCTTTAAATTCGCAGAATTTAATCCTTTTTCAAAGTCTTCAGCAAAAATTTTTATCCAGTGGCGCAAATGCGCAAAGAGCAAATCTCTACTCTCAAATTTTAGGACTTAACTATAAAAATCGCTCCGAAATATCTGCTTTGAAAAGCGCGCTAGAAAGCGCAGATGCGTCAAGCCCCGATGAAGCTGCATTTATAGGAATCGCGCGACAAATTCTAAGGAATTTCGAGCGTCAAAATATCATCGTAAGCGATAATCTCTCGTTGCTAAATGAGCGCTTCGCAAGCCTGCGCGAGCGATTTTCTTACGCTAGTGAGGAATTCTACGGCTCGTTCATGCAAATGACGATGCTTTACACGGCGGTGTTTTTGTCGTTTTTACTGCTTACTTACATCATAAATTCCGATGCTTTGCGTAGCAAACGCGCCCTCGCGCCCTATCGCGCACTATGCGAGCAAGCAGGCGAAGCGATAGTTTTAGCAGATCAGGGCTTTAAAATTTTATACGCTAATAAAAGCGCGCTTAGCTTAAGCGGCTACGAACAAAGCGAGCTGGAAGGAAGCGATCTTGGAGTTTTGATGCCCAAAGATAAAGGGATCGAACTTCCTGCGATGGTAAATAAAAGCGCCAAAGATACGCGCCTGCTTCGCAAAAACGGCGAGCTAGCCGATGTAAGCCTAAGACTAGCAAATATCGCGGCTGCATCCAAGCCGCCGCTATATGCGCTTTACGCTCATGACATCGGCGAGCGCGAGATTATGAAGCTAGCTCTTGCGAGCGCAAAGCAGAGCTTAAACAATCAAGTCTATATCGATCATCTTACGGGCCAGGGCAATGAAGCAGCGCTATACGAGCTAATAAACGCCGAAAAAACGGGCGTAGCGATCTACATCACTATCGTAAATTTTGCAAATTTGCGACTTTTTTACAAGGCGGAGACGACGAATGAAATTCTGCGCTCCTTTGCGCGCACGCTTGCGATGTGTATCGAATCGCACGAGATCAAAGCCAGTATCTTTCGCATCCAATCGGATGAGTTTTGCCTATTTTACGAGGGACTAAATGTCGCGCGCGACGTGGAGATCATAAATAAATACTTCACCGACAAGGTTTTTAATCTCCATACGACCGAGGGCTTTGCGTCCGCGCCTTTAAATATCACGATGGGCGTAAGCGAGCGCGCAGATGTAGCAGGTGGCGCAAATAGGGTCTTTCAGGCGGTTATGGCGATGTATGAGGCGCAGAGCAAAAACGAGCACGTGGGCTTTTATTCGCGCCCAAATGCGATTGAGGAAAAATATCTGCAAAACCAGGTTATGATCAACACCATTCAAAATGCGATCAAGAAAAATCAAGTCTTTGTGCTTGTTCAGCCCATATTTGATATCACCCACCGCGATCCTAGTGGTAACACCTACGGCACCGAGGGCGGTGATTATGTCCCGTTAGTATATGAAATTCTAATCCGCCTAATCGATCGTTCGGGCAAGACGCGCTGCCCGGGTGAGTTTATCGATATCGCAAAGCAAACCTCGCTCTACATCCCGCTAACTCAGGTCGTAATAAACGAAGCCTTTCGCTTGCTAGACCGCTTCGCAGGGACTTGCTTTAGCATAAATCTTTCATATTTTGACATCGCAAACGAAGGTATCAAGGAGCTTTTAGAGCGCAAGCTCGCATCCAGTCCAAACGCTTCAAATCTATTCATTGAAATTTTAGAAAGCGAGGAATTTGACGATTACGAGAGCCTACGCAGCTTCATCGCCGTAGCCAAAAACTATGGCTGCAAGGTCGCGATAGACGATTTTGGCAGCGGATACTCCAACTACTATAGAATTTTAACGCTCGACGTGGATTACATAAAGATCGACGGAGCGCTCATCAAAAATATCGCAAACGACAAAAACTCGCGCGCCATCGTCGAAACGATCGCTAACTTCGCGCGCAAGCAGGGCTACGAGCTCATCGCCGAATACGTAGAAAACCATGAAATTTCAATCATCTTAGAAGAGATGGGGATTAAATATATGCAGGGCTACTTCTACAGCAAGCCGATGGAGCCTTCGAGGATAAAATTCTAACCTCATCTCGCCGCGACTTTATAGCCCGCCTTTTAAATTTACGAGCCAAAGATCGCCTTCGTAAGGCGAGAAATTCTGATTTAGCAAGCCGCCGCTTTAATTTATACGGAATTTATCTTGGCAAATACTGCGCGGTTTTATCGCAAACTTATGGCGCACCCTATAGCTAGGATTGCCGTAAAAGCTTACGCATGACAAATGAAGTGAGAGCTAAATTTAAAATTTAAAATGCGCGAGCCGCAAATTTAGGGCTAAATTTTAAAATTTAGTAGCGATAAAATTTTCAATTCCGCGCCTTAAATCCGCCTGCAAATTTTAAAATTTTATGGCGCGAATTTCGATCTATTCGTTTTATAACATTTCGCGCGAGCTTTACAAAATAAAAATTTTAACAAGCTTTGCTCTAATTAGCGATAGAACTTTCAAATGCAGGCGGAATTTTTAAGTGCAAACTTTCCCGCTTCAGCGTAAGAAAGGGCTTAGCTTTAGATTTTAGCGCCTTAACTCGAGCAAATCTGCTTTTAAGCCTTCATACTCCCCGTATCCTTAAATCTTTGATGCCACGACAACGCCTCGCTTAGGATGTGCGGAGTATGCCCAGCACAGGGCTGCGCACATGCCCGCTCGAAATAATCTCTCAGCGCGTCTTGGTAGCTGGGATGCGCGATGCTTATCATCGCGCGAGCCCGCTCACGAGGGCATTTACCGCGCAGATCGGCGATGCCGTATTCGGTGATGATAACCTGAGTATCGTGCTCGGTATGATCGACGTGGCTCACGAATGGCACGATAGCGCTGATTGCGCCGCCTTTAGCGAGCGATGGGCTAAGAAATAGCGACAAATATCCGTTGTGAGCGAAGTCACCGCTACCGCCGATGCCATTTTTCATCTGCGAACCCATGACGTTAGTGGAGTTTACGTTGCCGTAGATATCTGCCTCGAGCATGCCATTCATCGACACGACGCCAAGCCTTCTAATAAGCGCTGGCGAGTTGGAGACGTCTTGTGAACGCAGTATGATGTGCTTGCGGTAGAAATCGATGTTTTTTTGAAATTCCTCGACACCTGCGGGGCTAAGCGATAGCGCCGTGGCACTTGCAGTGCCTACGACGCCTCTTTTGATGAGATCTAGCATGCCGTCTTGAATTACCTCGGAGTAGCATTGCAGCCCTTGGTAGCCAGCATTTTGTAGCGAGCTAAGCACGGCGTTGGCGACATTGCCGATGCCCGATTGTAGCGGCAGCAGCTTCTTTGCAGGAAGTCTGCCGCAAGCTTCCTCGTTTTTTAGGAATTTTACGACGTTTCGCCCGATCGCGCTTGAAATTTCATCTACGGCGGTGAAATTATTGACGCGATCATGCGTCCTAGCCTCTATGACAGCGACTACTTTGGCGGGATCTACATGCATGTAGGGGCTACCTACGCGATCGCCTACGTGCTTGATCGGCAGATCCTCAGCATGCGGCGGTAGGCGCAGATCCGTGACATCGTGAATACCCTCCAGCTCAAGCGGCTGATAGTAATTCACTTCTAAAATCACGCGATCGGCGATATCGAGCCAGGCTTGGTTGTTGCCTAGCGATGTGGACGGCACGAGCTCGCCGCTTTCTTTAATCGCCACCACTTCGATCACGGCAAAGTTCAGATGCGGAAAAAAGCCCGCCTTAAGCTGCGCGGCAAGGCTTGATAGATGCACGTCCGCGTATCGCACGGCGCCACTATTTATCGCACGGCGCATATCGGCATCCGTAAAAAACGGCACGCGAAAGCTCACGGCACCTGCTTTTGCCAAAACTCCGTCTAAAAGCGGATCGGTCGATGCGCCTGTAAAAATTTCGATTTGGTAGGGCTCGCCTTTTTCGTGCAGCGCTGTCGCTCGTTGCGCCAGAGCTTGTGGCAGCGCTAGCGCGCAGCCCGCCCCAACAAAGCCGCTAAAGCCCACCGATGCGCCGTTTGGGATCAGCTCGCAGGCCTCCTCGGCGCTCATAATTTTTGATTTTAGATATTCATTTTGCACGCGTGAGTTCATTTTCCGTCCTAGCCGTGATTTGGGCGAAATTATAATATTTTTGCGCTAAATTTCAAAATCTAAATTTTGTGCGCGAGCTAGGCTATAGAGCAAAATATGAGGCGCGATCGGTTGGGATACGCCGCCAAACGCCTCCGATCAGGCTTTTTGCTTCGGCGGTTTGAAATACGCGCTTGCACAAGCGCTCGGTAAATAGGGTTTTAAGCGTGATTGAGGCTTAGTTTGATGATCTTCGCCGCGATACCATCAAACGTTCATCGCGCGCCGAATTTTGCGGAATTTAGGCGCAAAATTTACGCATAATTTGTGGGCCGCGATATTTAAATTTAAGCTTCTTTTTGCAATTTAATCGCTCGCTGCACTCAAATTTAAACCTCCGCTTCACAATTTTAAAATGGATGTTTTGAAATTTATCGCTCGTGGCGTTTAATTCTGCGTCTAGCGAGCCTTGAGTCTACATTTGAAATTACATCGCTTGCGGTGCACGCATTTGCCCGCCGTACCTATATTTTAATCCGCATTAATTGGAATTCTCGCTGCCTAAAATTATCGCCTCTTCGCACAATATGGCAGTTTAAAATTTCAAATTTTGCGCTTTTTTTGGGAGGGCGGCTCAACGTAGATACGCAAAATTTTGATATTTTACGCTTGCAAAATTCTAAAAATTATATCATCGTCACGGCTAGATTGCAGATTTTGTTTAAATTCTAGTTCTTAAAATTTTAGCCTGGCCATCACACACGATTTGTAATTCAAAGAGCCTTGCCGCACAAATTATAATCTTTGCTGAGCCCAAAAATTGACGCCACTCAAGACGCAAATTTAAATCCGCTTTAGAATTTAAAATTTAGTCCGCCTTGTTACCATTTTCGGTCGAGCTTTATAAAATTTCGGCAAATTTTATACTCGCAAAATTTTAAAATTCTATCGCCGCAAAATAGGGCGGAATTTCATCTCTGCGGCTTGCCGTCGCCGAATTTTGCGATTATCTCCTCGCTGCAGCTCTCCTTAGGCGTCCAGCCCTCGCGCTTCATCCGCGCCAGATTGTCGCACGCCTCCTGCGAGCCGCCTTCGCAAAGCTCGTCGTATATCACGAGGCTGCGGCACTGCCCGCTCGCGAAACTCTCCAGCGCCGCCGCGTTGCCCAGGCAAGCTCGCTCGCGCAGATCGCTCATCGCGCGCCCACCTGCGCCGCCCATTTTATCTCTCTGCTTCCGTTCGGCGAGGGTGGCGAACTCGCAGGCGTCTGCGAAAAAGCCCTGCGCTTTGAGGCTGTTTCGCACGACGCCGTGACCGCCCAGCTCGTATCTCATCGCCACTTCGTAGCATGCGGCGGCGTCCTTTTTGCTGCACTTTGCTAAAAGTGCGCTGGTTTTTGCACCGCTAAATTTGAACTCTTTGGCTTTGCCGTCCGCGTTTGCCAAACTAAGCGCCAGTGCCGCCGCCAGCGCAAGCTTTAAAGCTTTCATCTTTGCTCCTTTTATTTCGTTTATCTGCCGCTCGCTCCGATTTACTGCTTCATCGCGCCGCACCCACGAAAATCGCTTTAAATTTTAAAACCAAACCTCACTCATTCGAAGCAAAACGGGGCTGCTACGCGGTGATCGGCGCCTTTAAATGCGGATCGCACGCTCATCTAGGTGCGAGTTGTAAAATTTTAGCTTTCGTGCGGCGAAATTTACAAGGCGTCCGGTAATCTACGCGGTCTAGCCCTAAAAAGCAATTCTGCGCCGCTCAAAGAAGCGCTTTGCCTCTGCCGTACTAATTTTTCGGCAGCAGATCGAGCACCGCGCAGGCGCGTTTGTTGTGCATTTTGCACGCCCTGTCTAGCGCCTCGCCCGAGCGCTCAAAGCTCTGAGGGGTGCCGATTCCTTGGAGATATTTGACCGACAGCTCATAGCAAGCTTCGCTGCTACCAGCATCGCACTGCTCGCGAAAAAGCTCAAACGACGCCACGACGTCCTTCTCTACGCCCAAGCCGCGCCCAAGCGCATCTGCGTAGAAAAAGCACGATAGCTGATCTTTGCGCTCGCAGCCGCTTTTCAGACCGCGCACAACCCGCTCGCAGGAGCCTTCGTCGCTTTTTACGATGCAGCTTTGCAGATCCGCCCGCGAAATTCCGTCCGTTTGGATGACCGCATCGGCGCTGCTTTGCGAGTCGGCGCTTGCTTCGCCGCTCTTTATAAAGCGCGCGCTTGCGGTCTCGCCGATACTCGTTGTTTTGTCCGTTTTGCTCGCCGCAGAAATTTTATCTACTCGCGCGCTCTCGTCGCAATTTGCCGCAAGTCCGCAAAACAGCACCAAAAATAGAAATTTTTTCATACCCGCCTCCGTTAAATTTAGCGCCATTTTAATTAAAAATGCTGAATTTAAGAGAAATTCGCTCTGCTCCAAATTTCAGCTTTGTATCGCAATGTGTTTGGAGCGCAAAATTTAAAGCGCGTCGCCGAAGCGATCGATCATAGGCTCTTTAGCGCCGCAAGTACGTTTTGTGCGTCCTGTTCGGGCCCCTCGATTCGGCTAAAGCGCTTTATCTCCTTGCCGCCTTTAAAAATCAGGGTTTGGCGGTGGTAAAATTTCTTTCCGTCGCCGGTGGTGAAGGTTTCGAGCCCAAGCGGCGCTTCAAGCTCGAATTTTTCGTCGTTTATGAACTCAAACGTAGCACCCGTAGCGCGCTTAAACTCGCTCGTGCCCGCCTCGCCCATGCTGCCTACGGCGATAAGCTCAAAGCCGAGGGCTTTTATCTGCGCAAACGCGCTCTCGTAGGCCTTGCACTGAAGCGTGCAGCCAGTAAGCCCCGCTGCGCCGCGCAACTCTGCGGGCAAAAATTTGCCGCTGTCGCCCATTTTCGGATAGGTAAAAACCACGCAATTTTTCGGTAAATTTATCATCTCTCGCCTTTTGATCGAAATAGGTCGCAAAAATAGCATAAAAAATCTTAAACCCGCTTAACGGATGAAATTTTAATAAAATTTAGCGTAAAATAAGGGGCAAAATTTCGGCAAAATCAAATTTGGAGTTAAATTTTGGATATTGACAGAGCGATAGAGGAGCTGGCAAAAAAGCAGCAGCAGTGCAAGATAAAATTTCTAAAACCGCTGATTTTATTGCTATGCATCGCGGTTTTTTCCGTCGGTTGGTTTATCCACGGCTTGATCCAAAATGAATACTCCTCCGCCGTGCTGATGTCCGCGATGATCCCGATAATTGCGGTAAGCTGCGTATGGGGGATTTTTGATGATTCCATCGCCAAGTGGGAGTACAGCGCCTTTTACAAAGACGCCTTCATCCGCGCCATCATTTCAGATATCGACCCCGCCTTTAGATACGAGCCGCAAAGCGGCATAGACGAAGAAGAGATCCGCAAAACGGGCATCTATTCGAACAATGAATTCGTAGCCGAGGATCAGATAGACGGCGTGTATAAAGGGGTAAAATTTAGCCTAAGCGAGGCGATAAAAATCTATGAAACGCGCGAGTCTATGGAGCTTGTAAAGCTATCTCAAAGGGCCAAAAGCGATCTTTCCGCAGCTTTTTTGCTGTCGGCGATCGCGCTTTGGAACGTTTGGAGGCTCGGCGAATACGTGCAGGCCTTTAGCGGCTCGGTTTTGGTGTGCGAGTTTCATAAGAAATTTAAGGGGCAGACCATCATCGCGGATCGCTCGCCAGGCACTAAATTTTTAGGCGATCAGGAGCTGATGGACGATGTGGTTTTCGGCGAGGAATTTCGCGTGTTTGCAAGCGATAAGATCGAGGCGCGGTATCTTTTGACGCCTAGCTTTATGGAGCGTCTCGGGGCTTTGAAGCTTAAGCTTGCGCCCAAGATCGCTCTTAGCGCGGCGTTTATGGACGACAAATTTTATCTATTTTTAAACGGCGCGAAAAACCGCTTCGAAGCCGCGCTGTTTTCGCCGCGCACTACGTCAAAAGACGCCGAGCGGATAAAGGCCGAAGTTTTGCAGCTTCTTGGTATCATTGACGAGCTGCGTTTGAATGAGGAGCTTTTTGGCGGCGCAAGCGAGAGCGGCGAGTCCGCAAATAGCCCGCCACTCAGCTGCAAAGAGCTGCAGAGATTGCGCGATAAAGGCTTGAGCTCGCGCGATCGCTGATTTGAATTTTAAAACGCCATCTCGCGGTTTAAAATTCAACGCTTTTCGTAAAATTCCAATCTCATCGCCCGCGTCTTTAAATTTAGCGCTTTTTGGAATTTGGCGTCTCTTGGAATTTGGCGTCTCTTGAAATTTAATGCGGCGCAAGCGAGCAAATTTTACGGCTTGCGGCAGTAGCTTGAAATTTTAAAATTTGATCTCGCGCACGGCAAGATATGCGATGAAATTTTACTCGTTATTTCCCGCGATCGTTTCGATGAGTTTGCGTTTATTTCGGCGGTTGTAAAGCACCGACGAAAGGAGCGATAGCGCGATGAATAAGATCCCCACGGTGCCGGTTATGATCTCGCTTACTTCAAATTTCAGCTTAGCAAACATTATAAACGCCAAACACGCGATAGCGTAGTGCGCGCCGTGCTCCAGATACGCGAAGTGCGACAGCGTGCCGCGGGCGATGAGATACAGCGTGATGGAGCGCACGAACATCGCGCCCGCGCCGAGGCCTAGCATGATGATGAAGATATTATCGCTTAGCGCAAACGCGCCGATCACGCCGTCGAAGCTAAAACTCGCGTCCAGGGTTTCTAAGTATAAAAAGCCCGCAAGGCCGTTTTTTACGCCGTCCGTGCCGAAAAGGCGGTCAAAGCAGGAGATGAGCAGATAGAGTAAGATCGCGCCGAAATACGCCGCGCCGAGCGTAGCCGAGCCCGTTTTAGCGAGCAGCACGAGCCCGGCGGCTAGAGCGATCAACGTGGGGGCGTTTGGAATGCGCTTTAAAAATCGCACGAGCCCGTTATTTTCGATTATGCCTAGCCAGTGTAGCTCGCGCTGCGCATCGAAGAAAAAATCGCAAAAGACCATCAGTAAAAAAGCACCGCCGAAAACGTAAATTTGCGCTTCGTTCTCGCTTAAAATTTCATGGTAGCGGTGCGGCTGCTTAAGCGCTAGCACGAGGGTTTCCCAAAGACCCAGATGCGCGCTTGCGGCGACGATTAGCACGGGGAATAAAAACCTCATCCCAAAAACCGCGATCGGAATGCCCCAGAGGATAAATCTGCTCTGCCACACCGGCGCCATATCTTTTAGCACCTTGGCATTGACTACGGCGTTGTCGAAGCTGAGGCTGATTTCGAGCACGCACAAAAGCGCGCAGATATAAGCGGCACCCGCGCCGCCGATATAAAACGCGATAGCAAGCGCAATTAGGCTTACCACAAAAGAGGAATAAAAATATTTCATCGCTGTCCTAGCCGATTTTTTGCGCGATTTTAGCAAAATTTAGCCCTAAATTCTATATAATTGCAAAAATTCCAAAAAAGGCAAAAGATGCTTACCAATCCCGTATTTATCAGTATCTGTGTGATGTGCGCGCTGTGCTTGTTTAGGTGCAACGTAATGCTCGCGATCCTAATCGGCACGATATGCGCCGTGCTCTCAAGCAATATCCCGCTGGGAGATGCCATAAATTTATTCATAAACGGCAACCCCGAAAACGCAGGCAGCCTCGGCATGGGCGGAAATTTAGAAACTGCGCTTTCGTATCTACTGCTAGGCGTCATCGCAAGCGCGATCTCAAAGACCAACTTAACGGCGATCTTGGTGCGCGCAGTGGCAAATTTAATCAGCGATAAAAAATACGTTTTTATCTTTTCGATCGCCTTTTTTGCATGCTTCTCACAAAATTTAATCCCCGTGCATATCGCCTTTATCCCGATTTTGATCCCGCCGTTAGTTAAGATCATGAACTCGCTAAAGATCGACCGCCGCGCCGTTGCGTGTGCGCTGACGTTCGGCTTGCAGACGCCGTATATGGCGCTGCCGCTGGGATTTGGACTTATCTTTATGGGATTAATCGAAAAAAATATGAACGCAAACGGCATCGCAGTAAGCCTAAGCGACATATCTGGCGTGATGTGGCTAAGCGCCGTACCGATGCTTGTGGGTCTCATCCTAGCCGTGATCTACTACCGCAAGCCGAGGGAGTATGCCGAAACCAAACAGAGCCTGGATGCGCATTTTAGCGAGCTTAAGATGGGTATGCGCGAATGGGGCGCACTAGCGGGCATCGCGGTGTGCTTCGCAGTACAAATTTGGATCAAATCCCTTCCGTTTGCCGCGCTTAGCGGAATTTTAGTAATGCTTGCGAGCAAAGGCATTGAGTGGAAGAAGCTCGATAGCGTATTTGACGAGGGCGTGCATATGATGGGCTATATCGCGTTTTTGATGCTGATCGCCGCAGGATACGGCACGATCTTAAAAGAAACCGGCGGCGTGAACGAGCTGGTGCACGTAGCGAGCACTTTAAGCGGCGGCAAGCTCGGCGGCGCGCTGCTGATGATCGGCATCGGGCTACTCGTGACGATGGGTATCGGCTCGAGCTTCGGCACGATCCCTATCATCGCTACGATATACTGCCCGCTAGCCGCGCAGCTGGGCTTTAGTACGGCGGCGACGATCTTTATCATCGGCGTGGCTGCGGGTATCGGCGATGCGGGCTCGCCTGCGAGCGATAGCACGCTCGGGCCTACCGTGGGGCTGAATATCGACGGCGGGCATAGCCATATGTGGGATACTTGCGTGCCGACCTTTATTTTCTTTAATATCCCGCTAATCATATTTGGCATAATCTTTTCGATGATGTTATAGATTGCGGAATTTGCGCGGGTTTTCGCGGGCGAAATTTTAGAATTTTAGAATTTTAGAATTTTAGAATTTTAGAATTTTAGAATTTTAGAATTTCGCCCGCGCGGCTTTGCTCGTAAATTTTGTAAATTTACGAATGTGGCCATTTTTAAATTTAGCTGCGCGGCTTTACTTCTAAATTTACCCGCGCGATTTTGCCAAAATTTATTTGCGTCGCTCGCGCGATCTACTTAAATTTAACCGCTCGCGGCGCGTTGATGAAAATCATTGCTAAAATTTGAAATTTCGCATAAAATGGGCGAAATTTCATAGCAAGGAGCGGTGGTGGAGCAAATTTATCCTTACGTGCAGATCGTCCATCTCATCTGCGCCATTATCTTTTTGGGCTACATATTTTTCGACGTCGTGATTTTTTCGCGGCTTAAAAGCGCGCTAGGCGCGGATTTTGAGCGCGTTAAAAAAGCGATCGGCTCGCGCGCGATTAAGATCATGCCGGTTTGCCTTTTTACGCTGATAATCACCGGCGGAATGATGATGAGCCGTTGGGTCGGAAGCGCTAATGGCGGGTATTTCGGCACGCCGCTTCAAAAAATCTTTATGCTAAAAGTCACGCTCGCGCTCATCATCGCCGTGTGCGTAGCAATAAATTTAAGCTGCCGCGCGATGGGAAGGCCCGCGCCTGAGTTTTTACGAGCAAATATCCATAAAATCGCTTTTGTATTCGGATTCATCATCGTGCTTTGCGCCAAGCTGATGTTTGTAGTATGATTTATGGCGCAAAATTTAGCGCTGGCAGCGTGACTTTTATTGCGAAATTCTGCAGCGTGGCAAAGATTTAATTTTGCTTGCTTTTAAAATACGACGTTTGCTAAAAATTTTAAAATTCCATTTTGCTGGGCGGGAGTAGGAATTTAAGAATTTTAAATTCCTACGCGTCTGCACCAAAGTACGAAATTTTAAAATTTCACTCCTTTCTTGTGCTGTTTTGCCAAATGCAACCTGCAAGATTTGATCTCATAAAATTTTAAAATTTCATCGTAAGCTTTAAAACGCTCATAAAATTTTTAACCCAATCCTACGCTGAAAATTTTGTAAAATTCCGTGGCTTTAAAATTTTGCAAAATTTTAAAAATTTTAAATTCTATCGCTAGGATGCGGATGAAAACTCTAAAAAAATTCGCGCAAAATCGAAGCAAACAATGAAAAAGCGAATTTATTTGGCGACTTTACTTACTATTTAATAATCATTAAAGATATAAAAAGCTAAAATTGCTTTTCGCCTGCGGGCGAATTTAATGTCTGCTTGCCATTCGGGCGGGATTTTGAGGTTTCCCGTAGCCGTGGCAATGGTTTTGAAATTATTTATGAGAAAGGAAAAAGGATGAAGAAATTTCTCTTAAGTCTGCTTGTCGCAGCTTTAGCTAGTAGTGCGCTTTGCGCCAGATCACTCTCCGAGATCAAAAGTAGCGGAGTGCTTAGAATAGGCGTTTATGACGCGCAGCCGCCGTTTAGCAAGATAGAAGACGGCGTGCATCAGGGCTTTGAGGTCGATATGGCAAATGCCATCGCTAAAGATATGCTTCCATCAGGCGGGAAGGTGGAGTTTACCTCCGTGCTTGCAAATCAGCGTATAAAATTCCTACAAGAAGATAAGGTCGACGCGGTTATCGCAACTCTTACTGTAACTCCGGAGCGCGAGAAGCAGATCGATTTTACGACCCCGTATTTTAGCGTCAATATAGGCATTTTGACCCGCGTCGAAGATAAGATTAAATCCTTAAATGAATTGCAAGATAAAACTATTTTAGTTCTTAGCGGCGGTACCGCAGAAACATACTTTGAAAAGCAAGGCTATAATATCGCCAGATGCGATAACGCAAACGCTTGCTACAAGGCGCTAAAAGCCGGACAGGGCGACGGGTATGCCGATGATAACTTAGTCGTGCTGGCTTATCCGGTATTAGATAAAAAGGTTGAAGTAAATATCAAAAATTTAGGCACTTCGGATTTCTTAGCCATCGGCGTGAAAAAGGGCAATTCGGAGCTTTTGGATTTTCTAAACGGCGAGCTAATCAAACTAAGCAAAGAGGGCTTTTTCAAAAATTCGTTCGATAATTTTATCGAGCCTTACTACAAAGGAACTGCAGAGAAAAAGTATTTCTTGCTGGACGATCTTTATAGCTTGCTATAATTTTTAAAAAGAGGGGGACGCTATGAAAAAGATAATCTTGGCGTTAATGCTGGCTGCGTGTTCGCTTCTTAGCAACACTTTGACTCAAATCAAAGAAAAAGGGGTTATTCGAATCGGTATAGATGGCTCATCTCCGCCGTTTAGTGTCGCTAAAGCCGGCGAATATAGCGGGTTTGAGATACTCTTAATCGAAGGGCTTGTTAAAGAAATTTTCGGCGATAAAGGCGGCAAGATAGAATATGTCGTAACGGTAGGCGATGACCGCATAAAAGCGGTGCAGGACAACAGAGTCGATTTAGATATCGCGCTTATCTCGGTTACGAAAGAGCGTGAGAAGTTGGTAGATTTCTCCGATCCATACTTTAGCGTAAATATCGGCGTGCTAACTCGTAGCGACGATAATATCAGAAAGGTCTCCGATCTAAACGGAAAGACTATACTGGCGCAGCCCGGCACTACTGTGTTTGATTACTTTACGAAACAGGGCTATAACGTAGTACCGTGCGCGAGCGCGAATGAATGCTTTAATGACCTAAAATCGGGTAAGGGCGACGGATACGGCGATGATAATCTACTTGTATTTGCTTATGCCGTAGTTGATTACAAGGTTGAGGTAAATATCAAGAATTTAGGCTCGACGGACTTTCTAGCCATCGCGGTGCAAAAGGGCAATACTGAGCTGCTTAACGCGGTAAATGCGGGACTAATTGAGCTAAGTAAAAAGGGGTTTTTTACCAAAATTTTTGATGAGAGTATTGAGCCTTTTTATAAAGGCACCATTGATAAAAAGTATTTCTTGCTGGACGATCTTTACAGCTTGTTTTGATTTAAAACGGCGATGGATGGAATTCTATTCGCT
Source organism: uncultured Campylobacter sp. (assembly GCF_905373215.1). GTDB lineage: Bacteria > Campylobacterota > Campylobacteria > Campylobacterales > Campylobacteraceae > Campylobacter_B. The sequence continues at coordinate 201,480 of NZ_CAJPRT010000001.1, forward strand.
GGCAAAATTTTAGTAAAATTTAAAGGAATTTTATGAAAAAGATTATATTTGCGTTGTTAATCGCTTCGTGTTCGTTATTTGCTAACTCTTTAGCGCAGATCAAAGAAAAAGGGCTCATTCGTATCGGAATAGACGGCTCACTGCCGCCGCTTAGCGTCTCCGAGGACGGCAAATACAGCGGTTTTGAAATTTCGCTTATCGAAGAGCTCGTGAAAGAAATTTTCGGCGATAAGGGCGGCAAAATCGAATATGTTGTAACTCTAGGCAATGATCGTATCACAGCCGTGCAAGATAACAAGGTCGATTTGGATATCGCAGCCATCACGGTTACGAAAGAGCGCGAGAAGCTAGTGGATTTTTCAAACCCCTACTTTAGCGTAAATATCGGCGTGCTAACCCGCACCGATGATAATATAAAAACCGTAGACGATTTACAAGATAAAGAAATTTTAGCAGAGCCCGGCACTACGGCTTTTGATTATTTTAATAAGGAAGGCTTCAAAGTTATCTCATGCGCTAGTTCGAGCGAATGCTTCCGCGCATTAAAATCCGGTCGCGGCAGCGGCTATGCGGACGATAATATGGTAGTTTTGGGCTATTCGGTCGTAGATCGCAAGGTAGAGGTAAATATAAAGAATTTAGGCACGACGGACTTTTTAGCTATCGCGGTACAAAAAGGCAACGATGACTTGCTAAACACCTTAAACGACGGGCTTGTCAAGCTCAGCAAAAATGGCTTTTTCAAGAAAATTTTTAACGATAGCATAGATCCTTTTTACAAGGGAAAGGCTGAGAAAAAATATTTCTTGTTAGATGATCTTTATAAAATGTTTTAATTTAAAGGACGAAATATGAAAAAAATTCTACTAAGTATTTTGCTGGGCGCTGGCGCGCTTTGCGCTAACTCCTTAGCAGATATCAAGCAAGCAGGCGAAATTCGCATAGGCTTGCAAGATTCCCAGCCTCCGTTTAGCTTCGATGATAACGGCACGCTGAAGGGCTTTGAGGTTGACTTGGCAAACGAGCTAGTCAAAAATCTATTCGGCAATAAAAAGATCAAAATCGACTTTATCCCCGTAGCATCTAAAGATCGCGTCCCCTCACTGGAGCAAAACAAAGTCGATCTCATCGTCTCCAAGCTTACCGTCACAAAAGACCGCGTTCAGAAAGTCGATTTTTCTTACCCGTATTATTCAGTGCAAATCGGCGTGCTAAGCCGCAAGGACGATAATATTTCAAGAATCGATCAGATCGCGCATAAAAAATTCTAAGCGTTAAAGGCACAACTGCCGAGGAGCACTTCAAAAACGCGGGTTATGAGATTGCGACATGTGCCGATGCGAATGAATGTGTCGCCAGACTAAAGGCTGGCGAGGGTATAGGCTTTGCCGACGATAATACCGTCGTGCTCGGATACGCTAGAAACGATGCCGCGTTGGATGCAAAAATCATCAACCTTGGCAAGGTAGATTATATCGCCGTCGCCCTATCTAAGGGCAACAGCGAGCTGCTTGATGCGGTCAATAGCAGCCTGGTAAAAATGTATAAAGCGAAATTTTTCCATAAGGCTTTTGACGAGGATATCAAGCCATACTACGGCGGTAAGATCGATAAAAAGCACTTCACACTCGATGAGGTTTATAGCCTGTTTTAAATTTAGACGTATTTAAAATTTTAGGCGCCCTTTGACATCCAAACATACACGCAGCTGCGATATTTGATCGCAGCTCGTTTTTGCCGTCAAGGCTTCGGCGGCAATTTATAATTTAAATTCCGTATTTTTGCGGGTCTGGTTGCAATATAAAATTTTATGAGATTTTGATATGCGGTTGCGAAAGGGCGCGGCTTATAAAAGATAGTCGGTCGTGCAAAATTCTAATCCGAGTAGTAAAATTTTATATCCTTTTTCAGTTGCGTCGGCAGCACGTTAAATTTAGTCCTAAAAATTTTAGAAAAATGCGATAAATTATTATATCCGACCATTTTGGCGGCTTCGTTTACGCTGATTTGATCTAGACTCAATAGCTCTTTTGCAATCTCAAGCCGCTCATTTGTCAGCATCGCATAAACGCTCGTGCCAAAATATGCTTTAAAATCCCTTTTTAGTGCAAATTCGTTCGTAGCGCAAAGATGAGCGAGTTCTTTAATGCTAGGTGGATTTTGCATATTTTCGAGTAATATTTTCTTTGCTTTTTGAACTATTTTTATGCGATTTTCATCAAGACTAAACGCATTTTTAGGCTCATTAAATTTATGAAAACTTCTATAAAGCATCTCTAAAATTTTACTTTCCATAAAAATTTCGCGTATTTTGCCGTCGTATATCGCGGCATTTTCGAGCTCTTTAAGGATGATATTTTGCACGGCGCTTGTTTTAAATTTCTTCATGCAAACGGCTTGATCTAAATTCAAATTTTTTAAAATTCCCAGCTCATTTGCAAAAGCGGTGCTAAGCGCTATGCAGGAGCTTTTATATTGTTTATTTTCAAGCTCGTGAACGCCACGCAATTTGCTTTGCATAGTTCCGAGCCAAAACTCACCTTTATTCAAGACGAATTGATCTTTATCCGATCTGAAGCAGATAGGATTTTCGCCCGTATTGAAAAATAAAAATGAATAGCGACTGCCCCGTTCGTGGCGATGCAAAAGGAAATCTCTGCAAATTATATCGCTGCTATAATATCCTATCTCTCCGCCCGTATAAAAAGAGCTAAAGTCGAATTTTATACTTTCGCTTTCAAGCTCGGTTTTGTTATACCCACATTGCTTGGATGGCTCAATGTCGTTAGATATTTTTTGCAAAAAATCGTCTAAACTTATCTCTTTACTCATCTTATCCCTTTAGCGTTCAAAATACTCCCTCTGCCGTTTAGTATTTCTTGATAATGCATATCTTATTATAGTAAAATGAGTTTAAATTTTAATAAGAAAAGGAGCGTTTGTGCGCACAATATATAAATTATCGCTGATCACTGCTATAGCGACAGCCGGAATATCGGGCGAGATAGAAAAACAGGACAAAAGCGTAAATTTGGGTGAAATTACCGTAGTCAGTGCTACGGGCTATCGGCAAAATATTCAAGACGCACCCGCTTCCATCTCCGTTCTTACGCAAAAAGAGATACAAAAGCGCAACTACCAAGATATCTCCGCAATGCTAAAAGATTTGCCGAGTGCCTTTACCGCAACACTAGGCGCTGCATCGAGAAAAGGCATAAGTCTAAGAGGCCTATCTCAAAAATATACGAAAATTTTAATCGACGGCAAGCCTGCGACTAGCGATAGCGCTTATAAAGGATTAAGAAGTATCGGCAGTAGCCAAAATTTCTTGCCTCCCGCAAATACGATAGAGCGCATAGAGGTCATCCGCGGGCCTATGAGCTCGCTTTACGGCAGCGACGCTATGGGCGGAGTAATAAATATCATCACCAAGGGCTTTTCAAATGAGCTTAGCGGTAATGTAAACGGATACTATACTTTCGCTAAAAAATCGCAAATAAAAGGTGATTATCAAACGGGCTTTTATCTAAACGGAGCTATCGTCCCGGACGTGCTAGGTATCGCACTTTACGGTAGATTTTTTGAAAAGATAGAGGATAAAGAGCCTTATGCGAATAGAAATAATGAAGAGACGAATATGGGCGCAAAACTGATGTATAACGTAACGCAAAATGATGAGGTAACGCTTGATTATCGTAAAGTAAATAATAAATTTAGGCGTACATATGGGCGTACGCGAACAACCTCGGGAGGCAATAACGATATTGCGAAAGAGAATATGAAAGGCTACACCGCAAGCCTGTCTCATCAGGGAAAATACGATAAATTTATGATAGATAGCTACGCAAATTACGATAGCATGAAAGAAAGCGGCGCCCAGGATCTGCGTCTTAGAACGACTACGCTAAATTCTAAAGGCTTATATTTTTTCGATTCAAATGCTTTGAGTTTGGGCGTGCAATACCGAAGCGAGAGATTAAACGAAGCCGCTACTACCGCAGATGAGGCAAATGTCAAAAGATGGGATTATTCGATCTATGGCGAGGATGATTTTTATCTAACTGACGATTTAACACTAACCGGTGGAATCAGATATAACCGCGATAAGGACTATGGCGGCCATATATCGCCGCGCGCTTATGCCGTTTATCGTTTAAACGAAAGTTTTTCTATTAAAGGCGGCGTTTCGACGGGATATTCAACTCCGGATATTAAGCAGCGTAGCGAGGGCCTTGCCCTGCCATTTGCAGGAGGCCAGGGAGCGCAGATCGGCAGAAGCTCTCTAAAGCCCGAAAGTAGCATAAGCTACGAAGGCGGGTTTTCTTACGACGATAACGATAAATTTAACTTTAGCGCTACTGCGTTTTATACCGAAATCAAAGATGGAATTTCTACCAAATTAATTTGCCGTCCAAGACCAGGAAATCCTTGCGTGCATAACGGCAAAACTTACAGGCGCGGTATTTGGGACACTATAAATATCGGAGAAGCCGAGGTTAGGGGTCTAGAGCTAAGTAGCGATTATCAAATTTTAGATAATTTGAAGCTGCATGCAAACTACGCCTATACGAAATCTGAGCAAAAAACGGGTAGCGAGAAGGGCAAAACCTTAAATAATTTTCCAATCCATTCGGTAAAGCTAGGATTTGATTACGACGTAAGCTCCAAGCTAAACTTATGGTCGCAAATAAATTATTATAGTAGGACGCGCGATAGCCTAAGCTACGATGAGGATATCCGCTCATACACGCTTTTTGATCTGGGCGCGAGCTATAAAGTCACAAAAGACGCAAGTTTAAATTTTACGCTTTATAACATATTCAACGAATTCGTACTAACGCGCTCGGGAAATTATCAAATGATGGTCGTAGACGGGATGAAGGCGCAGGTTGGATTTAACGTGAACTTTTAAATTCTCGGCGCATAAATTTCGTCCGCGGATTTAAAATTTAAGGAAATTAATGGCGATTCTAAAAAGGAAAAAATTTTGGTTCAACGTCCATCTTGTTTTGACGCTTATATGCTGCGTGCCGATCTTAATCGTAGCCCTTAGCGGCGCTATTATCTCGTATCATGATGAGATTATAGATGCGTTAAATCAAAGCAAATCTTTCGTGAGCCCGAGCGGAAAAGACGCTCTTAAGCCCGCCAAAATTTTAAATATTTTCAGAAAAGCCAAGCCCGGTTTTATGCTTAGTTATTATAGAATTCCGCAAAATAAAAACGAAGCGATTAGGCTTTCCGGTACAGATTCTGGCGGCGAGTTTAAATCATATTTTATAGATCCTTATAGCGGTGAAATTACTTCGGAAAACATAGGTGATACGTTTATCGGTGTAATGCTAAACCTACATACCAATCTGGGATTTGGGCTAAGCAAAAACGAAACTCTGCGGCTAATAGGCAAAAATATCGTGGCGCTTAGCACGGTTATGTTTATTTTGGTCTTAATTTCAGGCGCGGTGATTTATTATCCTAGTTTTAGAGGGAAAATTTTACGTGCATTTAGGATAAATTTTAAAGCTAGAGGTTATGCTTTTTTATATAGCTTACATGGCGCAGTCGGAGCTTTGCTGCTGCCTATTTTGCTTACGATAAGCGCTAGCGGGCTTTATTGGTCGTATGATTGGATAGCCAAAATCACCAACAGAGCGCTAGGCGAAAAGGAAATTTTTAGAAAAACGAGTTTTACCGAAGTGCGAGGATTTTCGCTCGAGGATGAAGATAAAATTTTAAATTTGCAGACGGTATTTGATATTTTTAAGCGTGAACGCGGTGAAAACTACGAATTCTTCAATATTATCGCTCAAAAAGATGGAGAAAATTTTATGATCTTTTATTTCGATAAAGGCGAAAAGAGCGAAGAGCATATGAATACGATGAGCGTAAACGTTAAAAAGGGCATCTTGCGGCATGCTCGCTATGATGATACGAAAAGTACCATGCCGCGCCCTTTTGCTATACATAAAGCCGTTTTGAGCGTGCATTCGGGCTATATCTTTGGCGAGGCGGGTAAGTTCTTGTTTTGCGTAGCGGCGATTTCAGTGTTATTTTTTATAGTTACGGGATTTTGGATGAGCATAAAAAGAATTTATAAGAAAAGATAAATCTACGAATTCAAAGCGGAGAGATAGCTTGTCCGCGGCGTAAATTTAAAATTTTACCCGAAGCAAGATCGCTTCTTTTCAGTTAATAAAATTTTATGTGTAGCGCTTTGAAATACTGCGTGCAGAGTCTTTGTGGGCCTTGTGCCGCATTTTGATTTTGTTAAATTTGCTTCGGCGTTTCAACCGCACTTATTTACCGCTCATAAAATCCCTAATATTCTGCGCGATCATCTTTATCAGCCGTTTGCGAGCCTCGACGCTCGCCCATGCGATGTGGGGCGTGATGACGACGTTGCGGCGATTTTTTACTCGCAGCAGCGGATGATCCGCCCTCATCGGCTCTGTTTGCAGCACGTCAAGCGCCGTGCGCAGGCCTCGCTCGTCCACGGCGCGAGCCAGCGCGTCCTCATCCACGATGCCGCCGCGGCCGAAATTCATCAAGATCGCCCCCTCTTTCATCTTCGCAAGCTCCGCCTCGCCGATCAATCCCGCCGTTTTTTCATTTAGCGGGGCGTGGATTGAGACGATGTCGCAAGCTCTCAAAAGCGTGTCCAGGCTCACTCTGGCGAACTCGCCGTTATCGTTCGCGCCGCTGGTGGAGTAGTATCTCACGTTCGCGCCGAACGCGGCGGCGATGCGGGCGAGCTTTACGCCGATCTGTCCAAGCCCGATAACGCCGAATTCTTTGCCGTAAATTTCGCTGATGGGCGCATCAATGTGAGTAAAAATTTCGCTCTCACACCATTTGCCGCTGCTGCCGTAATCCGCGTAGTATCCGAGCGCGTTGGTTAGCGCAAACAGCGACGCGAAGGTCTGCTGCACGACGCTTTGCGTCGAATAGCCCGCCACATTTTTCACTGCGATGCCGCGAGCCTGCGCGGCCTGCATATCGATATTATTCGTGCCAGTGGCGCTGACGCAGATCAGCTTAAGCGCGGTTTGCGCCATGATCTCGTCCGCGATTAGGACTTTGTTGGTGATGACGACATCGGCGCCCGCTAGGCGTTGCGCGGTTTGCGCGGGCTCGGTCATCTCATAGCTTTCAAACTCGCCCAAGCTCGCGATCTCGCTAAGATCGGCATCTCCTCCCAGCGTCGCGGCATCCAAACATACGATTTTCATATTTCCCCCTTTGCGTTTTAAAATTTTAAGCCATGGCTGCGCGGCTAAATTTAGCCGCTAAATTCCGTCGCGCAGTCGAAGCATGGTGCTTAAACGGTAAATTTTAACTCACGAAATTTAGCTATTGCGGAAATTTACTCTAGCGAAATTTTACTATTGCGAATTCTACCCTCGCGAAATTTAACTCAGCGGCGCGCGGGGCGTTAAATTTTAAAATTCTAACTCGCATCAAAATAAGCGGTAAATTTTACCGCCGCTGAACCCTGCGTCTAAATTTTGAAATTCTAATTTGCGCCGAAGTGAGAGATCAATTTTTGCCGCTCGCGTTTAAATTTTAAAATTTAGCTCGCGCAAATCTTGCTCTGCACGGAATTTAGTTCGCGCCAATTTAGCCTGCTCGAAATTTTATCTGCGCAGAATTCCAGTAGCGACGCTACGTTAAATTTTGCCGTAGCCTCCAGCGTTAAATTTCACCGCCGCCCAGCGATAAAATTTACCGCCGCGAGAGCCTTGCCGCCAAAGCTACTGCCAAAATACTCCGCCTTAAAATTTCTCAAATTTTTAAAATTTGCCGCGCCGCTACTTCGCGTCCTCGATGTAGTGCCCCACAAATTTTGAGAGATTATTGAGTATCTCGCCGCCCTTGCGGAAGCCTAGCGCGCAGCCCTCAAAGGCGAAAAATACCCCCGCTTGGTAGCTCTGGGCGCGCTCGTCTTTGTTTAGCTCGTAAAATTCCTGATATAAAAATTTCTGATTTCCGTAGTCGCCGCCATTTTCCTCTATCTTTCTGCCGTCGGCGTCGAAGATCGCTACGTTCGCCCCCTCGCGCGCCAAAAACGGCTTTTTGATCATCTTTTTGCCGATGATCGGCGAAAAGGAGCTTTGTAGCAGCAGCGGGTGGTTTGGATACAGATCCCACAGGATTTTCATAATCCCCTTACTTTGGAAAAGCAGCGTGTATGCGGGATTTAGGATGATCGCCTTTTGGTTTTGCACGATGTTTTTTAAGATGAGCGCAAGCTCGCCCTCCTCGATCGCGATCGCCTCCCAAGGGATGAGCTTGAACCAATACTCGTAGTTTTCGCCCTCAAAAAACACGCCCTCTTCGTCGTTAAATTCCACCTCGTCCACGTAGGCAAAGCGCGTCTTAAAGCCTGCATCCTCCGCGGTCTGCTGCAAAAGTTTCGTCGTCTTTTCGTCCTCGACGTTGCCCGCGACGCTGCTAAATAGAATTTTCCACCCCTCGTAAAATTTGGAAAAGTCCTCGAGCTCGCCGTCAAGCACCACGAGCCGCTTGAAATTATCGCGCAGCGCGTCGTAGAGGTCGTTGAACTGGCTCGCCTCGTCCATGCCGTTTTCTTTGAGCATCGCCCACTGGATGATCGCCGTCTCAAACACCGCCGTGGGCGTGTCGGCGTTAAATTCTATCAGCTTGATAGGCTTGCCGTCCAGCCCGCCTGCGAAATCAAAGCGCCCGTATAGGTGCCAGTGTACTTCGTTTTCCCAGCTTTGCTTGATTAGATCGACGAGGTTGAAGGGGATGCCGAGCTCGTGGAAGAGGTTGTTGTCGATGACGTGCTGCGCGGCTGCGACAAACATCTCATATAGCTCGTTCGCCGCTTCGTAATACGCATCCGCTTCCGCAGCGCTCACGCGCACGATCTCGTCACTGACGTAAGGGGTCTCATCGGCGTCCGTGTGCCAGTAAAAGCCGAGCTTTTCGAGATACTCGTTGCTTAGCGGCGTTATCTTTTTTAGTTGCATAGATTTTCCTTTTTATGTAAATTTTAAAATTCCGCCCGCAGCGCAAAACAAATATAGCACTAGTCGCTGCCGGCGTATCTTGCGAGCGCAGCGAAGCAGAATAAAACGCGAGCTATGGGCTCGCACCTCTAAGCGCACCGGTTAATCAGAGCTCGGCGGGCGAGCGGTGCATTGCCCCGTCGCAGAGTGGCACCTCTTTTGCAAGAAATACACCCTTGCAAGTAGCCCCTCCTCGGCTTCCTCAAAAACTACGGCACGACTTAATCGCGCGATGCTGCGACCTAGATTTCGCTCGGGTAAATTTACTCACTTTAGCACCGCTTGGCGATATAAAATTTGCCGCAAGAAGCGCTGCGATACGAAATCCGATTGCGGATGCGGTGATTAAAACTCCCACCGTAGCACGGCCTCGCTCGCCTTAATGTCGCGTCGCAATATAAAATTTTATCGCACGACGCTGCCTTTCATATCAAAATTTCGCCGCGTGGCAATACCTCAGTAAAAAATGCAATCCGATGCGCTCGGCAGCGGGCGCGAATTCCACCTCGTCATAACATCGCCGCGGCAATAATTACAAACTTGCTATACGCATAGTGACTAGGACATTGTCCCCCGAGCGATACGTAATTTGCCGTATCGAATTTCACCGAAAACGTGCCATACGGAGTGCGCTTTCGTTTTAGCTAAAATTCTACTGCGACGGAATTTTGCTCGCTTTCAAGTGCCGCGTGTTAAAATTTAAACTCGCCGCGCAAAGTCGCCGTATATTTCAAAGCGCGTTTAGCCGCCGAAAAAACCGCCGCTCTTGCCGCTCTTACTTCCGCCGAAAAAACCGCTTCTGCCGCTTCGCGCCTTATCGTTTTGCTGCTTTGCTTGATTGAAGCTATCGACGCTTCTAGAATATGCGCTAGGGCTTTTATAGGCGGTTTGGCGCTGGCTTTGATAGGCAGGGTTGTTAAACAGCTTGCCGCCGATCCATGAGCCGATGATGGCGCCTGCAGCGCTTGCCAAGATCGCTTCGCCCAGGCTCATGCCGCCGCTGCTAAGCTGCGCGTTTTGGTTGGTTAAATTTGAAGTGCCGGCGTCGATTTTGGCGTTTTCTTCGGCTAGAAGGGCTTTGGTTTCCTCATCGCTTAAAATTCTCTCCGTGCCGTCGAGCGATCTTAAGATAATCTGGGTTTTTTCGCTTGGAAATTCCTCTAAAATTTTATATTTTCCCGGCGCGACCTCTTCAAGCCGCACGAGCGCGCCTTCTTGCAGACGGACGTTTTGCTCCTGCCCCCTATCGTCGCAGCCTGCTAACGAGCCCGCCATAACGAGCCCGAAGCCGCTTACCAGCGCATAGCTAGCGATTTTGCGTAGTTTCATTTAGATCCTTTCAGTGATTTTATATCTAGGCTTTGATTTATCAAAAGTTCGTTTCCCTCGACGCGGATAAACTCGCTCTTGCCGATATTTTCGATGATTAGGCTTTGCGCTTTGAGGCGTTTTTTGCGTTTGAGCGATTTTACGAATTTTGCAAGGCTCGTCCATTCGCTACGATCGAAGGTTTTTTCTTTGATTTCGACATCATAGGGTTTGGCCTCGCGGCTTTTGCTCGAAAGCAGCGGTTTGTCAAAAAATGATAAAAAATACCTGAGCTTCTCGTCGCGCTCCTTATACATCAGCTTGATTTCATCTTTCGAGGCGATTAAAATTTCCTCTTTTTCTTTGTGAAGCCTGTCCTTATCGCTTTGCAGTGCTTCGATTTTACCTTTTAGCTCGGAGATTTCTTTGATGAGATAGTCGATGAAGCTTTGAGTGCCCGCCCCACCGCCAGTACGCGTGCTTTTTGCAGAGCCTTGCGAAGCGGGCTCGCTTTGTTGCATTTCATCATCTAAAAGCACGTAGCGTACGCCGCCGCTTTCCTCGGCGCGCAAGGAATTTCTACGGATGCGGTTATAGACGGCTTCTTTTGAAATTCCTAAAATTTCGGCTGCTTCGCCGATCGAGACTTTTTTCATACAAAGATGCCTTTTAGCGTTTTAGGTAATTATTGCTAAATTTGCCTAAAATAGGCATTAAACGCTTCGTTTACAAAGATAGATTCCGCCTTACCGCAGCCGGCGCGCGATAAATTCCGCTCGCTCGCGCCCGCTAGATATAAAATTTCGCTTCGCTTGCAAAAGCCGCGCAAATTATTTTTTGCTGAGGTTTTAAAATTTTAGCCCAATAATGTTGCTTAATTAAGTATATTTTTTATACACTTACAAAAAATTTTAGTATTTCAAAGGAGGCGAAATGTCTGAATCGCCTAAATATAAAAAATCCGAAATTCGCTGTAAGCTCATTTTAGACGCGGCGCTGGAGCTGTTTTTAGCCAAAGGCTACGAAGCTACGAGCTTAAGCGATATCATCGAGCTTAGCGGCGGCTCGCTATCGTCGGTTTATAAGTATTTTGATAACAAAGAAAGCCTATTTTTGCGCATCATCGAACTGCAAAGTAAAAAGCTCGACGAGCGAATGAACGAGCGCATGCGAATCAATAAAGACCTAAAATTGCGTGAGTATCTGCGAGAGTTTGCAGGGATTTATCTGGAGTTTCTTTTCGCTCCGGAAGCGATAAAATTCTACCGACTGATACTTTTCAGCGGCTTTAACGGTGCGCTTAGCGAGAGCCCAAAAATCTTTTTAAAAAGCGGCGTGCTAGGTTCGCCGAATGCGCTGGATGAGTATTTGGCGGCGCATGCGGACGAGTTTGCGCCCGGGCGCACGGCAAAAAGCCTAGCGCTATATTTTTGCTTTTTGCTTAGAGAGCCGCATTTTAGCAGGCTGCTATTTTTCGACGAAAAGCTAAATTTCAAAGCGAGCGAGCTAATCAAAGACCGCATCGATATATTTTTGCTCGGCGTAAAAAAGCGCTAATGGCGGAATTTTACGGCGTAAATTCCGCACGCTTCGCGCCTTTAAATTTTATGAGCGGTTTGGGGCTTAGAATTTTGTAGCTTGGATTCTATCTGCTACCAAGCGCTATAAAATGCCACGTATCCCGCACTTAAAATTTTAATTCTATCGGCGCAGAATTTTTAAAACAATTAGAGCCAAAATTTTATTTTCCGCATTAAATTCCGTGCTGCAGTTAAAATTTCATCGTTAAATTTCGCGCCTCTTGCCTGCGCCTTTAAATTTGCGCCACTCAGATTTTAAATTTAATAAAACCTCTTATAATCCCGCGAAATTTCAGATCAAAAGGATAAAAAATGGATTATGATATCATCGTAATAGGCTTTGGCAAAGCAGGCAAAACCCTTGCCGCAAAATCCGCTGCGCTAGGCAAAAAAGTCGCTCTCATCGAGCGCTCGCCGCAAATGTACGGCGGCACCTGCATCAACGTAGGCTGCATCCCGACCAAGCGGCTAGTTACCGCGAGCAAGGAAGCAGGCTTCGTAAATTTCAGCGTGCTCGGAGAGTATTTCGTGCTGAGCATGCAGAAAAAGGACGAGCTCGTAGAGGCGCTGAGGGCGAAAAATTTAGCTATGCTAAAGGGAAGCCCAAATATCGATGTAATCGACGGCGAAGGCTCATTTATGAGCGCGAATTCCGTGCGCGTGCTAAGTCCTGACGGACAGACGCGTGAAATTTCAGCAGAAACGATCGTCGTAAATACGGGCTCGAGGGAGGTCGAGCCTAGCTTTGAGGTAAGCTCAGGGGTCGCTTATAGCAGCGAAGAAATTTTAAATTTAAAGATCCTGCCGAAGCATCTAGTAATCATCGGCGGCGGATTTATCGGGCTTGAGTTTGCCTCGATGTTTGCGGGGTTTGGCTCTAAAGTCAGCGTGCTGATGCGATCGAAATTTATGAAAAACGAGGATGAGGACGTGGCTGCCAGCGTCAAATCCGCTCTGCAGGCCCAAGGCGTGGAGATTATCGAGGGCTGCGAGTTTTTGAGCTTAAAGGGCGGGGAGCTGAAATTTAACCTCGCGGGCGAGAGCGGGGTGGTCACAGCGGATGCGTTTTTATACGCCCTCGGTCGTCGCGCAAATACGAGCGAGCTAAATTTAGCCGCTGCGGGGGTGCAGACGGACGTGTACGGCAATATCATCACGAACGAGCATCTGCAAAGCTCGGCTGCGAGCATCTACGCGGCAGGCGACGTGCGCGGCGGCGAGATGTTTACCTACACGAGCTTAGACGATTTTAGGATCATTTTTAGCGCGCTTTTCGGAGACGGCGCGCGCACTACGAAAAACCGCGCACCGCATGCAAGCGTGCTGTTTACCCGCACGCCGCTAGCTCGCATCGGCCTTAGCGAGCGCAAAGCAAGAGCGAGCGGACGCGAGATCAAGGTGCTAAAGCTTGCGATGGCGGCAGTGCCGGGCGCCAAGGTCGTAGCACACGACGAGGGAATGATGAAAGCGGTCGTGGACGCGGCTAGCGGCGAAATTTTAGGCGCGGCGCTTCACTGCGTAAACGCGCACGAGATCGTTAATGAGCTGGCGATCGCCATGGCGCTGGGCGCGAAGGCGGACTTTTTCAAAAACCAAATTTTTACGCACCCGAGCATCAGCGAGGCACTGAACGATCTTTTCGGGCAGTTTTGAGCTTTTAAACCTTTTTGCGTTTAAAGCTTTGATAGCAAGCGGCGCTCGGGCTTGGCGATGCCCGGGCGCCCTAGCTAGGCAATGTCCTACTCCAAGCGCCCGGAACAAATTGATCGCGAAATTTAATGCGCCGGAGCGGGTTAAATTTAGACTGGGTTAAATAATTTGAGCCCTTGCCACCAGCGTCTTTCTTGGTCGCTATAACTTGGCACGCATCGCTTCATCCGCCGCTTGTAAAAAATAATTTCTAGGTTATCTTGGAATTGTTTTGAAAGAGCTGTGTGTAAAATTCTGTTAGCACCTGCCGCGTTTTATTGTTTAGAATTTCAAAAATTTATACTTTATGGATAGATCTGAAATTTTATTAATCCCCAAAGATTAAATAGGTTAAATTTTTGCTCAAATTCCCATACGCAACCACCCAGTATTCTTTTATGATATTTTTGAGTTTGTAAGTTATCGTCCAGAAAGTCGGCAAATATTTTAATCCTATCTTTGTCTACTGTGCCTAGCCCTTCATCCTCTTTCTCAAACGAAGCGACAATTAAATGCGACAGAGCAATCTTGTCGTAGAAATTTAATGTCTTGTCTTCTAGTAGATTTAGCATAGACGTAATTTTGCCGATGTCTGCTAATTCTGGCTCCCAATCTTGCTCATCTCCCGTCGAATCTAACTCCAAAAGCTTATTTAATTTTATTGTGCTTTCTTTTCTTACGAAATAATCGGTCATTTTATTATCCTTTATAATGTTTTTAATTGTGATACTTAGCCGTCCGCGCTATCTAGCAGCTTTTTGGAATTTTGCAAAGCCCATACGAAATTTTCGAGCTCTACGCAGTCTTTTAATTCAAATCCAAAATTTAACAAACCTACCGATAGGGCGTCGCCATCTTTTATGACATGCGCTATTAGATTGCCTTTATGTTCTATACTCACTTTATTTTCATATCTTGTAAATTTAAAGATATTTTTCGAACATCTTCCGTTTCTTTTTGAAAATTTCTCAAATTGCTCCGTAAAATTCGGTGTTTGATTTCCATCTTTTAGCCATAATCCCCCAGCATATAGCGCCCATATAAGCTCGTAAAAATTGATATTATGCCGAGTCTCGGTAGCAGCGACCAAAAGCTTATTCGTTTCATGGTTGATCTCTATTAAAGCCTCTCTGTCCATATGCCAAATCTCGGCTACTACTTTTTCTCTATCCGGCACGGAGGCAATTAAAAATTCAAATTCATTTTTTATCATATTAAAATCCTATTTTTTGTTTTTTACTACCTAATTTAATTTGAATGCTCCATCGTTCGAGCCTAAATTATATTTATCCCATTCTTTTATGACGTCTCGCGCCTTTTCTACTACGATATGCCAATTTGGATCCTCTATAATGGCGCGATCATCGGTTTCGTCTTTTGCTTGATAATTTTTTATAGCATCTCTAAATTCTTGCAATAATTCTATAAGTTTTGGCGGGAATTCTAAATGATAAGCCGTATTTTTTACAAAATCGTCGAAATCAAAATCATCAAAAAGTGTGCACATTAGCTCTATATACGATGAAATATAGCCCTCTACGTTGTTCTCATTCAACCAATACATTTTTTGCTGCTTTATGCTGGAAGCCTCTTCTATATTATCATAAATGCCCTTTATGCGGAATTCTTGCCCTTTTAAATTAAGCATCTATTTTTCTCCGTAAATTTTGTATTAAATTATTTTGTCTAAATCAAATTTTATTCATTTCCACTCTTAATCTCCGCAAGCGTTAATTTTGCCAAAGGATTGATAAGCTTAGCGATACAATATTTATTATCGCATGTAATCACGCTTTGGCGCTTATCTACTTCCATTGCATTAGAGCAATTCGGGCACATTACATAGCCTTCGCCCAAATCAACGCCAATCGAAAAATTTAACCCTCTCTGCTCTTTCAAAAATCTAAAAAATTCCTCTTTTGAAATTTTGATATTAGAAAATAATCGAAAAATTTCTTCTGCCTTTTGCCTTATCTCGCCTTCTTTAAAAAATACGTTAGGAGCCTTTTTAAAATCTTCATCAAACTCAGAAAATCTACCCACCATCATATCCAATTCTTTTAATGCCTGCTCTTCTGCTTTATTGGTTGCGCAATATTGCGATTCCAAATCATACATCTTATAAAATTCATCGCAAAACAGCTCTATATCGCACCAATCTGATAGAAATCCAGCTATTAAATAATACAACCCTTCATTTTGCTGCATATTTCACCTCATTTTAAATTTTTATTATTTACGCCTTTTAGAATTTCATGCAATAGCTCGTTTTCGGTTGCATTTTTCTCATCTAATATTGATACGCCTATAGTTGTTGGAGTAATCTTAGATAAAAACAGATTTACAAGCTCTGTTTTTTCATCGATTCCGTATGATGATGTAACGATATCCAATAAATCGTGCCGCTCTATAAAACTATCAAAGATATCTTCTAATTGCGACGCTTTCTCTGCGTAGAAGAATATCCACTTGACGCCTATAAGAAAATCCGTTGTGATATTGCTAAAGATATCTATCTTATCCATAAAGTGCGATCCGATAAGCAAATATATGTCCGAGCTGCTTTTAGACAAAGAGTCAAGCTCACAAATAGAGCCGATATTTTTATAATTTAGCATTTTATTTCTCACTTCCTCGCTTTTTTATCGTCTTTAGCCACTCTTTTTCAAATTTATAATATCTTTCAAGCTTTTTATTCTTTTCCGCTTGATTCCACTTTTCTATCTCGGCATAATCTTGCAGTTCGCCTCTGCACTTAGGGCAAACACTCCTATCTTTAACGTCCGAAAAATTATAAAATTTACTTCTCATATTTTTAAAATTTTACCGTAATTTTCCTACAAAATTTTACTTAAATTTGGCTTCAGTCGTTTAAAATTTTATCTCTTTGAAATTTAAATTTCAACCATTGTCCGGCGTTTTAAATTTCTATGTTTTTTTAAAATGCGCGCTTCAAACGCCGCTTTAAAATTTACGCAGACGCGAGCAGGGGGGGTCGCTGCGATAAATTTAAAGTCAAATTTTATTTCTAGCCATCTTTTAATTTGTTTCTTATCTTTGGTGTATTAAATCCCGCTTCGTTTCATTCGTAAATTTGAAACGTATTTCTAAAAAGGAAAAACAATGAGCGAAAGAAATTTACAAATTTTAGGTTGGGCGGGCACATGCCTGTCGGTCATCATGTACGTATCCTACGTGCCGAACATAATGGCAAATTTAAGCGGCAACAAAGTCCCGTTTCTCCAGCCGCTCGCAGCCGCGATAAACTGCACGATATAGCTTAGCTACGGCCTGCTAAAGCCCAAAAAGGACTATCCGCTCGCCGCGGCGAATTTCCCGGGGATCATCTTTGGGCTACTAATCGCAATAACGGCGCTTTGAACCGCGCT
This sequence comes from uncultured Campylobacter sp., assembly GCF_905373215.1. Lineage (GTDB taxonomy): Bacteria > Campylobacterota > Campylobacteria > Campylobacterales > Campylobacteraceae > Campylobacter_B. The sequence continues at coordinate 218,478 of NZ_CAJPRT010000001.1, forward strand.
TTTAGCGGCTTGATAAATTTTAAAACCGCCCGCGCCGCACCTTGCCTACTGCATCCGCAACGCTTTTTAGTCGCCTACTACGCTGCAACTACTCGATCGCTGTCAGCTGAGCCTGAGCTAGCTTACCACAAGCGCACCCGCCTCATAAATCCATTACGACGCGGCTTTGAAATTTCACAAAATCGCCCGCGCTGTATTCAAATCTACGGAATTTAAATAACTTTTATACAAAATTTGATAAGCTTATTTTGATTAAAATTTTATCTTTAAAAGGACGAAAAATGAAAAAGGTCATCACTTGCGTCGATCAAAATGCGCTTGCCCCGGCGGTTAGAGATTACGGAATTTACGTCGCTAAAACCTTGGGTGCCGAGCTCATGTTTATTCACGTGGTTGAAATCCCAGAGCTTGGCGAGAATTTTTATGGGCTAGCCGCAGGCGGAATCGTCCTGGGAGAGAATGATATCCTTGCAAATAGCTATGGAAGTCCCACACTAGGCGGCGTGGATGCGGAGAAAGACCACGAAGAAGCCGAAGCGATGCTGGATGAATATATCTGCGCCGCGACTACTGCGGGCGTAAAGGCGAGTAAGATCATTAAAGATGGCGATTTCATCGACGTTATCGCCGAGTACAAGGACGAAGCTGAAATTTTTGTACTCGGTATCAAGGGCTCAAATAACGAGGACGTGGGCTTTAATGCAAGCGTGCTGATAAAGGAGCTTCACGTGCCGTCGCTGCTCGTAAATAAGGAATTTTCACCGATTAACTCCGTGCTCATCGCATTTGACGGCACTGACGCGGCGAAACGCACGCTTGAGTTTATAAAGAGCTCAAAGCTTCTTGCGAGCGCGCATAAGCATGTCTTGCACATCAATGCGGGTGCCGCAGAGGGCGAGCGGATGCTAGATCTAGCGCGCGAAATTTTAGGCACTCAAAACGCCACTTTCAAATACATCCAAGCCGAAGTTCCCGCCGATGAGATCATCAAATATCGCCGCGCCAATAACCTCGATCTGATCGCTACCGGTGCCTTTACGAAGGGGTTTTTCAAAAAGCTCTTTTTAGGCAGCGTCTCCGAGGACATCTTGCACAATGCGCTTGTACCGGTGCTAGTGCTATCGTAATCGCAAGACCAAACGCCGATAAACGCTAAATTCCGTCGCTTACGTTATTTTAAAGCGGCGGAATTTTAGAATTTTAAATTTTTCAATCCTTCGTTTTTCAAATTCATATACTTTTTAAAATTCATAGAAATTTTGCTTAAAAATTCGTCAATAGATCTTATTAAATTCCGTTAAATTAGTAATTGCATATAAAATTTTATGATTTAGTTTATTAAAAATTTTATTATTATTTAAGAGGGATTGTAAGATAATCCCGCCAGTAAATTGATATGGATTATAAAATCTAAAAAGGATTTTTATGAAAAAGGGTAAAATTTTACTTTCTTTTGCGCTACTTTGCTCGCCGTTTTGGCTTACTGCGGCGCAAAATAGCGGCGCTTCTCAAAACTCGTCCGCCGCAAGCTCTGCCTCTAAAATTTCGTCGTCGCAAAGCTCGCGTGCAGCCGCCGCATCGCAGAGTTCCATGCTGCCTGCTTCAAATTTAGCCTCTAATAGTGCGGTGACGCAAAGCTCTGCGCAAAAGCCTGAAAGCCCTACCACTGCAAATTCCGCGCCGCAGGGCAACGCCGTCGTAAGTTCCGCTACTAAAGGCATTGCACAAAATTCCGCGCCGCAAAGCGGTAGCACGGTAAATTCTACTCAGCAGAGCTCAGATAGCGATAACCTTGGCACCATAGACGTTATTGGCAAAGCCGATCTGTCCACTACCGAGGGCACGGGCTCTTATACGACGGGCAATATGAGCACCGCGACGGGGCTAAATTTAAGCATAAGAGAGACGCCGCAGTCCATAAGCGTCATCTCCAATCAGCTTTTAAAAGATCTGAACTTACACAACGCCGAAGAGGCTCTTTCAAAATACGCCACAGGCATTTCGCTAAATAATGACGCAGGCGGCAATCGCATCGTCTCCCGCGGCTTTTATGTCGATAATATCCAAGAAGACGGCATCGCAAGCTCGGTTTCTAGCTCCGTGTTCGGGCCTCTTGGCTCATCGAAGGAGTTTACCGATTTAGAATTCTACGATCGCGTCGAGGTTCTGCGCGGCGTAGCGGGCCTTACGCAAAGCAACGGCGAGCCCGGCGGCACGATAAATTTAATCCGAAAGCGCCCGAGCGATCAGTTCGGCTTTAACGCAAGTCTAAGCGGCGGTAGCTGGGATAATTATCGTGGTATGATCGACGTAACGGACGCGGTAAATCAAAGCGGTACGGCACGCGCGCGGTTGATCGGAATTTTAAGTAAAACGGGCTCGTTTAAGGACTATCCGCGCAACGGCTATCGCGAAGGCGTCGGCGTTTCGACGGAATTTGACGTGGCCGATAAGACCCTTCTTAGCGCGGGATTTTTGTGGCAAAAAACCGTCGGCGTATATGATATTTACGGCGTGCCCGTCTTGGATAATCAAAAAAATTTATTAAATTTACCGCGCAGAAGCTACTTCGGCTCGGACTGGGATGAGAGCGAATATAAAAAATTTAACGTCTACAGCGAGCTCTCGCACGAATTTAGCGATGATCTGAAAGCCTATGCGAGGCTCAATTATACCGATAGCGACAGCATGTTAAAATTCGGAGCGCTCGGCGGGACAGATCCTTACAACGGCACTACGTCGCATACGGTGCGATATAGAATTTACGATAACGACTCCAAAGAGATCGGGTTTCAAACGGGGCTAGACGGCAAATTCGAAGCATTCGGACAGAAGCACGACTTTTTCTTAAACGGCTCGCTTAGCAACGAAAAGCTTAATTGGCGCGAGACTAGGACGAGAGATTCGTCTCTGGCGTCGCTGGGGATGAATATTTATAACTGGGACCGCTCAAGGATTGCCCAGCCCGATTGGAGCAGTGCCGCTACGTTTAAAGACCGAAGCTCCACTACTATAAAGCAGCGCGCGATCTCGCTCGGGACTAGATTAAACTTAACCGACGATTTTCACTTTTTGCTCGGCGGGCGCTTTTCGAAGGTAACTTACAGCAGGTATTATTATAATATTTTGCGCGGTACGGCTTCGCATAGCGCAAGCCCGAGCAAATCGGATTTCACGCCGTATGCGGGGGTAGTCTGGGACTTTGCGGATAATTTTTCGTGGTACGCAAGCTATGCTGAAATCTTTAAGCCGCAAGCCGCGCGCGATAAAGACGGTAAAATTTTAGATCCCGTCGTCGGTTATAATTTAGAAACCGGCGTGAAGGGAGAATTTTTTGATGGCGCGCTTAATACGAATGTCGCGCTATTTCAGATCATTCAGAAAAATAGGGCGATGAGCGATCCTCTTAATACGAACTACTCCATCGCCGAGGGCAAGGTGCGAAGCCGCGGCGTGGATGCCGAGCTGCAGGGCTCGCTTACTGAGAATTGGAAATTATTCGCAGGATATACTTTCAACCGCAGCGTCTATTTAAAGACGGAAAGAGCTTCCGCAGCGGTCGATTATAGCAAGGGCGCAAACGCCAAACGCTACATTCCGAAGCATCTGTTTAAGCTCTATACGAACTATGAAATTCCGCTCGGCGAAAATCGTAAGATCGCCCTGGGTACGGGCGTACGTTATCAGAGCAAAACCGCTTCGATATATCGCGAAAACGTTGTGTACTACGCCGCGCCGCAGAAGGCTTACACGCTGTGGGACGCAAATGTCGGCTATCATTTTGACAAGCACTTTAGCGTAAATTTTGCGGTCAAAAACATCACGGATAAGAAGTATTTTCAAAATACGCAAAATCGCGTCGCGGGGATGAATAATTACTACGGCGAGCCACGGAATTTTATGCTGACGCTTAATTATACGTATTGAGCGCGGATAAAATTTGCGCTTATGCGAACTTGGATAAACTCCTCGCACGCGGCCTTGGATAAACTCCGCGCTTTATAAGGGCGCGGATGAGGCGGGCGCAGAGGCGAGAGGCTAAGCTTTGTCGCAAGTAGCGCGTGGCGAGACGAGAAAAATTTGAACGAAGCCGCGGGATCAAAATTTAACTTGCGATTTGGTTGATTAGCGATTGATTAGTGCGGGCGATCGCAGGCGATGCGGGCAGGGGCGATAAATTTAATCTCGCGATTTAATCCCGCGAAATTCCAAGCGAATTAAACGCGCAGACTTGCGAGCATAAATCCGCTCGCGAGTCTGCGGGATCAAATTTAATCCCGCGATCTCGCTGTAACCGGCGCTAAATTTTAAAATTTAAAGAGAAAATTTGAAAACACTAAAGCAATTTTTTGAAATTCTACGTCCGCACTGGTTCGGCAAGGGCGCGGCGAAGCTGTGGGCACTGCTGCTGCTCGCGCTTGGTTTTAGCCTCGCTATCATCAAGATTAGCGTGCTGATGAACGCGTGGGACAAGCGCTTTTACGACGCGCTAAGCGAGCTTAAAGGCGAGCTCATTCCCGCGCTCGTGGGCGAGTTTTTGCTCTACACGGCGCTCATCGTGCTTTTCATCGTCTGCGGTAGCTGGCTTCGCAAACTACTCGTAATCGTCTGGCGCGAGCGGCTAAGCGCGATGATGGAGCGCAAATGGCTACATAACGCAAACTTCTACCGCACGAGCCTTGATGGAAATTTTAGCGCCAGGGGCGGATCAAATTTAGAAAAATCAAGCGACGCGAATTTAAACGAGCGCGCAGAGTGTTCCGCAGCCGAGGCAGACAGCGCGGCTTTACATAAAGACTCAAAGGGGCTTGAAATTTTACCGAGCGCGGCGAAGCAAAATACAGCAGAGCAAAGCGGCGCAAGCGAGAAAAAAATTTCATCTAAAACTCGCGCAGATCGTGAAATTTCAAAAACGATCGCAAAGCTAGACAACCCCGATCAGCGTATCGCCGAGGACAGCCTACTGCTCGTGCAAAAAAGCGTCGATCTCGTAAAATCGCTCGTCTATAATCTCGCCAAGCTCATCGCCTTCGTCGCGATCTTGTGGCAGGTCTCGAAGGTGCTGAAATTTGAAATTTTCGGCATGCGCTTTGAGATCGAGGGCTTTTTGCTCTACGTCGCGCTCCTTTATACGCTGCTTTGCTCGCTGATTACGCATCTCATCGGACGCAGGCTTAGGGGGCTAAATTTTGCTAAGCAGCGCGCTGAAGCCGATTACCGCTCGGATCTGCTGCTCGTGCGCGAAAACGCAGAAGCCGTAGCCTTTATGCGCGGAGAGGATGCCGAGCGCGGCCGCTTCCGCGCGAGCTTCAGCAAGATCATGAGAAATTGGCGCAGCATTATGAATACGGAATTTCGCCTCGAATGCTTTTCGGCAAGCTACCTAAAAATCACGAATTTAATCCCGATCTTTGCCTGCTTGCCGCTGTATTTGTCGCGTGCGATGAGCTTCGGCGATATGATGCAGGCGCGCTCGGCGTTTTACAGCGTACAGGACGGATTTGCGTGGTTTATGGACTATTATAAGCAGATCATGGAGTGGGCGGCGAGCGTGCAGAGGATCTATGAGTTCATCGCGCGCATGGATGGCGAGAGTGCAAATCTGCGTGCTTGCGTCAAACAAAGCGACGAAAATTCTGCACGTTGCGAGGGCTTGTCGGTCTTCACGCCTGCGGGCGAGCCGCTGATCGAGGATCTACGCTTCGAGCTTGCACCTGCGCAGTTTATAATACTACGAGGCAAGAGCGGCGCGGGCAAAAGCACGGCTCTGCGCTACGTCGCGGGTCTTTGGAGATACGGTCGCGGGGAGATTAGCCTGCCGCGCACGGGCGTGATGTTTATCCCACAAAAGCCCTATCTAGCGCCGCTTAGCCTAAAAGAGCTTATCGCTTATCCACAGCCGCCGTGCGCAGACGACGCGGAATTTTTAGAAATTTTACGCAGCGTAGGGCTTGAGAAATTTGCTCGCATGCTAAACTCGCGCGCCGATTACGTTAAAATTTTAAGCGGCGGGGAGGCGCAGCGGCTTAGTTTCGCACGTATTCATTACCACAAACCGACCTTCGTTTTTGCCGATGAGATCACGTCCGCGCTTGATCTCGTCTCGGCGCGCGAGCTGCTACTGGGTCTGCGCGCGGATCTGCCTAGCCTCGGCATGCTAGCAATCGTGCATCAAGCGGGGCTTGAGGACATATTCGAGCGGACGATAGAGCTTTAAATTTTATCGTTTAAATTTCTCGCCGCAGGAATTTCGCCTTTAAATTCATATCTTTTTAAATCCAGATTTATTAAAATTACTCATTTATATTAAGCGGCGATAAAATTTAGCCTAGACGCTAAGTGCTCGCATACATGGGCATCAGCACCCACGCGGCTAGGCACTTGCACGCAGTCGGTGGCATAGCGCCGCCATAGGTAAGTATTTGCGGCGCAACGAGTAGCTCGGAAGTCGGTCGGCAGTGCGCGATCGCGGTTCTGTACGGAAATTTAAGCTGATAAAATTTAAACGCGAGATAGTCTGCTCAATACGGGGCGTCGCGATAAAATTTTAAGCTACGCGGCGATCTGTAACGTAGCAGTGCGCCAAATGAGAAGGCTACGTCAGCGGCGCAGATGGCACGCCGTAGTCGAGAAGCGGAACGACAATACGTACCTACTCGGCGCCGTATGACATAACCTTCGCTTGGGCAAATCATCATCGTAACGGCGCTACGATCGAAGCGAACAACGCTGCCGCGACGACGGATCGGCAGCACAAAGCGGCGCGGCGTGATTACGGCGACGACAGCATAAAATGCCGCAATATGGCAACCGCGATTGACAGGATGCGTATGTAGGGAAAGCGCAGTGCAAGTAGCGCAAACGCGCGATACGATGATGGCGACGGAGCGTATAAGTGAAGCAGCAGTGCGGGCGGCGCAATAACGCCGAGGCAATACGATAGCGGCGACCGACGAGACGTAGCGCCGCCGTAGCGTTCGCGGGCGCTACGCCTAAGCCGCCAAATTTTAAAACTAAGCAAGGAGATTTGATGCTTAAGGCGGGGATTGTTTATAAATTTGCGCTCATCGTGCTGCTAGCTTGCGCGCTTTGCATTTTGGGCTTTTCGGGCGCTTGCTTTGCGCGCGGCGAATACGACGAGGCGTGGATAAGTCTGCATAAGATCGCGGGATTGGGTCTGCTTTGCGTCGCGATTTTGCATCTAATCATGAGGCGAAAGAAGCTCGTAAAGCTCTGGGGCGAGTTTTTGGACGTGATCTTAAAGCGCAAAAATCCCGGCTTTTGTAATATGGATCGCATAATCGGCGCGATCGAGCGCTATAATATCAGAGAAATCGCTGGTAAAATGGGCTTTGAGTCGGACGAGCTCGCTGAGATTTTGAAATCAAACGGCATCAAGCTTGTAAGCGCAGATCAAGGTCTGCGCGAGCTTGCGAAGTTTAACGACGAAAAAATTTTCTTCATCTTGGTGCTTTTGATCGAGGCAAAATTCGGCAAAGCGGGCGGATGTAAGGTCTAAATTTTAAAAGGCTCAATAGCCCGCGTTTGCGATCGCCTCGGCTTGAGAGTGCGCTATGAGCGGATCGATGATCTCGTCGAACAAACCGCCCGCCATGATCGCGTCTAGGCGGTAAAGCGTTAAATTTATGCGGTGGTCGCTGATGCGGTTTTGCGGATAGTTGTAGGTACGAATTCGCCCCGAGCGGTCGCCGGTGCCCACCTGATCCTTGCGATCTTTGCGCTCTTTTTCTAAGCGCTCCTGCTCCTGCATATCGTAAAGGCGCGCCTTCAGCACCTTCATCGCCGCCTCTTTGTTTTTGTGCTGATCCTTGCCGTCTTGGTTGGTGACGACTAAACCGGTCGGGATGTGAGTGATGCGAACGGCGCTATCGGTGGTATTTACGGACTGCCCGCCGTGGCCAGAGCTACGCATAACGTCGATGCGAAGGTCGTTTGGATTGATCTGTATCTCGCTATCCTCGATCTCCGGCATGACGGCGACGGTGATTGCGGAGGTATGCACCCTGCCCTGACTCTCCGTTTCTGGGACGCGCTGCACGCGGTGGGTGCCGCCTTCAAATTTCAGCCGCGAATACGCTCCGGCGCCCTTTACGAGCAAGATTGCTTCTTTATAACCGCCGACGCTGCCTTCGCTAGTGCTTACGATCTCGCATTTATATCCGCGAAGATCGGCGTAGCGTAGATACGCGCCGAGTAGGTCGCCCGCAAACAGCGCCGCTTCGTCGCCGCCTGTACCGGCGCGGATCTCTAAAAAGATATTCTTATCGTCGTTGGGATCTTTCGGAAGCAGTAAAATTTTGATTTTTTCTTCGAGCTGCGGTTTTTCGCTCTCTAAGTTTTTAAGCTCCTCTTTGGCTAGTTCGCCGAGATCGGCATCGCTTAGCAGGGCTTTGTTTTCTTCGATCTGATTTAAAATTTTAAGATACTCGCTAGCCGCCTCTTTGATCGGCTCGATACTGCGCTGCTCCTTAGATAGCGCTGTCATATTAGCGATATCTGCGGTGACTGCGGGATCGCTAAGCATGCGCGAAAGCTCGTCGTAGCGATCCAAAAAAGGCTTTAGTTTATCGGCTAGCATTTAAATTTTATGCGTAAGGGGCGCTTACGCGGCGGTTTTTAAAGAATTTACAAGTTTGGCTAGGCGGCTTACTTTTCTGCTCGCGGTCTGTTTTTTCAAAAAGCCCCTGCTTACGAAGCTGTGAAAGCTTTCATTAGCCGTTTTTAGAGCCTGAGTTGCTGCGTCTAGATCCTTGCTCTCGACCGCCTCTCTTACGGCTTTTGTGATATTTTTTACTCTGGTGCGATAAAATCTATTTCGCTCCGTTCTTTTTATGGTTTGTCTCGCGCGTTTTTCGGCGGATTTGTGATTTGCCATAACGTTCCTTTTCGGTTAAATTTGAACCTGCGATTATACGTAAAAAATATTTAATCGACGCTTAATTTAAGTAAAATTTAAATATAGTTTAAATTTATTAAGATTAAACTTTTTCTGGTAAAATTTCATGATTTTTATACAAGGATTTGATAATGAAACTTTTCGGGACGGACGGCGTACGAGGCAAAGCGGGAGAATTTTTGACCGCCGAGCTTGCGATGCGCGTAGCGATGGCAGCGGGAATTTATTTTAGGAAAAATTCCGTTACGAATATGATTTTAGTCGGCAAAGATACCCGCAGAAGCGGCTATATGATAGAAACAGCGATCGTTGCGGGTCTTACCTCGGTGGGCTACAACGTCCGCCAGATCGGACCGATGCCTACTCCTGCGATCGCATTTCTCACCGAGGACATGCGCTGCGACGCGGGCATCATGATAAGCGCGAGCCACAATCCATACTATGACAACGGCATTAAATTTTTCAACAGCGAGGGCTTCAAACTCGACGAAAAAGAGGAAGCGCAGATCGAAAAAATTTATTTCAGCGACGAACTCATCGCCGAGGCGCGTACAAAAATGATGCAAATAGGCGCTGCAAAGCGCGTAGACGACGTCATCGGCAGATACATCGTGCATATTAAAAATTCCTTCCCGAAGCAAAAGACGCTACACGGGCTTCGCGTGGTGCTTGATTGCGCAAACGGAGCAAGCTACAGGGTCGCGCCTACCGTATTTAATGAACTGGGAGCCGAAACTATCGTCATCGGCGACGAGCCTAACGGCAAAAATATAAATGATGCTTGCGGCGCACTAAGCCCGCAAAATTTAGCCTCGGAGGTCAAAAGATTACGCGCCGATGTCGGCTTTGCCTTCGACGGGGATGCCGATAGGCTCGTAGTCGTGGACGAAAACGGCGAGATCATCCACGGCGACGCGCTGCTTGGAATTTTAGCAGTCTATTTGAAAGGAAAAAATCGCTTAGCAGGCAATAAAATGGTAGCCACAGTGATGAGTAATTCTGCGCTGGAGGATTTTTTAGCTAAACACGACATCGCGCTTCATCGCTGCAATGTAGGCGATAAATTTGTACTTGAGACGATGCACGAACTAGGCGCAAATTTTGGCGGCGAGCAGAGCGGGCACGTGATCTTCGGCGATTACGCCAAAACGGGCGACGGCATCGCAAGCGCGCTGCAATTCGCCGCCTGCATGCTGGATATGAAAAAGAAGGCAAGCGAATTTTCGGGGATGATTAAGCCGTATCCTCAAATTTTACGAAATTTAAAGATCGCGGATAAAAAGCCGCTTGAGAAATTAAAAGGGCTAAAGGAGCTTGAAGCAAGCCTCAAAGCCGACAAAATCCGCTCGCTCTTTCGCTACTCCGGCACCGAAAACGTTATCCGCCTCTTAATCGAGGGCAAAAACGAAAAACTGCTGCAAAAGCGAATGGACGAGGTCGAGAAATTTTTTACCAAAGCCCTAAATGAATAGCGATTTTATAAAATTTTACAGCGCGGCAAGTTACCCGCTCCACACGAAAAGCACAGGCAAAAAACGCAGGCTTTATATATTTAAATTTGGATTGCAAGATGGCTAAGACCTGTATTAAATTTATCCTGCTTTTTGTGGTGATCTTCGCGATCGATCAAGCGATCAAGCTCACATTTTTAAACGGCTTTTCGTGGCAGGGGGAGTTTTTTTCGCTAGAGCTTACGCTTAACCGCGGCGTTGCGTTTTCGATGTTTGCGTTTTTGGGCGAAAATTTAAAATTTATCCAGATTGCGCTGATCTCAGCGCTTGCAGCGTATGTATTTTGTCATAAAAAGCTCTTTTGCGAGCACTGGATGCCGTTTGCGCTGATGCTCGCGGGAGGCTGTTCGAACCTGCTCGATCGCTTTATTCGCGGCGGCGTTGTGGATTATGTCGCGTGGCATAAATGGTTTGAGTTTGCGGTATTTAATTTTGCCGACGTGATGATAGATCTGGCCGTAGTGATTTTTATTTTTCAGGGCTTACGCGCCGCAAAAAAGGAGAAAAATGAAGAGAAATAATTACATCGCTTACGCGCTTTGGTTTTTAGGTGCGTTTTCGTGGATCGCAGCTATGCCGATCGGCGGCGGACTGCATAGAATTTATTGCGGCAAATTTATCAGCGGATTTGCTCAAATCGCGCTATTTTGGCTGGGAAGTTTTACGCTGTGGTTTTTAGTGGGCTTTTTGTTTTGGGCGATTTGGGGAATTTGGATTTTGCTAGATATATTTTTCGTAGGAATTTGGGTAGAAGATTTAAATGCTTTTGCAAGCGAGACTGAGGAAGACGACTACGAAGGACGTCTAAAAAAAGTCGATGCGCTCTTTGAGCTGTATCAAAAAGGCGCGATTTCTAAAGAAGAATTCGAGGCGCGAAAAGAAATTTTAATAAGAGATTAAGGAGAAAAAATGAGTTACTATTGGTTTAAATTTGTCCATTTTGCGGGCTTTATTTCATGGATGGCGATGCTGTTTTACATGCCGCGCCTGTATGTTTATCATGCTGAAAATTTAGACAAGCCGGATTTCGTAAAGGTCGTTAAAAAGATGGAGCGGATGCTGTATCACGCGATTGGCTGGATAGCGATGGCAGTGACGGTTTTTAGCGGCGTGATGCTTATCATTTTAAATCCGGGGCTTATGAAAATGGGGTATTTTCATATAAAATTACTAGCCGGAGTTTTGCTAATCTGTTATCATTTGTGGCTGTATTATTATATGTATAAATTTGAAAAAAACCAGTGTCACAGGAGCGGAAAATACTTCCGTGCGATCAACGAAGGCCCTACGATCATAATGTTTATAATACTTTATGCAATGCTAATAATGCCGAATTTACCGAGCAACTAGCCCGTTTTGATAAAAATTTAATTAAAATTTGCATAAAATTAGAGCAAAATTTTAAAGGAAGCATGTGCAACATATCATTAAGAAAATTTTATCAAGCGAAAGTAGCGCCGGCGTCATATTACTTCTATCCGCGGTTTTTGCGATCATAGCTCAAAACGTAGAATTTTTATCAAAGTATTACGAAGCGTTTTTACATCTAAGCTTCACCATAGGCGTGGGTTCTGCGAAGCTCGACGAATCGATGCATTTTTTGGTAAACGATGTGCTTATGGCGATATTCTTCTTTGCCATCGGACTTGAGCTCAAGCGCGAAAAAATCGAAGGACAGCTGCGCCATTTCTCTCAAATTTTACTTCCTAGCTTCGCAGCTCTGGGCGGAGTAATGATGCCCGCAATTATATTTTCGATCATCAACTGGGGCGATGCCGTCGCGATGAAGGGCTGGGCGATCCCAACGGCGACAGATATAGCCTTTGCTGTGGGCGTGATGGCGCTTTTAGGTAAAAAAATCCCGGCTAGCCTTAAAATTTTTGTCCTAACGCTTGCGATAATGGACGATCTGTGTGCAATTTTAATCATCGCTTTGTTTTATTCCTCTACCATAAACGCAATCTATCTAGGCGGTGCAGCTGCCTGTGTCGCAATAATGCTAGCGATGAGCAGACTTGGCGTCGATAAAAAGCTTCCGTTTATCATCGTGGCTGTCGTGCTGTGGGTGATGGTACTAAACTCCGGTATCCACGCGACTATCGCAGGAGTGCTTGCGGGCTTTTGTATCCCGCTTAAGACCCGCTCGGGCTCTATGCTAAAGGATATGGAGCACGGCCTAGCCTACCCCGTAAATTTCTTCATCTTGCCGATCTTTGCCTTTACAAACGCAGGCGTCTCACTAGCGGGCATCAGTCCTAGTTTTCTTTTCGGTCCGGTGCCGATGGGCATCATGCTCGGACTATTTTTTGGTAAACAGATCGGAATTTTTGCTTTCAGCTGGATCTTAATCAAAGCTAAAATTGCTTACATGCCGGAAAATGCGGGCTGGCCGCAGCTTTACGCAGTAGCAATTATCTGTGGTATCGGCTTTACGATGGCGCTTTTCGTCGATGGCCTGGCATACGGCGGCAGCAATATGTATCATTACACGGACAAGCTTGCGGTATTTTTAGGCTCGATAATTTCCGGGGTAGTGGGATTTTTCGTCGCAAAAGCAGTCGCGGTAAAACAAAGCTAAATTCCATAAAAAGATTAAAATTTTAAAATTATACGAGCAACACAAAATTCCAAAATTCTAAGAGCGGCTCTAAATTTTAAATTATACGCTACAAAATTTAGCTTAAAATTCTGTTTGATCCAAGCGCAGCTTAAATCACCAAAATTCCCGCATTTTGCATTAAGTTTAGCGCACATTCGTCGTAGTAGCCGCGCTCATGATTCGGCGCGTCGTACGTAGCTACCGCACCTCGCGGAACGATGACGTCCTTATCAGCGCCAATTTCATTGAGATAGGTGCGCAAGCTAAGCGCAAACTGCATCACGCAGATATCGGTGCAACAGCCCGTAATCACAAAGCGATCAAAGCCGTCCAGAATTTTCTTATCCAAATTATGAAAGCCGTTCGTGCTGCGCTTGAAAGTGACGTTTTGCTCGCTTACGTAGGGCGCAAGCTCCTCGATCACCTCCGCTTCTGGCGAGCCAACTAGACAGTGAACCGGGTAGCGCTTCATCTCCAAATCCCGCTCGGCGTGAGTGTCGCAGATGAAATGCACGTTTTTAGCCGCTTCTATCTGTTTAAGCACCGCAGGAGCGATCTTTGCTATGCTAGGATCGGCCATCGCGCCGAATTTTACGAAGCCGTTTAGCATATCGATCACAAATACCAAAGTTTTCATCAAAACTCCTTATAAATTTCAGGTTTCATATCTTTTAAAAGATCCATTTTAGCGCGAAATTTTAAAATTTCGCCTAAGTTTACATCCACGACTTTCACGGCCTCTTTTTTGCCTAAGCGTGCGATGATCTCACCGTTTGGACCAATCAGCATGGAATTTCCGCCGAAACTCTCGCCCTGCCCCGTATCGCCGCAGCCGTTTACCGCACAAATAAAAATTTGATTTTCGATCGCGCGGGCCTTAGCAAGCGTAATAAAATGCTCTATACGGCTCTGTGCAAACTGCGCGATTACAAAAACTATCTGCGCGCCGCGAAGCGCTAAGGCGCGAAAAATTTCACAAAAGCGTAGATCGTAGCAGATCGCGACGCCGATTTTGACCGCGCGATTTTGAAATTTTATATCGCAAATGCCTAGCTTATCACCGCCGCTTACGATCTCATTTTCTCGAACGGGTGAGAAGGCGTGGATCTTGTCGTAGCGTAAAATTTCGGCTCCGTTTTGATAGGTGAAAGCGGAATTGTAAATTTTATCTTGCCTAGAATTTATCGCTCCGCCAATCAAAACAGCGCCACAGTTTTGCGAAATTTCGCTTAAAAATCCCTTCGTTCGCGCAGCTTCCGCGTCGGCTAAGCGCTTGAAATTTTGTACGCAAAAGCCCGTATTAAAGGCCTCGGGTAGGACCGCTACGTCCGCGCCTCTTTTTAACGCACGATCTATAAGCTCGCGCGCGCGGATAAAATTTTGCTCACAATCTGCAAAATTTTGAGCTACTTTCACATCCATTTGCAAAATAGCGATTTTCATATAAACCCTCCTATTTAGGCGCTAAGCGCATAACATTTGCATGCGTAAGCGCTATAGCTATGGCATCGGTAATGTCAAGCGGCTTAATATCCTTATTAATCCCCAATATCCGCTTCACCATGAACGCAACCTGCTCCTTCGCCGCCTTTGCCTTGCCCGTGACGGATTTTTTTACTTGAAGCGGCGTATATTCGGCAAAATTCCCAAAAATTTGTAAAATTTTAAGGGCCAACGCGCCGCGAAACTGAGCGAGCTTTAAAACAGACTGCGGATTATAGGCGTAAAACATTGATTCTATCGCGACCTCATCGATCTTATGAGCGCTAAAAATTTGATCGATCGCCTCGCTCATCTGCGTCATTTGAAATTGCACGTTTTCGGCCTTCATTTTCACTAATCCCGCCTCTATAAGGGTGATTTTATTCACATCTTTTTCCAAAATCGCATAGCCTAAATTTCTAGTTCCGGGATCGATTCCTAAAATTTTCATAACCTTCTTTCACGCTTATTCACGGCTTAATCACAAGTGAATAAACTTAAATTTACCACAAATTTAGCGAAATTTAGCTAAAATCCTAATCTAATTTGTAAGGGAATTTTATGGCGACGTCGCAAGCACAAGAAATTTTATCGAATTTAGAGAAGGAAATTTTACCTACCGAATACTCTAGATACATTAAAAATTTGAAATTTAACGATAAAAGCTCGACACCAGGGTTTTTTATCTACAACGCAACTAACGAGTTTATCGCCAAATACGCCCAGACAAAATACGGCACTAAAATAAAAGAGCTTATCAAAAAACAATTTGGGCTCAACGACGTAATCGTCAAAATCACATCAAAAACTAAAATTTCGCCAAAAGAAAAGGTAAAAATCATCTCAGAAAAGCCAAAGAGCACGATTCTAAGCGAAAATTATAATTTTGAAAATTTTATCATCGGCGATTCAAATAAATTTGCCTTCGAGTGTTCGGTCTCCGTCGCGAAAGAGCCTGGAATCCGCTTTAATCCGCTCTTTATCTACGGGCCTAGCGGGCTTGGAAAAACTCACCTGCTTCAATCGATCGGAAATTACTGCATCAAAAAAGGAAAGACCGTCATTTGCGTCACCAGCGAGCAGTTTGCTAATGATTTTGTTTTTAATCTCAAAAACAACTCAATCGATAAATTTAAACAAAAATACCGCAATTGTGACGTTTTGCTCATCGACGACATTCAGTTTTTAATCGGACGTGATAAAGCTCAAGAGGAGCTTTTTTATACATTCAACGAGCTAAAAGACAAAAACTGCCAAATCGTCCTTACCAACGACCTTCCGCCAAAATTTTTAAAAGGCTTTGAAAGTCGTCTAACGACGCGGTTTGAAAGCGGCATCATAGCAAATATTACTCCGCCGGATCTCGAAACTAAAATCGCTATTATCAATAAAAAGAGCGAAGAAAATCGCGTTAGAATTCCACACGACGTCGTAGAATACATCGCTGCAAATATGGGTGATAATATCCGAGAGATCGAAGGCGCGATAAACAAACTAAATGCATATTCCTCAATACTTCGCACAAAGATCACGCTAGAATTTACCAAAAGTACACTTCAAGATCAGATCCATCAAAAATATTCAAGCGTGAGCCTCGAACACGTAATAGAGGTGATCTCAAAAGAACTGAACGTAAAACCTAGCGAGCTAAAAAGCAAAACGCGAGCTAAAAACGTTGTCGAAGCACGCCAAATTTGCATATATCTAACCAAACAGTTAACTCAAAACTCAATGCCTAAAATCGCCGCATTTTTTAATCTAAAAGATCACAGCGCCATCAGCAAAAATATCAAAAAAATCAACGAGCTCATCCAAACCGATGAGATGTTAAAAATAAAAATTGAAGAGCTGAAAAACAAAATAACCAAAAAGGATAAGAATGAAATTTAAACTTTATGAAAATAAAGCAAAAAGGGTGAATGAAAGTGAATAAAACAAAGCTACTTACTCACTGGATAAACTACCTAAAGACAAGCTTTAGGATAAGTTTTTCACAAAAATCACTTGCCAACTACTACAACGATAAAAATTCAAAAGGATAAAAATATGAAAGTGTTAATCACTAAAAAACTTTTAGAAGAGATAGTTTCAAATACTAGCTCCTATCTTGATAAAAAAGATCTAAGCTCGATAACTTCGCATCTTTTAATGAGTGCAAAAGATGGAATTTTTAGTATAAAAGCTACCGATCATGAAATAGGCCTTAGCTATAATATTCAGAACGTCGCTATAGAAACAGAAGGCGAAGCCACGGCAAACGGAGGCAAACTTCTTAGCGTTATAAAAGGCCTAAGCGACGATAGCGTTACTTTAGAAACTGTCAACGGAGCGCTATTTGTAAAGCAAAAAAAATCTAAATACAAGCTTCCGATGTTTGAAACGAGGGATTTTCCAAACTTTCCTACAATAGATGGTAAAAACAGCTTTGACGTAAATGCTGGAATTTTAGGCAGAAGCCTTAAAAAGATCTATCCGTCGATCGATACGAACAATCCAAAATATGAGCTAAACGGCGCTTTAATCGACGTAAAAGAGGGTTTTATAAATTTAGTCGGAACCGATACGAAGCGACTTAGCGTTTATAAGCTAATCACTCAATCAAAAGCGGGCGAGCTCGATACTAAAATTTTAATCCCTAAAAAGGCGATAGGCGAAATTCAAAAGCTATTTTCGGATAAAATTAAAATTTACTACGACGAAAACGTGTTGCTAGCGGTGAGCGAGAATTTTGAGTTTTTTACAAAGCTTATTAACGGCAAATTTCCAAACTACGAGCGCGTGATCCCAAGCGATACAGCGTATAAAATTTCAATTCCGCGCGATAAGATGGTAAGTGGCGTACGAGCAATAAACGCGATGTGCGAGGAGATGAAGGTTACCATCAAAAAGGATGGAATGGTTTTTGAGAGCATCAACGAGGATAATTCCGAGGCAAAGACCGAAATTGAAGCGGCGATCGAGATAAACAGCGAGATAGTCTTCGGCGTAAAAAATCGCTTTCTGCTTGATTTTTTAAGTAATATCGAGAGCGAAATTTTTGAGCTTGATTTTAACAGCTCCGATACGGCGTTTGTGCTTAGCGCGGATGGCTTAAAAACGGTCGTCATGCCGATAAATAATATTTAAAGGAAAATTATGAAGCAAAATTACGGCGCTAGTAATATTAAAGTTTTAAAGGGTCTTGAAGCCGTTAGAAAGCGCCCAGGAATGTATATTGGTGACACCAATATCGGCGGACTTCACCATATGATCTACGAGGTAGTGGATAACTCGATCGACGAGGCGATGGCAGGTTACTGCGACACAATCGACGTCGAAATCACAAACGAGGGAAGTTGTATCGTTAGCGATAACGGTCGTGGGATTCCCGTTGATATACATCCGACCGAAAAAATTCCTGCCGCGACGGTAGTTTTAACCGTGCTTCACGCAGGCGGTAAATTTGACAAAGACACTTATAAAGTCTCCGGCGGTCTGCACGGCGTGGGCGTTAGCGTCGTAAATGCGCTCTCAAAAAAGCTCGTTGCTACGATCAAACGGGATGGAAATATTTATAGACAAGAATTTGCCAAAGGAATTCCTACTACCGAGCTTGAAAAGATGAAAACTACTAATCGCACGGGCACTACGATCGAGTTTTGGCCCGACGGCGAAATTTTTGAAATTTTAGAATTTGACGATGAAATTTTATCAAAAAGATTTCGCGAGCTAGCGTATCTAAATCCAAAAATTACGATAAATTTTAAAGATAACCGCACGGGCAGGGACGAGCACTTTCACTTCGAAGGCGGCTTGGAAAGCTTCGTAAATGATATGAATAAAGCGCCTGCCATATCCAAAGCCGTATCGTTTAGCGATAGCGCGGAAGATGTTATGGTGGATTTTGCGCTGATGTATAACGAAACGTATAGCGAAAATTTATTAAGCTTCGTAAATAATATTAAAACTCCGGACGGCGGTACGCATGAGGCTGGTTTTAGAGCGGGTCTTACGCGCGCTATAACAAATTACGTCGCGGCAAATGCGGCTGCACGCGAAAAGGACACGAAGATCACCGGCGACGACGTTCGCGAGGGACTTATCGCGGTAATTAGCGTAAAGGTTCCCGAGCCGCAGTTTGAAGGACAGACTAAAGGTAAGCTGGGCTCCAGCTACGTTAAGCCGATCGTGCAAAAGATGGCGTTTGAGGTGCTTAGCAAGTATTTTGAAGAAAATCCGATCGAAGCGCGCGCCATTATGAATAAGGCTCTTTTAGCCGCGCGCGGTCGCGAAGCGGCAAAAAAAGCACGCGATCTAACGCGCAAAAAAGACAATATAAATTCCGTCGGAACCCTTCCCGGAAAGCTAGCCGATTGCCAAAGCAAGGATGCGAGTATTAGCGAAATTTATCTAGTAGAAGGCGATAGCGCGGGCGGTTCGGCGAAGCAGGGAAGAGACCGCGTGTTTCAAGCGATTCTGCCGCTTAGAGGTAAAATTTTAAACGTAGAAAAGGCGCGCCTGGATAGAATTTTACAATCCGAAGAGATTAAAAATATGATCACGGCCTTTGGTTGCGGTATCGGCGAGGAATTTAACGAAGAAAAGCTTCGCTATCACAAAATCATTATTATGACCGATGCAGATGTCGACGGTAGCCACATTCAGACTCTGCTTTTAACATTTTTCTTTAGATTTTTGCGTCCTATCGTGGAAAACGGCTATGTTTATCTGGCACAGCCGCCGCTTTTTAGATATAAAAAGGGTAAAAAAGAAATTTATCTAAAAGACGAAAAGGCGCTTAGCGAGTTTTTGATCGAAACTGGCATTGATATGGGCGAGTTTGAAGGCATCGGCAACGAGGATCTAATCGATTATCTAAAAATTGTTTCAAACTACCGTTCGCTTTTGAACGAACTTAAAAAGCGCTTTAGCGTGCTTAGCGCGATCAGATTTTTGATAGAAAACGACGAAGTGCGAAGCCTCGGCTACGAGGAGCTATTTAAAATTTTAAAGCCGCGCCTGGAAAGCGAAGGATTTAACATCTTAAATTCCTACGTAAATGATGAAGGCATTAGAATTTATGTCCAAACTCCGAGCGGCTTGGAACAGCTCGTGATAGATGAGAATTTATTCGGCAATTATATCTTTGAAGAGGCGATCAGAGTTTATTCAAAGATCAAAGAGCGGGATGTAAGCTTTGGCAAGGATTTTATTGAAATTTTAGACGAAATCGAAAAAAGCTCGAAAAAAGGCGCTTATATTCAGCGCTATAAAGGTCTTGGAGAGATGAATCCGGAGCAGCTTTGGGAAACCACTATGAGCCCTGAAAATCGAAGGTTGTTAAAAATAAATATAGCCGATGCACAGAGTGCTAGCGATACCTTTAATCTTTTCATGGGTGACGAGGTCGAGCCGCGCCGAAACTACATCCAAGATCATGCAAAAGATGTAAAACATTTGGACGTTTAGATGCTATTTAGTGAGACCAAAGAGCGCGAAAATCGTTTCATAACGGCACTTAAAATTTCGGTGCCATTTACCTGCGTTTTGATTGTTTTTGGAATTATTTTATTCCGAAATGGTGAGTTTAAATTTGATGACGTAATTTTATTTTCGATACTTTTAATCTGCTATGTTTATTATGTTATCTATCAAATTTACTTCGGCTTTCAAAAGACGCTGATCGATCCCGTTACTCACGTATTCGTGCGCGAGGAGATCGAGAAAATTTTGAGTAATGATCTAGCCAAAAATCGTCAAATAAATATTGTTCTTTTGCGAATTAAAAATATCATCGACATAAACGATCGATACGGTTATAAAAACGGCGATGAAATTTTATATGAGTATTGTAAAGAACTTTCAAATTTTATGGCGGAACAGGGCTTTAAGGACCTTCCGATTGGGCGTTTTATAAACGGCTACTTTGTATTCGGCGTAGAATCAAAAGCTACGAATTTAAGCCATATTTTGCGGATGTTCGAGCATAAAATTTCAAGTCAAACGATTAAAAATGTAGAGATAAAAAGCGAATTTGCAATGCTTCCAAGCTCCTATGATCGCAACCTAAATAATATCGTAAATGCTCTATTTTATAAGATAAATCACCTGGACGACGAAGAGCACGGCGAGAAGGCTATTGACGTAGAGAAAGTATTAATTGACGTATTTTCCGCCGACGTAATGGAAGCGATCGATAGTGAAAATTTTAGCTTTAAATATCAGCGCGTTGCAGATAAAAACGGCGTAAAATCACATATAAATTTAATTCCAAAGCTCGATCTAAGAAGCGGCGAAAAGATCACAAAAAGTAGAATTTTAGATATTTTGCTTCTAAATCATTATGACATCAAATACGATATTTCGATGATGAGGCAGATTTCTAGGATCATCTATTTTAAAGATATCGACGCTAAAATTTTTATCGAGATTATGCCTCAGACCCTGCGAAATAACGAGTTTCGTAATGAAATTTTAAAGCTTATCGATAATAATCTAATCGATCCGAAAAAGATCGTGTTTGAGTTTAACGAAAGGCTTATCTATTCGGAGATTAAGCGCTTTGATGAAATTTTGATTAAATTCCGCGAACTTGGATTTAGCTTCGCGCTGTCGCAGTTTGGCGGCTCAAACGCTAGCTTTGAATATTTAAAATTTCTAAACGTCGATTTTATCGTTTATGATATAGAATTTAACAAAAATTTAGACGATGAAAAGATTAAAAATATATTTATAAGCATCAACGAAGCCTGCGCAAAATCGAGCATCAAAACCATAATGCGCTTTGTAGATAAGCAGGAATTTCAAATGCAGCTTTATAAAATGGGTATTGATTATATTCAGGGATTTTGCGTCGAAAAGCCGAACGATATATCGAATTTAAGGAGAGTGCAGTGAGATACGGCGAAGAGGAAATTGAGAAATTTGACATCGAAAATTTAGAAGTTTGGCCCAATAAACAGGAGCGTGATTATCTAATAAAAATCACCCTGCCCGAGTTTTGCTGCCGCTGCCCGCGTTCGGGCTATCCGGACTTTGCGACGATCTATTTGGAATATATCCCGGATAAGTTCGTGGTCGAACTTAAAGCGATTAAAATTTACATAAATTCCTTTATGAACCGATATATCAGCCACGAAGATAGCATAAATGAAATTTACGGCGCGCTTCAAAGCAAGCTAAAGCCTAAATTTATGAAAATCACGGGCGATTTTAATCCGCGCGGTAACGTCCACACGGTAATCGAAATAAACTCGGATCAAATTTACCGATGATAAGCTCAAATTTAGTCGAACAAATTTTTAAATCCGCAAGCATTAGCCGTTGGAACGATTACCCAAAGATGGTGAGTTTAGTCGAGCTCGACAAACAGGCACATAAATTTATCATTGCTTATTTTATTGCTAGCTTTGAGCGCGATGTGGATATCAACTACGTGATAGAAGCGGGGATTTTCGAGTTTTTAGCGCGTATCGTAGTAACCGACATCCGCCCAGATGTCTTTCATCAGATACAAAAAACCAAGAAAAAAAAGATCAACGAATGGGTTTTAAGTGTCCTGGAAAGCGATCTTTTGCCTATTCAAAACGGCGCCTTTTTCGAGCGATTTAAAAAATATCTAAATTCCAAAGATCATAAGAAAGAAGCCGTGATTTTAAAGGCGGCGAGCTACCTCTCTACGCGGTGGGAATTTAACATCGTCTATCAAACGAGCCAGTTTTTAAATGATATTGAAGAACTAAAAGCCAAGGTCGAGGAGGAGCTCGAGGATTATTACGAGCTAATCGGCGTGCGAAAGATCGTGATGAATAAAAAACTTGCCCGCATAGTTGATCTTAGTGGCAGACTTCGTTTTCAAAAACGCTGGGCGCAGACGCCGCGCATCCCTGAGACATCGGTGCTGGGACACATGCTGGTAGTTGCGATTTTAAGTTACTTTTTCTCGCTTGAAGTGGGTGCGTGTCGCTCGCGCACGGCATATAATTTTTTCTGCGCGCTATTTCACGATCTACCAGAAAGCCTCACTCGCGACATCATTAGCCCCGTAAAATACGGCGTTAAAGGCCTTAGCGACATCATCAGCGAATATGAGATGCGGCTGATAGACGATAAAATTTTACCTTTCGTGCCGGAACATATGAGAGATGATTTTAGCTATATTTTGGGTATCCGCAAAGAGGGCGGTAAATTTATAAAAGACGAGTTTGAAAACCGCACCTTCGAGCTAGGCAAGGAGCCTAAATTTGCAGAGGGCAGCCTAAAGATGTTTAACGAAGATAAATTTCGCGCAATCGACGGCAAGGCGCTTAAGTATTGCGACAAACTCGCGGCATTTTTTGAGGCGGGGATTTCGATTAGTTACGGCGTAAAGAGCAAGGAGCTGCTTAGCGGGTATAGTTCGATGTTAGAGTTTTTCAAATCAAAGCCGAAAATTGAAGGCGTTGATTTTCAGAGTGTTTGCGAGGATTTCAAAGAGCATTTCGGGCTTAATAGGATCGATTTGTAAAACCCCTTCCCAGATGGCTGCGGCACATGCGAGATCTAAGTGCTCTGCTGTATTCCTACCCTGAAGCGGTGCCTAAAAAAAGCATTGCACAGGTCTAAGAAAGGGCAAACGGGATTATATGGAAATGTTTCTTAAAGTAAGGTTATAAATGAATTTTAAAAATCATCTTCTATCCGTATTTCGCGAGGTCTTTATCCCTCATCATCGCTCTATCGAGTTCAGAGCTAAAATTTTTGCCGCGATGCTGCTTGCCAAAAAGAAGCAGACCGACGAGGATTATGACGCGATTAAAGATATAGCGGGTGAAATTTATCCAGGCGACGAGCAGCGCATCGGCGTGCTGGTCTCCATCGTAAAAGAATATATTTTAAAGGCAAAGACCTATAAAAGCTTAAATTTAGACTCGCTTCTAAAAGAGATCGACAGAGATATCAAAAATAACAAAAAATATATCAAAAAGATCGATTTTTCGCATCTGCGCCGTCTGATCGGAGATGATGACGAGGATGCGCTGATCCAACAGCGCGTGTATGAGTTTTTTGTCTGCGAAGTCAAAGAGTATTCGTAAATTTTTATCTTAAGAATTTTTTTAGTATAATCATCAGTTTTTGAAATTATAAACGGAGAAAAATTTGGAAAATATCAGAAATATCGCGGTTATCGCGCACGTTGATCACGGCAAGACCACTATCGTAGATGAGCTTTTAAAACAATCCGGCACCTTTGGTAATCACCAAGAAGTCGGCGAGCGCGTGATGGACAGCAACGATATAGAGCGCGAGCGCGGTATTACGATCCTATCCAAAAACACCGCCATCCACTACGGCGGCGTTAAAATCAACATCATTGACACTCCGGGCCACGCCGATTTTGGCGGCGAGGTCGAGCGCGTGCTAAAGATGGTAGACGGCGTGCTTTTGCTCGTCGATGCGCAAGAAGGAGTCATGCCGCAGACAAAATTTGTCGTAAAAAAGGCGCTATCTTTGGGGCTTAGGCCGATAGTAGTCGTAAATAAGATCGACAAGCCCGCAGCCGATCCGGACCGCGTGGTAAATGAAATTTTCGATCTTTTCGTAGCGCTTGACGCAAACGACGAGCAGCTAGAGTTCCCCGTCATCTACGCCGCGGCCAAAAACGGCTACGCAAAATACGATCTAAACGACGCAAGCGCCGATATGAAGCCGCTTTTTGAGACGATCATCTCTCACGTCCCTACTCCGAGCGGTAGCGATGATAATCCGCTGCAGCTGCAGGTTTTCACGCTCGATTACGATAACTACGTCGGAAAGATCGGCATCGCTAGGATTTTCAACGGCACGATAAACAAAAACCAAAGCGTTATGCTAGCCAAAGCCGATGGCACGCACATCAACGGTAGAATTTCAAAGCTGATCGGCTTTAACGGACTTGAGCGCACCGACATTGATACGGCGGGCACCGGCGACATTGTAGCGATTGCGGGCTTTGACGCGCTTGACGTAGGCGATAGCATCGTCGATCCCAATAATCCGATTCCGCTTGATGCGCTGCATATCGAAGAGCCGACCCTTAGCGTAATTTTTAGCGTAAATGACGGACCGCTAGCCGGCACGGAGGGTAAATTCGTAACCTCAAATAAGATCGACGAGCGCTTGGAAGCGGAGATGAAAACCAACATCGCGATGCGCTATGAAAACGCGGGCGAGGGTAAATTTAAAGTAAGCGGTCGCGGCGAGCTGCAGATCACGATTTTGGCTGAAAATATGCGTCGCGAGGGCTTTGAGTTTTGCCTCGGACGTCCGGAAGTTATCATCAAAGAGATCGACGGCATCAAATGCGAGCCTTTCGAGCATCTAGTCATCGACGCGCCCGATGATTGCACCGGCACCGTCATCGAAAAGCTCGGTCGTAAAAAGGCTGAGATGAAGGTGATGAATCCTACCGGTGACGGGCAGACGCGCATGGAGTTTGAGATCCCGGCGCGCGGTCTCATCGGCTTTCGCTCGCAGTTTTTGACCGATACTCGCGGCGAAGGGGTGATGAATCATAGCTTTTTGGAATTTCGCCCCTTCATCGGCGCGGTCGAGAAGCGGCAAAACGGCGCGCTCGTGAGCATGGAAAACGGAGTGGCGCTAGGATACAGCCTGTGGAACCTGCAAGATCGCGGCGTGCTTTTTATCGCTCCGCAGGCGAAGGTCTATCTGGGCATGATCATCGGCGAGCACAGCCGCCCGAACGATCTGGACGTCAATCCGATCAAGGGTAAAAATTTAACCAACGTCCGCGCCAGCGGTAGCGATGATGCGATCAAGCTCGTGCCGCCGCGCGCATTAAATTTAGAGCGCGCGCTGGAGTGGATCGAGGAGGACGAGCTTGTGGAGGTTACGCCCGTAAATATCCGCGTGCGCAAGCGATACCTGGATCCTACGACGCGCAGACGAATGGCGAAAAAATAGAATTTTTTGGATGAAATTTTAAAATTCGGCGTGAAATTTAGCTTTTAAATTTCACGCCTTTTTTATAGGCAAATTTTAAAATTTGCGCTGCTAAAATTTTGCTAGGAGAGGTAATGAATCTTGTTTTATTCGACTTTGACGGCACGATCACGCGCGATGATTCGCTGCTCGAGTTCGTCGCCTACGTAGTCGGATTTAAGAAATTTTTTCGCGGGATTTTGGTGCTATCTCCCATTTTGGCGGCGTATAAACTAGGCCTTACGAGTAATAATTTTACGCGCAGAAAGCTTTTGGGCCACTTTTTTGCGGGCATGAGCGCCGATAAATTCGATAAAATTTGCAAAAAATACTCCACCACTCACATCGAAGATATCCTAAAACAAAGCGCGATGGACAAGATCGCAAGCTACAAAGCCGCGGGCGATAAGATCGTCATCGTCACTGCCTCGCTCGAAGACTGGCTGCGTCCGTGGTGCGAGGCGCAGGGCTTGGAGCTTTTAGGCACTAAAATACGGCGCAAAGGCGGCATCATCACGGGCGAGATCGAGGGGCAGAACTGCTACGGCGCGCAAAAGGTCGCTCGCGTGCGTGCGGCATACGACGTGCAGGCTTTCGATCGCGTTATCGCTTACGGCGACAGCAGAGGCGATCGCGAGATGCTCGAGTTTGCCGACGAGGCACACTACAAGGCGTTTGAGTAAAATTTAACGGCTGAAAGCTTAAAATAGCATCTGCGGCGACTGCGCTTTTGCTGAGAGCTAGATTTCTCCTCACGCAGAATTTTATCCTTATCAAATTTATCGCGCTTGTCTAGGGGATTTTGTTGCAGCACGGATTTTAAAATTCGCAGTGCGGGTAAAACTATGTTCGTAGCGTAGAATTTTGCTTTGAATGGAATAGATATTCTAAAACCGAGCAAGCGTGAGATAAAATTTTAAATTTTAGAATTTTACGAAATTTTGCAGCTACAAAAATCCCAAAATTTGCAGATCGTAGAATTCCACTCGCCGCGTGCGAAGCGGAATTTTAAAATTTAAAAATCCCGCGCCTTAGAATTCTAAGGTCTAAAGCATGTTATAAATTCCGTCTAAAAGGAAGTATTTTCTATCCGCAGTACCGCGGTAAAACGGCTCGAAAGTATCCTCATACGCCTTTTTGAAAAAGCCCTCTTTGCTTAGCTTGATGAGCTCGGAATTTATGAAATCCAGTAGCTCCTTGTTGCCCTTTTGCACGCCGACGCCTAAGAATTCTGCCGCGCCTAGGTTTTTAAACGGCACTTCGAGCGTATCGTCCACGACGGCATAAGCTAGGACGATGATGTTGTCATTGGCGTAGCCGTCGGCTCTGCCGTCCTTCATCATCGCATAGCACTCGGAGGTATTTTTGCAGTAAACTAAATTGCTAAATTTCTCTTTGCGCAGATATCGCTCGGTCATCGAGCCGTTTGGGTTCTTTTCGATCGAAATTCTCATATCGCGAACTTGCGCAAAGTCCTTCACTTGATCCTCTTTACGCGTTACAATGCCAAAATTTACCGATAGATACGGAAGCGAGAAATCCACCTGCTTCTTGCGCTCTTGCGTAATCATAAAGGTGCCGATAACCATATCGACCTTGTTATTTTTCAAAAACGGGATTCTCTCGCCTGCGGTTACGGCTACGAACTGCACTTCGCCTTTTTTATCGCCGAAAATATCTTTGGCGATCGAGCTAGCAAGCTCGATTTCAAAGCCCTCAAACTTGCCGTTATTAGACTCGCTTAGCGGCGGACGACCTTCGCGCACGCCCACTCTGATAACACCTGCCTGCCTGATTTCATCTAGTGTATTTGCAAAAATGCTAGCGCAAAATAAGGCTAAAATAAAAAGTAATCTCATAAAAAGCCCCCTACTTTTTAGTTTTCGGAATAATTATAGCACTATATATTTTAGAGAAAATAAATGCAAGCGGTTTAAAATTCAATCACCGCGCGTATGCAAGTTTGAAATTTAGGGGCGAAGTGGGGATTTAAAATTTAATGAATTTGAAAAATTTTAAATCCCAAGATTTATTCGTTATGCAAACTGCCTTCGATAAATTTTATATTTTAATTCCTAGCTTTACGCTTTTATAGCAAGTCATAAATTCCATCTAGCAGGAAGTATTTTTTATCCGCCGTGCCGCGGTAAAAAGGCTCGAAGGTATTCTGATAAGCCTTTTTGAAAAAGCCCTCTTTGCTTAGCTTGACAAGCTCTGCGTTGATGAAATCAAGTAACTCCTTATTTCCTTTTTGCACGCCAATACCGATGAAATCAGGCTTACCGAAGTTTTGAAACGGTACTTCGAGCGTATCGTCCACGACGGCGTAGGCTAGCACCGTGATATTTAAATTGATGTATCCGTCAGCTTTGCCGTCTCGGATCATCGCGTAGCATTCGCTTGTGCTTTTGCAGTAGCTTACGTTGCTAAATTTCTCTTTTTTAAGATATGCATCTACGGTCGTGCCCTCTTCGGTTATGAGCCTCATATCGCGCAAACGCGATATATCTTTGATGGCGTCTGCTTTGCGAGTTAACACGCCGAGATTGGTCGAAAAATACGGCATCGAGAAGTCCACATGATTTTTACGCGCCGAATCGATGACGAAGGTAGCTGCAACTATATCGACTTTATTATTGACTAGATACGAGACGCGATCGGCGGCGCTTAGAGAGACGAACTGCACTTCGCCTTGTTTGGCACCGAAAATCGCCTTTGCGATCGCATTGGCAAGTTCGATCTCAAAGCCTTCAAATTTACCACCGCTAATCTCGCTAAAAGGCGGTCTGCCGTCTCTGACGCCTACTCTAATGACGCCGCTATTTCTGATCTCTTGCAGCGTGTTTGCAAAAAGCCCCGCACAAAGCAAGATCAAAGTAAAAAGTAGTTTCATTTGCCGCTCCTTTGTTTAGGTTATTTATGACTAATTCTAGCGAAATTAAAATCAAAAGGCGCTTTTTTGGGCTAAATTTATTTGCCGTTTGCTTTTTATGAAATTTCAAGACGCTGTTAAATTTAGCCTTAGATTTGATATAATCGGGCAAAATTTATGGAAAGGACGATATGAAAAATTTTATCTTTTTGTGGCTTTTACTTGCGGGCTGCGCTTTCGGCGCCGCTAAAGAGGATGCGGCGGCTTCTACTACGCAGCAGGTGGCGTCAAATTTGCCGCAGCCAAATTTTGAAATTTTTTACGATGAAAATGCTAGTGATGCGCAGATAGATGCGGGGTTGGATGCGCTTTTAGAATTCGCGGCGCAAAACAGGGGCAGGATCGACGAGGATTTCGGGGAGTTTAAAGATAGAATTTTCACCGCTTTCATTTTTAATCCGAAGGTGCTGCGAAATTCAAAATTCGACTTCGAGCGGATAGAAAAAATCCTCAAATTTAAACCAAATCTCAATTACGGCGGAGATAGCGGTTATTTCTCGCCGCTAAAGCTCGCGATCTTTTTCGGCTCGAAATTTAGCGGCGAGACGGCGAAGCTTTATCACTTTGATAGCGCCGATGCGATGCGACTTTTAGAGCTTTTGGTACAAAACGGCGCGGATGTCAAAGCTAACGGATTGCTGCTAGATGCGGTATCGAACGATAATTTCGCGGCGTTTAAGTTTTTGATTGCAAACGGCGCGCGAGATACGAAAGATGTGGTCGGCTCGGTTGCGGGCAGCGAATTAATATTTCTAAGCGACAACAACGTTTCCATTCTCGGATATAAGGAGGCGCTGCCGCTTGCCGCGAGGGAGTTTGCCGCGGGCGCCAAATTTAAAGAATTCCGCGACGAGAGATTACGCTATTTGGACGAAATTTTAAAATTCCAAAGCTTTGCAAGCATCGATAAAAAGGAGATCGAAACGCTTATCAAAGTAGCTGTGGTGCTGGATGACGAGATGACGGCGAAATTTCTGCTCTCGCACGGTCTGTGCGAGCAGAAAGAGCTTTGCGAGTTTCTAAAAGCGCAGGCGAAAACTTACGACGCTGTAAAAATTTCTAAAATTTTAAGCTGCGAAGAAAAGTAAATTTTAAAATTTGAGCAGCTATGGCGGTGCAAAGCAGATAAAATCGCTATTATAATTGTGCTAGTCGCAGTCGCCCTACTTTGTTATTTAGCGCGAGCGAAAAAGCAAAATTTGTTCCGCCTAACCTACCCTCCTCCGCTTATCAAACAGCTCGCTATTAAGTTCATTCGAGATAAATTTTAATGTATTTGCCAGATAGCGCGGCGGCGGAGGTAAATTTTAAAATTTAATCAATATAAAGGACAAATTTAAGTGCCATTGTTATATAATTTATCTTATTTTTTAAAAGGAGTTTGAGATGACTTTTATGGAGTCTGTTCGCACTTGTCTCAAAGAGAATTATTGCAATTTTGAGGGGCGTGCGCCACGTTCAGAGTACTGGTGGTTTGCATTATTTGCGGCACTTTTAGGAATCGTAACGTTAGTATTGGATGGCTTCTTAGGCACCTATGCCGTTACGAGTTCCGGTAGAATGATCGGTTTCATTAACTCAATCTTTTTATTGGCAATACTTTTACCTTCTATCGCCGTAGCAGTAAGGCGTCTGCATGATACCGATAGAAGCGGCTGGTTTTATCTGTTAATTTTTATCCCGATAATAGGCCCGGTAGTATTGATCGTATTTTTTATCCAGCAAGGCACTAACGGGCGCAACCGCTTTGGAGACGACCCGTTGCGACCTGCAAGCAGAGGTTCGATTTTTTAAACCGTAGCTTTGCAGCACATACATAAGCTTCACAAATAAGCTAAATTTAGGGCTAATCCCATTTTGGGTTTAGCCCTTTGTTTTATGAGGCGGTTTCGCTCAAAATATCCCTCCTCGTTTAAATTTAGATCCGCCGCGCAGATTCAGACTATAAAATTTTAATCCTATTGCCCTTTAATTTCACGATCTTTTTGTCGTTTACGAGCTTCGTGATCGCCTGAGAGACGTTTTGGCGAGGCGCTCCAAGTAGGCTTGCCAGCGTCATTATATTAAAGGGAAGCTCCACGATCTTATCTGCGTTTGCGATGCGATTTAAGAAATTTAAAATCCGCGTCTGAATTTTTGCAAAAACGATCTCTTTTATCAAAATTCGCTGCGAGTAGATGTTTTTGATAAGCGCGTTTATGATTGAGCTTGAAAACTCGTCTCCAAGCAGCTCGAAAAGCTCCGAGATATTGATCTGCAGCGTCTCGCAGTCGCTTAAAATTTCAAGGCTCGTGTTTTTATCCAAGCAGATGTAGGCGCCGCTTTTTACGAAGCTAAAGATAAATTCCTTGCCGTTTTCGTAGCAGTTTAGCTTCGCCCTGCCGCGCAGCAGAATGATAAATTTAAACTTCTGCGCGTAGATCACGTCGCCGCGAGCGTAGCTTTCGCGCCTAAATTTGGCAATCCGCTCCCTGCTTAAAAAGTCGAATTTCTCGCTGTAATCGTTATTTAATCTATCTATCATAGCAGCTCTTTGCATAAAATTTCACGTAAATTTTACATAAAAAGGATAAATTCGTCGCAATCGCGACAAATTTAAATTTATCTTTGATTTATAATTCGCGTTAAAGACAACCTAGAAAGGATACTTTATGAGGAAAATTTTTATCTCATTTATCTGTGCGTGTTCGCTTTTCGGCGGCGAGGTGATCTCCAAAACCACGGCGATCTCGCAAGACGGCAAAGCAATCGGCGAGGCTGAAATTTTAACACCGATCGAGGTGATATCCAGCGAAGGTGGCGTTACCAAGATTAAAATTAAAGGCGTCGTGAGCGAAAACTATCAGCTTCAAATACAAAAAAATATGAAAGAAGCTGAAATTTACGCGATTTTTACGAACGAAGCCGAAGAAAATTTTAAAAAGGGCAAAAAACTCGAGGACGATTACGGCGAGATCTGGTACGAAGCCGAGGGAATTTATGAGATCAGTTCGGATGCCGTAGCCAAGGACGCTAAGGCTCTTTATGCGGAGGCAAAGACAAACTATGAGCAGATCTGCTCGGCGTGTCACCGCTTGCATGAGCCAAAGAGCTTCACGGCAAATCAGTGGCCTGCAAATTTACAAGAGATGATCAATGCAAACTACGTAGCGCTCGAGGGCGACGAGCTAAATTTGATCATAAAATACCTACAACACAACGCAAAAAAACCTGAATGATAAAGGAGATCAGATGAAAAGGCGAGACTTTTTAAAGGCAGGGATTTTAGGCGCAAGCGCAGCAAGCGCTAGCAGGATCGAGGGGGTAACGCAGACGATTTTTGATAACAAAAAGGTATTCGGCGCGAACAGATTCGGTACTTTTTGGCTAAATTTAAACTCGTCGCAGATCGTTTCGGTAAGCGAATTTGAGGGCGATAAATTTCCAAACACGATGAATTATAGCCTGCCCGATAATATCCAAAACGAAAACCGCGTGCTCTATCCGATGGTGCGCAAAAGCTATCTAAAGGCAAAAGGCGCGGCAAAGAGCGAACTGCGCGGCAAAGAGGAGTTCGTGCGCGTTAGCTGGGACGTAGCGCTTGATCTAGCGGCGAAGGCTTTGAAAGAAAATTTCGACAAATACGGCGCCGAGGCGATCTACGGTGAGTGCTATTGGTGGGGCGGTAGCGGTAAGATCGGCTGGGGACGCACCGTAGCACACCGAATGCTTAAAATTTTAGGCGGCTACGTAGAGGAAAGCGGCGATTACTCCACCGGCGCGGGGCTTGTTATAATGCCTCACGTGCTTG
This sequence comes from uncultured Campylobacter sp., assembly GCF_905373215.1. GTDB lineage: Bacteria > Campylobacterota > Campylobacteria > Campylobacterales > Campylobacteraceae > Campylobacter_B. Next base: position 250,647 of record NZ_CAJPRT010000001.1, read on the forward strand.
GCTCAAGCGCCGTTTACGACGCGCCTACTACGTGGAAAGCGATCGTCAAAAACGCTAAAAACGTTGTATTTTGGGCGACCGATCCTGTAGTAACCAATCAAATTTCATCCATTCCGCCTACGCACGACGGTTATATCGGCATGCAAGAGCTTAAGAAATCGGGCATCAAAACTTATAGCGTAAACGTAATGAGAAACGACACCGCGCGCTACTACGGCAGCGAAGATATCATCGTGCGCCCAAATACCGACACCGCGCTCATCATCGGCATGTGCCATTATCTGTTTACGAACAACCTCTACGACGAGGAATTTATCAAAAAATACACCGTCGGATTTAATAAATTTAAAGCGTATTTTCTAGGCGAGAGCGATAAAATCGTAAAGGACGCAGCTTGGGCGAGCAAAATTTGCGGGCTTAGCGAGGAGGCTATTGCGAAATTTGCTACGGCGCTTGCAAAGGAGCCGACCACGATCCTAATCGGTCGCGGTTTGCAGCGCGCAGATCACGGCGAGCAGCCTTTCTGGGCGCTAGTGGCGCTTAATGCGATGCTGGGATATATCGGCAAGGAGGGTCTCGGCTTTGAATTTAGCCTGGGCTACGGTTCTGCAGGCGCTACGAATAAAGTGGCTCCGATTTTAAAAGGGCTTAGCACGCGCATAGATGAAAAATATGAAAACACGGGCTCTGCGCCTTGGAAAAACGCGAAAAATATCACTATCCCGTCCTCTCGCAGTATCGAGGCGCTGGAGCATCCGGGCAAGCAGATTGACTACGACGGCACCAAGATCAAGCTGCCGCATATGAGAGTCGCATATATGGCGTGCGGATCGATGTTTACGCGCCATCAAGACGTGAATAATATCGTCAAGCAGTGGCGCAAATTTGATACCGTTATCACCGCCGAGCCTTACTGGACGAGCACGGCGAGGCTTAGCGATATTGTGCTTCCCGTCGCTGTCGAGGTCGAGCGCAACGACATCAACCAAACTGGCGCTACGGGCGAATATATAGTCGCTTACAGGCCCGCAATCGAGCCGATGGGCGAGAGCAAGAGCGACTTTTGGATCTGCGAGCAGATCTGCAAGCGCTGGGGATACGGCGAGGTCTTTAGCGATGGCAAGGATGAGCTAGGATGGATGAAGGAATTCTACGCCGATGCCGTAGAGCAAGCCAAAGGCCTAAATATAACGATGCCTAGCTTTGAGGAATTTTACGACAAGGGCTTCGTGCGCTTTGAAAAGGACGACGAGAGCAGCGCGCTATACACGCGCCTTGCGGCATTCCGCGAAAATCCCGCCAAAAACCGCCTAGGCACCCCATCTGGCAAGATTGAGCTTTACTCGCCAACGATCGCCAAGATGGGCTATGCCGACTGCCCGCCGATGCCTACTTGGATCGAGCCGAAAGAGTGGCTGGGGGATGCGAAAAAGACGGCGAAATACCCGATTCACATCGTAAGCCCGCACTCTCGCTACCGCTTGCACAGCCAGCTAAACAACTCGATCATCAGAAATTTCGCCGAGGTTAGCGGCAGAGAGCCGGTGCTTATCAATCCAAAAGACGCCGAAGCGCGCGGGCTTGCGAACGGCGACATCGTGCGCGTGTTTAACGACCGCGGCGAAATACTAGCGGGCGTGCTCATCACCGACATCGTGCCCGAGCGCGTTGCAGCGATCTGTGAAGGCGCGTGGTACGATCCCGAGGTTTGGGGCGAGAAAAGCCTCTGCCAACACGGGTGCGTAAACGTGCTTACGTTTGACAAAGGCACGTCGAGTCTCGCACAAAGCAACTCGGCTCACACCGTGCTTGCCCAAATCGAGAAATTTAAGGGGGAGATTAGGCCGATACAGGCGTTTGGTAAACCTAAAATTTTGCAGTCGCTATAAAATTTAGCGCGTCGTCTTTTAAGCGTCTTTGAATGAGCTAGAAAATTTCGCCCTGCGACAGGCTAATTGCCTAGTCTTGGGACGAAATTTTCGTCGCAACATTCAAATCCATCTTAAAATACTTCCGCTTGTCTTTTTGCGCTCAAATTTTGTAATCCGTCAAATTTGAACGTAAATTTTGCGCGGAGTAAAAAACTCTGCTAAAATTCGCTCAAATTTAACCCAAAGGCTGCGCCGTGCAAATCCCCAATTTGATCCGAAATTTTATCCGCAAACGCATCGTTTCAGGGTGCATTTTACTGCCTTTTTTCTACCCCGACGAGGGTGAGTTTGAGAGTTTTCAGGAGGGGTATAGGCTTGCTAGCCGCAAAACGGGCGAGGAGCTAGCAGACGACGCACCAGGGCAGTGGCGCAAGAGCTGGCGGGTCATCGCGCGTAACGGCATGGACGATCCCTTTTTCGTGGATTTTGCCCTAGGCGACGCCTCGCCCGTTTACTTCGCCTATCACGGCGCGGGCTCATGGAAGCCGATCAAGGTCGCGGACGATATCGTTAAATTTGAAGAAATTTTAACCGTCCTCGCCGCGCTTAAAAAGCCCTGCTCGCTTGAAGCGATCGCGGTGCTTGCTGATTTAAACAACGAATTTTACCGCGAGCTGGCGGACGACTACGCGCAGGAAGATGAAGCGCGCGAGGAGCCGGGATATAAATATTTCAGCGTTTTCATCGAGGATCTGGGCGCGGACAAGGTAAAAACGCTAGTGTTTTTAAAGAAATTTTTTGACGACGAGAGCTTTGCGGCGACTAAAGATAGGACGCTAAATCTGTCGCTTTGCGTATTTAGCGGCATAGAGGAGATGGCGTTGTCGCTGCAAGACAAACTCGCCTCGCTCGGGGTGAAATTTTATGCCTGCGAGATCTCCTTTAGCGAGTTTATCGCGCGGAGTAGTTAAGCGGGCAAATTTTAAAATTTTAACTCCCGCTATGGCTAAATTTAAAATCTAGCAGCAGGCGATCCTATAAATTTCGTGCTTGTTCGCTTGTTATTGCTGTGCGTTAACAGATTTGCGTACGCTGGAGCACAAATTAAAGCGTAAAATCAAAATGTAAAATTGAAGTAGAATTTTAAGCGCCCTACTTCGTTTTTTACTTGCAGTAGGGCGAATTTGCTTAAAGTAGTGAACTAAAGCGAGGCGAAAATTATCCAAACCTTGGATCTATTATCTTGCTCAGTTAGAGCAGCTGTTGCGAGCGACGAGCTCTGCAAAATCTAGCGCTGCGTCGTAGTCGGGCTCAGAGGCTATGTCGCTTACGAGCTCTTTATAAACCACGACGCCTGCGGTATCTATGACGAAGATCACTCTGGCGCTAAGACCTGCTAATGCACCGCTGGCGATTAGGGTGCCGTAGCGGCGGCAAAATTCCTTATCGCGGAAATCGCTTGCAACGCGTAGATTTTTGATCCCCTCAGTCGTGCAAAACCTCCCCATCGCAAACGGTAAATCCATCGAAACGACGATTACTTCGGTGTTAGGAAGCGATGCGACGCGCTCGTTGAACTTGCGTGCCTCCGTCGCGCAGACGGGCGTATCTAGCGACGGCACGGCGACGATGATTTGCACGTGCTTGCCGCTAGCGATCTCGATTTCGCTTAGATCTTGAGCTACTAAGCGCACTTGCGGCGCGCGATCGCCTAGATTTATCTCTTGCCCGCTTAGCTCTACGGGCTTTCCTTGGAATGTTACTGTTGGCATTTTTGTCCTTTGTTTTGAATTTGTAGCGGCGAATATACAGAAATTCCTTAAATTTCAGGTAAAATTGCTTTAAAAATCAAGGAGAGCAGATGGGCGAAGATATTTGGGGCAGCAGCAGCAATCCTGCGTCGCTAGCTAGCATAAGACGTAAAAGCGGCGAAGAAAAAAAGTCCCTGGATGAGAAACCACAGGAGCAATCTGAGAATTTAGATTTAGCGCAAGAAGAACTTGCGGCGGATGATACTAGCGAGCAAAATTCTGCGGCTCAGAATTCTATAGAGCAAAATTCCACTTCCACAAGGCAGAATTTTACGCCACAGAATTCTATAGAGCAAAATTTAGCTTTTGCAGCTCAAGGCTTGGATGAAGAAAATTCTATTTTACGAGATTCTGCTGCGACAGGCTCTAGCGAGCAAGATTCTAACGCGAAAGGCTTGAATTCTACCGAGAATACCGCAAACTCGCAGAATTTTACAGAGCAGAATTCCACTTGGCAAAATTCAGCTTCCTCAAATTCCGATAGAATTAGCTCTACGCAAAGCTCAGCTAAGGCTTACGATCTAAATAAGGCCTACGTATTTTATATGTTCCTTGGACCTTTCGGTGCGCATAGATTTTATCTTGGGCGTATCATCTCTGCGATTTTTCAGCTTTTAGGCGGGCTGCCATTTCTCATCTGGCTTTTTTTAGTAGTGGTTGCTGTCATGTGGACGAGTATAGAAGGTAACGATTTACTGGCGCTTATAAATTCATCTCGTCCGGATTTGGGCGTGCAAGCATCAGACCTAAAGGATATAGAACAGGGCTTTTTTCATTTTATGGTTATTTTCTCGGTGCCCAATGTTTTATTTTTAATCTGGCTTATTAGCGACTTTTTTAGGTTGCCTGATATGGTGCGAAAGCTAAATGTATCCGTAGGCGTGGGAGCAATCCTGTATGTTTATACGGATGACGCTAAAGAGCAGAGCGAAAATCTATCTACTGCCAAAACTACCCTTTACATAGCATTTGGGCTTGAGGCGTTAAATGCGGTAGGCAGATATATCAAGAATGTAGATAAAGTGGGCGCGTTGGAGGGTGTCGGACTTATATCTATGATATGCCTAGCTGTGGGGCTATATTTTTTAGCGCGCGCTATACGCAGCACGGATCTGCTATCAAACGCCGTGATAGTTGGAGTTTCCTCGGCTATAAGCGCAGTAAGCACTATATTTGTAGGATTTGAATTGTTTAAACCATCAGTTTTTATGATAAGCATTTATTGCGTATGCACAGCGGTATATCTGATCTATCAGCTGCTAGTTAGTAAAGAGCTTTATGATTGCAGCGGAGAGAAAAACTATCTAAGAGCGTTTTATGTTATTGCAGCTACGGAGATAGTAACTCTAGTCTTGATAGCGCTTGACTCGCAGCTTTTCGCCTTAGTATTTGCCATAGGGTGGTTAGCTTCGGTAGTTTTAAATGTTTCGGCGGTTTATGGCACTAGAGAGGTTGCCGCTTCAAAGGGTGGCTACAATCTAGCGAATCTGGCGTATCACGTAAGGCAGATGAACGGGCGGGAGTTTTAGGTATTTAAATTTAAGGGGCGATTAGTATAATCCTATATTATTTTAAAAAAGGAGTTTTAAATGACTTTTATGGAGTCCGTACAAACTTGCATAAAGCAAAAATACGCCACATTTAGCGGGCGAGCATCGAGGTCGGAGTACTGGTGGTTTTTTCTATTTACCGTGCTTGGCGGGATTGTTTTGAGCTTGATAGATGGCGTTTTAGGCACTACGATAGGGTATAATCAAATAATAGCCGGCAGGATCGTTCATCAAGAAATCGGCATTATAGATGCGCTTTTTCAGCTAGCCATGCTAGTGCCAGCCATCGCCGTATCAGTCAGGCGATTACATGATACGGATAGAAGCGGCTGGTTTTTTCTGCTTATTTTAACGCCGATCGTGGGTGCTTTTTTCGGCGATATCGGACTTTTAGTATCATTTGTGGGTTGGATAGTGCTGCTTGTGTTTTTCGTGCAGCGCGGCGATAGCGGGTCCAATCGCTTCGGATACGATCCGCTATGATAAAGCTCTAAAGCTTTGCGGAATTTTAGAATTCTAAAATTCCGTGCAGATAAAATTCTTTGTATTATCACTTAAAATTCTACGCATAAGCACTTTGTAGCGGTAAATTTTTCTTCAAATAAGCTTTTCAAATCCTCTTTAATTGATTGCCGTTATCTGTAACTTAGAATTTTTATATTATAATGGCGCTCAAAATTTTATTTCGGAAAGGATGAAAATGAAAGAGAGAATAGAGGCGCTGTTCGCGCAAAATCCTAAAATTTCGATCGCGCAGATCTGCAAGGAGCTCGGCGCGAAGGAGATCGACGTGCTGCTAAATCTGCCCGAGCGCTTCGGCAAGAGCGCCGGTGGCGATAAATTCTGCGAGGTCATTAGGGAGCTTGAGAGCTGGGGCGAGGTGCTTTTCGTGAAAAATACGCCGAGCTTCATCATCGAGTTTAAAACCAAGATCCCAAGCGGCAAGAGCGCGCGCGGATATTATAATTTCGGTATGGGCGCAAATGGCGATGAGGCGCACGGGCTGGGCATTTTAGCAGGCCATCTAAAGACGGATGAGATTGATAAGATCATCCTCGTGACGCAGACTTTCATGGGGATGCTCTCGAAATTCGTGGGCTTTTACGACAAAGCGGGCGAGAATATTTTTAAAATTTATGTCTCGCGCGATGAGAAAGGACAGCTGCTAGCCGAGCAAGACGCGAAATTTGAAGCGCTAAAAGCCGCGATTTAGCGCTCGCGCGAGATTAATTTTGCCCTGCTCGCGCATCGCCTGCTTGAGCTTTAAAGCTCTACGGGGCGCTAACCAAGGCGCCTTAAGCTCGTCAATAAGATTTCAGGCAAAATTTTAAATTATCGTTGATGATGAAATTCCAAACTCGCCTCGTCGCTATTTTGCGTCTTAAGGGCGTTTGGAATTTCACGGGCTCGGCTAGTGTCCACTTTATCTGAAGCGGAATTTTGCCGCTTCAGATAGATAACCCTTTCAAATTTTCTTTCAACGATCTACTACTAAATTTTCAAAAACCAGGTTTATATTATCTTTGTACCGTGTATCGTCAAATTCCAAATTATTATTCGCAATTTTCCGCCCGGTAATATCTCCAAGCTCCATAAGATACTGCTTGAGCTTTTCTAAAAATTTATCTACATTCGCCCTTTTATCGGAGCTCCACTCGTCTGAGCTAAAATGAATATACGCGATCATTTTTTTGCTTTTAAGATAATATTTTGGCTGGTAAATCCCCGATTTCGGAAAATATCTCGACACTTCCCCGCTCAAACAAAGGCAAATATCGATCTTTTGCAGCGAGTGCATTTCAAAATCGCTAAAAACCCTTTTAATCTCTCGCCTTGCCGCTCTTATAATATCCGGCATATAGATCGGCACATCATCCGCCCCGCCGATAACGGCATTTATGTTAAATTTCACACGGCACCTCGTCCTTAAATTATAAAGTTATATTCTTTAAAATTTCGGTTCATTATATCATCTTCATAATATTTATTGAGCGTCGGAGTTGCCCGGGGTTTTAAATCGGTTATATTTTTTATCAAAACAGACCCGAATAAAGATAAAATTTTATAAAATCTACCATTTTAATTTCATATCTCAAAAATGTTTCGCTGTTACGCAAGGAGCGTCAAAATTTTAAAATTGAAATTTTATACGTTAAGCTTAAAGCTTATTAAACTCCGATATTTAGGGCAATGTAGACATGAATTTTTTATCTTTTACTGCTATAATTCTCTCATAAATTTAAATCTTAAGATTAAAAAGTATTCTTAAGAATTTTATAAGACGGAGGAGATCTTGAATAGATTGATCTTAAAGATTTACGCGTGGCAAAATACCGCTACGCCGTGGTTTTGGCTCTTTGTGATAAGCGCAGGCTATCTTGCGGTATCGTATTTTTTCTTTCAGCGCTGTCTTTTTATGTCGCCTACGCAGACGAGCGCTCTCGTGCGTCTGGGCTTTGCCGTAGCGGGCGTGGGCGCGCTCATCGGCTTGCTGCTGCCGTTTGGCTTCATAGCAAGGCTCGTTGCCTACGCGCTCGGCTTTGCGGGCGCGATATACGGGTTTACGCAAAGCTCCGTGTCGCACCCTGCCACAGATACCGCAAATTGCCTCGCCGCACCCGCATTTCCTTTTGCGGCGCCGCTTGATAGCCTGCTGCCGGAGCTATTTCGCCCCGCAAGCTGCACGGGCACCCCGTCCTTCCCCGCAGGTACCGCGCTTAGCGAAGTGCAGAGCTTTTTCGGCCGATTTTACGGCGAGGGATTTTATCTGGTGCCGAGCATTAAATTTGCGGACGCGGCGCAGTGCGCGCAGGTAGCGTTTGCGGCATTCGCCGTGGTTTTGGCCGTGATGTTTGCGGGCTTTTTATACGGCAGATTTACGAGAAGTTTTTAAAATTTTAAGAAAGGATAAGCATGAAGTTTTTAAATTCTATTGCGGCTGCGGCGGCTCTTGCGGCAGCGATCGCAAGCTACGCTGGCGCCGAGATTAAGGCGGGCGAGATGCTTTACGGCACGGTGCTAAAGCAGGTAAGCGTAAGTGGCGATTTGTCACACAAGGACGGCAGGCTGCTGCCCACAAACGCCATAGAGGTCTTGGAGGTTAAGGACGGAGTGGTGAAATTTTCGCTCACGGGCTATCAAAATCCAAAGGCGCCGAACGTTATTTATTTCACGCCTAAAGCGCGCATAATCGCGGTGGCGTTTTCGAAGCAGGCTAAATTTCAAAGCGAGAGCTTGGGCGAAGAGGACGGCTTTAATAAGGTTAAAATAACCGCCTACACCGACGAGGGCGCGCTAAGCGGCGACGTGGATAAAATTTTCGCCGAAGCCAAAGAAAAATTCGAAACCTCGTGTAGCGTCTGCCATGCCTTGCATCAGCCCGCAAGCTACGAGGCAAACAAATGGCCCGGCTACATTAAATCGATGCTCTCGCGTACGCCTATTAGCGAGGACGAGAGCTGGGCGGTGGTGCAATATTTACAAAAGCACTCTAAAGATGTCAATTTAAAGGAGACGAAATGAAAAGACGAAATTTTTTAAAGCTCGGCGCGGCGGTCTCGGCGCTTCCGCTCATCCCAAGCTCGATGCTTGCGGCGGATAAACTCACCGCGCTTAAGAAAAACGGCGAAATTTTAACTGCGGCGCGGTGGGGAATTTTAAAAGCGAGCGTCAAAAACGGCAAGATCGTAAAGTCCGCGCCGTGGAAGATCACCTCTAAAATTCCCAATACGCTTCAAAATACGATGGCGGATCTCGTTTATAATACGCGTATCAAGGCGCCGATGGTGCGAAAATCTTACCTCGCCGATCCCGATAATCCTAAGCCGGAGCTTCGCGGACTTGACGAATGGGTCGAGGTAAAATATGAAGACGCGATCAAACTCGTCGCGCGCGAGCTTAAAAAGACGCGCGAGCAAAAGGGCGCAGACTCGGTGTTTGCGGGAAGCTACGGCTGGCAGAGCACGGGCAACGTGCATGTCTCAAGGACGCTGCTTCATAGATTTATGAACTTAAGCGGCGGCTTTACGGGCGTCACGGGAGATTATTCTACGGGAGCGGCGCAGGTCATAATGCCGCACGTAACGGGCTCAAATCAGGTCTATGAGCAGCAAACCTCGTGGCCCGTGGTGCTTGAAAACTCCAAAGTCGTGGTCTTTTGGGGGCTCAATCCGATCTCTACGCTTCGCGTGGCGTGGACGAGCTCGGACGAGCAGGGATTTAAGTATTTCGAGCAGCTAAAAAACAGCGACAAAGAGATCATCATCATCGATCCGATCAAAACCGTAAGCGGCAAGTATTTCGAGGGCAAGGCAAAATGGATCGCTCCTCGCCCGAACACCGACGTGGCGATGATGCTGGGCATGGCGCAGCACCTCTACTCGCAGGGCAAGTACGATAAGGAATTTTTACAAAACTACACCGTGGGCTTTGAAAAATTCGTACCGTACCTCACGGGGCAGAGCGACGGCGTAGCCAAGACGCCGGAGTGGGCTAGTGAAATTTGCGGCATTAGCGCGGACGTGATAAAAGAGCTTGCGATAAAATTTTACGAAAACCGCACGATGATAATGGCGGGTTGGGGTATCCAGCGCGCTCATCACGGCGAGCAGGCGCACTGGATGATCGTGACTTTGTGCGCGATGCTGGGGCAGATAGGACTTGCCGGAGGCGGCTTCGGCTTTAGCTACCACTACGCTAACGGCGGCGCGCCTACCTGCGCGGGCGGCGTGATCGGCGGAATGAACGCGGCAAGCGTCGGGGTCGTTAAGGACGGCAAATTCCTAGGGCTTGCGCAGGATCAGAAGCAAGGCGGCGAAGCTACTCAAGCGTGGCTTGTAAATACGGCGAAGGTCGCCTTCCCTCTAGCTCGTATCGCGGACGCGCTGTTAAATCCGGGCAAGACGATCGACGCGAACGGCACAAAGATCACCTATCCGAAGATCGATTTCATCTACTGGGTCGGCGGAAATCCTATCGTGCATCATCAAGACACCAACACCAATATCAAGGCTTGGCGCAAGCCGCGCACCATCGTAGTGAATGAAATTTACTGGACGCCTACTGCGAAGATGGCGGACATCGTGTTTCCGACCACGACGGAGTATGAGCGCAACGACATTACGATGAGCGGGGACTACTCCAATATGCATATCATCCCGATGAAGCAGGTCGTCGCCAAGCAATACGGCGCGAAGGACGATTATCAAATTTTTACCGACCTTTGCAAGGCTTACGCAGACGGGCTTGCCGAGGCTTATACGGACGGCGGCAAAACGGAGATGGATTGGATCAAAGAATTTTACGAAGGAGCGGCAAGCGCCGTGAACGCAAACACCGCTTTGGGAATACAGATGCCGAGCTTTGAGCAGTGGTGGGAGAAAAACGAGCCGACGGAATTTTACGAAACGCCGGAGAGTGCTGCGTACGTGAGCTTTGAGGATTTTAGAAATGATCCCGTTTTGGAGGCTTTGGGAACGCCTAGCGGGTTAATTGAAATTTATTCCGATACGATCGCTGCGATGAACTACAAAGACTGCGGCGCGCATCCGATGTGGTTCGAGCCCGTCGAGTGGCTAGGTATGAAGGATAAGCCCGCGAAATTTCATCTGCTTAGCCTGCATCCGCTTGATCGCTTGCATTCGCAGCAGAGCAACACCTCAAATCGCAAGAGATACGCCGTCGCGGATCGCGAGCCGGTACTGATCAATACCGAGGATGCTAAGGAGCTCGGTATCAAGCAGGGCGATCTGGTGCGCGTGTATAACGCTCGCGGAGAAATTTTGGCGGGAGCCAACGTAAGCGACGACATAATGCGCGGCGTGGTGCAGATCTTTGAAGGCGCGTGGTACGATCCTAATGCCGAGGGGCTTTGCAAAAACGGAAATCCGAACGTACTTACGATCGATCTTCCTACGAGTGAGCTTGCCAACGGCAATATCGCGCACACGGCGTTAGTAAATATCGAGCTTTATAAACACAAGGCGGGCGAAGATATCAAACTAACCGCGTTTATGCCGCCTAAAGGGGCGAAGTAGGGATTGGGGGGCGGTTTAGGTTTTAAGACTGGCTCATTGCTGGCTTGGACTAGATACGCCAATCCTCTACGGGCTTTAGCCAAACTCGCCGTGGTTTTGCTATGGCGAGGCATATCAATTTCGACTTGCCGCGGCTTTATATAGTCGCGGCTGTGTATCGAGACCAATTTACTTGCTACAGCCTCGCGACTTCAACGATAGGTCGCGGAGCTGATTTAAATTTTATAGCCTTACGCTTGCAGTGATGGCTGAGTTGATTTGACTTATCGTAACTTTGAGCTGCGGCGGGCTGGAGATAACAGCGAGCAATATTTGCCTCGCCGCCCTACTCTCTATTTGCTCGTGAAATTCTCGCTAAATTT
>NZ_CAJPRT010000002.1 GCF_905373215.1 uncultured Campylobacter sp.
TTTAAATTCATTTTTTGCTACGCGAGCTGTAAATTTAAAGACGCAATCAATATAATTTCGCAACAAATTAAATTAATTTCTTACATGCAGCATTTTTAAATTTCATTTAAGGATTTGCCGCTAACATTGCTCGTAATTTTTCACAGGGAGAAACAATGGCAATCAGTGCTAGAAATCAGCTTCACGTCGTAATCAGCGACGTAAAAACAGGTGCGGTAAATTCGCTAATCACAGCTAAAACCAGAGGTGGCGACGTGCTAAAAGCGACCGTGACGGTTGATTCTGAAAAAACTTTGGATTTAAAAGCAGGTAAAGAGGCGGTATTTTTATTCAAAGCCCCGAATGTCATCATTTCAAAGGGAGAAAATGATCTTCGCCTAAGTGCTGCGAACCAGCTAAAAGGCAAAATCACCGCCGTTAAAGAGGGCGCAATCAATGCTGAAATCGATGTCAGAACCGCAGGCGGCGAAAATTTAAGCGCGATCGTCACAAACAGCTCCGTTAAAAATTTGGCGCTAGCAGTCGGCGACGAAGTAACCGCGATCATAAAAGCTACTCAAATCATCGTCGGCGTAAAATAATCAGGCGTAACGGTGCGTGCGACAGCGATGTGCACGCTTTAAACATCACAAAATCGAGGAGCGAATTTTATAAATTCTGCTCCTTCTTCAAAAATCTCTTTTGATAAATCAAATTTCGTAGCAGCTCAAATAGCGCCGCAAGCGGTCTTTTCTCTCATGCGCGCAGATACACCCCGCGCGACATCCAGCCACAATCACACCAAGAGCGGTCTTACCTATTTTATCTTTTACCGCAGTGCGCGTTTCGCGCAGGCTTTGCGTCTATGCGGCGCGAAAGCCCCACTAGCACGAGATATCTATGAAACGCAGACCTCTCTTCACTCTGCTCGCTCGCTTATAGCAATGTGCTTTCATATTTTGCGCGCTCGCTACGCTACTTTGCTCGGTAATGACCGATCACCACACTTTTACAGCGGCTGGCTCAGCATATCTTTTCGCGGCAGCGGTACGATGTTTTGCAAAATACTACGCGATGCGGTAAACTTTAAAATTTAAACTCTCTAAGCGCGACAGAGACCGCTTCGCAAAAACCCAGACCTGATCCAAAGATCACGACACACACTTCACCCCCTACTTTGCCACTTGCTACGAAATTTAACCGCTCTTGCGCAAATAAACACGATGAGTTTTACGCCGATGACTTCGAGCCGAACGCCCATTCATGCCTCCATAGATGACAACATTAGCTAGCCGATGTGCACCTTTTAAATACGCTTGTACCTTGCAAGCAATCAACACTGGCTACGACGAGTGCACGCACGTATTAGTCGAGCCATCCATAGCGTGTTTCGATCCACTTTGAGCTTTTGTCGATCGGCTCGTTAAAAGCGGCAGTTTCGCGGCTAAAATTCGCCATCGTAAAATTTCAGCTCATCGCCGCGGGTAACGGGCACTTGCTTTGCTAAATTTGATACTCGCCGGGACTTAGTTCGCCTCGTAAAAGTTTGCCGAAGCGTGCGGCTGCGGCATCTACGACATCGTCACCAAACTCGCCGGGCTCAAATCCGCTGCTGACAAACGGCACAGCAAAGTCCATCCCGCAGTAGTTTGCTGCGATCTTAAGCGGCGTTAAAATTTCATCCAGGCTAAAGCCGATAGAACCCTGTTTGGAGTACTCGCTAAGCGGCGTACTAGCGCTTAGCGCAAGCTGCAGAACCTTGCCCCTAAGCGCGCCGGAACCCACCAGCTCGTGCGAAAAGACGATGTCGATATAGGCTTTTAGCATAGGCGGCACGTTTAGCCAGTACATCGGGTACAAAAATACGATGCGGTCGGCGCCCAATAGCGCGTCTTGCTCTGCGCGGGCGTCAATGCGCGCAGTATCGGTGCCGTAAAGTCCCTCCAAATGACGCACCTCTACGCCGGCAGCGCCCTTTGCGACCTGCGATAGGGCTTTGTTCACACGCGATGCGGCGAGATTGGGGTGCGATAAGATAACTAGCGTTTTCATATTGTTTCCTTTGTTTAAATTTGCGGAATCATATCGCTAAAAAGCTAAAAGTAGATTAAGAGGGCTTGCGAAAGCGAAGCGTTATTTTGCTTGTGAGGAACCTGGATTTGCGTGGCACAATAGATACGAGGCGCTCTCGTACCATACTGCCTCAAGGCATGTGCAACAAAATGTTTTTACGCGTGCCGCAAAGCAAGCCCCTAGCCCGCTCTTGTCTGGAACGATCTCGCTTGCGATCCACCCGATCGCGTGCGGCTGCGGCACGGGGCAAAATTTCATCCAAGCAAGGATAAATTTATGAAAAAAGATTAAAATTTAGCCGCGATTTGGGCTAGGAGCCCGAAAATTTCAAAAAAAGGACACGATATGCAGAGAAAAACACAGATCGAAGGCGAGTTTAGCGCAGAGGATCGCGAGCGCAAAATCACGCTGCAAGCGGGAGACGTAGCGCCCGCTTTTACGCTACAAAACGCCGACGGAGCGAGCGTCGCGCTAAAGGACTTCGCAGGCAAGAGGGTCGCGCTGTATTTTTACCCCAAGGATAACACCCCAGGCTGCACGACCGAAGCGTGCGAATTTAGCGCCGCGTACGATGATTTCATCGCCGCAGACTGCGTGATCGTAGGCATCAGCCCCGACAGCGCCAAATCCCACGCGGGCTTCATCGCCAAGCAAAGCCTAAAGCACATCCTGCTGAGCGACCCGCAGCACGAGGTAGCCAAGCTATACGGCGCGTGGCAGGTGCGCAAAAACTACGGGCGCGAGTATCTGGGCATCGTGCGCTCGACCTTTCTGATAGGTGCGGACGGCAAAATTTTAAAAGTCTATAAAAGCGTCAAGGCGAAAGATCACGCGGCAAAGGTGCTCGCGGATCTGCTAGCTGCTGGGAAATAAAGCGCCAAGCCAGCGTTTTGAAATAGGGCTCCGGCGCATTTGGGTGCTAAGCTTTAATTATGAAATTTATGCACTGAAATTTATTATGGAATTCCGGCGTCAAATTTAAGCGCCGAAGCTTCGGCATTAAAATTTCGCCTTAAAATTTTGCCTCAGAATTCCGACGCTAATTTGAAAATAAAATTTCAAAGCGGGGCTATATCTGCGATTTTAGCGGCAAATTTTATCGCCCCAAACCAAAATTTTAAAGGAAAAATAGGAAAAATTTAATCATCCTAGCTCGCCCCGACATCGAAAATTCGCTCATAAACAAGCGGTTTTTAAAAGAGGCTGCCGCGCAAAGCTTCGACGAGTTTATCGCTCTTTTCCTCGCCGCGCTCACGGACAAAAGCGCCGCGAAATATCCGCTTTCTTGCTTTGCGTAGCGGTATGCGATGCTAGCAAAGCGGTACTGCGAGCGCGAGTAAAACAGCGGCGGGGTGCGGTAAATTTTAGTCTCGTGAAAATCTGCACCGCGGATCACATCGGAAAGTAAAATTTCGCTCGATATTTAGAGCAAGACGCGGGAAAAAACGGCGCCGCAAATTATACAAGCCAAAAACCCGCCCGATGATTTGTAATAAATTTTGAGTTTAAATTTTACACGCTTAGGCCAAAGGTTTCGGAGCCTCCAAACAAGCCTCGGCCGCAAAAATTTTGATCTAAAATTTAAGCAGCCCGTCCTCGTCAAATTTAAAATCAGGCCCCCAAGCCACCTCCCAGTAGTATCCGTCCGGATCGGCAAAATACGCGTGGTATCCGCCCCAAAACGTATCTTGGGGGCTCCTTGACGATGGTGCCGCCTGCCTTTTTTACTAGCTCTATGACGCTAGCTACGTCCTCTTTGTTTTTTACGTTATACGCTAGCGTGATACCGCTAAATCCGCTGCCTCTGGGCGGATCGCTTTCGTTGATATCTCGCGCCAGCGCGTCCAAGGGATAGAGCTCAAATTTGGTCCCCGGCGTATTGAAAAAGCATACCGGCGGGTCGTCGTCTTTACAATCCGTCTCGTAACCTAGTCCGTCTCTGTAAAATTTCAGCGCCCTTTGCATGCTTCTCACGCCTAGGCAGACGCAGGTTATTTTATTCATTTTAGCCTCCATAAATTTTAACGTATCTATTTTGGTTTCTTGTGCCGTAGTCAAGCCTGCGCTCAAACAAGCCGTCGCCGCGATAGCCGAGCGCGCCGTTCGAACTTTTTAATCGCCGATCATTAAAATTTTAAAATTTCGCCTTCAAGCTCGGCGTTAAATTTTAAAATTTAAGCCGCCTTACCTAGCCCGCAAGCTAACTCAAAGCCCGCGCTTTACGGCTCAAACGAGCAGGCTTTTAGGTTTCCGCCCGTTAAGCCCTTTTTAAACCACTCTTTGCGCTGCGCCGAGGTGCCGTGCGTGAAGGAATCGGGCACGACGCGACCGCTAAATTTGCGCTGCAACGTATCGTCGCCGATCGCGCTGGCGGCATTTAGCGCCTCGTCGATGTCGCCAGCCTCCAGCACGCGCCCTGTTTTTGCGAGATAATGCGCCCAGACCCCCGCGTAGCAGTCCGCCTGTAGCTCGACTTTGACCTGAAGCGCGTTTTGCTCGGCTTCGCTGCGAGCGCGCCTTTTTAGAGCGGCGACCTGCTCCAGCGTACCGATTAAATTTTGAACGTGATGTCCTACTTCGTGCGCGATGACATAGGCCTGCGCGAAGTCGCCGCCCGCTTTGTATTTGTTCGCAAGCTCGTCGAAAAAGCCGAGATCGAGATAAATTTTATGGTCCCTCGGGCAATAAAAAGGTCCCGTCTGCGCGCTCGCAAAGCCGCAGCCGCTTGCGATCTGATCGCGGAAAAGCCGAAGTCCGGGCTCCTCGTAGCGCGCGCCCGCACTTTTAAATATCTCGCCCCAGACGTCCTCGGTTTGGGCTAGCACCGCCGAGACGAAGGCGAGCTTTTCCTGCTCCTGCGGGCTATCCGTCGGCTCTCTTTGCGTGCTGGCGCCCCCGTCTAAAAGCGCCAAAGGGTTGTAACCCATAAAATACGCTACGACGCCGATTACGAGCACTATGCGCCCGATCTTTGAGCCGAGCAAAAACCTAACGATCGGGATCAGCATCCCAAGCGAGCCGGAGCTCATGCGCATGCTGCTTGCGCGGTCATCTTCTACATTTGAGCTTCGTCTGCCGTCTTGCCATTTCATATTTTTCCTTTAAAATTTTTGAGCCATTATACTGAAATTTTAAAAAGAGCGCCGCCTTGCTTTTGTAAAATACTGCGCGCGTAGCGAAATAAATCTGAAATTTTGCTTATTTTAAATTTCTTTTAAGCTGTTTAAAATTTTAAATTCTATATAATCACCCTTTTTAAATTTAAAAGAAAGGAGAATTTGTGGCAAAAGACGACGTCATAGAGATCGACGGCAACGTCATAGAAGCGCTGCCGAACGCGACTTTTAAGGTCGAGCTCGATAACAAACACGTGATTTTATGTCATATCGCTGGCAAGATGCGGATGCACTACATCAAGATAATGCCGGGCGATCGCGTAAAAGTCGAGCTGACCCCTTACAGCCTCGACAAAGGCAGGATCACCTACCGCTATAAGTAAGGATAAAGTTAAATTTAGATATACTCGCGGTTTTGCGACTAAACTGTAGGAAGAAGTGTTTTCAAAATCCCCACTATTTTGAAAACAGTTGGTTTGATACTTTCGCTTTTGAAATTTCATTAAACCTAGGTGCAGTTTGCATTTAAAGTGGAGAAAATTTTAGGAGAGTGGAATGAAAGTTCGTCCATCCGTTAAGAAAATGTGCGACAAATGTAAAATTGTCAAGCGCAAAGGTGTTGTTCACGTTATTTGTGAAAATCCAAAACATAAACAAAGACAAGGATAAGTTATGGCTCGTATCGCAGGTGTAGATCTACCAAAGAAAAAAAGGATTGAATACGGACTAACTTATATCTACGGTATAGGTTTATTTACGTCGAGAAAAATTCTCGATGCGGCAGGAATTTCTTACGATAAAAGAGTCGCCGATCTGAGCGAAGATGAAGCCGCCGCTATCAGAAAAGAGATCCAAGAGCACTATATGGTCGAAGGCGACCTTCGCAAACAAGTGGCTATGGATATAAAAGCGCTTATGGACTTGGGCGGCTATCGCGGCTTAAGACACAGAAAAGGCCTTCCTGTTCGCGGTCAAAAAACAAAAACGAACGCCAGAACTAGAAAAGGCAAACGCAAAACCGTCGGCGCGGCAGCTAAATAAGGATTGAAATATGGCACAAAAAAAAGTAGTTAAGAAAAAAACCGTCAGAAAAAATATCGCCAAAGGCATAGTTTACATCTCCGCTACGTTTAACAACACCATGATAACCGTAACGGACGAGATGGGCAACGCGATCGCGTGGAGCAGTGCGGGCGCTTTAAATTTTAAAGGCAGCAAAAAATCCACCCCTTATGCGGCACAGCAAGCCGTCGAGGACGCGCTAAACAAAGCCAAAGAGCACGGCATCAAAGAGGTAGGCGTCAAGGTTCAGGGTCCGGGAAGCGGGCGCGAGACCGCCGTTAAAAGCGTAGGTAGCGTAGAAGGGATTAAAGTTACGTATTTTAAAGATATCACTCCTCTTGCGCACAACGGTTGCAGACCGCCTAAACGACGTCGCGTGTAATTATAAAAGGAGAAATTTATGGCTAGATATACAGGACCGGTTGAAAAATTAGAAAGAAGGCTCGGCGTCGATCTATTTATGAAAGGCGAGAGAAGGCTTGCGGGCAAGAGCGCGCTTTTAAAACGCCCTTACGCTCCGGGTCAGCACGGACAAAGACGCGCTAAACTAAGCGAATACGGCTCACAGCTTCGCGAGAAGCAAAAGGCTAAATTTATGTACGGCGTAAGCGAGAAGCAGTTCCGCAGGCTATTTGCCGAAGCGGCTCGCAGAGAGGGTAACACCGGAGCGATCTTGGTTCAGCTTTTAGAGCAGAGGCTAGATAACGTCGTTTACCGCATGGGCTTTGCTACGACTAGACGCTTTGCGCGCCAGCTCGTTACGCACGGACACATTTTAGTAGACGGCAAGCGCGTCGATATTCCTTCGTACTCCGTCCGCGCAGGACAAAAGATCGAAGTGATCGAAAAGAGCAAAAATAACCCGCAAATTTCAAGAGCGCTGGATCTTACTGCACAGACCGGCATCGTAGCGTGGGTAGACGTAGAAAAAGAGAAAAGATACGGAATTTTTTCTAGAGTTCCGGAGAGAGAAGAAGTTGTTATTCCTGTAGAGGAAAGATTTATCGTAGAGCTTTACTCGAAATAGTAGGTGCTAATATGAGAAAAATCACAACATCAGCTCATATGCCAACTGAAATAAAGGTTGAGAATGTCAGCGAAAATGTTGCTAAAATCATAGCATATCCCTTTGAAACGGGATATGCCGTCACTCTAGCTCATCCTTTACGAAGGTTACTTTATACGAGCACGGTCGGTTTCGCGCCGACTGCGGTTAAAATCGAAGGCGTAAGCCACGAATTCGACAGCATGCGCGGTATGCTCGAGGATATGGCGGCTTTTATCATAAATTTAAAGGGCTTAAGGTTTAAAATCAAGGGCGATTCCCTGCGCGAGGTCGTAGAATACAGCTTTAAAGGGCCTAAAGAAATTTACGGCAGCGACCTAAATAACGACGCCGTAGAGATCGTAAATCCAAGCGCTTATCTGGCTACGATAAACGAGGATGCCGATCTTAAATTTACGCTCATCATCGAAAAGGGTATCGGCTACGTCCCAAGCGAAGAGATCAGAGAAAATTTAGACGCCGATTTCATCGCGCTAGATGCGTTTTTTACCCCGGTAACCAAGGCCGTTTACGACATCGAAAACGTATTTGTAGAGGACAATCCCGACTACGAAAAGGTGGTCTTTACGATCACTACCGACGGTCAGATCAGCGCGATAGATGCGTTTAAAAACGCACTTGAGGCGATGTATCAGCAGCTAGCGGTTTTCAAAGGTATCGTAAATATCAGCGCTGCAGATACTTTCGGTAGAGCGATCCCCGCAAATTCCGAGTTTGCAAAGCTTTTTGAGAGCGTTAGCAATCTAAGCTTAAGCGCACGAAGCTTTAACTGCCTGGATCGCGCGGATATTAGATTTATCGGCGAGCTTGCGATCATGGAGGAGAGCGAGCTTAAAGACCTTAAAAATTTAGGCAAAAAATCGCTCGAGGAGATCAAAGCCGTAATGGAGGAGATCGGTTATCCTATCGGCAACCAAGAGCTCGGCGATAAAAAAGAGCAGCTAAAACGCAAGCTCGATGAGCTGAAGGCTCAAAGACAAAAGAATGAAGGACAATAAATGAGACATAATCACGGATATAGAAAGCTAGGGCGTACTTCGTCTCACCGTGCCGCCCTGCTTAAAAATTTAACCATCGCTTTAGTTGCTAGCGGCAAGATCGAAACTACGCTTCCTAAGGCAAAAGAGCTAAGAAGTTATGCCGAAAAATTGATCACTCGCGCGCGCAAGGGCGACAGCGAAGCGCATAGATTTGTTTTCGCGGCGCTTCAGGATAAGGCTGCGACAAATAAGCTGGTCACCGAGATCGCCCCAAAATACGCGGGCGTAAACGGCGGCTACACTCGCATCATCAAAACCCGCCTTCGCAAGGGCGACGCCGCAGAGATGGCTTATATCGAGCTAATCAGCAAATAAAATTTCGGGATCACTCCCGAAATTTCTTCTATGAAATTTAAAGCTTTACTTCCGCTTATTATCATCGCTGCGGGCTTGGCATGGGCATTGGACAATTATCTTAGCTATAAAAATATCGAAACGATCAACTCCGAAATTCCGCTAAAGCAGGCATTGGACGGCGAGCAAATTTCTAAAATCCGCGTCTATAAATCCAAACGAATTCTTGAAATTTTAACCTCAAAAGGCGTCGCAAAAAGCTACAAAATCGCCCTCGGACGCGAGCCTGAAGGACACAAAGAAGTTCAAGGCGACGGCAAAACCCCGGAGGGCAACTACACCATAAACGGCAAAAATCCAAACTCGGCGTATCATCTAAATTTAGGCATCTCCTATCCGAATAAAGCCGACGTAGCACACGCAAAATCCCTCGGCAAGAGCGCAGGTGGCGATATCAAAATCCACGGGCTACCGAACAAATTTAGCTACCTAGGGCAGAGTATCGCGGCGTTCGGCGACTGGACGGAGGGCTGCATAGCGCTCGTCAATGACGATATGGACGAGCTTTTTGAACACGTGAAAATCGGCACGCCGATAGAAATTTTGCCGTGACTGCACGCGCCTGCGCTAAAATTTCACAGCCGCGATCGATATAAAACGTAGCGTAAATTTTATCTACGAGCTTCAAAATAATGTTTGCCGCCCAGGCTTTCGTAGTCGTGAAATTTACGATTAAACTCGGAGTCTGTTTTTATAAAATTTAATCGTATCGGCGCTTGTCCTAATTAAATTTAGGCAGTTCCGCTTTAAATTTTACATACCGCTCAAAAATTTCATCTCAAATTTAGCCCTCGGTCTGGCTGAAATTTCATCCCAAATTTATGGCGCAAATAGTCTAAATTTAAATATACGCAAGCCCGATGATTTGCGAGTTTCGTCCTTGCCGAATCGATAAAATTTTTAAAATCGCGACTCGCCGTTCGTGGCGTATAAAATTCTTTGCGATCTATGGCGCAAAATCCGCGTCCTTGCGCAAAATTTCAGATTAAATTTCATCCCCGATAAGCCTTTTTTTATCGCTTTTGGATATAATGCGCCAAAACTAAAATAAGGAATTTTAATGATACCATTTACAGACGAAGAGCTTCTAGCCCCGGTACAAGATAGCTTAGAGCTGATCCGACCGATGCTGCAAAACGACGGCGGCGATATGAAGCTTTTAGGCATAAAAAACGGCGTCGTCTATGTCCGCCTTACCGGGCATTGCCACGGCTGCGCCGCAAGTGCGCAGACCCTAAAATACGGCGTCGAGCGCCAGCTTCGCATGGATATTCACCCCGAGCTTAGCGTCGTAAACATCCCCGAAGGCGAAGAGTTTGAACTATAAAAAACTGGGGCTAAAGGCCTTTTCGCGCGGAGAATTCGAGCTTGCGAAGCTGTATTTTTCGCTCGCATACGAAAAAAGCGGCGAGGAGGAAATTCTATTTTTGCTTGAACTTTGCCAGACCGCGATGGCAGACCGCGAAGAGGCGCTTATGCTCTTTGATTTTTACAACCTCAGCCCAAAAACTCAAACCGCGGAGCTTTTTAAAATTTTGAACTCCATCAATGAAAAGATCGCGAGTGAAGCGGCTTCCGAACCCGGCGCCGAGGATGAGATCGCCGTTATCGCTTATGCCGATTTTATGCGCGCGGTAGGCCAAAGAGGCTTTAAAGACGCCTTCGAATCGATCATTTTTTCATCCAAAATCGCCATTTCGGACAAAACCGAGATGATAGAATTTTTAGAAAATTTGATAGAAAACGGCTACTACGAAATGGGGCTTAATTACGTCGAGAGCTCGGCCGCCGCGTATGCAGGCGATGAACGCTTTGAAGCGCTGATGCAAAAAATCAAAAATCATGAAAATACGACTCGAAAATAATTTCATCACCGATAACTCCGCCGAATGCGAGGCGGGCTACTTTTTTATGCGCACGAGCGCGAACGCTAAATTTGCACCTGAAGCGGCGCAAAAAGGCGCACAGATCATCTCTATCGCGCAAACAAAGGAGCTTTTAAAGATCGATCCGCGCATCAAAATCGTAGGCATCACCGGTACGAACGGCAAAACGACGACCGCGGCGGCGATCTATTCGACGCTGCTGGATCTGGGCTTTAGCTGCGGTCTAAGCGGCACGCGCGGCGCCTTTATAAATGAGCGCAGAATCGACGAGAAGGGGCTTACGACGAGCTCGGTTTTTAAGACGATGAGCTATCTTCACGAAGCCGGCAAGCAGGGCTGTGAGTACTTCGTTATGGAAGTTAGCTCGCACGCAATCGCGCAAAACCGCATAGAAGGGCTAAATTTTGCGCTTAAAATTTTTACGAATTTAAGTCAAGATCATCTCGATTATCACGGCAGCATGCAAGAATACGCCGCGGTCAAGAGCTCGTTTTTCGCAGACGACGCGCCAAAGCTCATAAATGCCGACGACGGACATATTAAATTTAACCCCGCAAACGCCCTTACCTACGGTATCAAAAACGCCGCAAGCTTCGCCGTGAGCGGATACGGGCTAAAGGGCGGCATCGACGCGCTCCTGCGTACTCCAAACGGCGATAATGCGCAGCTTCAAAGCGATCTCATCGGCGAGTTTAATCTCTACAACCTTACCGCGGCGTTTGCGGCGGTTAAAATTCTAACCAAGCTGCCGAACGAGGAGATCGCAAAAGCTCTGGCAAACTTCGGCGGTGTCGAGGGTCGCGTGCAGATCGTAAATAAAAATCCGCTTGTAATCGTCGATTTCGCTCATACCCCAGACGGCATCGAAAAGGTGCTAAACGCGCTGCGCGCAAGCGGCGAGATCATCGCGGTTTTCGGCGCGGGCGGCGATCGCGACCACGGCAAGCGTCCGAAAATGGGCGCCATCGCGGAGCACTTTGCTAAAATCTGTATCGTTACGAGCGATAACCCGCGCAGCGAGGATCCAGACGAGATCATCGAACAAATTTGCTCCGGCATGCGCCGAAAAGATAAAATTTTAAAGATCGCGGATCGCAAAGAGGCTATCGCGCGCGCGCTAGATCTTGCCAAAAACGGCGAGATGATCGCTATTTTGGGCAAAGGCGACGAGACCTACCAGGAGATCAAGGGCGTGAAGCATCCTTTCAGCGACAAACAGGTCGTGAGCGAGCTCGTCGCGGCGCGAGGCGAGTCAAATTTAGACTAAATTTTAAAGGACGGCCGATGAAAATCGAAATTTTATCAAGCAAAATCCACCGCGCGCGCGTGACGGACGCCAACCTCAACTACGTGGGCTCGGTCACGATCGGACCCGAGCTCATCGAGGCTGCAGGGCTTTGCGAATACCAAAAAGTCGAGATCCTAAACGTCAATAACGGCGAGCGCTTCGCTACCTACGTGATCCGCGGCGAGAAAAAGGGCGAGATCTGCCTAAACGGCGCGGCCGCGCGCAAAGTCTGCGTCGGCGACGTCGTCATCATCGTAGCCTACGCACAGATGAGCGCCAAAAAAGCGAAAAATTTTAAATCAAAAATCGTGCAGGTAAACGAAAAAAACCAAATAACGGAGTAAAGATGTTCGAAGGAATGGATTTTTCAAAGATGGGGCAGATGCTCGATCAGATGCAGGCCAAGGCTAAGCAGATCGAGGAGGAGAATGCGCGCAAGGAATTTACCGTAAAATCGGGCGCGGGCATGGTCGCCATCAGGCTAAACGGCGCGGGCGAGGTGCTTGATCTAAGCATCGACGATAGTCTTTTTAACGACAAAGAGAGCTTGCAGATCCTGCTGATCTCGGCGATAGGCGACGCGATAAAACTCGTCGAAAATGAAAAGAAAGGCGCCGCAGCGTCCATGCTAGGAGGGCTCGGCGGCCTAGGCGATCTGCTCGGCGATAAGGGCTAAGCGTAGTTCAAAAATGGTGAAAATAGGCTTTTTAGAGAGGGCGACTACTTCCCGCCTAGCGAGCGGTTTGGATTCTACGGAGCGAGCGGCTTCTGCAGCGAACTAAATGAAGCCCGATTTTATAAGGCGGCGTTAAATTTAGATTTTGTGGCGATACGGTTTGCATAAAGCACGGCTCGCTTGATTTGACGCGAGGTTATTAAATTTCAACCTTAGCAAATCGGTCAAATTTAACGGGCGGCGCGAGGGCAAATTCTAAAATTTCGGCGAGCTGCTACGCTGCGGCGCAAAGTAAAATTTAACTCGCACGGCTTAAATGCAAAGCGGGCGAGCCGTTGCGCGACATCCGCGAGCAAATCGAGCGTAAGATGCGGCTCAAAAAAGCGGAGCATCCTTCGCCTCGCGCACTGCGTAAAGCTAGGGAAATTAAAATTTAAAATTTTAAGCGGCATGATTACTTATACGCGACGTACAAACGGCTCGCGACAGCAAAGTCTAAGCTGCGCGACGAAAAGGCATTCGAAGGGCGCGAATTTGCATTCGTCAAGGGCGCGCCCAAGTAGAGCAAATCAAAACCGCAAGGTAGGATCGATGGATATTTTAGAAAAATTTAAATGTTACTTGAAGCGCAACGAACTGAAGGCGTCTAGCTTTCATCCGTACTTCGAGGAGGCGCTCAATTACATGCTGCAGGCGGGCGGCAAGCATTTTCGCGCGCAGCTGCTGCTAGGCGTCGTCTCGGCGGTGGATGAGCGGCGCTTTGAGGGCGCGCTGGCGATCGCGATGGCGCTTGAGATGATCCACACCTACTCGCTCATACACGATGATCTGCCTGCGATGGACGATGCGGATCTGCGCCGCGGACGGCCGAGCCTGCATAAAAAATACGACGAGGTCACGGCGATTTTGGTGGGCGACGCGCTAAATACCGACGCGTTTTTGATCGCCGCGAGCGCGAACCTAAGCGACGAGATCAAGATAAAATGCATTAAAACTCTAGCGCGAAATGCAGGCAGCAGCGGCATGGTGCTCGGTCAGGCGATCGATTGCCGTTTTGAAAACAGTCCGTTAAAGCAAAGCGAGCTTGAGTTTTTGCATCTGCATAAAACGGGCGCGCTCATCGCCGCAGCGTTTGAGCTAGGCGCCATAATCGGCGGCCTAAAGGACGAGCTTGCGCATGAGCTTTATAAAATCGGGCTGAAGCTAGGTCTCATATTTCAGATCGAGGATGATATCATAGACGCCACGAGCGACGAGGCAAGTGCAGGCAAGCCCGTAGGGGCGGATGGCGCAAAAAATTCCTTCGTAAATTTACTAGGTCTTGCGGGCGCGAGGAGCTACAAGCAGCGCCTAATAGACGAGGTAAGCGGCGCGATGAGCGGCTATGACGAAAGCCTGCGCGATTTGGTTTTAAATTTGATAGAAAAATACCTGAAAGGATGAAAAATGTCGAGCGAGCAGCTAAGTAAAATTTCAAACACGATCAAATTTCTAAGCGCGGATATGATCCAAAGCGCCAACTCGGGCCATCCCGGCACGCCGATGGGGCTAAGCGACGTAATGAGCGTCTTTATGAGCAAGGTCCGCCATAACCCAAAAAATCCCGCGTGGCTGAACCGCGACCGCGTCGTATTCTCGGGCGGGCACGCAAGCGCGCTCGTGTATAGCTACCTCTACCTTAGCGGATATGATTTGAGCATGGACGATCTGAAAAGCTTCAGGCGCCTGCACTCCAAAACCCCGGGCCACCCGGAGATCACTACCCCGGGCGTCGAGATCGCTACCGGGCCGCTCGGTCAGGGCGTCGCAAACGCAGTCGGATTTGCGATGGCCGCAAAATACGCCGCGCATCTGCTAAACGAGGAAGAAAACGAGATCATCGATCACCGCGTCTATTGCTTCTGCGGTGACGGCGATCTGCAGGAGGGTATCAGCTACGAAGCGTGCGCGCTTGCGGGCAGACACAACCTCGATAATCTAACGATAATTTATGATTCTAATGGCATCACGATCGACGGCAGCACCGATATCGCGTGGTTTGAGGACGTGAAAGTGCGATTTGAAGCGCAGGGCTTTGAGGTCGCGCGCATCGATGGGCATAATTTCGATCAGATAGAATTTGTCCTTGACGAGGTCAAAAATAAAACAAAACCCTACCTCATCATCGCAAATACCACGATCGGCAAGGGCGCGCTCGAGCTTGAGGGCACGGCCAAGACGCACGGCGCACCGCTTGGAGAGGAGCTGCTTGCGCGCGCTAAGCAAAGTCTGGGCTTTGATCCCGCCCAAAGCTTCGTCGTAAGCGAGGACGTGCTTTTTGCGACGCGCGCCGCGGTTGAGAAAGGCGATTTGGAGGAGGGGCTTTGGAAGGAGAAGCTTGCGAAGCTAAGCGATGAAAAAAGAGCGCTTTTAAACGAGCTTTTAAATCCCGACTTTAGCAAGATAGAATTTCCAGATTTTAGTGGGCTTAAAGTCGCCACCCGCGATAGCAACGGTAAAATTTTAAACGCTATCGCAAACGCGGTGCCCGGCTTTTTGGGCGGAAGCGCCGATTTGGCGGCATCGAATAAGACCGAGCTAAAAGGCGGCGACGACTTTCCGTGCGGCAAAAATTTACACTTCGGCATCCGCGAGCACGCGATGGCGGCGATCGGCAACGCCTTTGCGAGATACGGGCTTTTCATCCCGTTTAGCGCGACGTTTTTTATCTTTAGCGACTATCTCAAAACGGGCGCTAGACTTGCGGCGCTGATGGGCTTGCGACACTACTTCGTCTTCACGCACGACAGCATCGGCGTAGGCGAGGACGGGCCGACGCACGAGCCTATCGAGCAGCTTAGCACCTTCCGCGCGATGCCAGGCTTCTACACTTTCCGCCCCGCAGACGGCAACGAAAACGTAAAATGCTGGCGCACGGCGCTTTCCCTGAATGCCCCCGCGGCATTCGTCTGCTCGCGCCAAGGGCTTGAGCCGCTACCTAAGGCGGTTTTGGGCGACGTACAAAACGGCGCGTATCTGCTAAGGCAGAGCAAAGAGGCGCAGATCACGCTCATCGCAAGCGGCAGCGAAGTCTCGCTCTGCTTAAAAGCGGCGGCAATCCTGCAAGAGCAAGGTATCGGCGCAAATGTCGTAAGCGCGCCGTGCTTCGAGCTTTTGTGCGAGCAGGACGCGGACTATCTGGCGCAAATCCTAGAGCCGCAAACTAAAATTTTAGCCGTCGAAGCCGCAAGTGCGCTTGAGTGGTATAAATTTGCAGACGCGGTACACGGCATGCAAAGCTTCGGCGAGAGCGGCAACGCGAGCGAGCTGTTTAAGCTTTTCGGCTTCACCGACGTCGCGATCGCAAAAGAAGCAAGGGAGCTTTTAGAGCAGTAGCGGAAAGGGTAAAATTTGAGCGAAAAAATCAAAATTTCGTATTTAGACGGATTTAAAATTTATGGGTTAAAAGCCCGCACGAAAAATGCGGACGAGCTAGGCGGGAGTGGTAAAATTCCCGCGCTGTGGGCGAAATTTATGAAAGAGTGCTATGACGGGCAGAGCGAGATTTACGGCGTCTATTACGATTACGAAAACGGCGCCGACGGACTTTACGATATCTTTATCGGCACCAAAGCGCCCCGCAGCGACGAAGCCTTGGAGATCAAAAGCGGCAAATACGCCGTTTTTAGTTTCCCGAATGAGCCGCAAAACGTAGCAAAATTTTGGAGCAAAATTTGGAGCTTTTTTGAGGCCGGCGAACTAAAAAGAGCGTTTGGAACGGATTTTGAGTTTTACAGCGGAGACGAGATCAAAATTTTCATCTCGGTTTTGTAGGGCGGCGCATGAAATTTATAAACGGCGAGTGATTTTTTGCCGCCGCGATAAAATTTGCTCGCGAAATGCTAAAATTCCTTGCTCGCAAAAGCCGCGCAGAGCGTAAAATGCTGCTGCTTTATAAAATTTCATCCATAAAGCGGTAAAATTCCGTACCCAAAACTACGCGCGAAAGCAAATTTTATGCCCAAAGCGCGCCGTACCTTAAGCCGTAGATTTAAAACGAAGTCTAAATTTGCGCCGTTAAATTTAAACCCCCGCTCGCAAAATCAGGCGAAATTTCACGCGGAATTTCATTTTTAAATCTGTTATTAAGCCATTTTTGGCTTAAATTACGTTTTCATTCGGGTAGATGTCCGAGCGGTCGAAGGAGCGCGCCTCGAAAGCGCGTAAGGCGTCAGCCTTCTGGGGTTCGAATCCCTATCTACCCGCCATTCATTCAAATTCCACCCAACACTCGGGAGCTAGATGAGCAATAAACTCCTTTCGATGAGCCTGCAGGAGCTGTGGCGGCTCTTTCCGATACGTCTCGTGCCGCACGATCCGCGCTGGAGCGAATACTTTAAGCAGGAGCGCAAAATTTTGCGCGGTCTGCTGCGAGATTGCGGCAAGATCAAGATCCACCATGTCGGCAGCACCGCAGTAAGCGGGATCTGGGCGAAGCCGATCGTAGATATTTTGATCGAGTGCTCGGATATAGCCGCCGCCAAACAGCACCTGATAGACGCGGGCTATCTGCTAATGAGCGAAAAGGGGAGCCGCTGCAGCCTAAATAAGGGCTACACCGAAGCGGGATTTGCCGAGCGCGTTTTTCACGTGCATCTGCGAAATTTCGGCGATGCGGACGAGATATTTTTTAGAGATTTTTTGCGAGCGAATGCGGATATCGCTGGGCGGTACGAGGCGCTTAAATTAGAGCTTTGCAAGCGATTCGAGTTCGACCGCGACGCCTACACTGCGGCAAAAAGCGAATTCGTGCTTAAATTTACGCGTATCGCTAAAGAAAATCTAAAATAGTCGCGCAAATTTGAGCCTCTGTGTATCAGCTCACTCACCAAGAGCGATAAAAATGGCTAAATTTTATAAACGAAATGGGTAGATAGCGCCGCGCCCTGTGAGCTTATTTTTATAAAATTTTGACCGTAATTTCAAATTTAAACGGCACTCACCCAGCTATCGTAGATAAATTTTACAAATCCAGCTAGCGGCAAAGTCATCCACAAAATGCGCCGTATCATCGCATCACACCAAGGGCTAAGGTTCATTTCCGCGCTTCAGTACAAGTTTAAATTTAAAAGCCTACGCGTCATAAATTTTAAACATCTCGCTAAAACATTGGCTCACAAACTCGCTAAATTTAAAGCGGCGAAAATTTTAAATTCCTCGCCGCTAGCTAGCCACACAAATCCGTCTGGCGCTTAAATTTAATGATCGCTCTTTAACCCCGCGCCGCAAAGCGGGATGATGCTATCTCCTTGTAGATCGCGGCTTTCTTTGTAGCGCAGATACGCCGCATAGGTAGCTGCGGTCGTATGCTCGACGTAAAATCCGCCGCGCGCAAGCGCCGCTCTGGCAGGCAGTATGTCGCTCTCGCTCGCTAAGATCACCTCTCGCTCGCCCGCATAGCTAGGGCCAAGAATTTCGCCCGCGCGCATCGGTCTTGCGATCGCGATACCCTCCGCTAGCGTCGGCTGCGGCTTAATCTCGCGCGCCGCGCCTTTAGCGTCAAAAAGCGGAGCGCAACGCTCGCCCTGAACGATGAAAATTTTTGGCAGCGCTTCGATAAGACCGCCCTCATATAGCTCGCCCAGCGCCGCTTGAGCGCCCAGCAGTAGCGTGCCGTTGCCCACGGGGATGAAGATATTGCGCGGCACCCTGCCCAGCTGCTCGTAGATCTCATAAATGTAGCTCTTCGTGCCCTCGTAAAAGATCGGATTATAAACGTGGTTGGCGTAATAGATCTGCTCCTGCGCGGCCTTTTTGCGGCACGCATCCGCCGTCTCGTCGCGGCTGCCGTCAAATACCGTGACGTGCGCGCCGTGGCTTTTGATCATATCGATCTTTTTAGGCGACGTGCCCTTCGGGACGTAAATTTCGCACTCGATGCCTGCGCGAGCGCAATACGCCGCCACGGCATTGCCTGCGTTACCGCTGGAGTCTTGCAGGACTTTTTTTACGCCGATATTTTTGGCATGCAGCACCAAAACCGCCGCGCCGCGGTCTTTAAACGAAAGCGTAGGCATCGCATAATCGAGCTTGAGATAGAGGTCTTCGCCAAATTTTACGCTCGCCGTGAGCCCCTCGCCCATCGAAATTTCTCTAAATTTAGCCGTATCGATGCCCATAAACCGGCGGTATCTAAAGATGCTAAACTCGCTTTGATCTACGAGCGCGGGGTTAAATTTAGGCGCATCGGAGTTTAGCTTATACAGCCCACCGCAGTCGCATTTATAGCACAAAGTATCGATGGGCGCGTGCTTGCCACATCCCGTGCAGATGAAATCGCTCATTTTCGCTCCTATTTTTTCTCTTTTATTTTTGCGACGGCCTCGATCTCTACGAGACAGCCGAAATGTAGAGCCGTAGTCGGCACCACGACGCGAGCGGGCTTGTGCGCGCCAAAAAACAGCGCGTACTGCTCGTCGATCACGTCCCAGTTCTCGACGCCCAGCGTATAGATGCGGCACATCCGCACGTCGTTTTTATCCGCGCCCGCGGCGGTCAGGACTGCCGCGACATTGCTTAGAGCCTGCGCAGTCTGCGCAGCAAGACCCTCCGGGATGGCTCCCGTGCGCGGATCCACGCTTAGCTGCCCCGAGACGTAGAGCGTACCGTCGTCGTCTAAGATGCCCGGCGCATAATGCCCCTTTTTCGGCGCGAAACCGGTTGGATAAATCTCTTTCATTTAAGCTCCTTTGCATATAAAATTTTATATAATTTTACTCTAAATTTATTAAAAATATATAACTATTTCTATAAATTTGCAAAATTTTAAAATTTAATCTAAATTTATAGATTTTTTTATATGAAATTTAAGGAACTCAAATTGAATCAGCTTTTGCAGACCTTTATACCGACTGCGCACCTTATTAAAAATACGATCGGCGATTGCGAAGTGGTTATCCACGATATGAGCACGCCGCAAAACTCCGTCGTTTTCGTCCTCGGCGACGTAACGGGCAGGAGGATCGGCCAAAGCTTCGATCATCTGGTAAAAGACGTGTTGCTAAGCAAAAATTTTGAAAACGACTGCACCGCAAACTACTACTTCACCGCGCAAAACGGCAAGCTCATACGCTCCTCGACTTCGCTGATCCGTAGCGCAGACGGCAAGGTAGTAGGCGCGCTATGCGTAAATATCGATACCTCAAGCGCCATGGCCGCATACAAAGCAATAAAAAATCTTCTGCCAAACGCAAAACTCGATAGCAAGCAGCCGCAAGGCGCAAATTTTACCGACGGAAGCTGCAATAACGCGGCATTAGATGAAGCGAACTTCAATGACGGCGTAAGTTTAGAAACGCAAAGCTCTAACAATTCGCAGCAAAATATCCTTGACATCGTCCAAGACCTGATTGCATCGGCTACGCACGATCTGGATGTAGAGCGGATGAAGAAAGAGGATCGAAAGCGCATCGTAAAATTCCTCGCGCAAAAAGGGATTTTTGAGGTAAAAGGTGCGGTGGAGCTCGTCGCAAAGGCGCTTAGGACGCAGAAAGTCACGATTTACTCGTATATGGATGAGGTAAAGAAGGAAAGCTAGCCGCGGTGCATAAATTTGATCTCAAATTTAATAAGCGTTGCACGCCTTACTATCAGCGTAGCCATACGGAGTGGTGCAAATTTTAATCTAAATTTGATGAATCGATCAAAAATTAGAGCATACTAATCCCTCATTTATACAGCATGTAATGGGATAAAAGCAAAACTCATCTATTACTCGAACTCGTAGCCCTTCGCGCTTTTTAATTTCTCGTCATAATCGACTCCGTTAGCAATTCGCTTGCGCGAAGCATTGAAATCCGCTCGTATCGGGCTTTTATGCTCGTCAAACTCAAGCGGCGCGACACCGATGATATCTGCTAGCAGATGTGCTAAATCATCGCTCATAAAAGGCTTATCTTTCGCCGCAGCCAGCCTCTGCCATAGCGTAGCATGATCGCTCAAAAACTCGCGCGAAGCTATAAAAAGCAGCGGGATTTCGTAAGTAAAGCGGCTTTCCATGCCGTGCCCAAGGCGTCCATTTTCGTATAAATTCTCGCCGTGATCGCTAAGATAGACGATGAGGCTGTCATCACCCGAAAAAATTTTAAAAATTTCATTTATGACAAAATCGTTGTAAAGCACGCTGTTATCGTAATACGCGATGACCTCTTTCTGCTTGGAAGTGAGTTTTGCCTTTACATCCGCCGCGCTAAACTTGCCAAATCCCTCGGGATAGCGCAGGCTGTAATCCATATGGCTCCCGATGAGATGGATCACGTAGAAATTTCGCTCGCTCTGCCCTGTTTTCGCCTGATTTATGAGTGGAAGCAGCGCTCCGTCAGGCTTGATGCGGACGGTTTCATAAAGATTGCTCTTTGAGAGGAAGGATTCCGCGTCCGCGCGATCGGCAGCGCTTTTGGCACTTAGCGCATGCGCGCCGAAAGCCTCTTGATTGCTGATCCAAAAGGTGCGGTAGCCACTTAGCTTAAACATATCAATGATGCTAAGGTTGCGAAACCAAGCCCTTTTGCGCTCGCTTTCGTAATCGCTGAAATTTAAAAGCCGCATCAGCACCTGATTAGTCGTGCCGTAAGGCGAGATTGTATCGCTAAATTTTATCAGATTACCGCTTGCTTCGAGACCCTCCAAAAGCGGCGTATTTTTAACGCCGTAGCCGTAGAGCGACATATGCCCGCGCTGCAAGCTCTCGCCGATTATTAAGATGATATTTTTGACACGAGACTTTTGCAAGGCGGGGTTTATAGCAGCATCAGGGTTTTTGGAATTTGAAATCGCGCTGGGGCTTTGCGGCGTAGAATTTTGAGATACAAAGCCCGAGGCGGCGCTTTGCGGATCTGAATTTGCGCCGCCATTTAAAACGCTTTCGTTCGCGTGCTTGGCCTCGTCATATCCGAGCTGCACTTCGCGCATATCAGTGATGAAATTTTTATCGCTAAGATAGTCTTTTATCGTAAAGGCAAACTCCAGCGGAACGTATTGCGATAGCTTGGTTATATAGCCCTGTTTGCCCTGGGAAGCTTTAGCGGCGATATCCGCGCAAAAGATCGTGCCATAGATAAGATAAAGCGCTGCTAGCAGCAATCTTAGACCGCTATGCGTTTGCTCCTTCTTTCTTCGCTCTGCTCTTAGCGCCGCAAAGATGCAGCCAAGTAGCACCGCTAGATATAAAATCGTTGCGGGGTTAAGAAACTGCGAAACAAACTCGCGCGTCTCTGCTGCATCGGTATGCACAAGCGCGTCGATCGCCACGACGTTGAAGCTTGAGTCGAAATTTACGATCAAAAATAAAGCCGCACTCGCAATCAGCGCAATTAGCGCCAGTAGCACCAATGAAACGAGCTTAAAAAATCGCCCGCTAAGCAGATAGCAGAGGTGAAAGATGAGCAAATTTATGATAAATACTACCGGGAAACTCTCGGCGATGTAGACAAAGATGGGTCCGTTAATCTGATAATGTATCTTAGCCCAGCATGCGAGCAGACATAGCGCCGTCGCTAGCCAAAATACCCTCCATACGGGACGTTCGCGCAGTGCGGTAAAAAAGCCGCGGTCGATTTTCATAAGCAAGCGCGCCACGAGCCCACCCACTTTCGTCCGCGCCACGAGCCCACCCATATTTGCTAGCGCTACATAAAATTTTTCTCTCATTTTATATTTCCTGCCTTGTACGAAGAGACGCGACGACGCGCACTCTGCGTAGCGCGACATGTTTTCGCTTTAAAATCAAGGCGCAATCTTAGCCGCTTAAAGCTTTGAGCTTGCTTACTTGCGCACCTTTACGCTTTAAATTTTACGGCTAAATTTTAAAGATACGGGGAGTTTGAGATTGGATGGCGGAATTTTGAGGCTAAATTTTAATTGAAAGCGGATCTAAGAGCGAAGCTACAAAATGAGGCTTTAAAAAAACAGAAAACATGAGCTAAAATCTCGGCTTTTAGAATTTTGTGGTTAGACCGCAAACCGTCGCAATAGATTTTAAAATTTCTAGTGCGATAAGTTTCCTTCGGATAAAATTTATGCATGAAGCGATCAAAGTAAAATTCTACAACATGAGCAGTGTAAAATTATTGAAAGCTAATCGCGAACAAAATTTTGCACTGATAAAAGTGTAAAATTTTAACTAGGCTGCATTAGCTTTTACGCGAAATTCTACGCGACGCTTAGGACTTCTACCTTACCATCGAAAACCGCCATGCAGTGCTCGTAGTGGCTAGTGCGAAGCCCGTCCTTGCTCCTCGTGCTCCACTTATCCTCGGCGATGACCGGCGTGCCGTCCTTTTGGCAGATCATCGGCTCGATGCAAAAGACCATGCCGTTTTTGATTTTAGGACCCGATTTTGGATTGTTGCCCTCCAGATAGTTTGGGATCTCAGGCTCTTCGTGCGGGTGCTTGCCGATGCCGTGGCCGCAGAAGCCGTATAGCGGCACGAAGCCGCGCGCGCGGATAAATTTCTCGATCTCGAAGCTTAGCTCTTTAAAGTGCATCCCTACCCTGATCGTTTTGATGGCAAACTCCAGCGTATCCTTACTGCATGCTATGAGCTCCTCGTCGGCTTTTGAAATTTTACCGACGGGCAGAGTGCGTGCGCTGTCGCCGAAATATCCGTTTAGCTTCGAGCCCAAATCGACGCCTAAGATATCGCCCTCCTGCAAGATCGTTTCGTCTGGGATGCCGTGGATGATGACTTCGTTTAGCGAGAGGCAGGCGGCGTTTGGAAAGCCGTATAGCCCCTTAAAAGCAGGATATGCGCCTTTGGAGGTGATGAAATCGTCGATCTTTTTATCGACTTCGAGTAGGCTAAGACCCGGCTTTATAAATGAAGTTGCATAATCAAGGGCTTGCGCGACGATCCTGTTCGCCGCACGAAGCCCCTCTAAATCTTTTTTTGTTTTAAGTAAAATCGCCATTTATAGCCCGACCGCGCTTAGGGTCTGATATTTGTTCATATAGATCTGCGCTTCGATGCGTCTCATCGTATCAAGAGCGACGGAGACGACGATCAGCACGCTGGTGCCGCCGAAATAAAACGGCACGCCCATAAATTTAACGAGTAGCCACGGGATGACGGTTACTAGCCCGAGATAGATCGAACCCCAAAACGTAAGACGGCTGGCGACTTCGTTTAAAAAGCTCGCCGTTCCCTCGCCCGGACGAATGCCCGGGATAAAGCCGCCCTGCTTCTTTAAATTTTCACTAATGTCCTTGGAATTAAAAGCAATTGACGCATAAAAATACGCAAAAAATATAACCAACACAAAGGTCAAAAAGTTAAAGAAGTAATTGCTAGGGCTTAGGAAATCGTGGATCTTTTGGATGATCGGATTGGTGCTTGCCTGTAAAATTGTAGTCGGAAACATCAAAATCGCGCTTGCAAAAATAGGCGGAATGACGCCGCTTAAATTTAGCTTGATCGGCACGTAATTCATAATGCGCTTGTTTTGATTCGCCATTAATACCTTGCGCGAAAACGATACTGGAATTCTGCGTTCACCTAGCTCCACATATAAAATTGCTCCGATAGTAGCCAGGATAATTAGCACGATCGCGATTAGCTTTAAAACGTTCATCTCACCGGTATTTACTAAATTTACGGTACTTCCGATCGCTCTAGGGATGGCGCTTACGATACCTGCAAAGATAATAAGGCTGGTGCCGTTACCGACGCCACGTTGCGTAATCTGCTCGCCGATCCACATCAAAAGCATGGTGCCTGCCAGCATCGAAATGCACGAGATGAAAACAAACTCGTTGGTATTCTCCGCCATTATCGCAGGCGCTCCGGTCTGTCCGTGAATGCCCTGCAAGCCGATGCTAACGCCAATGGATTGAACCATAGCGATTGCGATTGTAGCATATCGGATGATCTGCATATATTTCTGCATACCGTCGCGCTCTTTTTTGAGTTTGCCTAAATTTGGAAAGGTTGCGGCAAGCAGTTCCATAATGATCGAAGCGGTAATATAAGGCATGATGCCTAGCGAGATAACGCTGAATCGCTCCGCCGCGTTACCGCTAAACATATTAAACATTCCAAAAGCGTTGTTGCTATTGTTTTGAAAAAATTGCTTTATAACCTCAACGTCCACTCCCGGAACCGGCACGTAAGCTAGCAACCTATAGGCAAAAAGAAAGCCCAAAGTAATGAGAATTTTGTTGCGTAGCGATTTATTCATTATTTTTGTCCGCTAGACTTTACGTTCTCGTCTTTGATCTTGCTAGCGAGCGCTTTTGCGCCTACGCCGATTAGCTTGATCTTTTTAACGGAATTTGAAATTTTATGAACGGATTTGATGCTTTCGATCGTGATCTCGCTAAGATCTTTAATAGCTTCGATTTTATCGACATTGATCACGTAAGGCTTTTCAAATTTAGAAGTAAAACCCACCTTCGGAAGCCTTCGCTGAATTGGCTGCTGACCACCTTCGAAGCCTCTTTTTTCGTGAGAGCCGGTACGTGCGGTCTGACCCTTGCCGCCGCGACCTGCAGTTTTACCCAGACCGCTTCCTTGACCGCGACCCAAGCGCTTAGTAGCGTGAGTCGAGCCTGGGGCTTTTTTAAGATTTTCTAATCCCATCTTTTATCCTTGTTAGTGTTTTAACATACTAAGAGCTTTCATTGTAGCTCTTACGACATTTGAGGAGTTGTTCGAACCTAGCGATTTAGTGAGGATATCTTTAACACCCGCAAGTTCTAAAACCGGGCGCACGGAGCCGCCTGCGATAACACCGGTACCTTCGCTCGCCGGCTTAAGTAAAATTTTGCTTGCATTGTATTTAACTTCAATATCGTGAGTGATAGTAGAGCCGTTTAAATTTACCTTGATAATATTTTTAAACGCATCGTCTACCGCCTTTTTAATCGCGTCGGGAACCTCTTTGGACTTACCAAAGCCAAAGCCTACCAAGCCGTTTCTATTGCCTACTACGATAAGAGCCGTAAACCTAAACCTTCTACCGCCTTTAACGACCTTCGTAACCCTACCGATATTGACGATTACCTCTTCGAATTCTTCTCTATTATACTTTTCCACAATAATTCCTTTGGGTTATAGTTTGATGCCGTTTTGGCGTAGCGACTCGGCAAAGCTTGCGATTACGCCATGATACAAATAGCCATTGCGATCGAAAATCGCTTCAGAAATGCCTTTATCTTTTAGCTTGGAGGCTAAATCTTTAGCTAAGCTAGCCGCGCCCTCTTTGTTTGCCTTTAAATTTAAAACCTTACCGCTGCTGGCGCACAAAGTCGCGCTCGCTGCGTCGTCGATAGCCTGAGCGTAAACTGTCCTATTAGATTTGAAAATAGAAATTCTAGGGCAAGATGCGACGCCTGAAATTTTAGCGCGAATTCTTCTTTTTCTCTTGATTCGTAAAGAGATCTTTCTTTTTAATACGTTCTGTGTCATTTCTCAACCCTTATTTCTTAGCTGTTTTTCCGGCTTTGCGGATGATATGCTCTTCAAGATACTTGATACCTTTACCCTTATACGGCTCAGGCGGTCTGAATCCTCTGATCTCGGCTGCTACTTGACCTACTTGCTGCTTGTCGTCGCCTTTGATGGTTACGACGTTTTTATCTACGGAAATTTCGATTCCCTTTGGAGATTCAAAATTTATCGGATGCGAAAAGCCCAAATTTAGCTCAAGCACTTTGCCCTTCATCGCAGCTCTATAGCCGACGCCGTTGATTTCGAGCTGTTTTGAAAAGCCCTCGGTAAGACCAAGGACGATATTGTTGGCTAAAGCGCGGTATGTTCCCCAATACGCTCTGCTCTGTCTATCCTCACCCTTAGGTGAGAATTCTATCTTTCCGTCTTCGATTTTTACATCGACATGACCTTTTAAATCAAGCTCTTTTTCGTTATTCGATTTTTTAAATTTTAACGACGAGCCGTCAATCTTGACCTCAACTCCGCTCGGGATAGAGATCGGTTTTTTACCAATTCTTGACATAATTTTCCTTTTTATTTGTCTAGGGTATGTCTACTTTTACGAATGGATACCACAATGCCATAAAAAGTAGAAACTTCTTACCAGATCGTGCAAAGTACTTCGCCACCGACGCCCGCTTTGTGCGCGTCGATACCGCTCATAACGCCTTTGCTTGTGCTGACGACGACGGTTCCGTAGCCGTTTTTGAAGCGCTTGATCTCGTCTTTGCCTTGATATACGCGGCGACCCGGAGTCGAAATTCTTTTAACTTCGTTTATCACGCTTCTGCCCTTTTCGTCGTATTTAAGCACTACGTTGATGATCTTTTTATTGTTTTCCTCTACTACGTTGTAGCTCTCGATATAGCCCTTCTCCGCTAAAATTTTAAGCATGGCCTCAACGACGTTTGAGTGAAAAAGCTTAGTCGTATCTAGTCTTCGCATCGCAGCATTTCTGATGCGAGTTAATCCATCTGAAATAAGATCGTTAATCATCTCTTCTCCTTACCAGCTTGCTTTTTTTAGACCCGGGATCAAGCCCTCATTTGCCATCTTGCGAAGGCAAACGCGACAAATTCCAAAATCCTTATAAACGGAGTGCGGACGACCGCAAATTTGACATCTGGTATATGCGCGAGTGCTAAATTTAGCGGGGCGTTTCGCCTTGGCTACCATTGATTTTTTTGCCATATCATTTTCCTTTTGCAAAAGGCATGCCGAATAGTTCTAGCAATTTAAATGCCTCTTTATCGTTATTTGTAGTCGTTACGACGGTTATATTCATACCGTGAGTTCTTAAAATTTGATCGTATTCGACCTCTGGGAACATCAGCTGCTCTTGCAAGCCGAAATTGTAATTGCCGCGTCCGTCAAAGCCCGTTCTAGGTAGTCCTCGGAAATCCTTAACTCTAGGAAGCGCAATAGAGATCAATTTGTCTAGGAAGGCGAACATCTGCTCTTTTCGTAACGTAACCATTATGCCTACCGGAAAACCTTCGCGAACTTTAAAGCCTGCGACCGATTTTTTTGCATTGACGATAAGCGCTTTTTGGCCTGCGATCAGCGAGATAGTATCGGCCATATTTTGAAGCACTTTTTGATCTTTGCTCGATTCGCCCGTTCCTACGCTGATAACTATCTTTTCAAGCGCCGGGATAAGCATAGGATTTTTTATATCAAATTCTTTCTGCAAAGCAACTCTGATGGAATTAGCGTATTTATCTTTTAGTCTGCTCATAATCAACCCTCTACCAACGCAACGTTTGAAATATCCATAGGCATCTCTTTGCTTGTAAAGCCGCCTTGCGGATTTTGCTCGGTTGGTTTGATAGCCTTTTTAGCCATTTTACAACCCTCGACGATAACTTGAGCTTTTTTAGGAAACACGGCTTTGACTGTGCCGGTTTTGCCCTTATCGTCACCTGCAATGATCTTTACTTGATCGCCCTTTTTAATCTTAAATTTTACTGCCATTATAAAACCTCCGGAGCCAGCGAAACGATCTTCATAAAACCGCCGTATCTGACCTCTCTACCGATAGGACCGAAAATACGAGTGCCGATCGGCTCTTTTTTTGAATCCAAAATAACGGCTGCGTTCTCATCGAATCTAATTAGTGAGCCGTTGCCTCTGTGCAACTCTTTAGTCGTACGAACGACTACGGCTTTTACTACTTGACCGCGCTTAATCTTGCCGTTAGGGAGCGCTTTTTTTACAGAGCAAACGATGATATCGCCGATTGTAGCGTATCTTCTTTTGCTGCCGCCCAAAACTTTAATACACATAAGTTCTTTTGCGCCGCTATTATCAGCTACCGCAAGTCTGGTAAAACTCTGTATCATTATTCAACTCCTGTTTTCAAAACCGCTTTTAAGCGAAACGACTTTCTAGCGCTTAGTGGTCTGCACTCGATCGCAGATATGGTGTCACCGATCTTTACGATGTTATTTTCATCGTGGATCAGATATTTTTTAAACCTTTTTACGATCTTTCTATATCTAGGGTGCATAACCCTTCGCTCTACCAAAACGGTAGCTGTTTTATCGCCCGCCTTCTTTACGACTACGCCTTGAATTTCTCTTTTAAATGCCATAACCTATCCTTATTTCGCTTTAATAGCTGTATTGATTCTAGCGATATCTTTTTTGATAGCGCGAATCTCGTTAGGATTGCTTAGCTGCATAGTTTTTAGCTTTTGTCTAGCCGTAAATAAAAGCAACTTACTTTGTTTCAACATAGAATTTAGCTCAGCCAAATCTTTATCTTTCAAATCAGTATATTTCATTTTCGCTTTCCCTACTTACGATTTTCGTTTTAAAAGGTAGTTTATGAATTGAAAGCATAAGCGCCTCTTTAGCAACCTCTTCGCTAACGCCGGTCATCTCAAAAATGATCCTGCCCGGTTTTATATTCATTACCCACTCTTCTACGCCGCTCTTACCTTTACCCATACGAGTTTGTAGAGGCTTTTTGGTAAGCGGTTTGTCTGGGAATACCTTAATCCAAATTTTAGCTTGACGATTCACGAAGCGCGTCATCGCGACACGAGCCGCTTCGATCTGGCGAGAATTTACCCTACCCGCCTCTACCGCTTTGATACCGAAATCGCCGAACGTCAAGGAATTTCCTCTCGTCGCGTAGCCGCGATTGCGACCTTTCATCATCTTGCGGTATTTTGTTCTTTTTGGCATCAACATAACTATTTACCTCTTCTTGGTCTGCGTGTTTTTTTAGGCGCATCATCGGTCTTTTCAGCCTGGATGCCTTTTTGTAAAATTTCACCCTTAAAGATCCAAACCTTAATGCCGATATTACCGTAAGTCGTATGCGCTTCGGCGAAGCCGTAATCGATCCTAGCCCTTAGAGTATGGAGCGGAACGCGCCCCTCCAAATACCATTCGGTTCTAGCCATCTCAGCGCCGCCCAAGCGACCTGCGACGCAAATTTTAATTCCCTTTGCGCCTGCTTTTTGAGCGCCTTGGATGACCTTTTTCATAGCGCGGCGGAATGCAACGCGACGCTCTAGCTGCATAGCTACGTTTTCCGCAGCCAAAAGTGCGTTCGAGCCTACTTTGCGCTCCTCTTTGATATTGATGGCTATGTCTTTATTGACTAGCTTAACGACTTCGCTTCTTAAATTTTCGACCTCGCCGCCTTTCTTGCCGATGATAATACCCGGTCTTGCGGCTACGATCGTTACACGAATTTTCTTAGCCGTTCTTTCGATAAGAATTTGGCTAATTCCCGCATAATAAAGCTTAGCTTTTAAAAATTTGCGGATCTTGTAATCCTCGCCGATACTCTCGGAAAGCGTTGCTTTAGAAGGAAACCATCTAGACTCCCAATTTCTATTAATTCCTAATCTTAAACCGATCGGATTTACTTTCTGTCCCATTTACGCTTCCTTCTTACTTGGTTTTGCTACTTCGACGATGATGTGCGAAGTAGGCTTGCGGATACGGCTAGCCGTACCTCTAGCGCGCGGACGAAATCTCTTAAGCACAGGACCCGCATCCACTCGGCAGCTGGTAACTACAACCTCTTCAGGCTCAAAGCCGCCGTTTGCGACCGCGCTTGAAATCGCCGTAGCGATATATTTCGCGCCGCGATTAGGCGTAAATTCCAAAGTAGCAAGGGCAAATTCCGCATTCATGCCTTGAATTTGCTTCGCGATAAGTCTTGCTTTTGTCGGCGAAAGACGAACAAATTTAATAGTTGATTTACTCATATTCTATCCTTACTTGCCGATCTTTTTCTGCACGGAGCCTTTGTGGCCCTTGAAAGTGCGCGTAGGAGCGAACTCGCCTAATTTATAACCGATATGATGCTCGGTGACGTAAACCGGGATAAAATTCTTTCCGTTATGAACGTTAAACGTAAGTCCGATCATTTCAGGCACGATCGTGCTTCGCCTCGACCAAGTCTTGATCGGTTTGTTATCGCCGGCTTTCTTTGCCGCAACGACTTTTTTCATTACGTGATCATCTACGAAAGGACCTTTTTTTAGCGATCTAGCCATTTTTATTTTCCTTTCCTTCTTGAAATTATAAGCTTATCGCTCGCTTTTTTATGGCGAGTTTTATAGCCCTTCGTCGGTTTACCCCACGGAGTTACCGGATGGCGACCGGAGTTTTTCTTACCCTCGCCACCGCCGTGCGGGTGATCGACCGGATTCATCGCAGAACCTCTGGTTTGAGGACGGATACCTCTGTGGCGGTTACGTCCGGCTTTACCGATGACGACGTTTGCCCACTCTTCGTTACCCACTACGCCGATACTGGCCATGCACTCTGCAAGCACTCTTCTCATCTCGCCGCTAGGCAGACGTAAAATGACGTATTTTTCCTCTTTGCCCATAAGCTGAGCATAACCTCCGGCACTACGTGCCATTTGAGCGCCTTTGCCTGGCTTTAACTCGATATTATGCAGAATAGTTCCCACAGGGATGTTTTTCATCTTCATAGCATTGCCGGGTTTAATATCTAATCCGCCCTCGGCAGCAGTTACTACGTCACCCACTTTAAGATCGTTAGGCTTGATAATGTAACGCTTCTCGCCGTCTGCGTATGAGATCAATGCGATACGGCAGTTGCGATTCGGATCGTATTCGATCGCCTCGACCTTGCCAGCAACGCCGAATTTATTTCGCTTAAAATCGATGATTCTATAAAGTTTAGCAGCTCCAGCTTGTTTATGGCGGCTGGTAATGCGACCGTTATTGTTCCTTCCGGCTGCGGCAGGAATTTTAACAAGCAAACCTCTAACGCTAGCTTTTGCAGTGATATCCTCGCTGCTAAGCCCGGTCATAAATCTTCTACTTGGAGTATACGGTTTATAAGTTTTAATCGCCATTTTACGCCTCCACGCTTTCTAGGCTTGCACCCTCAGGTAGTTTGACGTAGAATTTTTTCACATCGTTTCTAGCGCCAGTCCTGCCTTTAAATCTTTTTACTTTACCGTCCTGTCTTAAAGAATTTATCT
This sequence comes from uncultured Campylobacter sp., assembly GCF_905373215.1. Taxonomy (GTDB): domain Bacteria; phylum Campylobacterota; class Campylobacteria; order Campylobacterales; family Campylobacteraceae; genus Campylobacter_B. The sequence continues at coordinate 31,488 of NZ_CAJPRT010000002.1, forward strand.
TTAGCGGAGTAATCCCGAAATAGTTTTTTAAAACGCTCTTTAGTCCGTTTTTCGTAACTGACGGGTTAGTTTGGATAACGACCACGCCGTTTTCTTGAAGACCGAGAGACTTTTCCGTATAAAGGATCGTTTTGATATCTGTTATATCTGCCATTTTAGTCCTCTTTCACTATTGATTCAAATGCCGCTTTTTCGAATACGACTGAGCCGTAAACTGCGATTAGGTAAGCATTGACCTCGCTTGCATCGATGACATAGCAATTCTTAAGATTTCTATAGGCCAAAAGAGTTTGCGCGTCTAGCTCGTTTTTAACGATCAGCGCATCTCTAACGCCTAGTTTCTTAATAAAATTTGCCGCGTCTTTAGTTTTGCCGCTTTTTAGCTCCAAATCGTCGAAGATAAAAATTTTACCCTCGTTTGCTTTCTCATTGATAGCAAATTCCAGCGCAAGTCGTTTTTGCTTTTTATTAACCTTCTGCTCGTAATTTCGCTCATTAGTCGGACCGAATGCGACCGCGCCGCCTACCCAGACATTGGTTCTGGTTGAGCCCGCACGTGCGCCACCGCGACCCTTTTGTCGCCACGGTTTTTTGCCGCCGCCGCTAACTTCGGCGCGAGTTTTAGCGTTAGCCGTATTTGCACGAAGCGAAGCAAGGTAAGATTTGACGTACAAATATAGATTGTGCGAATTAACCTCCGAAAATTTCGCAGGGATTTCAATTTCGCTTGCTTTTTCTAGTTTTTCGTTAAGCACGCTTACTTTACTCATTTTACTATCCTTATTCTGCCCATTGCGCCGTTAAATCCAGGAACCGAGCCTTTAAGCACTAAAATTTTATTCTCGGCATCAAAGCTTACGACTTCGTTTTTAGCGGTGATCGTTTCATTTCCAGTGTGTCCCGCCATCCTCATACCAGGCTGAACGCGACCCGGCCACTCGCAGTTGCCGATCGAGCCCGGTCTTCGGTGAAAGCGGCTGCCGTGCGCTGCAGGACCGCCTGCAAAGCCATGGCGCTTAATAACGCCCTGATAACCTTTACCCTTGGATTTAAAGCTTACTTTGACGATCTTGGCTTCGCTCAAAACATCTAAATTTTGATCGCCAAGCTCGGCATTTTCTAAGCTTAGAGTCGCAAATTTATTAAATTCCTTGCTTAGGCTATATTTCTTTTGAATTCCGGCGATAGCTTTGTTGTGCGCTTTGCCGTCTGCGTAGGCTACGATAGCTTTTTTCTCATCGCAAACTTCGCAAATTTTGGTATTGATAAGTCGTAAAAGCGTCACGGGCGTGCTGCTCGTGTCGATCGTCCTACTCATACCTATTTTTTCTACAATATATTCCATTGTTGTACCCCTTATTTGCCCATCGCATGAACTTCGACGTTGACTTCCGGAGCCAAATCAAGCTTAGTTAGCGAATCAACCGTATCTGGCGTAGCCGCTACGATGTCTAGCATACGAGCGTGAATTTTCATCTCAAACTGCTCTCTGGAGTCTTTATTTACGTGCGGAGATCTTAAAACGGTGTAGCGTTTAATCTTCGTAGGCATCGGCACGGGACCTCTGACGTCCGCACCTGTTCTTTTTACGGCTTCAACGATAGCCGAAACTGTGCGATCTAAAACTCGATGGTCATAAGCCTTGAGTTTTAACCTAATTTTTTGCATCACTTTTCCTTAATAAAGAACTTGTCGCAACGCGCGACCCTTTGTTTCAAACAAAAGACGCACATTATATAAAAGCGCTCCGGCTTTGTCAAGAAAATAGCCAAATTTTATGGAAATATTTCCTTTTAATAAGGAAAAATATATAGAATTTAGAAAATTTTTAGAGTGCTGGAAATTTTCAATACAAAAATTTTTAGATAAATTTAAAATAGATATAAAAATTTCATAGGATTTTTCAGATTTATTTCCTTTTAATAAGGAAAATTTTAAAATATCCACTATGAATGATCTGAAATTTTTTTACGAAAATCCGCCGGAATTTATGGGCTTTATCCCGCGCAAAAGAGGTATAGACTCGCCCAAAACCATAATCTATGGAGTGCTAAATTCTGGCAAAAGCGCCGTGCTGAAAAATGAAATTTCAGAACTTAAAAAAGACGAAATTTTATATCTAAATTTAGCCGATCTACGCCTTGAAGAGGCGGTAGCGAGTGATGCAATTTTTGCGGCTAGAAATAGTGCGGACAATACAAAGGCTAGCGAAGTAAACGAGCATGAAATAAACGGAGAAGCTACACTTGGCGCGGATATTTCGGATATAGAAGAATTTTATCGCGCCGCCGTAAAAAATACAGATACAAAAAACGCAAGCGCAAATGGCTCAAACAATGCAAAAAATGCGGAGTTCTACAGCGCAAAAAGCAGGAGCGAGAATTTCTTCCGCGAGATCAAAGAATTTTTAGCCGCCAACGAGCAAATTTCATCGCTTTTTTTAGATAATTTCAGTAGTGCAGATTTTGAAATTTCATCGCTTCAAAGCTTCGCCGAAGGGCTAAATTTAAAGCGTTTTATCATCTCTACGCGCGATAGAGAGCTTATTCTGCCAGGCTTTGAGCGGCTTGAGCTTTTGCCGCTTTCGTTTGAGGAATTTATTGCCTTCGACAAGCGCCACAACGAGATAAACTCGATGATTTCGGCGTTTTTAGCCCAAGGCGGCGGCGCAAAAAACCCCTTCATGGCGCCTGCCGAAATCTTAGAATTCGAGCAGAGGCTGCTTACGGCAAACTTTAGCCGCACGGAGATTTTAATCCTCAAAGAGTGCCTAAGCTTCGTCCACGCCGCATTTAGCGCAAATAAAATTTACACCGCGCTAAAGCCGCGCATCAAAATATCCAAAGACGCCGTATACGGCACTATCGCCAAACTTGAGCGGGAAAATTTCATCAGATTTTTAAGCAAAGCTGGCGAACCTACGCGCGCAAAAAAGCTATATTTTTCGCATTTTAATATGCGCGAAATTTTAACAAGCAAAAAGGACTTCACTAAAAAATTTGCCAACATCCTTTTCTGCGAGCTTTTGGGGCTAAATACGCCGATTTTTTACACAAAAGAGCTGGATTTTTACCTGCCTGCTATAAAGATGGGGGTTCTCGTCATTCCTTTCAGCGACGCGGACATTATCTTTTTAAAATTTCGTAAAATTTTAAGCGTGCTCAAGAGGCTCGGCATCACGAGCTTAAAAGTCGTTTCTATGACAAACTCCGGTAGGCTCGAGATTGAGGGTATTCGCTGCGATGTCGTGCCGTTTCATGAATTCGTGCTTAGCTTCTGATTTATTGACATCTCATATCATAAAAATACAAATTTTATGATATAATTTTGGCAAACCCATATCAATTATGCAAGGGAAAGCCGATGATCAAATTAAAAGATAAACTCATTTATGAAACGCTAAAACTGGTCGAATCGCAAGGCGAAGATGGGCTTTTGTGTCGCAATAAGCAAAGCGATGCAGAGTTTATGAGGCCCGTGAACGAATTCGCAGCTGCGAGTGGGCGCAACTACACCTCGATCAAATCGACTCTTGACATAATTCATAAAAACTGGGGTTATCTGCAGCGCGAAAGCATTAAGGATACGGGGCTTGACGCGGGCAAGGCGTCGAAGATTTTCATCTACCGCCTATGCGAGTCAGGGCGAAGCTTTATCGAAAAATACGAAAAAGCCCTCGTCCAAAACGCCGACAAATAGCCCAAAATTAAAAATTTTAAGCGCCGATTAGATAGAATTCTTTAATTTCACGTGGCGCGACAAAATTTCGTTTTTATGCGACTCACCTTAAAAAAAGGAGATGAAAATGCTAGATTTTATAGTAAAAATGTTCGCATGGAAAGCTGAGTGGGAGGTAAAAAAGGAATATGACAAAGAATTTGGCGATCTATCCTCCATGCGCTCAATCTTGCGCTTTATAATACTTCTTATCATACTTAGCATTTTGATTAAATTTCAATTAAGCTCATGAAAGATACATTTTTAGATATTGCGCTCGTTTTATTTGGCATCGCTATGCTCGTCACAATGCGACAAAAATCTTTATTAAAATTTACAATCTTCGTCGTGATTTTAGCGCTCGCCAGAGAGTTAATCATCAGATTTTACGCCTAGTTTCGGCAAAACCGACGCGGATGGAATTTAAAAATTTAAACGACAAAATGACGGCGCGACGGAATTCGGCGGGCGCAAATTTAAATTTCGCCATAACGGCACTATGCTTTTATCGTCGTTAGTAAATTCTACTGCGCTTCAAGAATTGCCGCATCTACAAATCCAGCCTTTATCGTCAATGATAGATTTATCCGCGCCGAGGATTTGCGCTTGATGCCACGCTTTCTGCTATTAGTGGCGGATTTCGCTCGTGCAAATGCGACGGAATTTCACTTGTGCGAACAAGGCGGATTTTTTGCGGTGGCAGCAAAAATCATAAACCAAATGAGCGGGTTAGAGCGTAAATTTTATAACGCTATAACGCTTAAATTCCGCAGAAGCCTAAATTGGCGCAATGCAAGTGCAGAATTCAATCAAAAAATTTCAAACTTAGTAGTAAAATTCCGCGCACCAAAATTTTAAAATTTTATTTCATAAAATTCCGAGATTTAGGAATTAAATTTTGCAATGAGACGGCAAATTTTACTTCGCAATTAAAATTCTCACCCAAACCATCCCCGAAAATTCTAAAATTTCATCATCATAAAATTTTAAAATTCCAATGTCGTATTGTAAATCTATTATTTTATAAAACGGAGCGAAAAGCGAAATCTTGCATAAATCGCACTCGAAAATTTCACGGATTCTCGCGCAAACTGGCTCGAAATTTCGCCCTGCCTACTCCACGTATCCGATAAATTCGCCATCGAAAGTATGCCTAACGTCGCCGCGAAAGTAAATTTTACCTCCATCTCCTAAGCGCAAATTTAGCATTTCGCCGCTTGCAGGTATCACGCGGATATCGGGAGCTAGCCCCATATTTTCGACGCCTGCGATGAAGCATGCTGCCATCCCCGTACCGCATGCGAGAGTTTCGGCTTCTACGCCACGCTCAAAGGTGCGCACTTTTAAAATTTTGCTTGCGAGGCGACTTTGAACTAACGCATAATTAACGTTAGCGTTATACTTTTCACGCAGATCGCGGGCTAGCGCGGCGTCGAACTCATTTAAATCGCTAACAAAAGTTACCAAGTGCGGCACTCCTGTGTTATAAAAATACCACGTTAGCCCTGCCTCCTCAAAGCTTTCGCCAAGGCGCTTAGGATGAGTTAACATTACCTCTACGTTAGCTACTAACGCGTGAGCGTTAGGACGCAGATTGAAAATCTCACCGAAGCTTACATTGCGTAGCTCGCCGCGCATACTCTCGCTCAAATTTCCGCCGAAAATACCGAAAATTTCGCCGCTAATTACGCCTGCGCCGCTTAGGAATTTCATACTCTGCGCGGCCAAAAAATTCTCATACGCATACATGCATACCGCGCGCGAGCCGTTGCCGCACATATCGGCGGTGCTGCCGTCGCTATTATAAAATTCCCACTCGAAATTTATCCCATCTATGCCGTTAAATTTAGGCAGCACGACGATGAGCCCGTCGGCGCCCACCCCTTCGCGCCTGTCGCATAGCTCGCGCGCCAGCTTGGATCTATCTTCTTTAACCGAGTCCGTAAAGATCACGAAATCGTTGCCGCTCGCATTATATTTTGAAATTTTCATCATCTACCTCGCAAATTTTTAAAATTACTAACATTCGCTAACGCTTTATTAAAATTTATCTCTATTTAAATTTAAGCCTGCCGCTTGTTTTGGGCTATTCCGAGAGATATTTTACTAACTCGCCCTCATTGGTTAGTTTATTTATCGTGTGCTTTTTACGCTTGATGTTAGGTCTCATCTCATAGCTTTTAAGTACTCGCAAGCATCAAATCTTCCGAGCTTGCAAGCTTTTTCATAAAGCTCGCGCGCCCTCTTTTTATCTTTCGTCACGCCCCAGCCCTTTTCGTATTGATACGCCAAATTTGAGCAGGCTAGCGGCTCGTCGCTTCTCTCGCACGCCTCGCTAAAATACTTCGCAGCAAGCGCGTGATCCTTTTGCCCGCCGTCGCCTTTGAAATACGTAACGCCCAAATTTACGCACGAATCCACGTATCCTTGCTCGCAAGCCCTCGTAAAAAATGTCCTGGCCCTGTCCGCGTCCTTTTTCACGCCTTCGCCGAGAGCGTAGCTAAGCCCTAGGTTATGGCACGCCTCTACCTGCCCCATCTTGCAAGCCTTAATCAAAAGCTCGATCGCCTTTTTCACGTCGGGATAGACGCCGAGCCCCTTTTTATAGTTGTATGCAAGGCTCGCGCACCCCTCGCTGCTGTTTTTCTTGCAAGCATCGCTGAAAAGCTCATTCGCCCTCTTGCGATCCTGCGCCACCCCCTGCCCGTCGTTGTAGAGCAGCCCCAAATAGACGCAGCCCTTCTGCTCGCCGAGCTTGCACGCCCTGTCGTAATAGCGCGCGGCCTGCCCGAAGCTTCTATTTGAGTCGTATGCATAGCCCAAATTTGCGCAATCCAGCGCGTTTTCCTCGCCGCCGGCGTCGCAGTTGCGCTGTAGCTCATTTATCACGCGGCTTAGTTTTTTACAATCCATCTCGCTCCCCGCGGCGCAGCCCTTCCTTAGATCGTCGATCTCTGCCGCAGCGCCCGTCGCAAACAGCGCGGAGAGCAAAACCGCTCGCGCCATAAATTTTAACCGCTCTTTAAGCGGCGCACTTTTAAAATTTTGAAATTTAGTGCCGCTTTGGGCGCGGCTACCGATCCTCATCATCTCTCCTTTATTTTCAACTCATCTCAATTTGCGTAGAAATTTTACGAAGTCTAGCGCAAAGGGCTAAATTTTATCTTTTAGCTCTTTTAAAAATCTCTCCACCGCAATCTTAAGCGCGGCAAGATCGCCTCCGTTATCTATCACAAAGTCCGCCATAGCGCGCTTTTGCTCGATATCCATTTGTAGCTCCACGCGGTGTTTTGCAGCGTCGTAGCTAAGCCCGTTTCGCTTCATCACGCGCGCGATCAGCGTATCTTTAGGCGCATAAACGACCGCTACTTTGTCAAAAAACTCATATCTCTTGCCCTCGAAAAATAGCGGAATATCGACAAAATAAAGCCTTCCTTTTGCCTCCAAAGCCTGCGCCTGCGATAAAATTTCAGCCGTTATCTTTGGATGCAGCAGCGCTTCAAGCTTTGCAAGCTCCGTAGGGTTTTTAAACACCAGCTCGCCTAGCTTTTTTCGATCTACCGAGGCGCAGGTGGCGGACGAAATTTCCTCGCCTGAACTAACGCGAAATTCCGGATGCAAGCCTAAATTTTCGGCCTGCGCGTCTTTTTGCACGACGTATTGCGAGCCGAAAATTTCAGCCACCTGCGCGGCGCAGCGATCCAAAACGTCATGCGAAATCTTATCGGCATCGATGATCTCAAATCCGAGCCCGGCAAGCAGTTCGCAAACCGCGCTCTTGCCGCTGCCGATGCTGCCCGTGATGACGATGGCGTGTTTAAATTTCAAGGTGGGCCTTTATAGCGTTTTTATTCGATTTTAGCTAAAATCTACGAAATTATACCATCTTGGAGGATAAAATTTGATAAGCTACAAAGACGCGGGCGTCGATATAGACGCGGGAAACGACTTCGTAAACGCGATAAAACCGTTCGTAAAAGCGACGCAAACTCCGCACGTTTTGGGCGGTATCGGCTCGTTTAGCGGCGCGGTGAGGCTGCCTGCGGGCTACAAAAAGCCCGCGATCCTAGGCGCTACCGACGGCGTGGGCACAAAGCTGCGGCTCGCGATCGACGCGCGCAAATTTGACGGCGTGGGGCAGGATCTCGTCGCAATGTGCGTAAATGATCTCATCTGCAACTTTGCCGAGCCGCTGTTTTTCCTCGACTACTACGCGACGGCAAAGCTTGAAATCAGCGATGCCAAAGAGGTCGTAAAAAGCATCGCCGAGGGCTGCAAACTCGCCCACTGCGCGCTGATCGGCGGCGAGACGGCGGAGATGCCCTCGATGTATGAGAAGGGCGACTTCGACCTTGCAGGCTTTGCCGTGGGTATCGCCGAAGAGGACGAGATCGACCGTTCAAAATTTGTCCGCGAGGGCGACGTACTCATCGCGCTTCCTAGCAGCGGTCTGCACTCAAACGGCTTCTCGCTCGCGCGAAAAGTGGTCGCCGAGCTGGAGCTAAAATTTGACGACAAAGTGGGCGATCGCGCGCTCATCGATGTGCTTTTGGAGCCGACTAGAATTTACGTCGCCGACTTTTTAAATTTAAAAGACAAGATCCACGCGCTCGCGCACATCACGGGCGGCGGCATCGTGGAAAATCTACCGCGCGTATTTCCGGAGGGGCTGGGTGCGAAGATCGAGCATGCCGCGATCCGCACGCCCGAAATCTTTAAAATCATCGCGCAGAAGGTCGAGCCCGCCGAGATGATGAGAACGTTTAACATGGGCGTAGGCATGATCGTCGTAGCTCCGAAAGAAAACGTAGCTTTCGTACTAGCAAATACCGATGGCTACGTTATCGGCGAGGTTGTAAAAGGCAGAGGCGTGCAGCTCGTGTAAATTTGAAGCGGTAAAATTTGCCGCTTTTTTGCCAAAGCAGAATTTATGTTTAGACTAAATTTTAAAGCCGGTATTGCGACAGCTTCCAAAAACAGCGCTGATAATTATTATATGATAGGCCTTGCGGACGACAAGTACGACTATAAGAACTATCTGCTTTTTCAAAGACCGATCAAGCTCGGGCGGTACGAGGACGCAGACGCACTGCATAACGGCTTATACGCAGAGTGCAACGGCGACGTATGCTATAACGGCTGTAAGGCTGTGAAAATCACTAGCGAGCTTATCGTTTTTGAGATCCAAGACAGCGTCATCACCGTGGATATCAGCGGCGTTAAAATTCCCAAGCGCTTCATGCAGTATTGTAAAGAAATTTTCGGCGATCTGCTCAGCATCGAGGGGTAAATTTAAATGCGCTTAACGGCACGCAAAATTTGCCTGGCGACTGCCGTAAATTCTATCTGGAGGATACTTACTCCGCATTCTTTGCGTCCGCTTTTTCGATGAGGCTTTTATACTCGTCCTCGCTTAGATGCTCCATCCATGCTACGTTTTTGCCGTCCTTTTCAAAGGTTACCGCGATGTGCTCGCCGTCTTCGTGCAGTCCGGCTCCATGCCAGTGTTTGATGCCCGGCGGACAAAGCACTACGTCGCCCGGGTGAGCGATTTGCACGATTCCGTCCGCCGTACCGGTGTAAATTTTACCCTGCGTTACGATTAAATTTTGCCCCGCAGGATGCGTATGCCATGCCGTGCGTACTCCGCGTGGAAAATGCACTAGCGCTGCTCCTGCATTTGAGTAAGGCGTCGCGCCGAAAAGCAGCGTGACCTTCGGCAGCCCGCCTGCAAAAATTTTATCACTCACCTTGTCATAGGCAGCGAGATTTTCCTTTTTAACCAAAACTTGCTTTTCCTGCATCTTTTCTCCTTTATTTATATTTTTCGCAATGCTCTCTTGCGCGCTTAAATTTAATGCCCACGCCATCGCCGCTAAACTCAAAATTTTAAGAATTTAGCGTTTATTTTTATCTTTCATTATGCTCGCTTTAAATTTAATCACAAATTTAAAGCCAAAGTGTGAGCTCGCCTAAAATTTCGCAAGCCACTCTTTTATCTCTTTTTCGCTTGCTCTCTCGCCGAAGTACTTCCCCGCTAGCCACTCGCCGCCGTTTGCTTTCTTGGCTAAATTTTTATCGCTATTTTCAAGCCCGGAGCTATAAACGGTGCAAAACGGGATCACCTTTTTGCCGCTAAAATCGTTGTTTTTTATAAATTCGTCAACCGGCCACGCAGCATCGTGCCACCAGATCGGATAGCCCACGAAAATAGCCTCGTAGCTCTCCCAGCCGGGGATTTTAGCGTTAGTTAGCGGTACGCTCCTAAGCGACGTATCATCATGCTCTCGGCTAACGCGACTTTTTGGATCGTTGTAGTTTAGATCAGCGTTCGTGTAGGGCTGCACGGGCTTTAGTTCAACTATCTTAGCACCTAAATTTTGTGCTATTAAATTTGCCGCTCTAGCCGTATTGCCGCCTGCTGAAAAATAGACTACGAGCGTCTTTTGGGGCTCAAATTTTATATTTCCTGCTGCACTTTCGCCCGCCGCGAATGAACACATAGCAAGCGCTCCAGCCATTATTTTGCTTAATTTTTTCATTTTATTTTCTTTCCTTTATCTCATCTGTTCTTGCCAAAATTTGACCGCCTCATCCAGCCAGCCCTGTGCTGCCGTGCCGGTGCCTAAGCCAAATCCGTGACCTAAATTTGCGTAGCTACGAAACTGCGTTTTAACGCCCGTAGCGGCTAAATTTCGTATCCGTCTCTCCATCACGCCGGGGCTTGCGATCCAGTCGTTTTCGCCAACGACGGCAAAGGTCGGCGGATCGTTTCGCGTAAAATCCGAATAGCCCGTATATTGCATTATCACGGCTGCAGGTCGCGGATGCGAGCCCTGCTCAAAAGCCTGCGTGCCGTAGCTTCCCAGCATCGCCGCAAGCCTAGCTCCGGCCGAGCCGCCCCACAGCGAATAAAACTCCGCTCCCACCTCAAGCTCTTTTGCATGCTCAAAAATAAAGCTAATCGCACGAGCAAGGTCTTGCGCCCCGCTCCTAGCGCCTGGGCGGTAGATCAACGCAAAGGCGTTGTAGCCCTTTTTAGAAAGCTCAAGCGCGTGCGGGAAACTATCATGCATCGCGCCCACATAGGCAAAGCCGCCTCCGGCGACCACCACTGCAAACGGCTTGCCCCGCTCGCCTTTAAAATAAAAAAGCCCAGTATCATTTTTGCGTGGATCGGCGGCTTTTTCGGTATTTGAGTAAATATCGTAAAATACCTGCTTGCCGGCTTTGGCGCGATCTTTTAGATAGTTTAAAATTTCAACCGTTTTATCGGCATCGATATGCTCGTACCACGTCAAATTTAGCTCGCCGAGCCTACCGCCGTTAAAGTAACCAGCATCTGTAGGAAAAAGCAGCCTGCCGTAATCACCAAACGCCGCATCATGGACGACGTCTGAAATTTTACTCTCTTTTGTAAAATTATCGTTCATTTGCCCTCCTGCTAACGCCGCCGCAAATAGCGCCGAAATCAAAAACTTTTTCAAATTTAACCCCTATAACCAAAAACCGCTAAAGACTTTTTAGGGCATCTCTTGCGTTTTGCAGCGCGACTTTTAGTTTGTCCGCACCGCCAGCCGCCGCATAAGCAGCCACGCTAACGAGCGCTAGCTGTTTGTTGCTAAGCGCCCCGCTAAGCTTTGCCGCGTGCGGAAGCTCGTTAAAATTTATCATCGCTTGCTCCTTTGCCGAGCTTAAATTTAAAGCGAATAAAATAGCTAAAACAATTCTAAAAATTTTCACCGCATACCCTTTGTTTTTATTCGTTTTTACAAATTTTCTCCGTAAAACTGGGCTAGCTTTTTCATCGCGACGTCCACGTATTCGGGCTTATAGTAAGTGTCAATATGTAGCGCTCCGTCTATCTTAAAGTACTCCTTCTTCTGCGTACCGCTAGCGCCCGCGAAAGCTCGCTCGCTCATATAGGCGCTGTCGGCTTTGGAGCCTACCATCATCAAAAGCGGCTGATTGATTAGATCCATATTGCTCGCAGCGTCGAAGTTCATGAGATCTAGCAGACTGCTTTTGGTGTAGGCGAAGGTGGAGTTTGGATGCGCGTGCGTGCGGTGGTAGTATTTTAGCCCCTCGCGGTAAAGATCGTTGGTGATTTTGGCTATCTCCTCGTCGGTTAAATTTGGATCCGGCACGTATTCAACCTCGCCCGTTAGCACCTCTTTGGCGCGTGCGTCGCTAGCGTCTTTTAGTCGTTGCTGGATAGTCGAAATTTGCGCGTCCAAAAAGCCGTTTCGCCTAGCTAGTCCGCTATCAAAAGCACTTAGCGTTGCCACGGCTTTGAAAATTTTATCAGTCTGCGCGGCTTTTAGCGTATATCCGCCGCCTCCGCAGATGCCTAGCACTCCGATACGGTCGCGATCTACGCCTTTAAATTTAAGCAAAAAATCGGCTGCCGCGCGGATATCCTCGATCCTGTTTGCAGGCGTATCGACGCAGCGCGGCATGCCCCCGCTAGCGCCCTGATAAGCCGCGTCAAAGGCGATCGTGACGTAGCCAAGCTCCGCTAGGCGCTGTGCATAGAGACCCGCTGTCTGCTCCTTCACACCGCCGTTTGGATGCGCCACGACGATGGCCGCGTAACTCTTGTTAGGATCAAAATTTGCGGGCGTATAGACGTTGGCCGCGATATCTAAGCCGCGAGATTTATAGCTTACCGGCGTCAAATTTACCTTGCCCGCCTCGTTTTTGCTTATCGCGTCGCCGTAAACCAGGCCGAACGGATTTTTAGCCGCATTTGCGGCAGCCTCTTTGCTCGGGTTGGCTAATGGGACTTTGAGTTTTTCTACCCTCTCGCCAGCATTGTTTTCTTTTGCATTTAAACTGCTCATAGCTACTGCTCCTCCTACTGAAATTTTCATAAAATCACGTCTTTTCATTGCTTGCTCCTTATTTATAGTTATTTAGTCTTTTGACCCATTGCGGGTCGCGGTGATCGAAAAATAGCGTCTTGCCTGTATCCAGCGCAGCGATAGCGGCCATATCATCAGGCGAAAGCGCAAAATCAAAAATATCGAAATTCTGCCTCATTCGCTCGATTTTTACGCTTTTTGGAATGACGGCGATACCGCGCTGAATTAGCCAGCGCAAAATAACTTGAGCCGAGCTTTTGCCGTATTTTTCACCGATACCGCTTAGTACGGCGTTTTTAAATATATCGTTTTTACCCTCGGCAAAGCTAGCCCACGACTCAAACGCTATGCCGTAGCCATCAAGCACGCGCTTTAACGCTTCACGCTGAAAAAATGGATGACACTCAAGCTGATTTACCGCAGGGATGACGCCGCTGTTTTCGCACAGATCGACGATCCGATCAGCGTAGAAGTTGCTAACGCCGATAGAACGGATGCGACCCTCTTTTTTAAGCCTACTCATCGCTCGCCACGCGCCGTAGGTGTCGCTATATGGCTGATGGATGAGATACAGATCGAGATAATCAAGCCCTAGCTTTTTCATCGACGCATCAAAGGCTTTTAGCGCTCTATCCTCGCTTACGTCGCTCACCCAAAGCTTTGTGGTGATAAACAGCTCCTCGCGTTTCACGCCGCCGGCTATCGCCGTTTTAACCGCCGCACCAACGCCCTCTTCGTTGCGATAAGACTGCGCAGTGTCAATGAGGCGGTAGCCCACGCTAATTGCGTCCTCAACAAATCTTTGAGCCTCCGCAGACTCCACCTGATAGACTCCGTAGCCTAAAATCGGCATTTTGTTACCGTCGTTTAAGGTTAAATACTGCATTTTTGCTCCTTGCAATTTTTATTTTTAAACTGAAATGATTATAGCAGTTTTTAAAAAAAAGAGGTAGAACGATCCTACAAAATCATTGCCTATTTCTGCAAATGTTATAAAAAATGCAAAATTTAGATCAAAATTTGTAGTTAAGCTGGTCCAAAATATAAAATTTAGACAAAGAAGTTTGTGAAATAAAATCAATGAGAGGGCAGCAGACCTGCCCGCACTAAATTTAAGCGCCCGTTATGGCTAAGACGTGCGCCTTAGGAGGCATGCCAAACATCCTGGAGTACTCTCTATTAAACTGCGAAGGGCTCGCGTAACCGACGGCAAATGCAGCCTCTGCGGCGTCTAAATTTTGATTTATCAAGAGATTTTTTGCCTCTTCGAGACGGATCTTTTTTTGAAACTGAAGCGGACTAAGCGCCGTAATACGCTTGAAGTTATGATAGAGCGACGATGCGCTGATACCGAGCTTTTTGGCTAAATTTTCGATATTTATCGCCTCGGCGTAGTTTGATTTTATCTCTTTGACAGCGCGCGTGACGCGGTTTTCTATGGTTTCTAGCATTGCGTATTGGCGTAGGAAATCGCCGTTTTCGCCCTTTAAGAGTATGTATAAAATTTCCTTTATCGCGAGCTTTGCTAAAAATTTAGCATCGTTTGGACGCTCTAGCAAACGGATAAATTTAAATACGGCTTCAAGCAGCTCATCATCTACTGCCCCAAGAGCCAGCCCTGCAAACTCGCCCTTTTTGCTCTCGGCGCCGCCTATACTCTCGATCACGCCCAAGATATCCTCTAGCTCAAAGTTGATCTTTATAGCTAGATACGGGCAGCCTTTGATCTTTGCAACGGCGGGGATATGCGTAGCGGCTAGCAGATAGCGCTGCTCATCGTACTCGTAAAAATCATTACCGACTTTGGCCAGTTTTGAGCCTTTAAAAACCATGCAAAGCGCCGGTTCGTAAACGCCGGTTAAAAACTCGGTCGGCACGCTTGCTCGGTAGACAAATAGCTCCTTTATATCGCTTTGTATCTTGCCGTCTGAGCTAAATTTAGCGTCCAAATACTTACAAATTTCATCTATCTTGCTCATTGTGCCTCCTTGATTTTTTGAATTTTAGCAAAATTTATAAAATAGCAAGCTGCGAATATCCACCGGCCCGCTTTCTCAAATTTAGCAAGTAAATAGGCAAAGTCGGCTAGCCAAATATTTAAAAGAGCTCAATCCAAAATAACAAATTCGGACGATTTAACGACCGTCCGAAAATCAAAAGTCAAAGCAAGGAGCTAAAGCCATAAACCGATTTACTCCATTTAAATTTATCTTGCCAGCTCAAGAATTTTAGTGATATTTTCGCGGCTGTAAAGCTCCGTCATATTCCACGCTTTAGCGTTTGTCGCGGCTACGTCTATGACCTCATTTAGCACCTTGCCTTCGATGCCAAGCTGCGCGAGGCTAGTAGGCGTACCGATCTTATCAAACCACGCCTTAAGTGCCGCAATGCCTTCATTCGCACTTTTAAGGTCAAAAATTTCACGAGCAAAACGCTCAAACGCGCTTAAATTCCTATCTTTATACCACCTCATCCACGCAGGCATTACCACGCTAAGACCAGCTCCGTGAGCGCAGTCCACGACCGCGTTCATCGCATGCTCGATCATATGATTCGGATAGCCGAAGCCGCCTACGCCCACGTAGGTTAGTCCGTTTAGCGCCATCGTCGCAGCCCACGCAAACTCGGCGCGCGCGTCATAATCGCTCGGATCTGCGAGCAGGATTTCAGTCGTGCGGATGACGGTTTTGATGTTGGCTTCGATATAGGCTCGAACGATGTCTGGGTGGACGCTAGCGGTAAAATACCCCTCGATGCTGTGCGCGATGATGTCGCTCGCGCTATATACGAGATACTCGCGGCTGACGGTTGCTTGCAGCTGCGGGTTTATGAGCGAGACCTTCGGGTATAGACACGGTGCGCTGATCGCGTATTTTTGTTTGGTCTGCTCCTTAGTCACCACGCCGCCGCAGTTCATCTCCGAGCCCGTCGCGGCAAGGGTGATGATGTCAAAAATTTTAAGCGCGGCGCTCGGGCTTTTGCCGGTGAAAAAATCCCACACGTCGCCCTCGTAGCAGGCGCCCGCGGCTACGGCTTTCGCCGAGTCCAGCACGCTTCCGCCGCCCACAGCAAGCACGCTATCGGCGCCAAATTCTTTAGCGAGCTTGATCGCTTCATTTACTTTACTTAACACGGGATTTGATTTTATGCCGCCAAGCTGGGTAAATTCTATACTGCTTGCCTTTAAGCTGCTCTCCACCACGTCCATCAGGCCACTCTTTCGCACGCGCTCGCTGCCGTATAGTACGAGAGCTTTTTTCGCACCCGCTTCCTTCATATACTGCCCGATATATTTTTCTTTATCCTTGCCGAATTCTATCCTCACGGGGTTGCAAAAACTAAAATTTGTCATCTTTTCTCCTTGAAATAAAGTTGCTAAATTATAGCCTTTTTTAAAATTTTGCGGTAGCACGATACTACAAATTCCTTGCCTAATCGTGCAAATTTAAATATAACCCGCGTAAATTTAAAGGAGCTTAGATGAACGAAGTGGATAAAATTTTAAAAGAAGCCGCAAAGATCGCAGATGAGCTATATCCCACCTACGGACACGTTCAGACGCCTATAGAGGCGCTTAGCTTCTACCGTCAAAAAAGCCCCAGACTTCATCGCGACGATCTATAAGCCTAACGTGTGCTTGCGCCTGCGCGGCGGCAAAATGGTAGAATTTAGCGGCAAGCAGTATCGCTACGACACGCAAAAATTCCTACTTTGCGCAAACGGCCTGCCGCTTTGGGGCGAGTAGAGCACTACCCGCTTCTATCGGTAAGCATTAAATTTCAAAGCGAGGACATTCTTGAAGCGCTAAAGGTGATAGAGAGGCAGAGCCGCGCGGGCAGACTTGAAAGCAGCCTATACTTCGGCGATATGAGCTACGAGATCGCGGACGCCGTTTCTAGGCTCATCTCTTTGCTACGGCGGGAGCCTGCGAGCCTAAAGCACCTCGGGCGGCTAGCGATAAAAGAAATTTTATACACGCTGATCTTGAGCGGCGCCGGGGGATTTCTCAGCCGCTTCGTTATGCAGGGCACGACGGAAAACTCCATCGCGCGCGCAATGAGGGAAATTAAAAGCCGCTTCAAAGAGCCGATCAACATGCGCGAGTTGGCGGCCGAGCTCGGCATTAGTCCGTCGTCGTTTTACCATAATTTCAAAAAAATTACCGCGCTAAGCCCACTTGATTTTCAAAAGCGCATTAGACTGCAGGAAGCTAGATATATCTTGCAAAATAGCGATAGCACGGCTTCTCAAGCGGCCTTTGACGTCGGATACGAAAGCCTGTCGCAATTCAGCAGGGAGTACGCGAGGATATTCGGCATGCCGCCTAAAGCTCACGCGCAGACGCTTCGAGGCTAAGAAGCAGGTAAAATTAAAACAGTCGGCTTGGATGAGCTTCGGCAATCTTAAAAATTTTATGTCGAGCGTAAGCCGAAATAACTACGCAATAAAGTAGCATCCGCGACAGAAACAAACGCCTGGTAGAAAAATAGGCACGTCATAAGAGGGGTAACCAAGACACAAGAGAATAGTTGCGTGCAGTATGGCTAGCACGCTGTAAGGGGGTATCACACTACAAGAAAGCGCGCCTATACCGTAACGATAACTGCCCCCACTCGCTTGCTGCTACGCTAAAAGTCATTGCCCATCTTGTTGCTAAATTTTATAATTTCAATCGTGTGGCGTTTTATCACGCGACCCGCATAGGCAAAATCAAGTCAATCGAAACTTTTTAAATAAATTTAAATCAAGCTAAAATAGAAAAAATTTTCTTAAAAATAGCTATTTTAGTATCATAAAATTTCATAAAAAATTTATTTACACTGATAAAAACACAATTTTTAATATGCGTCTAATAAGCAAAATAGTAATATTTTTACGATATTAAATTTCAGTAAGAAAGGAGAAAATATGGAATTTTTAATGGTTCTGATGTTTCTCGTCGCGGGCCTTTTGTTGTGGTTTAGACCTGAGAAAAAGCGCGCAGTTATGGGCTTTGGTATCGCGGGTATCGCTATACTCGTCATCATGATGGCGTGGGTGAATAAATTTGCCGTCGTGCCTATGGGAAATTTTTAGGAGCGAGTAATGGAAAATCAAAATTTCGCGAACGGCTCCGAAAATTTGCCGAGCTGGGGCGAAGATGAAAAGCGATTTTTCAATCTTTTCGCCCTCGCGGCACTCGCTCTCATCGCTTTGCCCGTAGGTATCGCATGCCTTGTTTTGGGCTTTGGTATGGGCGATAGTCCCTGCATCATGTGCTGGCACGAGAGATTTTGCATGGTAGCGATCTCATTCGTGGCTTTGCTGATCGTTAGATACGGATTTGCTGTCAAATACCTAGCCGTAATCCTCTTTTTAGCATGCCTTGGGCTATACGACGGCTTTTTGCATTACAGCCTAGACGGCACGGGCGGAGGATACCTCGACATAAAGCAGGGCTTCGGGCTCGAAATTTTAGGCGCGCACACGCAGTTTTGGGTCGTAGTGGTGCATTTTTGCGTCATTATATTTTTGGGCGTGATTTTGCTGCTAGGCAAAAACGTAGGTAAAATAATGCAAAAAAGCGAAGAGGGCGCATACGGCGCGGTTTTACCCAAATTTGCGCTAGGCAAAGTTGCAGTTGCGGTCTTTGCGATCATTATGGCTTTTAACTGCGTGCAGGCCTTTATCACCGCAGGCCCGCCGCCCTATCTAGCCTCCGCGACGCCTTCGCGCATGAGCATCGATCCGTCAAAGTGGTTTTGGGAGCTTGATCACTGGGAAGAAACCGAAATTGATTTTCGCGAAAGCTGGAATCCAAAACTACCGAATTTACCGAAGTGAGGCTGAAGATGAAAAGATTTCTAAATTTGACCCTATTGTGCGCCACACTGGCGTTTGGCGGCGAGTTTAATCTAAATCCTGCGGATGGCGCAGTGACAAATTTAACGCCTCTACGCAAAAGCGGCGAGATAACGCTAAATTTAAACAACAATAATCCCGTCACGGGGCTTGACTACGACGCGGCGAGCGGAAGCTTCTTGCTCGGTACGCTAAAATTCGAGCTCTACGAAATGGACGGCGAGCTAAAAACCGTAAAAAGCTATCTACGAAGCACGCCCGATTGGATAATGCAGATGGAAGAAACCGTCGCAGCGAGCTTTTTTAAAGGCTCGGTAGGGCTCATGAGCTATAATAAAACCTATGAGTTTTTCAAGCCCGCACCGAACCAAAGCAAAGAGGAAGCAAACAAAGCGTGGCGCTATCTGCACGACGGATACGAAAATTTCACGCTCGATTTCAAGGACCGCTACTCCACTGTGCGCGCCAAACAGCAGTTCATCCTTTCGTGGGATCACTCGGATTTCTACGGCGAGTTTTTTGTCGCTAGCGTGCCAGATAACATAAAGCAAAGCTGGAGCGTGGCGAGCTTTAGCGACGCCGACAATCTACTCTCGAGCGAGTTCGTGCCGAGCTTCGATGAGGCTCTCGGCGTAAAAGACGGCAGGGACATAAACGACTACTATATCACGGGTATGGATGCGCAAGGCGAGTTTGTTTATCTACTCTCGAAGCAATACTCAAGCATCCTAAAGCTTGATCCGCGCAGCAGAAAGATCGTGGAGATTTATAGCTTTGAAGGCGCGAGCGACGCGCATGCGCTAGCTGTCAAGGATGGAAAATTTTACGTCGCGTCTAGAGAAAACGGAGCGAATAAAGTTTTTGTTTTTGAGAAATGAAATTTAAGCCGTCTTTGGCGGCTTAAATTTAATTGATTTAAACGCAAATTCCACATCTAAAATTATAAAATTTTGATTAAACATTGGCTTCTAAAAAAATACATTAGTGCCGCTAAATTCCAGCGTCATTATATATGGATTATAAGTGCTGTGAAATTTTAAAGCTGCGGACGCCCGATATCGGCACTGCGATCCCCTCTTCTGTAACCGCGCCCCCGTGCTCGGTCTGCGTAAAATAAGCAAGAACATCGCCGCTCGCAAGCCCGTGCTTATCCAGATAGTGCGCGAGCAGCGCGGGCTCGTATATCACGAAGCCGCCCAGTTCGGAGAAAATTCGCCTTTTCATTCGCACCTTTCTTTGATCGCCGTGCGCATCGTACGCAGGAATTTTACCGTCCATTTGCCCTCTTTGTTTTTGTTTCGCAGCGCCGATGAAATTTTATCGCTTGCGCTTGCAGTAGACTAAATTTTATCCCTGCGATCGCGCCGCGGATGAAATTTAAATCCCGTTTTGCGCTTAAATTTACAGTCCGCGGTTTTTGCCGTCCATGCCTTGGCACTTATCTACGAGCCAGCGCCCGTCCTTGCGCACGAGCAAGAAGCGGCGCGCAAAGCCATGTTCGTCCTTGGCGTAGATGTAAATTTTATTTTTGCTCTCGCATTCGGCGTCCGTTAGCTCGTACCCGCCGTAGGTGCCGCCCTCCATCATCGAAAACGAAATGCCCTCGGGACGAAAGCCGCTGCGCCTAACTGGCGTGCAGTAGCGCGCAAAGAGCTCGTCGCACCTACGCTGCACCTCACCGTCATTCGCGTCATCAATTCGCGATGTAGCAAATTTCTCCCACTCGCTCATCGCCGCGAAAAATTCTAAAAGCGCACTCTGCGCCGCCGCCAGGTCATCTGGATCGAGCTTCTTTTTGCTCTTCGCGGCGTCTCTTTGTGCCTGCTCAAACTCTGCAATTTGTTCCTTGCTAAACTGCCCGCCGTCTAGATAAAACTGGATTTTCGTATCCGCCGCGGCTAGCAGCCCCGCAAAGCTCACGCGTGAATTGACTAGGCGCAGCAATTTTAGCTTTGGGATTTGTACGATCGCTTTTAGCCCCTCGTCCGTGATGCTGACGTTTTCGATACCGATGTGCTCGAGCTTAGCGTGTTCCGCAAAGTATCTAAAGCCCTCGCCACTTATCTTATCGCTATCTTGCAAAAATAGATACGCAAGCTTCGGTAGCGTGGCTAGATGCTGCAGCGCCGCGTCCGTAATTGCCGTAGCTATAAAGCCCATATTTACGAGGCTTTTTACCTCGCAGATGCGGCGCACCATCTCATCGGTGAGTGCTACGTTTTCGTAGTGATGGCCTTTGCAGTAGCGCTCGCTAACCGCGTCCAAAGCCTCCTGCATCGTGATCTGCTTCATCAGCTATCCTTTAAAATTTGATTTTAAAATTTTAGTGAAATTTTACGATTTGCGCAAGCGCTTAAATTTGCGCGCGGATTTGCTCGCGCAGCACGATTAAATTTTGCGCCGACGAGCGCTAAATTTTAGCCGCCGTCCACTCGCTTAAAATTTTACTAAAATCCTCTATCATCGCGGCGAAATCATACTCAAGCTTGCTTTGCTTTTGTGCGATCTGCTTTAGCGCCGTCAAAAAATATTCGCCCATCTTTCGCTTTTGCTCCATGGGCGCTAGCTCGCTAAACTCGCGCTCGAAATGTATCAGTGCGCCCGTTTTGCCCGTGCTTTTTCTAAACGGCGAATACTCAAATCTATTTCGCAAAAAGTAGCCGCCCGCGCGCTGCTCCTCCTCGCTCATCATTTCGCGCCTAAGCTCCCAGGCGCGCTGCGAGCTTAGGCGCGGCTTATCGGGCGCGATGATGTAGTTGGTTCGACAGTGCTCGTCATCAAAACTAAACGCGCAGCATAGCTTTATGTAGTTGATCGCGCAGCCGTAAATTTTAGGGCACATTTTGGCGTTAAGCGCCGGTTGTAGATCCTCAAATAGGCTTTCTATCACGGCGCGCGAGCTCTCGTAGCAGTTACTGATAGCGCGCGTGATACGGACCGGGTTTTTGGCTATCCAGTTGCGCTGGCTGTTTAGTTTGAGGTCACAAATGTCCTCTTTTACGGGGCGCGCGAGCGTTTTGCCCGCCGTATCCGGGCCGGCATGAAAGATAGTATCGCCGTCTTGCATCGTAAGCCCCGTTTTGCGCTTCGACCAATATGCCTCGACGAAGCGCGCCTCGCCGTGCGCATTTAAAAAATAGGTCGCGGGCTGCCCGTTGTAAAATTTCCCGCGCAGCGCTTCTAAGCTCTCGCGCTCGCCCCAGCCTACGATCGCTAGGCATTCGCAAATTTTAACGGCCCTGTTCCACTCGCTAGCGTTTTTATAAAAGGCGTAGCGGTCAAATTCGCCCAGCAGCCGCTCGCGGATTAAAATTCGATCCCAAGCGCGCAGAAAAATTTCTAGTTCGGCAAGGTTTTCTATTTCGTAAATTCGCTCTAAAATTTCGTTCATTATCGACCCTTAAATTTGCGTTTACAGCGCAAAATCGCCTTTGAGTTTTACGGCTTGCTTCAGGCGCGCTTTGCTCTAAATAAACTCGCGGTCGCCGCAAGGCAGAATTAGCTTTTTTCTCGGCTGCGCTTCTCTTCGATGCCGCTTTGTCCTTGCCTGCGCGCTAGCTCGTCAAGCAGGGCGTCCGGGTGGATATTGTGCGCCGCAAGTGCGAGCAGAAGGTGAAATAAAAGATCCGCTCCCTCGTAAATCACGTCGTATCGCGGCTCGCCCGCTCTGTGTTCGCCGAAGCCCTCGCGCGCGACGTCTACGTAAAGCTCGCTACGCGAGAGGTCCTTGCACGCCAGTGCGAACTCGCACGCCTCCTCGGCGATCTTTTTGAGATAGGAGTTTTCGCCCTTCGTGTAGAGCGAGGCGACGTAGGAGAGCTCGGACTCGCCGTTTAGCTTGCGATCCAAGCAAACGTGGTAAATTTCGTCCAAAATTCCGTATGGGCTTTTTTCTGCGGAGTTTTTGAGCGTAGAATTTTGCGAGACGGCGTCTAAATTTTGAGTGCTGCGCTCTGCGGAGGAATTCGTGAACGCAGAATTCGTCGCAGTGGAGCTTTGCATTGCGGAATTTTGCTCACCGCAGGAATCGGTAGAATTTTTGGGCGTTAAATTCTGCAAGCCGTCGCAGGAAGCAGAATTTTGCCCTGCGCGGGAATTCGCGGAATTTTTCCGCACGAGAGAGGCTGCAGAGCCGTGCTCTGCAAAATTTATCGCGCCACAAGCATTCAAACTCTCGAAATTTTCATCGTCTTTTTGCGGCGAAATCTCTTTGAAAAAACAGCTTCGCGCGCCCGTATGGCAGGCGGATCCGCCGCACTGCTCGACTTTAAGCAGCAGCGCGTCGTTGTCGCAGTCCAAAAAAGCGGATTTTACGAGCTGAACGTGCCCGCTCTCTTCCCCCTTTTTCCAGATGCGCCCCTTGCTGCGCGAGAAGTAGTGCGCGTAGCCGGTTTGCAGCGTCAGGCTTAGCGCCTCCTCGTTCATATACGCGAGCATCAAAACCGCGCCGTCGCCCGCGTCCTGCACGATCGCGGGGAGCAGCCCGCCTAATTTTTGCCAATCTACTTTCATCTTTGATCCTTAGTTTGCGAAGTCGCGCGCCTTAAATTTAGCCGCCGCACGCGGAATTTGAGTTATGAATTTACGAAGCGGCGCGCCTCGTAAATTTAAAGGACAAGCCTAGCGGCTAAATTTAAGCGATCACTAGGCTTAAGCCGCGACGAGCACGAGTTCTGCTCATCGTGAGCAATCTAGCTAACTACTAAGCTTAACTCGCAAAATCGCAAGTTAAGCTTATGCGTCCGGAGCAATTTGCTATTAAATTTAGTCTGCTAAATCTGGGCGTATAACCGCCTGAAATTTTAATTTTCCCGCTCGATGGCGCTTTGCTTCGCCTTATCTTTCGTATCGACCCAGATATTAGGCACCGCGCCGCCCGGCGTTAGGAAAATTTTTGCGTCGCTGTTTTCGCGCAACGCCTCGTTAAATTTAGCCTGCGTCTCGATCTGCTTGAGGCTTAAAAGATTTGCATCGAGGCTCTTTGCGACCTCTTTGTTGGCGTAAGCTTGCGCGTCGGCTTCGATCTTAGCGGCATCGGCGCGACCTTGAGCCTCGATTTTGACGGCGTCTGCGTTACCTTTGGCAAGAGCAGCCTTTTTAAGCGCCTCTTGATTCGCGCGCTCGACCTCGTATTTAGTGCGCTCAGCCTCCTGTTTGGCGATCTGTACGCTCTCGATCTGCTCCTTTACCTTAGCCGGCAGGATGATCTCGCGAAGCTGCACGGCTAGCAGATCTACGGGCGAATTCGGCAGTGCTTCGATATTCTTGCGGATGCCGTCGTCGATCGATTTGGCGATCTCGTCGCGTTTGGTAGGCAGCTCCTCGGCGGCATAGTTGCCGATGACGCTACGCACGACGTCCTTTACGCGCGGATCGATGATCTTGTCCTCCCATAAAAAGCCCCACTCGGCGATCGTGTTGGGTGCCGTGGCTTCATTGAGCCTGTATTGCACGGTGATGTCGATGCTGACGGGCAAATTTCGCGAGTCTAGCACCGAAAGCGAGTTTTTACTGATGATACCGCCCGTGGTGCCGCTTTTAGTAGCGATACCCGCGCTCATATCTTCGCTACTGGTGTAGTTTATGATACGCGTGCGAGTATCTACGACGAATACGTCCTGTATGAACGGCACGAAAAAGTGAAGTCCCGCGCCAAGAGGCGTCGGATCGTATTTGCCTAAATTTGACTTGATCCCCACTTCGCCGGATTGGATCGTGACGAAGGGTTTTGAGATCACGAGCAGCGCGATTATCGCGATTATCGCGTAAAGCACGCCGCTAAACTTGCCCATTCCTCCAAAATTAGGAATTTTAAAATTTAAATTCCCGCCTTTTTTGTCGCCATTTTTCTTATTAAAATAATCATTCAAATCCGCAGGCATGCTTTTCCTTATTTTACGTATGTGAGCCAGTGCTCAAATTTTGGGTCTTTGCCCGTGACGACAGCGAAATACGCCTTCTGCAAGCGGCTCGTGATCTCGCCCATCTCGCCCTTGCCGATGATCCTGCCGTCAATGTT
Organism: uncultured Campylobacter sp.; assembly: GCF_905373215.1. GTDB lineage: Bacteria > Campylobacterota > Campylobacteria > Campylobacterales > Campylobacteraceae > Campylobacter_B. The sequence continues at coordinate 55,929 of NZ_CAJPRT010000002.1, forward strand.
GCTAATCGGCGTGACCTCCGCAGCGGTGCCGGTAAAAAACGCTTCGTCCGCGGCATAGAGCTGATCGCGAGCGATACGCTCTCTGCGGACCTCGTAGCCCAGGCTGCGCGCGATTTCTATGACTGAATTTTGAGTGATGCTCTCTAGGCTGGTGTCGTTTGGCGGAGTGATGATGACGCCCTCTTTTACGATAAATAGGCACTCGCCAGGGCCCTCCGCGACGAAGCCCTGCGGATCGAGTAGTATCGCCTCATCGTATCCCGCATCGACCGCTTCGAAATTTGCCATCTGCGAGTTGAAATAATTCGCGCTCGCTTTGGCTTTTGCCATCATCGAAAATTGCGCCGGCTTCATCCACGATGAAATTTTGGCTTTGATGCCCTTGCGTAGCGCCTCTTCGCCCATATACGCGCCCCACTGCCATGCTGCGACGATGACGTTTACCGAGCAGTCCTTGGACGAAACGCCCATCGAGCCGTAGCCGAAGTACGCTAGCGGGCGAATATAGACGGTCTGATCGAAGTGGTTTTTCGCAACGACGTCGATCTGAGCCTTACGGAGCTGCTCGAAGCTAAACGGAAGCTTGATTAGACAGAGCTTTGCCGAAATTTCAAGACGGGCAGTGTGCTCGTCTAGGCGAAAAATCGCGTAGCCTTTGTCGGTTTTATAGGCGCGCACGCCCTCAAATACGGCATTTCCGTAGTGCAAAGAGTGCGTCAAAACGTGAGTAGTAGCTTCCGCCCATGGGATTAGTTTGCCGTCTTTCCAGATGAGTTCGGCCTCTTGAATTTGTGCCATTTTTTAATCCTTTTGTTTAAAATTTAATCTGCGATTTTAGCTAAAACAATATTAATTTCTAAGAAATTTAAAAGCGGTTGAAATTTGGTGCGATTTTAAGACGCACAATGAGTCATGAGTTCAAATTTGGCCCGCAACTCGGTGCAGATGGCATTAAAATTCCACGAAAGAAAGCCCGATGCCGATCTTATTGACGCTGCGTTTATAATCCGCGAGACTTTCGCCGTAGCCGCCAAAGTAGCGTAGATAGCCGTAAAATCCGCTGTTAAAGATCGGGAAGCTGTAGTTTAGCTCGATCGCGCCACGGTTACTGCCGTCAAAATGTAGGTTGTTGCGCCACAGAGCGCTAAGTCGCTGCTTGCCGAAGGTGTATGATGCGCGCAGATCGCCGTAGCCCATATAATCCGCGATGTCCTCGTTCGTGCGGTCCAGCCAAAAGGCATACCAGGCTCTGGGGGTGATCGAAAATCCGCCCGCGCTCCACGTGCTTTGGACGTAGGCTTTATTCCACGAGCGCGATTCTGCGCCGCCTTTGCCGTTTGATTCGTGCAGAGCACCTATCTTTAGCTCATCCGCAAACGGCACCGGCGCGCTAACGTAGAGCTCGGGGCGGTAGTTGCTCTCGCGAAAGGGGGCACTATCCTGCGTGATCTGCCACCAGGAATTTTGCGCGTAAGCGAATGAAAATTTCTCTCCAAGCCCCAGCGCGTCGTAGGTAATCGGCCGCTCGAAGCTAAACTCAAAATGCAGCTCATCCGCCTTACGATCGGGTTTTTTGCTAAAATCGTGAGTAAAGAGCATGTAGATCGGCTCGTAGTATTTAAGCCCCAAAAATCCAAAATTTCGACCATTTTGCTCGCCTTGCGGCGCGGAATTTTGCAATAGGAAATTTCGTTCGTCCTGCATCGCAGAACTCGACGTCGTGGAATTCTGCGAGAGCGAGGCGGAATTCGATGATTCTAAATTTGACGCAGAGCCTGATGCGGCAGGGTTTGCGTCTGCAAAATTTGACGAAGTGGAATTTGGCGCGACAGGTTTCGGCGCGGCGGAATTTTGTGCGACAGAATTTTGTGACTCAGCGGAGTTTAAAACAGCGGTATCATCGTGTGAAGCGGGAGTTTGTGCGGACACGATAGAATTTTTTGCTGAATTTCGGCGCGACTTTTCGCCGCTTTCCGCTAGACTTGCCGCGGCGATCTTTTTGTAATAGATCATCGCGTTTTTGTAATCGCCCTTGGTCTCGTATTCGCTAGCCTTTGCGTATAGCTCGGATAGATCTTGCGCGGCTAGGCTCATGGCGCAAAGCGCGAACGCTAAAGCTTTAAATTTCATCTACGCCCTTTAAATCGTTTTGATAATTTATATTTAAAAACTGCTCTTTGTTTTTGAAATTTAACACTTTGGAATTTGCAGATCCGATGAGCGCGCCGATCTTATGCTCTTTCGCGCGGTAGAGCTCAAGCGCGCGCGGCGCAAGAGCTGCGTCAAAAAATCCGCACAAGCTATGTCTGTGTGCCTCGTCGCCTGCTACGCAAATTTGCCCCTCTTGCTCGCTAAGAGCGCGAATGGTGGAAATTTCTACAAAGGGCATGTCGGCGGGGATGATAAAAATGCGCTCGCCGCTAAAGGGCTTTAGCGCCGAATACAGCGCGCCCATCGGCGAAAATTCCTCAAATTCGTCGTAGATCATAGGAAGCGGAGGGTTAAATTTAGAGCTTTTGGCGCAGGCGAAAACCCGCTCAAACTCGCGGTTTAAGCGCGAAAAAAGAAAGTGCGTCATGCTGGGATGCCCGCGGAATGGAAACAGCGTTTTATCGCTGCCGAAACGCGAGCTTTTGCCGCCGCAGAGAATGACGCAGGTTTTCATAGAAATTTCACCGGCTTTCATCGATTTTATCGCGGCGAAATTTTAAATTTGAAAGTAAAATTTGAAAGAAGCGCGGACATATCAGTCTTTTTGCATATATTTGGCTTTGCCAAGGGCGTTGTTTGCGATGAACTGATAAAGGCTCGGCGCTTGAAGCTTGGCTAGCTCGGGGTATTTGACTTTAAGCGTCTTCCAGATGTCATAGACTCGCATGCCGCTTGCGTAAAGCTTCATAATCTCGCTAAAATGCGGATCGTAAAGGCTCGGCTTTTTATACAGCGAGAGTTTGCGGTCGGTATCCAGCACCGCGTTTGCCTCGATAAAAGCCGCTATATCGCGCTCACTTACTTTAGCAAAATCCTTTTCGTAATGAGCCTTCATATATTTTAAAATTTCTTTATTGCTAACGCCTTGGAAGTGCATTTTCTTTATCTCGAAGCGATACGCGTATAAGAAATCTTCGCTTTTTTTTGCGGTTGCGCGAAGTCTTGTTTTTTCATCTTTGAACGTCACGGAGATAAAGTGCGTAAGCCCGGGCGCAGTAACGGCGTTTTTGAACGCTTCGTCCTCCTCGCCGATCTTTTTTAGGATCGCCTTGACGGTGTAGCCCTCGGCAATAAGGTTTGAAATTTTATCTTTATAAGGTTTGTAGTCGAATCGCACGCGCCTAAAGCCCGTCTCGACGCTGATTTTTTTATAGATCCTCGCATGCTCTCTAGATGTAAAATACCTCGATTTCAGCCCTTTGCGGAGTTGTTCGGCAACCGCGGTAAAATCGTCATAATCGGCGATAGACGCGATTAATTCCTTTTCGTTTACGACCCTGCCGTTAACGACCGCGATGGTAATGACCTTCATATTTTCTCCTTTGATTGGGCACAATTCTAACTTAAAACTATAAACTCAAATTTAATTATTTATTATCAAGGATTGCGGAGGATTTGCGTTTGCAAGGCAGAATTTTAGGCGCTAAGATTTAGTATTTTGATTGATTTTTATATCTTTTTTGCGCTTGTTCTCACGCTGCTTTTTTATACTTTTTTGTGTAGAGATGAAGCGGGTTTGCAGAGATAAATTTTACCCGCAAACTTTAACTAAATTGCCCGCACAAATTAGCTTTTTTTAAACGAAAAAAGCTTTTTTATCTTCGTAAGCCCTAATTTCATACCGCTGTATTTCATCATACGAGCCATATTTGTCCACATTTCGCGCTCGTAGCACGGATGCGGGCAGTGGTGACAACGCGGTTTTTCGGTATGCGGGCAGGCGCCTAGTCGCGCGTAGGCATAGCGTAGCATCCGCTCGCAGTCGCTACAGAGATGAAAGTGCGTTTGCACAAGCCCCTTATCGTCTTTGTAGTCATGAAGCACGGCACCGTCTTTTTTAGGCGCATCCGCATGCTTGCCATCGCAGTAAATTTGAATAAATTTCGTCACCGTGTTTACTTCGTAAATAAATTTTTCGCTAGTCATATTTGATCCTTTGGGCGGATTTTATCTAAAAGAGACAAAAATACTCTTGAGCGCGCTCAAGCTAAAATTTATAGAATTTTAAAATTCCGCGGAATTTCGCTTTATCTTTCGACCTTGTTGCTTAATAGAGTCGCGATGAAGCGTGTTTTGTCGTTTGAAGCAAGCGCGATTTGCAAGCTCATCGTAAGCGGCACAGCCAAAAATAGCCCGCCGATACCAAGCACGAAGCCCCACAGCAGTAGCCCCGCAAGTACGCTGATTGTAGAAAGCCCAAGCCCTTGCCCTAAAAATCGTGGCTCGATGATATTTCCGATCGCTACGTTTACGACCAAATAGATTGCGATAGTCCAGATGCTAGAGCTTATATCCATCGTAGCTAGCGTCACGAAAAGTGTCGGAAAGACCGCTACGATCGAGCCAATGGTGGGGATGAAATTTAGCACGAAAGCTAAAATCCCCCACAGCGCAGCATATGGAACACCAAGCGTCCACAGCCCAAGCCCGATGAGCGCACCGGTGCAAGCTGAAGCGATAGTTTTAATTAGCAGATATTTTTTGAGGCTGGAGGCAAATTTCTTCACGAAAGTGTGTGTCGCGCGGCTACTTTGCGAAAAATAGCGGATTTTTTCGTCGATTACGGAGCTTTCAAAGACCATAAATGAAACCATTATAAAAATGAAAAATCCCGTCGAGACTATCGAGCCTGTTTTGCGCAGTAGTGCAGATAGCTGCGCGGCGGCTTCGCTCGGATCGATGCCTAGGCTTGCGGCGTTAAGCTCTATGCCGAATCGAGAGAGCTTTGCGCTCACGCCTCCTAGCACCTCTTCAAATTTTGCTTGAAGCTCGGGCAGGCGCGCTGAAAATTCCTTGATCGCATCGAAGATGACTGCGCCGAAAAACACTATAATCGCCACGAAAGCGAAAGTGATGATGAGGAAGCTAAAAACGCGCCCGACGCGGATCTTTTGGACATAAAGCACCAGCGGCGAGACGAGCACCGTGATGAAAATAGCTAGCAAAAATGGCACGACGATAGCCTGCGCGGCTTTAAGACCAGCCAGGATGATTATGACGCAGGCAACCGACATCAAGGACATTTGAAGCTTCAAGGATTCTCCTAAATTTGACATTTTCGCAGAGCTTTTACGCGAAATTTTGATGAAAGGATTTTAACTAAAATTCCATAAATTTTAAGACGGAATTTTAAAATTTCATCGCAAAATTCTAAGATGCGCGTAAATTCTTAGCGGGCGCAAGAAAAGTTAGAATTTTTTGCTAAAATTTTGCGAAATTTACATAAGTAGGATCAAAAATGAAACTTCCCAAACAGCTTTTAGATCGTTACGGCGCCGAGCGTCAAAGCGCGGGCGAGGCGCAGCGGACGGCGAATGAGATCGCCTTTGCGCCTGTAGTTTTTCAGGTAAGCAGGCTGATGAAAAAATTTGGAATTTTAAGCGCGCTTAATGAGGCGGAGGGCGGACTAAGTATAAGCGAGATCGTGAAGAAGCTCTCGCTTAGTGAATATGCCGTAAAGCTGCTTTTGGAAAGCTCGCTTAGCATCGGCACGGTGCTACTTAGCGGCGAGAAATTTGGGCTCAGCAAGGCGGGATATTTTCTACTCACCGACGAGCTGGTGGGAGTGGATATGGACTTCATCCACGACGTGTGCTACGAGGGGCTCTTTAAGCTCGAAGAGACGCTAAAATCGGGCAAACCCGAGGGGCTAAAGGTTTTTGGGCAGTGGGCTACGATCTACGAGGCGCTTTCGCATCTGCCGCCGCACGTGCGCAAGAGCTGGCTCGCGTTTGATCATTTTTATTCGGATTTGGCGTTTGAGCCCGCGCTAAAGATCATTTTCTCGCGCAAGACGGATAAAATTTTAGACGTAGGCGGCAACACGGGGCGCTTTGCTAAGCGGTGCGTAGGCTACGACGAAAATGTGCGCGTCACGATAATGGATCTTGCGGGGCAAATTTCGATGATGAAAGACGCCGTCGCAGGCGCGAAGGGTGCAGAGCGCATAGACGGGCTTAAGGCCGATCTGCTAGATCCCGCTACGCGCTTTCCGCGCGGCTTTGACGCGATCTGGCTTAGTCAGTTTTTGGACTGCTTTGCAGAGGAGCAGATCGTAAGCATCCTCTCGCGCGCGGCGGAGTCGATGAGCGCGAAGGCGCGGCTTTATATTTTGGAGCCGTTTTGGGACAGGCAGCGCTATGAAACCGCCGCGTATAGCATGACGCAGATCAGCGTATATTTTGCCGCCATGGCAAACGGCAATAGCAAAATTTATCACTCGGACGATATGGTTAAATTTGCGCAGCGCGCCGGGCTTAAAATTTCGCAAATTCACGACGGACTGGGCGTCGGACATACGCTGCTGTGCTGCGAAAGGGCGCGATGATGGACGCGCAAAGCTTAAGCGCGCAGCTAAATAAGCCGATTAAAATTTTGCTAGTGCTCTTTGGAATCGGAATTTTGGCAAATGTGGCGATGGAATTTTATGCGGAGAAAAAACGCGGCGAGCTAGAGCGAAACTTCTGCGAAAGCAAACAGATGCGAGATGCGCTAGTGCGGATAAACGAGGGCGCGCCGCGCAGGATCGACGATGCTACGACTTTAAAAGGCGCCGCATGCGAAGGTGATAGCTTCATATACGATTACGCGCTAAATAGCTCACCTAATTTAGACCTCAGCGCGCTAGACGCGGGCGATGAGGAAATTTTAAAAGAGATGCTGTTTGCCAAGGCGAAGGCCGGTTTTTGCAGCACGGATTTTTCGCGGCGCTTGCGGGAGCTTGGCAAAGCGATGGTGTTAAATTACGAGATAGAGGGCTTGCCGCCAATACAGCTAAAGCTTGATAAAAATAGCTGCGCGCGGTGAATTTTAAAACCCAAGCGAGGCATTTGATTAGCCGCGTTTTGTGTGGCGGTGCATTGGCCGGCTGACACATCTGCAAGCTTGTGAGGAAGCTCATGCTTTGACGCAAAATTTTATGTGAGCAGGTCGCGGATAAAATTTAGTAAGATTTCATCGCAGCAGGTGCAGCATCGCAATAAATCCTAAAATTTTGACCCAAAATCTATGATGCTGTTTCAAATAAAATTCCGTAACTTATAGAATTTCGCGCGAAAGCTTTACGCGGTGTTTGCGCTGCTACATAGATATAATTCCGCGTGAAATAGTCAAATTTTAATGAAAAACACCACTGGCAGAACCTGACGCATTAGATCGCGGTTTAAAAAGGACTCACGCGTTTAGCGCTCTGTGACGGAGAAATGCACGCTGATATGCGTCATGCTATACGCAGCGGCGCGGTAAAAGTTAAACAGAGATTTTAGCACGTTGCTTTTGCACAGGCGAAATCAAAAGCAGAGCGGATAAATTTTAAACGGATGCGGCGCGAGCGAGCAGGCAAAGGCTCACGCCGCGCTAAATTTTAAATCCCGCGCAAGCCCTACTTGCAGTCGCTAGGCTTAAATTCTACCCTTATAAATTCTTCGCCACTTTTTATCTTATAGCTCCATATCGCGCTGTTTATTAGCGGATGCATTACCTTCATCTGATTGCAAAAAATTTGCTTATTTTGGCTATCTATGACATTTTGTATCACGGTTTTTTGATCATTCCCGACACTGTCAAATTTCATCCCCATGCCGTCATTTAGCTCGTAGTTGTAGATGAAGCTGCCATCCTTGCACTCAGCGCCAGTTAACGTAGTAATCTCGTCGACTCGCATCGGCGCACTCTTATTGATACCTTCCACAGCCGCTTTGAGTTGGACATTATCGCAGCTTGGTGCCGCAAAAAGCGCCGCGAAAGCAAACGGAAGCAATAAAAACTTTTTCATAATTTTCTCCTTAAAAAATTTAGTAATGATATAAAAATTAATATTAATCGGTGCTTTAAATTTAGATCGAATTTTTGGTGCTGTGAATATGGAATTTTATGCAAGTGTAGCAGCGAACGCGAAAAGTTTGTTTGCGGAGTTTAGCCCTAAAATACGGAATTAAGCAGTATGTCAAGGTGCGGAATTTATCGGCTTGCCGCACTTAAATATAAGCTGCCAAGTTAATTTCATAACGTGATTTTACGGAATTTAACCCAGCTTGCGGGATTAAATTTGATGCCTAGAGCGCTGGCAAACTCGGTATCAAAAGGATTTAATGTCGCAGGCGGTATAAATCTTACAAGCAAGCGCGCATTTGAGTATTTTAAAGCTATGCTAATTATATCGCAGAGCTTAGGCGCGACGATCCGCAAGTGCGTGTCGTAAGATCGCCGCGACAAATTTTACCACAAGACGGCGGGCAAAAATAAACGACCAGATGCCCGCCTCACCACAAAAAGGCGTAAGCGCGATTAGTTATCGTTGATTACGTCCAAAATTTCTCTAGCGTGCACGGCGTAATCATTCGCCATAGATTTTTGAAAGATCCCGCCGATCTGCGCGTACGAGCCCTGACCGCCGCCGAAAAACTCCTCCTCGCCGAAGTTGCGCTCGTTTACGGCGATATTTTGGTTGTAGATCGGCTTTCCGTTTTTAAACATTTTTAAGCGTAGATTGTAGCGCACATAGGGCTTTGCCGAAACGTCGATGCCGTCGGAGCTGTAAAAGCCAAAGCCGAATGAGCTAAGCTCAGGCGCGATTACGAGCCCTTTGCCTTGCAGCGCTTTTTCGTCGTCGGTGACGCTTACGCGCCTTAGGTAGGTGCCAAAGAAGCGCTTTGCCTCGCCTGCGACGAACTCGCCGACGTCGATTTTAAGCTCATCGTCTCTGCCTAGCTTCGAGCTTGCGGCGTAGCTTTTCGTCCCCATTAGCTCGCTAGGGATATAAATGAGCGCGCTTTGCATGGCGTTAGTCGCGCTTATAGTATCATCAAACGGCGCTACGTCGGCGTTTTGATTAAACTGCGCTTCATATGCGCAACCGCTAAAAAGCGCGCAAATTATTGCGGCTAAAAAGAAATTTTTCATTGTTTGCTCCATGTGAAAATTTTTGTAATTCTACCCCGCGGGTCTAAATTTTACGCTGAAACGGGCGGAATTCCGCCCTTTAATCCAAGCTAAAAAACCGCCTAAGTTTTCGCTTAAACGTGTCTTTTGGAATTTGCGTATCGCTAAAATCGTCGCTCCAAATTTCATTTTTATCGGTAAACAAGCCTTTATTCTGCGCCTGCGGCATAAAGACCACTTTATCCGTAACTTGGACGCCTTTTTGCTTAAAATACTCTAGTATCTCATCCAGATCTCGCCTAGAATATATATTTATAAGGAAGTAATTTCTATTTTTGAACCTTAGCACGATATTTTTGCGGATTAAGCCCAAAGGCTCATCCGCTCTTATCAGCATATAAATTTTAAACGGCAAGATGAATAATATGAAATTTATCGTATGATATAAAAACAATACAGCCTTTCCTATGTGTACCCCTATGGACGACTTTTTATACAGCTCGTATGACGAAAAATAGTGAAATCTTCCGTAGCTATCGTATAGCTCTGATATAATGCAAAAACTCACCTTATCTATATCGCAGGCATTGCAAATTTTTATTATTTCCTCTTTCTTGACAAAATAAAAATCATTTAGCGCTTGATTTAGCAATCCAGGCTTATCGTCGAAAGCATTTATATAGCTGATTTTATTATTTTCCAATAAAAAATACGCGGGGCTGCCCTTTCTTTTAATGGGCCAAAGTAATGTAGCCGGTAACAATAAAAAGACTACTACGATAAACATAACTAAATCGGCACTAAAATGCGTGTAAAATTTCAAGTTTAACGGAGTAACTTCTAGATTGAATATTTTATATAAGCAACCGAGTGAAAGAAAAAGAACGATATTGTTTTGAAAGTAAACCGCTCTGTCTATGATTTTGATCGGCTCTTTGTCGTAATCCCTCATAAAATTCCTTTTCGGTATGATTTTTGACGAAGCGCATTTTATCACCGCCTCGCTTTCGACGCGTTTAAGAACGCAGGATATTTGCGGAGGCACCTGCGGCGAGGCGAGTTGCGACGAGCGGCGATCATCCTCGTTAAGCGGACGGACAATGTGAATCCTTGCGACTAATTATGAGGCTTTTTAGACACAGAGCGAGCTTGTTTGCGACCGCTTCGATGGCTGCTTCAAGCGCCGAGCGATCTCATCTGCGACTGCCGCGGATGGAATTTTGCTCGAAACCTAACCCCAATCTCGCCGTGAAATACTCGCGCAGCATCTGCCTTTGCGCTTCGTTTACGTTTAGCTTTATCCGGACATTCAGCGGGTCTAAATTTCACGCCTTAATGTCGTAGCTGAAATTTCTCAAAAAATATATGCGCAAAGCTTCGCGCTCGGCGCGGCTAGGACGGATGCAAAAAAATACCGCCGCGCCCGTATCGTCCCTCCCGCGCAGTAGCAGGCAGTCGCGCAGTCGTAGCCCCGCTCGTCCGTCTAGCCTTCGCGCGACGACGAGCTTTGAAGCGATCAAAATCGCAAAAATGCCCGCTGCTGCATAGATCGCAGCTTCGACAAAGCCGAATTTGATCGTCAAAAACACGCCCGCGGCGTATGCGAAAAGAAGCAAGAATTTTAAAATTTCTTGCAGTTTTAAAAACCGCTCGTAGCTTATAAGCGGCATGCGAAACGTCCGCACGAAGCCAAACGACGGCTCTATCAGATCGACGCATCCAAGCATAAGATCGTATTTGTCTAGCCCTCTGCGAAAGGATATTTTAAGTTCGTCAAATTCCACGCGTGCCGCCTCTTTGCTGCCACTTCGCAGATAAAGTAACGCTAAAAACATAAAAACGATCGTCAGGCTGGGCTTGGCTCGCTGCGAGCGTAGCGGGCTATCCGTATAAAACAGCTCCCCCGATCCGCCGATGTCTAAAGAGATAAAAATGCAAAAAAACGCAAGGATAGAGGCGGAGAAAATTCTATAAAACGTATCGTCGCAGATGAGGCTGAATTCGGGCTTTTGCATTAGTTTTTGTATAGCGGCGCGTCGGTGATTTTAAATCTAAATTTATTGCCTGTGCCGATAAATTTTACGAAGCTCGCTACGTCAAAGCCCTGCTGAGGCGCGCTTAGCGGCGGTTTAGCAAGGATCTCGAAGCTTAGCCCCGCGTAGTTGAAAAACTTGCCGCAGCGCCGAAAGCCGTGCCTGCCGTAGAATTCTATGCGGCGCAGGCGCTGCGCGAGATTGGGCACGTCCTCGTGCGGCGGCTCGACGTCAAGGACAATCTGCGCGCTTGGATTTTGCTCGGCGATGAGCGCGAGCAGCCTTGAGCCGATCCCCAGCCCGCGAAATTTCGCATCGATGCCGAGGTAGGCTACGTAAAAAATCCCGCCCTCCCCACCGCTTGGAATTTCACTCTCATCGTAGCGCGAAATTTCGCTTTCTGCGGTACCTGACGAAATTCTGCCCTCTGCGGCGCTTGATGAAATTTCATCCCTTCTGGCGCTTGATAAAATTTTGCCGCCCGCACCGCAAATCAAACGGTCCGCGTCGATCGGAATTTTGCTATCTGCGCTCGCGTTTAAAATTTTATCGCTACTAAGAGGCTGCGTTTTTTGGCTCGGGTTTTTGCCGCTTGTAACGCTAAAAAATTTTGCTTCTGAAAATTCCGCTTTACCGCTTGGAATTTCATCCTTTTCGCCTTCAAATTCCGCGCCGCTATGGGCTTTGGATCTTAAAATTTTATCCGCATTTAATTGAGGCGGCGGCTGTTTGTGGTGCAAAACCGCGCGCTTGTAAGTTTGCTCGGTCCTATAGACGCAAAACCCAACGAGCTCCTCGTCGCTTAAATTTTGCGCCGCCGCGCTTGAATTTTTACTTTTCAAGCTGGATTTTTCACACGTCGCATTAGATTTTTTACCTATCACGCTGCGATTTTTGGAATTAAAAGAGTTAAATTCTGCCGCGCTGCGGTTATCCGCATTGGAATTTTTACCTGTAGCGTCACGATTTTGGCTCGCTTTGCCGCGATCTTGCGATCCCACGCATAAATTTTCGCTCGCCGCCGTGCGATGTTTATTTGCCGCGCCGCCACCCAGGGCGCTAAAATCCTCGAATATCGCCGCGATTTCAAGCTGTCCTTTGCGTGACATTTTTAAAAAATTTTTTATGCTGATACGCTCGATTTCGGGGAACGCCGCGACATTGATCGCCTCTATGCGCGCGATCAGCGCCGAGTCCTCGCCGATACGCTCAAGTCTCATTTGCCCTCCTTGTCGCGATAGGCCTACCGCGTAAATTTAAAATTTGCCCGCCTAGCTCGCGGGAATTTCATCGCTCGGTCCTTAAATTTAATGAAATTTCGCAAAATTTAAAGGCGCCCGTCTAAATTTAATCTTCGCCGTAAATTCGCTTTAAATTCCCCAGCGTCGCGCTCGCGTTTAGCAGCAGCGCATCGGCGATCGCCAGCCGCGCCATTGCGGTAGCTACGACGCTGCCGCGCACGGCGATACACGGATCGTGCCGCCCGCGCAGCTCGCAGACCGTATCCGCGCCGCACACGTCCACGCTATGCTGCGCCATGAAAATGCTCGGAGTGGGCTTAAAATGCGTCACAATCTCGATAGGCGCGCCGCTGCTTATGCCGCCTAAGATCCCGCCTGCGTTGTTGCTTGCGAAATTTGCGCCGATCTTGCCGCCGTTGGTGCGGATCGCATCCTTGCTAGCGCGCATAAAATCGTTGTTTTCGCTGCCTTTTAGCGTACTTACTTTCACTCCGGCGCCGATCTGCACGGCCTTTACGCCGTTTATGCCCATCAGCGCGCCCGCAAGCGCCGCATCGAGCTTACCATACAGCGGCTCGCCGAGCCCAGCAGGCACGCCCGTAACGCGAGTTAGCACGCAACCGCCGATACTATCGCCCGCATTTTTGACGCTTAGAATTAGCTCCTTTTGCGCGCTCTCCGCAGCGGGATCGAGCGCGAAAATCTCGCTGTTTTGCGCAAAGTCGAAGTCTAAATTTTCCGCGTAAATTTCGCCCACGCCGCAGATTCCGCTTTTTACGGAAATTTTAAAGTGATCTAGCAGGATCTGCGCAAATGCTCCCGCAGCCACGCGCACGGCGGTTTCGCGCGCGCTTGCTCGTCCGCCGCCTCGGTAATCGTGCAGTCCGTATTTGGCAAAATATGTAAAATCGGCGTGTGCGGGGCGGAAAACATCCTTTAGATTTTCGTAGTCCTTTGAGTGCTGGTTTGCGTTGCGGATGATAAATCCGATCGGCGCGCCGGTGCTGCGGCCATCAAAAATTCCGCTTAAAATTTCGATCTCATCGGCTTCTTTGCGCGGCGTAGCGTATCTGCCGCCCGGTTTGCGGCGGTCAAGCTCGCTTTGGATATTTGAAATCTTGATCTCCACGCCAGCCGGAAAGCCGCCCAAAACGCCGCCGATTGCCGCGCCGTGGCTCTCGCCGAAGGTGCTAAGACGCAATCTCTCGCCGAAGGTATTCATAGTGCGTCTCCTTGATCGCCGCCGCTTTGTTTGTCCGTATCACGCCCGCTTTTTTTGCCGCCTCGATTATTATGCTCGCTTTTTGTGCTGCCCCGCGCCCGTCCGCCGCCATTTCTTGAGCCTTTTTTGCCGTTCTGAGCACAGTTCGCGCCGTTTTGTGCGTCGCTAGCGCATGCTGTTTGCTCGCTATTTGTTGCGCTAGTGCCGTGCGAGGCGCCGTTTTGTAAAAGCTCGAGCGCGATTTGCGCGCATTTTTGCTCGGCCTCCTTTTTGCTCGCTCCCACGGCGGATGAGAGCCGCCTGCCGCCAATAAGCGCCGCCATTTCGAAGCTTTTTTTGTGATCAGGGCCGCTCGAGCCTAAAAGGACGTATTCGGGCGTGACGCCGAATTTTGCCTGCGTGAGCTCTTGCAGCGCGGTTTTGTAGTCTCGCACGAGCTCGTTAAAGCTGATGCGCGGATAGAGGATTTCTAAAATTGCAGTCGCGATGCGGGCGGTGTTTTGCAGCCCGCTCTCAAGATAGACGGCGCCCATTATCGCCTCAAAGGCGTCCGAAAGCAGCGAGGGCTTCTCTCGCCCACCATTGCGCTCCTCAGACAGCGACATATTCAGGTTCTCGCCGATGCCCAAAAATTTTGCAAATTTAGAAAAGCTGCTTTCGTTCACGAGTGCGGCGCGCAGCTTGCTCAGATCGCCCTCGTCGCTACTAAATTTTTTGAAAAGATACTCGCCCACGATCAGATCCATCACCGCATCGCCTAAAAATTCCAGCCTCTCATTGTTGTGCCCGTTTTTGGCGCTTTTGTGCGTAAGAGCGATCTTGAGGTGGGTTAAATTTTTAAATTTATAGCCAAGTTTTTCTTGTAATTTTTCTAAATTTTGCATTATCAACCTTTTTATAAAATTCTACGAAATCCGCGGCGGCTCGCACGCAAACGGCATCCGGTGCGAACAAAACCTGCGCAAACGAAACGAACGCGAGCGCAGGTATAGCCCGCGCTAAATTTGTACTAATGCGCCGAATAAAACGCACTGACGCCGATCTGCGACGAATAAAATTTAAACGTGCCCGCTAATCCTAACGCAAATCGTGCCGAAGCACACTTGCCGCAAACGAAGTCCTCGCCAAAAATAGACCCGTCGCGAATAGAGTCGCGCCAAAGCCTGCTCACTGCTAACGAAATCTTCGCTAAGGCTCGATTACGTGAACGAACGCGCTAAACCGGCGGCGATAAAATTTACGCCGAAGCAGCTCTGCGTGCAAAGCAAACGCGGGTAAATCTATGCTAAATCCGCGTAACCGCAAGCTTCGCCGTAGAATTTCATCCCTTTATCGCTTCTGCGGCCGCGCGAGCCATAGCGTCGCACTCCTCGTTTTGCGGATGACCCGCATGTCCCTTGACCCAGGAGGCCTTAATCTCGTGAGGCGCTGCCGCCGCAAGGTATCTTCGCCACAGATCCGCGTTTTTTTTGCCCTTAAAATCGGTAACGACCCACTTTGCGAGCCAGGAATTTATCGCTTTAACGACATATTCGCTGTCGGTAAAAAGCTCGACGCAGCAAGGCTGCTTAAGCGCGCTAAGCCCCATTATAGCGGCCGTTAGCTCCATTTGATTATTCGTCGTCATCGCCTCTGCGCCGCTTGCCTTTTTTATCGCGTTGCCGTATTGCAGTATGTAAGCCCAGCCGCCTGCTCCGGGGTTTCCGAGGCAGCTGCCGTCGCTAAAAAGTTTGACCGATTTCACCGGTTTTCTCCGAAATTTGCGCCCTGATCTCCATGCTGCCTAGCTCGTAGCAGACTGGGCAGCGGTGCGAGAAAAGCCCCACCGAGCTTTTGCACTTCGCGCAGGTGTAGCTAAAGCTAAGCCCCGCGTCTTCAAAGCCCGCGTCTTTCATAGCCATAAGCGCGTTGATCTCAAAAATTTTACTCGCGCTCTGCGGCTTTTGATCGCTTTTTCCAAGCGCGTAAAAAAGCGCGTTGTACTCCGCATCCTGCGTATTTACCGCTGCAGGGAAATCATAGATCAGATCGATCGCCTGCTCGATCGGCGGGAAGCGATCGAAACCCTCCATAGGCTCTTTGTTTTTGATAAAAAGCTCCATGCAGAACCGCCCTGCGCCTTTGAAGTTTAGCTTTGAAATTTTAGCGATTTTCTTGTTAAACGGCGTATTGGCGTCGTTTGCGATAATTTGCGCGCGCTCGAACTGGCTTTGAGCATATACTTCGGCGTCCTGTTCGCGCAGCGCGTCAAGCACTTCAAGCGCCTCATTAAAGCGCTTCAGCCGCTCATAAATCACCGTAAGATGCGTAAGAGCCTCTTTGTTTCTCGGGCGTAGCTTCAGCGCCTGCAAAAACACCTCTTCGGCGCGTCCCAAAAAGCCCGCTTTGAAATATACGATACCGAGATTGGTGAGGATAAACTCCCTCTGTACGCCGCCGCTAGCCTTGCCTAGCGCGATTAGATAAATTTCTATCGCGCGCTCGAAGTCGCCGCTTTTGACGAAAGAGCTAGCCAAAATTCCAAGCGTCGGGATATCAATTTGCGGGCTTGCCAAAAGCTGTCTGTGCTCCGAGCTAAGCGCATCTAGAGTGTCAAATTTTTTGATAAAATTCTCTAGGCTCTGCCTCTCGTTTTTTTTAGAAAAAACTCCCCAAATGTAGCTTAGAATCGACACCAGTAAGATTATGCTTATTAGCATGATAAGCCCGAAAATCGGGTCGCGATCGTCTAAGAAAAAATTATCCAAATCAAACCTCGTCGCAAAAATAAAGGGCAATTATAGCAAAGTGCGGGTATAATTTCGCTTATGATTAAAAACGAAAGCATAGAAAATCTGCTGGCCACCGTAGATATCGTAGACGTCGTAGAAAAATATGTCCCGCTTAAGCGCAGCGGTGCAAATTTTGTAGGCGTCTGCCCTTTCCACGACGATTCGCACCCGAGCATGAGCGTGAGCTCCAAGCTTGGAATTTTTCACTGCTTTTCGTGCAAAGCGGGCGGCAACGCGATTAAATTTATCCAAGATTACGAAAAGATAAGCTTTCCAGAAGCGGTCGAAAAGCTTGCGGGGATGTATAATTTCGCGCTGCAATACACCGGCGCTAAGGTGCAGGAGCGCAGCGAAGAGAAGAAGGTGCTCGGGATTTTAAACGCCTACTACCAAAGCTGCCTTTATCAAAATCCCGCTGCCGTGAAATACCTGTACGATCGCGGACTGAGCGAACAAAGCATTCGCAAATTCGGTCTTGGCTACGCAGGAGCTAGCGCGCAGACGATCAGAGTTTTGCAAAACGAAGAAATTCCGCCGCAAGACGCGCTAAATGCGGGTGCGGTGAAGCAAAACGAGCGCGGGCTTTATGCTAGCTTCATTGAGCGGATCACCTTTCCGATCTACAACCACGCGAGCAAGCTTGTGGGCTTCGGCGGCCGCACGATAAGCGATAACCCGGCTAAATACGTCAATTCGCCGCAGTGCGCGCTGTTTGACAAATCTAAAATTTTCTACGCATTCGATCTTGCGAAAAAAAGTGCGATCGCCAAAAAAACCCTCATCATCACCGAGGGCTACATGGACGTCATCATGCTGCATCAAGCGGGCATAGACAACGCCGTAGCGGTGCTCGGCACGGCGCTGACACCCGCTCATCTGCCACTTATAAAGCGCGCGGAGCTTAACGTCGTGCTTAGCTTCGACGGCGACGCCGCGGGCATCAATGCGGCGATAAAATCGGCGCGGCTTTTGTGTCTGAATAAGATCGACTCAAGCGTCGCTATAATCGGCGGCGGTGCCGATCCTGCGGATATGATTGCGGCGGGCAAGGTGCGCGAGCTAGAGCAAATTTATGCTAGCGGCATGGAGAGCGGGGAGTTTCTGATCCGAAGAATCGCTAAAAAATACGACCTCGCCCGCCCCGTGCAAAAAGAAGCGGCGCTAAATGAGATCAAAGAATTTACCGCAGCGCTCGGCCCCGTGCTAGCCGAGTCCTATCAGAGCCTAGTGGCGCAAATTTTAAACGTCTCGCCCGCTTCGTTCAATCTCGCTCACGGCGGTAAAAATTTCGGCGCGGGCTTTGAGGAGCGAAATTTTAACGAGGGCGGGAGCTTCGGCTCTCGCGATTTCGGCTCTTACGAAGGGCGCGGCGCAGACGGTAGGGGCGGTGCGAGCGGGAGCTTAAACGGCGGAAATTTTGTTCGCGCGCAAAACACGGCGCGCTACGAAAGCTCTGCGCCGCCTGCGGCTTCGGCGAGGCTCGGGCGGACGCTACTGCGCCGCAAGGAGATCGCGGAGCTTCAGATTATAAAATCGATGCTGCTCGATGGCGAGATGGCACAGCTCGGGCTCGGCTGCTTGGAGCGGCGCGATTTTCGCATGCACGGCGATATTTTCGAGGCGTTTTTGGCTTTCGCTCGCAGCGACGGAAATTTTAAAAATTTCATCGCGGGCGAGGACGGCAATGTAGACAGCGCTTCTAAAAATTTTACTGCAGGCGGCGCGGGAGAAATTATCCGGGGCGAGAGCGTAAATTTAAAAAGCAGCGAGAATTTTATCGGGCAAGCCTCCGCAGGCGCCGTAAATTTAAAAGGCTCTTCCGCGCAGCAGGGCGCAAACAGCGGCGAGAAGCAAGAAGTAAACAACGTCGCAAAGCAAGGCGAAAAGAAAGCCGCAGCTCAAAATGCTCAAAACGCCGAAAGCGAAGCCCGCGAAAATCTGCGCGCGCTTGCGCTGGATGATGAAATTTTGCCGATTGGCGGCGCGGCGCTTTTTAACGACGCGTGCAAAATTTTACGCCGCAACGCCCTGCAAGATCTGATGCAAAAGCTCAAAAACTCCGACGCGCCCGACAAGATCGAGCGGATCTTGGAGTATCAAAAAAAGATCAATCAACTCAAGTAAAGGAACGAAATGAAGGCATTGGCGCTCTTTAGCGGCGGGCTTGACTCCATGCTCGCGATCAAACTCATCGTCTCGCAAGGCATCGAAGTGCTCGCGCTGAATATGGATATCGGATTTAGCGGCAAGGACGATAAGGGCGAGATCATGCGCCGCAGAGCCGCAGCCGCGGGGGCGGATTTTAAAAGCGTCGATATCAGAAGCGAGTATCTGCGGCAGGTGCTTTTCGAGCCCAAATACGGCTACGGCAAGCACTTCAACCCCTGCATCGACTGCCACGGATATATGTTTAAGACCGCGCTTGCGATGCTGCAAAGCGAAGGGGCGAGCTTCATCATCACGGGCGAGGTGCTCGGACAGCGCCCGATGAGCCAGCGCGCGCAAGCTCTAGCTCAGGTCGGCGGGCTTAGCGGCGATGAGGAGGGGTTGATCCTGCGTCCGCTGTGCGCGAAGCTGCTGCCGCCCACGACGCCCGAGATCAAGGGCTGGGTAGATAGGGGCGCGCTGCTTGACATCAGCGGGCGCGGGCGCACTAAGCAGATGCAGCTCGCGGCAGAGTTTGGTTTTGAGGATTACGAAACGCCAGCGGGAGGCTGTCTACTGACCGTGCAGAGCTTTAGCGAGCGGATCAAGGATGCGGTAAAATTTGAAAAGATCGAAACGCCTGAGGACGCTAAAATTTTAAAATTTGGACGCCATCTGCGCTTGCCGGGCGGCGCCAAGCTCATAATCGGACGCGACGAGAGCGACAACAAAAAGCTTGCCGCAGTGCAAAATCCGAAATTTAGCGAGATAAAATTTAAAGACGACGTCGTGGGCGCGCTAAGCCTGCTAAGTAGGGGCGCGAGCGAGGCGGATAGAGAACTTGCGGCGAGGCTGGCGCTGACCTACGCCAAAACGGACGCCACGCGCCGCTACGCCCTGCTCATAGAGGGCAGCGAGCTGAGCGCAAGCCCCTTTGAGAGCAAGGATGCTGCGCGCGAGTATTTTGTGTAAAATCTAAACCGCCTCAAGGTTGTATTTAATAGACATAAAAACGATGCATAAGCGCAACGAGCTACGATAGCAGATACAAGAGTAAAATTTAAAACGGCGGCGGTTGAAGCGAGCCGAAAAAGCGGGCGCCGCGAACTAAATTCGGCTATCGCAAGAGCCAAATAGGCATAAATTTAAAAGTGAGAGCCGTTAAATTTAAAAGCAAAAACGAGCAAATTTTATAAGCTTAAGGAGCGTTTATGGAGTATTTCAAGCCGTTTTTTGTAAAGATCGCAGGTCGCGCCAGAGAGGGCGACCATACGAGCGCGCATGATCAGATCATCGCGCCGCTACTGCAAAATGCGCTCGCCGCCTATGTCTATAACGGCCGCAAAGATAGCATCGTGGGGGCATTCGGTAGCGTAGAGCATCCGCCAAACTTAAACGAGTTTAGTTTTCTCGTGCGCGAGCGGGGAAATTTCGCCTCGATCTTTCGCGCGAATGCGTAAACGGCGCCGAGATCTTTTGGAACGCCTGCAGTTTTAGGCGCGGCTCGGTTATTATTTTATTGAACGGAGAGTTTGATCCGGCGCCTATTTTGCGCCGCTGCGCCGAGATAAGCATAGACGAGACGCCAAATATGGGCAACAACCCCTCGGCAACCAAACTTGCCAAGCGTGCGATGAGCGAGGGGCGGATCGCCGTGCTTTTTAGCGCTTCGAATGGGATAGAGTGAATGGATATCTATGCGCCAGGTGCCGTGCAGGATAAAATTTTAAAACTTGCGGATGAGATAAATCCAAATTTAGATTAAAATTTGGCGCCAACCTCGACTTGCGACGAGAAATTTAAAAGCCGAGCTCTGCATTAAATTTCACGCTGGATGGCATTATGCGCCCCTGTGCGTGCAAACAAAAACAGAGGTCGCGAAAATAGATTTCGCACCTATCGCCCTCTTCTTCTTGCCAAAAGATAAAACAAAATGATCGCTACCAAAACCACCGCGATTGCGGTGTAAATTTTACCCATGCCGCCGTAGCTTTTGGAGTCGTCGCTTAAATACAGATTTATTATCGCGCCGTTGTCCGTTGAAATTTCAAGCTTCGCGCCCTTTGCGCCGTTTAGCTTTACGCGCAGCATATTCGCCGCGGGGCTTGAAATCTCGGGCTTATCCATAAAAGAGTAGCTGGTTTTGTAGCTTTTCATCAAATCGTTGCAGTCTTTGGGAGCTACGAATATATCGTAAAACGCGCCGTTTTTCACGCTCAGATTTTCTCCGCCTTGCACGACGAAGTATCTAAATTTAGGCGCCTGCGTGATAAACTCCCACCGCAGCGTCTTTTGCTTCCCGCCCTGCTCGTAATTAAACTCTGCGCCGTATTTGTAGTCGAATTTAAAAACCTCTCTGCTGAAAAGCACGAACTGCCTGTCACTCAAAATCGCGTTAGGATCGGAGCTTTTGTCTAAAATTTTAACGTTTTGAAGCTCCCTGCCGCCTTCGTAAATTTTAAAACTTTTCATCGTTACGGGCGGCTGGGCGGAATCAAACTCCACGCTTACAGGATTTGCGGTGATTTTGCACTCTGGCATGGGATTTGGAATTTCATTGCTGAAAAACGCAAGCGCGGGCTCGTCGTTCGGGTAATAGACGTAAGGGCGCGAGTTTAGCGCGGTGGCGCTTTTAAACTTATCCTCCCTCATCCGTAGCGTTTCGTTTTTACACATCCCCAGTAGAAATTTGCCGCTTCCTTCGTCGTTTAAATTCTGCGAGCAAAAGGCGTTTAGGCGCGAATTTCCCATCTCAAAAACGTAGCTGCTTTTTTTGCCGTGCTCAAAATAGCCGATGCCGATCTCGTCCGAGGCAAAATCCAAAAATGCAAATCTATGGTAAATCGCGCTGAGTAGCCCGTCAATCGCGCTTTTAAGATCGCTTGAGTTATAGGATAAATTTTCCCGTACTGCGGCATTATAGCCTGCGTAAAAAGCGCGCTTTGACGGATTTTCGCCCGTAAAATTCGGCTTGCCCGGGCTCTCGTCGTGCGACATCGCCTCGTTTGCGACGACATATTTTGCGTGATTAAGCGCGGAGGTGTTTAAAATTTCATTCTGCGCAAGCTGATTTAGCCCTGACTTTGCGCGCACATTGTTGATGTAGCTTAGCGGATCGTCGTAAAAGGAAAAGCCGCTCATCGCAACGAGCGGCTGTTTTAAATTTGAGGGGGTATCTTCGCATGCGGCAAAAAGCGCGCAGATCGCCCCGAGGCCCAGGAGCCTAAGCCGTAGGGCCTGCTTTAGCAAACTCGACCCCCTCTTTTACGTCCTCGTAGCGTTTAAAATTCTCTTCAAACATCTTTGCTAGCTTATCGCGCGCGATATTATATTCCGCAGGATGCGTCCATGTGTTGATAGGATTTAGCAGCTTCGTCTCGACGCCTGCTAGCTCTTTTGGGATAGCGAGGTTAAATTTTTCAAAATTTTCAAATTCGCACTTTTTGATACTGCCGTCTAAGATCGCGTTTATGCATGCGCGCGTGGCTTTGATGCTCATTCGCTTGCCCACGCCGTACGCGCCGCCGCTCCAGCCCGTATTTACGAGATAGACGCTCACATTATGCTTATCGATCTTTTCGCCTAGCAGCTTAGCATAAACAGTCGGGTGTAGCGGCATAAACGGTTCGCCGAAACACGCGCTAAAGGTCGCCACGGGCTCGGTGATACCGCGCTCGGTGCCCGCGACTTTGGCCGTGTAGCCGCTTAGGAAATAATACATCGCCTGCTCTTTGGTTAGTTTTGCGACCGGAGGCAAAACTCCGAATGCGTCGGCTGTTAGGAAGATTATATTTTTCGGATGGCCGCCTGCGGAGCTTGGCTCATAGCCCTCGATATGATAGATCGGGTAGCTGACGCGGGTGTTTTCGGTCTTGCTGCCGTCTTTGTAGTCCACGACGCCAGCCTCGTTGGCGACCACGTTTTCAAGCAGCGCGTCGCGTTTGATCGCGGCGTAAATTTCAGGCTCGCTGTTCGGGTCTAAATTTATGCACTTCGCGTAGCAGCCGCCCTCGAAGTTAAATATCCCCTCATCGTCCCAGCCGTGTTCATCGTCGCCGATTAGCTTGCGGTTTGGATCAGTTGATAGCGTCGTCTTGCCCGTACCGCTTAGGCCGAAAAATAGCGCCGTGTCGCCATCTTTACCCACGTTTGCCGAGCAGTGCATCGACATCTTGCCCGCAAGCGGGAGCCAGTAGTTCATCATCGAGAAAATGCCCTTTTTCATCTCGCCGCCGTACCACGTGCCCCCGATAACCGCGACGTTTTCCTCGACGTTAAAGATAACGAAAACGTCGGAGTGTAGCCCGTCGCTCGCGTAATCTTCGTTTTTGCATTTGCACGCGTTGTAAACCACGAAATCAGGGCTAAATTTAGCCAGCTCGGCCTCGTTTGGACGGATGAACATATTTTTTACGAAATGCGCCTGCCATGCGACTTCGGTTACGAAGCGAACCGATTTTTTGCTCTTTTCGCTCGCGCCGCAAAATGCGTCTTGGATAAAGATTTCCTTGCCGCTTAGCTGGGCTTTGGCTTTGGCTAAAAGCTTATCGAAAAGCTCTTTCGAGATGGGCTGATTTACCTTGCCCCACGCGATGTATTTTTGGCTCGGATCTTGTTTTACGAAGTACTTATCCTTGGGGCTGCGACCCGTAAAGATGCCCGTGTCCACCATAAAGGTGCCGTTGCTTGACACGCGCCCTTCATTCATAGCCTTTTCAAGCTCGAAAAGCTCGTCATAGCTTAGGTTGTG
The DNA here is from genome assembly GCF_905373215.1 of uncultured Campylobacter sp. Classification (GTDB taxonomy): domain Bacteria; phylum Campylobacterota; class Campylobacteria; order Campylobacterales; family Campylobacteraceae; genus Campylobacter_B. Next base: position 79,181 of record NZ_CAJPRT010000002.1, read on the forward strand.
GTTGATTTTTTTGATATCTTTAAGACCTAGTTTATCCAGATCGTTCGGAGTTGTCATTTTGCGTCCTTTTTAAATTAAATTTTGATAAAAGATTGCGCTATTATAGCTTAAAATTTAGGTGAGTTCGCTTAAGCACCGAGGATGATCGCCATGAAATTTAGGCGGAAGCACCGCCCAAATTTGGAATTTATCTTAAAATCGCGAGCACTTGATCGGCATCGACCGTATCGCCTTGGGCGACTAAAATTTTATCGATTATGCCTTTGCGTGGGCTTTCGATATTTATCTCCATCTTCATCGCTTCAAGAACGATGACATTCTGCCCCGCCTTAACAGCGTCGCCTTCCTTTATTAAAATTTTAAATACATTACTAGGAAGCGTCGCTTTTATATCGTTATCGTCCGTACCGCTTGCCTTGCTTTCGGGGCTAGCTTGCACTTGCGGCTTTGCGGGCGCTGAGGTATCGAAGCTAACGTCGTATCGATCGCCGTTTACGAGCACATTTTGTCCGGCAAATTCTACGCTGTAAATTTTGCCGTTAATTTTAACGTCAAATTTACCGTTTTTAGAAATACCGTTTTGATGGCTTGCAGCGGGCGCTACGTCCTCTTTTTTACGACTCATCACCTTACCCTCGCCTTTTAAAAACGCGATACCCTTTTCTTTGCACGCAAGCGCGATAAATATGTTCTCCTCGCTAGGCTCGATGCCCTGCTCGCGTAGAATTTTCTGCGCATACGCGACGCTCTTGCTCTCGTCTGCATCGGCAATATCTACGGCGTGTTTGGTCGTAGGCTGTAGTCCCAGCTGCTCCGCCGCCATCTTAATCACGCCTTCATCCGGCTTAACGGGCGTTTTGCCGAAATAGCCTAACACCATCTTGCCGTAGCCCTCGGCGATCTTTTTCCACGGGCCGAACATTACGTTGTTAAACGCTTGCTGAAAATAAAACTGACTGACCGGCGTCACGCTCGTGCCGAAGCCGCCCTTTTCGACGACCTCGCGCATAGCCTTGATGACGGCCGGAAATTTGTCTAAAATTTTATTATCGCGCATCATCTGGGTGTTTGCCGTAAGCGCGCCTCCGGGCATCGGCGAAAACGGAATGAGCGGGCTTACCTGCGTAGCCTCGGGCGGCATGAAGTAATCCTTCAAGCACTCGCCCAAAACCTCTTCGTATTTTAAAATTTTCTCTGCATCCAGGCCCAGGTCGAAATTTTGCCCCTTTGTCGCGTGCAGCAGCGTAAGGATGTCCGGCTGGCTCGTGCCGCCGCTTACGGGATGTGCGGCAAGGTCGATGCCGTCTACGCCCGCAACGAGCGCAGCCTGGTAGCATGCGACGCTAACGCCCGCCGTCTCGTGAGTATGTAGGCGAATATGCACGCCGTCGCCTAAAATTTTACGCGCCCGCTTGATCGTCTCATAGACCTTCTGCGGGCTGCTGGTGCCGCTTGCGTCTTTGAAGCAGACGCTATCAAACGGAATCTGCGCATCTAAAATTTGACGCAGAATTCTCTCATAAAACGCAGCGTCGTGCGCGCCGCTGCATCCCGGCGGCAGATCCATCATCGTAACCACAACTTCGTGTTTAAGGCCATGACGATGTATGCACTCGCCGCTAAATTTTAAATTTTCCACATCATTTAGCGCGTCGAAATTTCGAATTGTCGTCGTGCCGTGTTTGGCAAAAAGCTTGGCGTGCAGATCGATGATCTCGCGGCTGCCTGTATCGAGCGTGACGGTATTTACGCCGCGGCTAAGAGTTTGCAGATTCGCCTCAGGCCCCACGATGCTTCTAAATTTATCCATCATCTCAAAGGCGTCTTCGTTTAGGTAAAAATACAGGCTCTGAAACCGCGCGCCGCCGCCGAACTCAAAGTGCGTGATGCCCGCGTCTTTTGCCGCGCTAACGGCAGGCAGGAAATCCTCCATCGCCACGCGCGCGCCGAAAACTGACTGAAATCCGTCGCGAAAGGTCGTATCCATAACGTCGATAAGCTTTTTAGCCATTTTTAGCTCCTAGGTTAAATTTAGCGTGAATTTTAATATTTCTAGCCTAAAAAAGCTTTTAAACCAAAAACCCCCGGAAAGATTGCGAGCGTTAATAGCACTAGAATTTGCAATAAAATAAAAGGCAGTACGCCCTTGTAAATATCCGTGGTATGGATTTGCGGAGGCGTCACGCCCTTTAAGAAAAATATCGAAAATCCAAATGGCGGCGTCATAAACGACGTTTGTAAATTTACAGCGATTAAGATCGCAAACCATACGGGATTAATATGCAAAGACTCTACTATCGGCAAAAGTATCGGCAAAATGATATATGAAATTTCGACATAATCGAGAAAAAACCCAAGCACTATGATAACTACCATCGTAAGCGCGATAAATCCCCATGCTTGACCGGGCAGATTTTCCATAAAATTTTTTACGACCTCATCTCCACCCGTGTAAGAAAAAATCATCGAAAATGCCGTGGCGCCCATCAAAATCATAAAAACCATGCCCGAAATTTTAGCGGTATTTTTTAGCGCGTCATAGATCAGTCTAAACGAAAACGTGCGGTATAAGACAGCTAGCGCTATCGCACCCAAGCAGCCTACCGACGAGCTCTCCGTAGGCGTAGCGATGCCCGCAAAAATAGATCCTAAGACGAGCAAAATCAGCACGAGCACCGGCACGACGTTTTTAAGCGCGATAAAAATTTGCTTTGATTTGCTAAGCCCCTCTAGCGGCGGAACAGGCGGCGCATAATCTTTGCAAATATATGAAATAATCGCAATATAAATCACGTAAAAACCCACTAGCACGAGCCCAGGAATAACTGCTGCAGAAAAAAGATCACCTACCGAAACAGAAAGTATATCGCCTAAAATAATCAGCACGATCGAAGGCGGGATAATCTGCCCAAGCGTACCCGCGGCAGCGATAGTGCCAGTAGCCAGTGGCTTATCGTAGCCGTATTTCATCATCACGGGCAAACTGATAACGCCCATAGCGATGACAGTCGCACCCACGATGCCCGTCGTAGCCGCAAGTAACGCGCCCACCAAAACAGTGCTGATCGCCACGCCGCCTCGTACGCCGCCGAATAAAAATGCCATCGACTCTAATAAGCGCTCCGCAAGGCGAGTCTTTTGCAAAATCATACCCATCAAAATAAAAAGCGGCGCCGAAATTAATAGCTGATTTTCCATAATCGAGTAAATTCTATTAGGCATCAGTGAGAAAAACTGCCTGCTCATATCCTCGAAAGCTTCGGTTAAAATTTCAAAGCCCTGCGCGTAATCCCACGCCTCACTAAGTCCGTAGATAAAGCCAAAAATCACCGCCACGGCTCCGAACGTAAACGCAACGGGAAAACCGAGCAACAGCATAAAAAGCGCTGCCGCAAACATTACTATGCCTATCATAGCTCGTCACCTTTTATCTTGCCATGGCAAAATTCCGCCCAAGCGCGAAAAGCGTAAAATTTATAGAATTTTAAATTTAAGCTCATTTTGCCCTCACACACTCTGCGCGCCCGAAGAATTCCCACTAAGAAATTCCGAGCCTTTGTTTTCCCTAACATCAAGCAGGGCATTAATATTTTTAATCAAAAACCCAAATGCGTAGATAAATAAAAACGCGTAGCTAAGCGTGATTGCGGACTTGATGATCCAAAGATGCTGCATGCCGCCAGGATTCGCGCTGGCCTCATGGCTCGTATAAGCCTCGCTTACATAATCGATCGAAAAAAACGCCACGAGCGCCACGAAAGGCAAAATGAAGAATATCGTACCTAAGATATTTATGAGCGCTTTTGCAGTGGGGCTAAATTTTTCGTAAAAAATATCCACGCGAACGTGGGCGTTTTCTTTGAGCGCGTAGGTCACACCGAATAAAAACATCGCCGAATATAGCCACCACGTAAGTTCTTGCATAGCGACGGAATTTGCGGCTGGAAAAAGATAACGCGCCACAACATTGTAAAAAACGACTATAACTAAAAGCGCCAAAAATACGATACTCAATACGCCTAAAATATTTGCGAACGCATCAAAAGCTCTTTCTAATTTGCGTAAAAAATTCCTCAAAATTTTACCCTTTGCTTTAAATTTTTGCTATAAAAGCTGGAATTTTAGCAAAAATATCTGCAATTTATTATAAAATCATGCGAGGAAAGGATTTTTATGATTTTAAAATTTCAAAACAGATACTCTAAAAAATTTCTCGCTTTTTGCGCTATCTGGGCGCTTTTTTGGCTAGCGTTTTCATATTTTTTCTTGCAAAAATTCCTTTTTATCTATCCGGAAAGCTTTAGCATTCACGTGAGATTCGCACTTTGCGCCATAGCGCTAGGAGCGGTGATTTTAGCGGTTTGCGGCAAGGACGTTTACGGCGTGATCTGCGGATATGCGGTGTGGTTTTACGGCGCGACGCTGGGCTTCGTATCGTCATTAAATTTAGCTAAAATTCACACGGTACTGCGAGGGAGCGGAGATATGAGCGGGATGAGCGGCTGTGGTGGAGCGGTGAAATTTTTAAATTTTGATCTAAGCGTAGTGCCAATTTTTAAGCCATTTAACAGCTGCGCATTCGACGTACCAGCGGTGCCAACCGATACAACGCTAGACGGACTGCAAGCCAAACTAACGGCGCTTTATAGCGGAGGTTGGTATCTATTCCCGGCAAGTAAAAGCGTGGATCTGGCGCAATTTTGGAGCTTTATCTTTATATTTTTCGCAATTATTTGGATGGTTGGAATTTTGCTTGGATTTTTGAATAAAAAGGCGCAGAGATAGTCCCTGCGCCAAAGAAGCTACTGCTTAATAATCAATAAAGCGTCAGACGCATAGACGGTATTTATATTCTTTAACCCCGGCATATCCCATACCTGAGCGCATAAACCATCCATCTTTTTTGTAAGAGTAACCTTGGTTTTGCTATCGACGGTATATGTAGCACAAGTCTTGCCTTTTACGGTAATAGGATTTTTAACATTCGTCATGTTATTAAAACCTGTCGTGCTATTATCATACTCGCCTTGCGAAGTATAATAAGCCATTAGATCAGTCAGCGATGTAGATACATTCTGCGCTGCTCTAACGACTTCTGCATCATCGCGTGTAGCTGCTAGTCTTGGAATGGCAATTGCCGCCAAAACACCTAAAATCACGATCACGAAAATTAATTCGATCATAGTAAAACCCTTCATGTTTTTATCCTTTGATAAAAAATTTTGGACTTATATTATAGAGCGTTTACTATAAATTTAACTTAAAAATTCTTTGCAAATTCTAACATTTTGGATAAATTTTTCATCGCATTCGCACCTACCGCCAAATAATGATTATTTATCAGGCTTTTTCCGTTATAAAGAGGCGCCTTCATCGTCTTGAGATCCACTACCGCTCCGCCGCTTTGATGCAGCAAAAAATCCCCAGCGGCGATGTCCCAAAGTGAGCAGTCGCTAAATCTCGCATACGCGCTGGCGCCTCCCTCGGCTAAGATGCAAAATTTTATCGCAGAGCCTTTGCACATTAGTTGCATTCCAAATTTCTGCGCGAATTGCACGTATTTTGCGGATCTACTATAGTGCCCTTGCATGAAGATTTGCGGCGCGCTAGCGGGGCGAGCGAGCAGCGCGCCGTTTTTATAGACTCCGCCGCCATTCGAGCTATATATGTCGCCGCTTACGGGCACGCCGATCGCCGATAAAATCGGGCGCCCATGCTCGATCAGCGCGATGCAGACGCAAAACTCGCCGTTGCGCGCGATAAACTCCTTCGTGCCGTCCAGCGGATCTATGAGCCAAAATCTCTCCTCGCTCATGCGCTGCTTGCTATCCAGCACGCATTCTTCCGAGCAGATCGCGATGCCGCTAGGCTCCAGGGTGCTCATTATTACATCATTTGCCGCGAGATCCGCATTCGTAAGCGGCGATCTGTCCGCTTTGATGAAAATGTCGAATTTATCGTAGTTTTGCATTATCGCGGCATTTGCCTTTTTTGCGGCGTCCGTCGCGAGTGCTAAAAGCTCATCCAAGCCCACTTTCGCTCCTTAAATTTAACGGTGATTCTATCAAATTTAAAATTCCAAATGTCTAAATTTACACAAGTAAAAACAGCTGAAATTTTAAAACCCTTTAGAATTTTAATATTCTTTTTTATATAATTGCTAAAATTTTTTAAAGGATCAACATGACCCCAGTCGTATTAGATAGCGTTAAACACGCGGATTTGCAGTATCACGCGGATGCATTCCCTACCGCGCCTTTCGTGCCGGTGATCGCACCGGAGATCCCGTTTTGCGCGGACAACCTCGTTATCGTATTTACTATCGAAAAAGAGCCCAAAATGGTGGCGCTGCTAGGGCGCACCAAAAACGTTCTAATCGATAAGGATTATAAAGGAACGGTGCCTTCTTCGGTGCAGAATTATCCGTTTTTCCTAGCCCAGATCGGCGAACAGACCGCGATCTGCTTCGATAAAGACGCACAGCAGATCAAGGGCGACGGAGAGGCGCTTTTTAAAGACGGTAAGCCGACGCCGTTTTTACAAAATTTAAAAGAGGTGATGAAAAATTACGCCGATTTAGATATGCGCACGCGCGTTGCAGCGGCGGAATTTCAAAAGGCGGGGATTTTAGAAGCCAAAGAGCTCGGTATCAACTCTAGCGGCAAGGAATCCTCCCTGCTGAACGGCTTTTCGGTCGTAAATCGCGAGAAGCTTTTGAAGCTAAGCGATAAAAAACTCGCGGATTTCGCGCGCCGCGGATATCTAGAGCTAGCATATTTCCACTTAAAAAGCCTTGCAAATTTTCAGCGCCTGGGCGATAAGATCATGCAGCTCGACCCGCCGACCGCGCCGAAAGAAGCGAAAAAATAGACGTTTTCGCCTCCTAAGTAGCTCATAATTTTTAGGATTTAATATCGCGGATTTATAAAACTTGCAAAACTTACGATTGTTTCGGGGCTTGAAGTTGCCATAACCGCATGCGAGCTTGAAGCCCTAGGAGGCTTTATTCGCGGCTAAACTAAATACACCGCAAATTTAGTTCTAAAATTTTAGCATAGGGTTTTATAACAAAATTTTGCAACAACACAGTATGCAAGATTCCACGCTGAAAATTTCAAGCGAGAAATTTTACTATAAAATTATATTAAATTTAAAATTTAATTTAAGTAGATCGATTTATAAAATTTTATCCACACTGCCTAAAACTTTAGTTTTAAATTTAACCTAAGCCACGCTCTTGCGCCGAAATTCCATCCGCGATTTATAGAAATTCCTGCGGCTCGTATATTTGCACGCCGTGCGCATCGCTGAGAGCCGCATTTATCATCGCGCGAGCGATACTTGCGCCGCTAAGAGGTCTAAATTTACCGAGCACGCAGGCGGGCAGCAGTTTAAAAACCGCCGCCGCGAGCCGTTCTAGCGGGCGAGCATCAGGTCTCTCGCCCAAGATTATCGGCGGACGGACGATCTGAAGACTCTCAAAACCAAGCTCGCTCACGCGCCGCTCAATACGTCCTTTGGCGCGCAGATAAAAGCTTGGCGAACCCTCGTTCGCACCCGGAGATGATACGAGCACAAAGCGCCGCACGCCCGCTGCTTTGCCCCACTTCGCCGCCGCATAGACGTAGTCCACGTCCACGCGCAAAAACGCCTCGCGCGAGCCCGCCTGCTTCATCGTCGTGCCAAGCGCGCAAAAAATTTCGTCAAATTTATGCGGTGCGATATCCGAGATACCCTCAAAATCAATGATCCGCGCGCGAAGCTTAGGGTGGCAAAAGCCTATCTCGCGGCGCGCCCATACCTCTACCTCATCGTAACCGGGACTCTCGCAAAGCTCGCGTACCAGCTCTCTGCCCACGACGCCCGTAGCGCCTAGTACAAGAGCGGATTTTCCCATTTTCGCTCCTAAATTTCTTTAAATTTTATCGCATTGTATTGTGTGGTTAAATTTTACTTTTACCGTGCCAAAAATTTCGTCTAGTTTGCAAGTAGGGCCCAAAAATTGCGCGCTTGAGCTCGCATCGCAAGTCAAATACATAGCTCACGCGTTAAATTTCAAAGCCACGTTCAGCGCGAAATGTACATCAAATCAGCTTAAATTTTATTTATAAGACTATGGCGGTCTAGAAGCCGCTGTTTCGTCCCGACGCGTTAAATGCGTAAATTTAGCGTTTGCCCGCGTAGTCAAATCGCGGGGCTTGCAAGCTGAACTCAAAATTGTTTCGATCCACCGGCCCACACACGCGTCGCTGTCGTAAAGCGTAAGCAAGAATTCCGCCATCTCCTCGCTTGAGTGATAGCGCTTAAAAGCCACGTCATAGTCGTAGCCCGCGTCATCCGTCGCCACGGGACCAAAAATTCCGTCCTGCAGGGTAAAATTTCGCGGCGGAATGAATGAGCTAAATTAAAATCAAATCTGCACGCGGAGTAGAAAGCGCCCTAGCTAAGCTTGCGCCGCCGCCAGCATTATGATCTGCTTAACCACCTCGCTCGCTGCCTTTAAAGAGCCTACGGGCAGATACTCGTAGATCGAGTGGAAATTATGCCCGCCGGTGAAGAGGTTCGGGCATGGCAGCCCCTTTGCCGAGATGACGGCGCCGTCGTAGCCGCCTCGCATAGGCTTGATCTTAGGTTCGATGTTTAGGCTTTTAAAAGCCTGCTTCGCAAAGCGTATCGCCGGCGCATCATCGTTTTTCAAAAAGTTATAGACGTTTTTGTATCGATCGTTTAGCGAAATTTCGATCCGATCGCCCCAGATCGCGCGAAGCCCGTCCGCAGTTTTTTGCAAAAATTCCATACGCTGCTCGTATCTTTTCTCGTCAAATTCCCTCACGTCGATCTTTAGGACTGTCTTTGCGCTGTTGCCGCTAAGCTCCTTGACCCAAAAATAGCCCTCCTTGCCATCGGTGTATTCGGGCGCCTCGCCCGCGGGCAGTAGCGAGATAAACTTATGCGCCAAAAGCAAGGAATTTACGAGCTTGCCCTTGGCGTTCATCGGATGAGCGGACTGGCCTTTGAAGGTAACGACGCAATCGCCCGCGTTCCAGTTCTCGTAGATAAACTCGCCGATGCCGCAGCAATCAAGGCAGTAGCCGAAGTCTGCGCCTATCTCGCTTACGTCCAGCGCCTTTGCGCCCCTCAAGCCCTGCTCCTCGTCCGGCACGAAGCAAGCGATTATCTCGCCGTGTTTGATCTGCGGATTTTGGACGAAAAATTCCAGCGCATTTACGATCGCGGCGATCGCCGCCTTATCGTCGGCGCCTAGCAAGCTAGTGCCGTCCGTTACGATGATCTCGTCTCCTTTATAATCCTGCAGCTCCTCATTTTCGCTCTCTTTAAGATAGATCTCTAGCTCTTTATTCAGGCAGATATCGCCGCCTTCGTATCTTACGATCTGAGCTTTAGTATCATTCGTCTGCTCGGCACTGGTATCAAGGTGAGCGAAAAACGCTATGCTCGCAGCGGATGCGTCTAAATTTGAGGGAATTTTAGCGATTAAAATCGACTTTTCGCTAAGGCTGATATTTTTTATGCCCAGGGCTTCTAGCTCGCCTTTTATGAGGCTTGCGAGCTCAAGCTCCTTGGGATTTGAGGGCATTATGCCCGCAGCACCCGCGGTTCTATTTGTGGTGGTGTTGATCTTGGTATAGTTTAAAAACCTCTGCACGATATCCATATTAGGCTCCTTTTACAAAATGAAAAATGCGATGACACAGACGGATAAAAACATACCCAAAGCCGTTCTTTTAGCGATCTGAATAGGGCTTACCATCGCAAGTCCCGCGCAAACGATGCAAGCGCCTGCGATCGGCGATGCGCTCCTGCCTAACGCGCCGCTTATCGCAACCGCCATACCGAGCTTATCTTGTTCAAAACCTAACGCGTCGGCGTGCACTGTCACGGCGGTATTAAACGCCATCGCCGCCGCATCTCCCGAGCCCGTTACGACGCCCATAAAAAACGGAACGAAGGTGCCACCGAATTTTACGTACCCCTGCTCGCCCTTCAGCCACTCGATTACGAAATCGATCGCTCCGCACGCGCTAAGTCCCGCGACGAAGACGCCCGCTGCGATGATGATACCCATGATCTCGGCATACGCGCTACCCATGCCCTTGAAAAATTCCTTCGTGATCTTTTGAGGGTTGGTCATAGTAATGACGATGGTGACGATAGCGCCCAGTAGCATCGCCTCGGCGACGCCCATCTTGGTCCATTTAAGAAAGGAGATCGTGTTGAGCTTGGACGTACCGCCGATGATCAAGATCACCAAAGGCACTAGCGGCATAAGCGCGTGCAAGACGTTTAGCTTCTGAGGCTGCGCGTCCAAATTTGAACCGGCGGCAGATGCGGCAGAGCTTGACGCAGTGGAGCTTGTACCGCCTTCTCTTTGCTCTAGATAATTCACCCCCCTGGTGTAGTCTTTGCAAACTATCGCCGTTATGCTAATTACGATCAAAACTACGATCAAAGCGGTAATCGCGCTAGAAAACTGCACGGCGATGACGTCCTGAACCATGTAGGAGGGGTTGTGCGCCTTTACCATATCGGCTACGAATACGTTGTGCGCCGAGCCCGGGCTCAAAACGCCGCCGAAAGTGCCCGCAAAAACCGCCGCACCCGCCATCTCAGGCTTAATGCCTGCAGCCATTAAAAGCGGTATCATCGTAGCGCCGACCGCAGCGGAGCAGCCCGCAGCGGAGGGGATCGCGATATTTATGAAGTACGTAAGCGCCACGACGATAGGGATCAGCAAAAAGCCCAAATTCCCAAGCGGCCTGGTAAGTAAGCGGATCAAGGCTCTGTCGCAGCCGGTAAATTTCATCACGAAGGCAAAACCCATGCTGGCGCAGATCGCTTTAATGAGCCCCGCCTTAGTCATATACGAGGTAAAGGCGCCCAGCCCGTCCAGAGGCTTTAGACAAAGCGCGCACAGCACCAGACCCACGCCGATAAGCACGGTTTTAGTATCCTTTTTCATGATTAGCAAAGCGACGACTGCGACGATACCCGCAAGCGCCAAAAATAGCCTAAACGTCTGCACGATAACTCCTTTTAAATTTTAAATTTACTTCCCACGGCGATGCGTGAGATCTCTTTTTTATACTCGAATTTCAGCACGTCCGCATGCCCCATCGCCTCGCACTCGCTTCCGTTTATCAAAAACGCGCTACCCTCGGGCATAGCATAGACGCTGTCGTTTTGATTGACGATCAAAAACTCCTCCAGCCGCTCCTCCCTGCTCTCGCCGTTGTGGTTTGAAATTTTACCGCTTATGAAGTGCGGATTGATCTGATACGGAAAGATCCCCAGAGCTACCGGCGAGGGCGGGAAGACGATCGGCATATCATTGGTAGTCATCATCGTCTTGCCCGCGACGTTTGCGCCCGCAGACCAGCCGAAATACGGCGTACCGCTATCCACGGCGTCTTTGATCACGCCTAAGAGATCAAATTTATAAAGCTCATTTAGCAACACGAAGGTATTGCCGCCGCCGACGCAGATCGATTTGGCATTTCTAACGGCGGCTTTCATATCGGCGAATCGGTGGATCGATCTGATATTGTTACTCTCCAAGCAGTCCGCGACCTTCTGCTCGTATTGATCGTTCGTGCGCCTAACGCCCGCAAACGGAATGAATAAAATTTCATCCTCCCAAAGACCTCCTAAAAATTCCTTGATCCACCCCTTGCAGTGGTTCAGATAGTCGCTATCTTTGTAACTGGAAGCGCTTAGAAGTAGTGCTCTTTTCATCTCATCTCCTTTAAATTTTGCCGTTTAACTTATACGCGCAGCGCAGATACACGTCCACTCCAGCAAGCAGCGAGTCCTCGTCGAAGTCGAATTTGCCGTTGTGATGCCCCGCCGCAAGCGTCGTGCCGATCATCAAGTATCCGCTTTTGCCGCCCGCATCTTGCACCGAGCGCATAAAATGCGCAAAGTCCTCGCATGCGCCGAAGTTTAGCTCCCTTACGATTTTATCATCGTCGATAAACGGCGATGCTTTCGCCGCATCCTCGTAAAGCTGCGTGGTAGCCTCGTCGCTATCGCCGCCTGCGGTACCGCCCGTAACCTGCACATCGTAGCTGACGCCGTAAATTTTAGAAACGCCCTCTACTATGTCCATACACTTGGCCTTCATAAACTCATTCAGTTCCGTGCTCTCGCCGCGCGTCTCGCACGCGAGATAGCCGTTAGGCGCGATGACGTTGCGTCCTTCGCCCGCGCGCAGCACGCCGACGTTGATACGCGTGACGCCGTCTGCGTGCCTGGTTATGCCGTGCATATCAAGCGCCATCTCGGCTGCGGCGAGCAGGGCGTTGGCTCCGTTTTGCGGTGCGCCCGCGGCATGAGCGGACTTACCTTTTAAGCTTACGTCGAATTTAGTGGTCGCAAGCAGCTTCTTGGTGCCGCAGATAATGCCTCTCATCGTGTTCGCCTGAAAGCCGATATGACCGCCAAGCAGATAATCCACGCCCTTGGTGACGCCCGCAGCTTCCATGCCTACGGCGCCTCTGGTACCCTCCTCGGCGGTTTGAAAGATAAATCTAAATTTACCGCTAAAATCGTCTAGGCTCTGCGCGATCAGCTTCGCTAGAGCAAGTCCCATCGTGATATGCCCGTCGTGCCCGCACGCGTGCGTGATGCCGCTAATGTCGGAGCGAAAGCCCTCCTTAAAAGGGCGGTGATCCGCGTCCGTGCTCTCGGTCACGTCCACGCCGTCTATGTCAAATCTAAAAGCGACCGTCTTACCCGCGCGCCCCGTGTCTATTTCGGCAACTAGGCCCGTTAGCCCATCCTCCATCGCATCAAGAAATTTTATCTGATCTGCATTTAGCAGCCCTTCGGCGCGCTGTTTCGCCTTCTCGCAGGCATCCTTGCTACCTACGCCCTGTCTGGCTTCGGGCTTTACCACATCGCGACCGAGCTTTATCTCATAGCCCAAGCGCTGCATACGATCTGCGATAACCGCGGTCGTAAAAAAGGTAAACCAGCCCGTCTCGGGATGCGAGTGAAAAAACCTGCGATCCCCGATCATCTCGCTTTTTAGCGCCTCTACTTTTTGTGCGATAGCATCCATCTTTTCTCCTTTATTTTTTAGCTAAGCTTAACATCGCCGCGGCTAGAACCTTCGTAGTAGCAAACGCGTCGTGCCAGTTTATGCTTTCATTTACGTTGTGGCTGATACCGTCCTTGCACGGTACGAAAAGCATCCCAACACGATCCGCAAGCTCCGTCATATTCATCGCGTCGTGTCCCGCACCGCTAGGAAGCCTTAGGCTTGGAATTTTAAGCTCGCCGGCACAGCTCTCAAGCAGAGCTATCATCTCCCCATTTAGCTTTACGGGGCGATCCTTGATGAGATTTTTTAGTTCAAATCTGCACCCTCGGCGAGCGCAAATTTCATCTATCGCGGTGCAAATTTTATCGTCCGCCGCCCTAAGCGCATCCTCGTCTATATCGCGTATATCAAGACCTAGCGTGCAGGAGCCGGGGATCACGTTTAGCACGCCCGGTATCGCATTTGCATAGCCCGTCGTCGCGACCGTGGTTTTGCCCTCCTTTGCGATCCTCTCCGCGCTTAAAATGATCTCGCTAGCGCAAGCCAGGGCGTCGCAGCGCATATCCATCGGCGTAGCGCCGCTGTGATCGGCTCTACCCTCGATCCGCAGCTCGTATCGCACGGGCGCGGCAATACCCGTGACGATGCCTATTGGGATACCCCGCCTCTGCAATACCGGCCCCTGCTCGATATGAAGCTCGATATAGCTATGAAAGCTGGATTTTGGCAGGACGCAGCTTTTTAAATTTGCGGGATTTAGCCCGAAAGCCTGCATGGCGTCAAACAGCGAAATTCCGTCTTTATCCTTTAGCTCGCCTAGCCGCTTTTGCGAGAGCTTGCCGCTAATTATCTTGCTGCCTACGGTCGCCATTTTAAAGCGGCTTGATTCCTCGCAAACAAAGACGATGAGCTCCAGCGGGCGCGCAAGCTCCTCGCCGCTATCTCGCACCGCGCGGATCGCCTCCAAAGCAGCCATGACGCCTAGCGTACCGTCATAAAAGCCGCCCTGCGGCACGCTATCGATATGCGAGCCAGCACTTACGGACGGTAGATCGGGATTTTTAACGTCAATAAATTTAGCGAAAATATTGCCCGTATCGTCGATTTTGATCTTGAAATTTTCTTTTTGAAGTAGCGATATGAGGAAGTCGCGCGCCTCTTTGTCCTCGCGCGAAAATGCAAGCCGCGTGAGCCCACCGCCCGCTAAAGCCCCGAAGCGGCTTATCTGCTCGAACTCGCTTTTAAGGCGCTGCATGTTTATCTCCATAAATTCCCCTTTTCTTAAAAAATTTATGTGTACGGCATTTTAATATTAAATTTATATAACAAAGCTGAAATTTACCTATCGCAGTGGCAAATAGGGCGCTAAAACGGCACGCGAGCAGAGCTGTTTTAAAATAGCGTTTAAATTTCATTTTGCCTTTTAGGCTTTAAAATCTCGACGAGCCTACTTAACTTCAGACTAAACGGATATAATTATCGCAAAATTTAATGAGGAACAAGGATGGAACAGGGCTCGCTAGAGGGGCTTTATGAAAAGCTAAATGGGCTTAAAAGCGTGATAGATAAGGAGGAGTGTCTGTTTGACGCGATAAGAGACGCCGTAGAGGCGGGAAATTTCGAATTTGCCGCGCAAATTTGCGACTTTGTGCTAAACGACGAATTTGAAAAATTCGGCGCGGTTTTAAGAACGAGAGCGCTCTTATGGCTCACGGACTACATCGCGCAAAATTTAAAAGAAAGCGAATACCCGAATTTCGACGACTTTACGGATTGCCTGTGGAAATTTAAATGGATAGTCTCGGGCATCGCCAAAAGCTCCGTGATCGAAAAGGAACTCATAGACGAGGCAAACGAGGCGATGCTGTTTTACTACGAGCGTTTGGAGCTCTCGCTGGCGGCCTACTACAAGGCTTTGATGAATCAAAACATCGATATGGGCGATGCTAGAGAGGCGAAGGCAAACTATGAGCTGTGGAAAAAGCTCGCTAAAGACGATATGGGTGACTGCGAGGCGTGCGAAGCAAGCGATGAGATCGCGTATTTAAATTTTGCAGGCGAGCATGCGGCGGCGCTTGAGCTTGCCGCACCGTTGCTCTCGGGCGAGCTAACCTGCTCCGAGGTGCCGCACATAACCTACGCGCCGATACTTTTTAGCATGATAAAGACGGGCAAGATAGAGGAGGCAAAAACCCTGCTGCCAAAGGCCGCGGCGACGATCGAGTCAAATCCTCGTGTTATAAATCAGATCGCCCCGCTAATCGAGATCGCCGTTAGGCTGGATGAGCGCGAGACGGCTCTAAGCTTAGCTCGCAAACACTCGCACGCCATACTCGATAGCAACGACGATCTGAACGACCTGCGATTTTTCATCGCCGTTAGCGCGTTCGGCGATGAGAGCGACTACAAAACGGCTTTGGAGCTAGCAGGTAAATTTGACGCTAGAAATCAAAACTTCTACTACGCCGATTATCTGAATAAATTTTACGAGGAATTCGGAGTTTGAAATTTGACGGTTTAAAGACCCAGTGTGCTTTGCCCGCAAAGCAGATGACCACCTCTAGCGCGTGCGGCGAGATAGTTTAAAATTTGCAGCTCGATACTATTTCACGCTCGCAACGGCGAGCGCGGTCAAGTTTACGCCGAACGGGCGCAGGCGGCTCGTGCGATAAATTTTATACCACTTACTCGCGCACGTCGGCAGCCGGTCGTCAAGATATGCGACACAACACACATATGGCATAAATCTTAAATTTTATTTGGTGGGATGAGAACAAAAATGCCGCAGCAGCCCACATCATCCGCTAAACCGCGCGGACGGAAGCAAATATCTGCGGCGGCAGGATGTGCATTCTAAATTTAGCCGCCTTGGTCGACGTAAAATCTAAATTTAAACCCGGCATAGCGCTGGTCTCGCAGTGAAAACACGCACAAATCACAGCGTATCTCATGCTAATACTCAATTTAGCGGCAAATTTAATAGTGGGTTTAAAAGCGCGGTACGACGAAATTTTAAAGTAAAATTTCGAATAGAATTTAAAATTCAGGGATTCAAATAAAGCTTTAAAATTTCAAGAGAATTTCACTCTCTGGAATTTTAAGCTTTAGCGTTAGCATGTAGAAAAATTCAAAGCAGTAATTAAGCAAGAAAAGGCATTGAGACCGTTATACTTTGACTCTAAACATTGCCTATACATTTTTTCACAAACTCAAAACCAAGTGGCGTAAGCGTTGTTTTATTATATCCGATCGGTATAGTACCGGTACCTATTAAAACTTGGCTAGGGATGTCTGATTGTGTTATTAATCCTAATCTCATAAGAGAGCTTATGTTGAAAACAAAGCGATCTTCATCTATATCTAAATGTTTTAAAATTTCATTTTTTACGACTACTGCTTTAAGAACTCTGTCTAAGCTAGGGTATTCTCTTTTATTGATTATAACTTCATAGTAAAATTTTAATATTTTTGCTTGCACAGGAGTTATCTCTTTTAATATATTCATAAAAATCAAATTATCTTTATCTTCATTATTGCTTACAGAATCCACAATAAGTTTTGCCCACATACTTTGCAATGTTTCGTCTTCTTCTAAAATAGCATGCTGTTCAATAACTGCAAGTTCTTTTAGACCTATATTGGTAAGTTGCTCCTTTGTAAAATTTAAACTCTTTGCTTCTTCTTGTATTTTCTTAGCAAGTTTTAGTTGATTTATTTTTCTTCTTGCTTTTATCTCATCCGCAACAATTCCAAGAAATTCAGTTATCGGGCCAAAAATATCACCTAAAACGCTTGTTAATGCCTGCGTTGGCTCTTTGCCGGCAGAGAGCTTCACACCATCTTTTGACAATTCAACTTCCAAATCTTTACTCATAATAATCCTTTAATATTTTATACACATATTATATCGAAAGTAGTTGAAAAATATTTTCTCCTTCGCCTCAAAAAACCTTTAAGCCGCGAACCTCACCTCGAGTTTCACCGTTTATTCTCATCTTTTTTTTCCGGACTTAAATTTATCTCGCTATAAAACACGCGCGACGACGTATCTAGCACGTCGTCACCTAGATTTAGCGGCAAATTTAATAGCAAAATTTTAAAGCGTGGCGCGACGAAATTTTAAAACAAAATCTCAAGTAGATTTTTAAATGTAAAATTTAAAGCGGAATTTTAAATGTAGAATTTCAAAAAAATTTTAAAATTCCAAGAGTATCAACCCTTGGAATTTTAAATTCAGTGCTTGGCTAGGTAATTTGTGTCGTAGTTATTATCCACGAAATCGGGGTTGTTCATCATCCTAAGATGAAAATCGCGCGTCGATTTTATGCCGCCGATGATGAGCTCGTCTAGCGCGACCTTCATTTTTGCGATCGCGCGCGCGCGGTCCTTGTCGTAGACGATGAGCTTGCCGATCATGCTGTCGTAGTAAGGCGGCACCGAGTAGCCCTCATAAACGTGGCTATCCATTCGCACATTTCTGCCGCCCGGAGCGACGTATTTTGTAATTTTGCCCGGGTTTGGCATAAAGCTTTTAGAGTCCTCGGCGGTGATGCGGCACTCAAGCGCGTGTCCGCTAAATTTTATCTCGCTTTGAGGCAGCAGCTTCTCGCCCTGCGCGATGCGGATCATCCACTCGATCAGATCGAGCCCGCTTCGCATCTCGCTTACGGTGTGTTCGACTTGCAGACGGGTATTCATCTCGATGAAATAGAATTTCTTATCCTTGCTATCGTATAAAAACTCAAACGTTCCCGCGCTTGCGTATCCGATTGCCTTAGCGGCGCGAACCGCCGTTTCGTGCAGGCTCTTTCGTGTCGGCTCGTCCAAGATCACGGCGGGGCTCTCTTCGATCAGCTTTTGGTGGCGGCGCTGCATCGAGCAGTCGCGCTCTCCGATATGAACGACGTGTCCGTGCTCGTCGCCTAATACTTGAACCTCGATGTGGCGCGGGTTTGTGATATATTTTTCCATATACATCGTGCCGTCGCCGAATGCACTCATCGCTTCGCTCTCTGCCGACCAAAAGAGCTTTTCGATATCCTCTTCGCGCTCGACCACGCGCATTCCGCGCCCACCGCCACCGGCTGCGGCTTTGATGATGACCGGATAGCCGATTTCGGCGGCTAGCTTGCGTGCTTCTTCGACGCTTGCGATCGCGCCGTCGCTGCCAGGCACTACGGGGATGCCCGCGCGCATCATCACTTGCTTGGCCTTGCTCTTATCGCTCATTAAAGTCATTGCCTCGACGCTCGGGCCGATAAATTTAATGCCGTGCTTAGCGCAAATTTCTACGAAATTTTGACTTTCGCTCAAAAAGCCGTATCCCGGAAATATCGCGTCAGCTTCGGTTAGCTCGCAGGCTGTGATGATCGCGGGGATATTTAGGTAACTATCGCTACTGCGCGGTCCGCCTATACAGACCGACGCGTCGGCGTATTTCACGTAAAGCGCGTCCTGATCGGCGGTAGAGTGCACGACGATAGCTTGCTTGCCCATCTCCTGGATCGTGCGAAGCGCGCGCAGAGCGATCTCGCCACGATTTGCGATTAGAATTTTTTTAAGCTCCCTCATAGCTTCTCGACCTCAAACAGCGCCATAGCGTATTCGACCGGCTGTCCATCTTCGACGAGGGCTTTTTTGATGCGGCAGTCGAATTCCGCTTCGATCTCATTCATAATCTTCATCGCTTCGATGATGCCGATCGTATCGCCCTTATGTACGACCTGACCTACGCTTACGAACTCTGCCGCACCAGGGCTTGGTGCCTTATAAAAAGTACCTACCATCGGGCTGTCGATCGTATCCATCGCGCCTTTTGTAGCGGGCTTATCGCCCACGAGCACATTTACCGCAGGCGCAGCAAGCTGCGGGGCAGGTGTCGGTGCGGCGAGCTGAGGCGTGCTACCACCGCATGGGCCATATTTTTTTATCTCGATTTCAAAATCTTTATCTTTAATTTTTAGCTCATTAATGCCCTGCTTCTCGCCGAAAAAGTCCATTAATTCTTTGATTTCTGCTTTTGTCATAAATTTCTCCTGAAAAAATTTGCGAAATTCTAGCTAAATTTTTATAATTGTTTCTTTAAATGGATTTTTACGAGAGCTTTTAAAAGGCGCGGCACGGAATTTGCGGCGGATTTGCAAACTAATTTTAAGGATTTATAGGCTGCAATTTGCCTCGTTCATTTTAAGCTCGAACTTCGCAAGCGAGACACGAAATTTTGCCGTAAGGGCGCAGGATGATTTTAAATCCTTCAAAATTTAACGCTTAATTTTACGACCGAAATTCTACGCCCAGGCTCAGAGCGCAAAAATGCCGCGCTTTGCTTTAAAATTCCACTTTTGGGCTCGTATCAAAATCCTGTACCTTGCTTTTTTTTAAAATTTCGCGCTGAAATTTTGTTTTAAAACCCCGCGCCGAGATTCTACCCGCGCGGGATTTCTGCGTTAATGTGTCGCAAAAAAGCTCTGAATTTTCGCTTTATCGCTCGTTTTGCTAAGGGCCAGCATCAGCAGCACGCGCGCCTTTTGTGGATTTAGATTATCGGCGGTTAAAAAGCCTAGCTTAGCGCCGTCCACCTCTGATCCTACGCTAGTTGAGCCGCTGCCCGTGCGGCTTGAGCGCACGACGATCACGCCCGCTTCGCTAGCTTTTGCAAGCGCAGCCTCCGTATCGGGGTATAAATTTCCGTTTCCCATGCCGGCTACCACGATGCCCTTAGCACCCTTTTGTACGGCAGTCTCTACGAAATCGCTCACGTCCTGCGGATGCGCGTAAATAATATCGACGCGCGGCAAGGATTTGAAATCCTTGATATTAAACTCGCTTGCGACGGTGTGTTTGCGAAGCGGTGCCATATAGAAATTTACGACTCCGTAATTCACGGTGCCGATTTTGCCGGAATTCGGCGAGGCAAAAGCCGCAACGTTAGTAGTATTTGTTTTCGTAACCTCGCGTGCGGCGTGAATCTCGTCGTTCATCACTACAAGAGCACCCTTTTCGCGAGCGTTTTTGTCTGCCGCGACGGCAACGGCGTTGTATAGATTAAGCGGTCCATCAGCACTCATCGAGTCTGCGTTTCGCATCGCATCCACCAACACGATCGGTTTTTTAGATTTTACTACCAGGCTTAAAAAATACGCCGTCTCCTCCATCGTATCGGTTCCGTGCACGATGACGATGCCGTCGACGTCGTTTTTGGTAAGCAGCTCGCTTACGCGGTTTGCGAGCTTGAGCCAAATTTCATCATTCATCTCCTGCGAGCCGATATTTGAAATTTGCTCGCTTTTAATCGTAGCTAAATCCCCCAACTGCGGTACTGTCGCTAAGATATCTTCTACGCCCTTTGAGCCTGCGGTATAGTTGCCCTCCGTGGCACTTGCGCTGCTTCCCGCGATCGTACCGCCGGTAGCTAAAATATAAATATTTGGCTTCGCAGCAGCCAAAGATGACGCGATAAAAAACGTAATAAACGCAAATTTCTTGAGTAGTCCCATAGTTGCTCCTTAAAAAGTGATAAAATTTTTATAATTTAAGCAAAATTCTAGCATAAAATTTTTATTATATTTTATTTTGCTGCTATAATGCGCGAAAAATTTTGATTATTTTAAGGAAATTTTATGGGACTGAAAAGCGATAAATGGATCAGACAGATGTCGCAGCAGCACGATATGATAACGCCCTTTTGCGAGGAAAATATCGGCCGCGGCGTCGTTAGCTACGGACTTTCGAGCTACGGATACGACATACGCGTAGCGCGCGAATTTAAAATTTTTACAAACGTCGGCGGAACGGTCGTCGATCCTAAAAATTTCGACGCAAAAAACGTCGTGGATTTTGAGGGCGACGTCTGCATCGTGCCGCCGAATTCCTTCGCGCTAGCGCGCACCATCGAATACTTCAAAATGCCGCGCGACGTGCTTGCGATCTGCCTCGGTAAAAGCACCTACGCGCGCTGCGGCATCATCGTAAACGTAACGCCATTTGAGCCCGGTTTTGAGGGACACATCACGATTGAAATTTCCAACACCACGCCGCTGCCTGCAAAAATTTACGCGAACGAAGGCATCGCGCAGGTTTTGTTTCTGCAAGGAGATGAGCCGTGCGAGGTGAGCTACTGCGACAAAAAGGGCAAATACCAAAGCCAAAAGGGCATCACGCTGCCTAGAATTCTAAAGGATTAAACAATGAAAAATTTAATCATCGTAGAATCCCCGGCAAAAGCCAAAACTATCAAAAAATTTTTAGGCGATGACTACGACGTCGTCGCTTCCAAGGGACATATCCGCGATCTGCCGCAGAAAAAATTCGGCATTAAAATCAAAGATAAAAGCTTCGAGCCAGAATACGAAATCAGCGCCGATCACGATCAGATCGTAAAACAGATAAAGACGCTCGCCAAAAAGGCGGATCAAATTTACCTCGCGACGGATGAGGACCGCGAGGGCGAGGCGATCGCCTATCATATCGCCGCTTCGATCGGCAAGCAGGCGCAGGAGCTACCGCGCATCGTGTTTCATGAGATCACCAAAAGCGCGATCTCAAACGCGCTAAGTTCGCCGCGCAAGCTCAATATCGCAAGCGTAAACGCCCAACAAGCACGCCGCCTGCTCGATCGCATCGTGGGCTACAAGCTAAGTCCGCTTTTAAATTTAAAGATCCAGCGCGGCTTAAGCGCGGGTCGCGTCCAAAGCGCCGCGCTTAAGATCGTCGTCGATCGCGAGCGCGAAATTTTAAATTTTAAACCGGTAGAATTTCACAGCATCGACGCGGTTTTTAAAAAGGACTTAGAAGCCGAGCTCGTGGAATTTCGCGGCGAGAAGATGGAAAAGCT
Source organism: uncultured Campylobacter sp. (assembly GCF_905373215.1). GTDB lineage: Bacteria > Campylobacterota > Campylobacteria > Campylobacterales > Campylobacteraceae > Campylobacter_B. The sequence continues at coordinate 101,077 of NZ_CAJPRT010000002.1, forward strand.
CTCAGTCAAAAACGCAGCGCAGGCTAGCGAGATCGTCCTGACGCTGCAAAAAGACAAATTTAGCGTAGAGAGTATCGAGAGCAAATCGCGCAAAACAAACCCTTACCCGCCGTTTATGACCTCGACGCTGCAGCAGGCGGCGAGCACGGCTCTGGGCTTTAATCCGCGCAAGACAATGAGCCTCGCGCAGAGCCTTTATGAGGGCGTCAATACCAAAAACGGCGGCGCGATCACCTACATGCGAACCGACTCACTAAATATCGCCAAAGAAGCGATCGCGGCAGCTCGCGAGTTGATCGGAGAGCACTTCGGCGAAAAGTATCTGCCCAAAAGCGCGAATTTATACGCCACCAAAAGCAAAAGCGCGCAGGAGGCGCACGAAGCGATACGACCTACCGATCTAAAGCTTACCCCCGAGCTCGCGCAAAAAATCCTGCCTCGCGACGAATACCGCCTTTACGCGCTCATCTACAACCGCTTCGTAGCCTCGCAGATGAGCCCTAGCGTCTCGCAGATCCAAACGATCATCGTGCGCGGCGAAGAGGGCGCGTTTAAGATCAGCGGGCGCAAGGTGGAATTTGACGGATTTTACAAGGCTTACGGCGATCTGGATAAGGATAAAATTTTACCGAGCCTTAGCACGGGCGACGCGATGAGCCTGCAAAGTCTAAGCTCGCAGCAGCACTTCACCGAGCCGCCGGCACGCTATTCGGAAGCAAGCCTCATCAAAAAGCTCGAAAGCCTAGGTATCGGCAGGCCCTCGACCTATGCGCCTACCATCTCGCTGCTTACTGCGCGCAACTACGTCAATATCGAGCAAAAGCACCTGGTGCCGAGCGAGATCGCCTTTAAGATCACCGAGATGCTGGAGCAAAATTTTAAAAACATCGTCGATAGCGAGTTTACCTCCAAAATGGAAGAGAAGCTCGACGACATCGCCGAAAACAAAGCGGACTGGCAGCAAATTTTAGCGGATTTTTACTACCCTTTTATGGACGAGATCGCCAAAGGAAAAACGTCGATCGCAAGCCAAAAGCTAGCCGAAAAGATCGGCGAAGCATGCCCGAACTGCGGCGGCGAGCTACTTAAGAGGCAGGGCAGATTCGGCGAGTTTATCGCTTGCTCGAACTATCCGAAGTGCAAATACTCGCGCAACGCGGACGCCAGCGCCCAGGGGGCGAGCGAGGAGAAGGCGGCGCCCGAAGTGCTAGATGAAAAATGCCCGCAGTGCGGTAAAAATTTGATCAAGCGCAAAGGCAGATACGGCGAGTTTATCGCTTGCGAGGGTTATCCGAAGTGCAAATACTCGCGCAAAATCGAGGGCGAGGCGAAAGAGAAAAAGCCACTCGTCTCCACGGGCGTCAAGTGCCCGAGCTGCGGCACCGGCGAGATCGTCGAGCGCTTCTCCAGACGCGGCAAATTCTACGGCTGCACGAACTACCCTAAATGCGGCTTTGTAAGCAACTACGCGCCGATCGCGCGCGCATGCCCGCAGTGCGGCAACTCATACATGCTCCGCAAAGAGCTGAAAAAAGGCAACTTCGCCGAGTGTCCGCAGTGCAAGTTTAAAGAAGAGATCGATTGATAATAGGCGTCATCTCGGACTCTCATCGCGAAACAAAGGTCGCTGCCAGCGCCATAGAGTGGCTGCTCGCGCGAGGCGCCGATCTGCTCGTGCACGCAGGTGACATCGTCGAGAGCGAGACGCTGCGGCTTTTGCGACAAAGCGGCAAGCCCTACTTCGCGGTTTTAGGAAACAACGACGAAGCGCTTATTGAATTTAAAAATGAGTTCAACCTGTACGATGAGCCCTTCTGCACGGAGTTTGCCGGGCTGCGACTAAAAATAATGCACCATCCGTTTTATCTCTTTGACGAGGAGCCCGCGGCGCAAAATGAAGCTGGCGGATTAAATTTAGACGCGGGTGCGGATCGCGCGGCAAATTTTCGCAAGGATTTCGGCGCAGACCTAGTCAAAAATTCTAGCTTTAGCGACGAAGTAGGTTGTGGCGTAAATTTAGGCTCAGGCTGCGGAGCGGATTGCGGGGAAATTTTAATCGCAAATTCTAAAGCGGTGGATCGCTCGGTAAATTTAAACTCAAATTTTAATACTGCGAGTGCAGATAGAATTTTAAACGGCGCGCGCAGCACAGATGTAAATTTTAAAAACATAGTTAGCGCGAGCGCAAATTTAAAAAGCGGGCAGTCCGCAAGTCCAAATGTAAACTTGAGCTTGAATGCAGGCGCGAACTCAAACGCAAATTTAGACTTAGATTTGAATGCAGACCTCGCTTCAAGCCCGAACGCAAATTTAAACTCAAATGAAAACGCGAATTTAGCCGCTGATATGAGCCCAGATATGAACTCTAAAGCGAGCTTGAGTGCGGATCGCGCAGCAAATTTAACGGCGCCAAATTTAAGCGCAAATTTATCCGCGCCGAACTTGGGCTCAAATTTGACCGCGAATTCTGACTCCAACACAAGCGGCGAAAGTAAAAATCGAGGTCCGTGTGGGCGAGGCGCAGGCAAAATTCCAACTATCAAAATTTACGGCCACACCCATTTTTTCGCCGCGGCGGTGGATAAAAACGGCGCGCTCGTACTAAATCCTGGCGAGATTTGCGGGCGCAAAAAGCGGCTTTTCGAGTTTGCTTACGTTGTAGCGCAAGGCGGGAAGCTCCGCGTATTTCACGTCTGCGCCGCGCCCGAAAAAGCTCTAAAATGGCGCGAACGCGAGATAAAACTATGAATGAAATTTACGTCCTAATCGCGCTATCGTTTTTGATCTTTGCTTCGCCCTTTTTGGCTAGCTTAGCTAGAATTCCGCTCTCGCCCATGGAGATCATGCTTGGCATCATAGCCGCAAATTTAGGGCTTTTGCCGCCAAGCGCGACCTTCGATCTAGCCGCGCAGATCGGCTTTTGCTACCTTATGTTTTTGGCGGGCTGCGAGGTGGATTTCCGCGCGCTGCTTGCGATGCCGCGTAAAATTCTGCGGCTGATCCTAATCTTTTTGGCGCTGCTTTATATCCTAAGCGCGCTTGCGGTTTGGATGTTTGAACTGCCGCAGATGCTTATCATCGCAGCGCCTCTGATGAGCGTCGGGCTGCTTTCGGCGCTGTATAAGGAGTACGGCAAGGATCAAGCGTGGCTCAATCTCGCGATGCCTGCGGGCGTGATCGGCGAGCTCATCAGCATCGCCGCCCTCACGGTGGGCGGCATCTACCTTAAAAACGGCTTCGGCGTCGAGATGGCGCTTCATATCGGCGCGCTTTTGGGCTTTTCGGCGGCAGCTCTAGCGGTTTTTAAAGGGCTTGAAATTCTATTTTGGTGGTTCCCCGCGCTAAAAACGGTCATCATGCCCAAATACGACAAAAACGAAAAGGACGTACGATTTGCGATGGCGCTGTTTTGCCTCATCTGCGCCGGAGTAATGCTTTTGGGGCTTGAGGTCGTAATCGGCGCCTTCATCGCAGGCACCTTTCTGCCGACCTTTTTCTCGCACAAGGACGACCTCATCGAGAAGCTATCGTCGTTCGGCTTTGGCTTTTTGGTGCCGATATTTTTCATACACACCGGAGCCGTGATCAAGCTAGAAGCGCTACTTATGCCCGGAGTGATGAGCTTTGCCGCGAGCCTAGCGGCGCTGATGTTCGGCATCAGACTGCTTGCGAGCGCTACATTTTTAAGCACTCTGGGGCGCAAAGGCGCGGTGCTTTTCGCGCTATCGCTATGCATGCCGCTAACCCTCGTCATCGCCACGGCGACACTTTTTTACTCCACCGCCGCGATCTCGCAAGAGATATACTTCGCGATGATTATCGCCTCACTCATAGAGGCGCTCGCGTCGATGATTTTGATAAATTTTATTTACAAGAAATTTTAGGGCGGGGTTTTAAAATTTTAAGATTATAGGATTTTGGAATTTTAGAATTTCAAAATTTCGCGAAATTCTAGAATTCTATAAAATTTGATTTATGCGGGACTAAAATGGAGTTAAATTTAAAGCTCTATTTTGCGGCGCAATCGGTTAGGTCTTGGAGTGCCATGGTGTAGTTTGGCTCCTCTCCGAACAAATCACGATCTCTATATGCCTCTAAAATTTCTTTTATTAAATACAAAATATCTTGCTTATTAAGACTTTGCGTATGATTTGGTTTTAAATCTAGGAGTTTCCAGATTCTATGAAATTTTTCTGGTTTTAAAGTTCTGTTTATAATAATTTCATAATCCATAATTACCTCTAGGAATTCATTATTATAATATAGAATCCAAATAGTCTCTGTACTAAGCGCATGATCAAACTCATTACTAGGAAAGTTATAAAGACACCACATCCAACAATTTCTACTTTTGTCAATAAATTCTTTATACGGCGGATTATATTTATAAAATATTTCACTCAATCCATACTTTTTATCATCCTCTTTAGTGATGATTGCATTTTCAAACGCCATCTGCGCTCCTTGGAATTTAAAATTTAGCGTGCAAGCGGAAATTTCAAGCGCAAAGTTATGCGAAATCTGCGACGCAATCGAAAACGACAAGCATGGAAATTTCAAACTCGCCGCACTCAAAGATGGACCGGCGCGCTTGCCGCGACTGCTAACTCGCCGCGGATATACTTGCTTCCGTTCGCTGCGGCAAAGCAAGCGCGGCTCGTCAGCAAAGCTAGCGATAAAATTAATTGCAGTAACCCATCCGCAAAATGGCATAACTGCACGATTTGCAGACGGGCTAATAAAGCCAAAGCGAGCCGATTAAAATTTAAACTTTAGCTTACGGCGCTTAAAAGCCGATTAATCTTAGACGCGGTGCAGGCAGTGTGCCGCAACACGGCGTCTAGGCTTTAAGCTACATTAAGACCGGAATTTTGGTCTTTTGTAGGAAGTATTTTGACGCGCCGCCTAAGAAAATTTCTTTTATGCCGCTGTCTGAGTGCAAGCCCGCGACTATGAGGTCGAAATCGCCCGCGTCGGCGTACTCTAGTAGCACCTGTCCCGGGATCTTGCCCTCGGCATTTAACGCCTCAAAAACATCGATTTTAACGTCATGCAAGGCTAGATAGTCGCTTATACGGCGCTTCGTTTCGGCAAGATCATCTTGAAGGTAGTGGTTTGCCGTGATGACGGTAATAGATTTGGCGCGCTGTAAAAGCTCTAGCCAATTATCGAGCGCTCTTGCAGACGCCGCAGTGCCGGTAAGCGAAACTAAAATTTTATCCGCCCTAAACTCCTGTAGCTTGCGCGGTATGACGATGCAAGGCTTGCCGCTTTTGGTGACCGCCGCTTCGAACGTGCCGGTGATAGAGCCCGTAGGCGGCACCGAGACCAGTACTAAATCGCAATATTTAGAGTATTTCTCGACCAGCTCGGAGCGGATGCCTACCATATGCCTCAAAGCGGCGCTATTTGGGACGTGATCGTCGTCGCTTTGATCTAGGCCTAGCTTGGCGCATTCAGTGTCGAAGATAGCTTTGATCACCTCGCGCTCGGCCCTCATCTCATCGCCCGCGGATTTTAAAAATTCCTCCATCAGCACGCCGCCTTTTAGCGTCATACGAACGTTGTAGATCATCTTAGGATCGAGCTGGCACGCCATTATGTTGATGTGCGTGCCGAAAAATTTATTTACGAGTAGCGCTCCGTGTATGCGCTCGGCTAGCTCCTCGCCGCCGCCGATAGGGAAAAATATCTTTTTAAGCTGCATCTTTACGCTCCTATTAAAATTTTAAGCTAATTCCAGTGAAATTTTAGTGCCTTTCTGATCGGTCACGCGCACTCGCACCACATCGCCCGCCTTGTAAGGCGTCGTGATAAATTTAGCGCGCAGCAGTCCGTCCACGCCGTCTCGTAGCGAGATGAAGGTACCGAAATCCAGCACGCTTTGCACCACGCCATCAAACTCCTCGCCGATCTGAAATTTTACCTCTTTGCGTTCATTGCGCGGCTTGCGGAAATCGCGAGAATTTGAGACTATCGATAAAATTTTCTCTTTCGCGCCCGACACGCCGCTAGCTTTGGCGCCTTGGATCTTAACCTCGCCCTTTTCGCGATCCAGATCGATATTTACGCCGAAGCTTTCGGTGATCTCTTTGATGACCTTGCCGCCCTGACCGATGATATCGGGGATTTTGCTCGCCTCGACGCTAAAAATTTCAAGCTTCGGAAGCACATCTTCATTTATGACGATCGCTGCGTCCGCCTGCTCCATAAGGCCCAGAATATGCGCGCGAGCCTGCTTTGCCTGCGCGAGAGCCTCTTTTAAAACCTCCAGGCTGATGCCGCCGAGCTTGATATCCATCTGAAGCGCGGTGATGCCCTCATAGGTGCCCGCGACCTTAAAATCCATATCTCCGTCGTGATCCTCAAGCCCCATTATGTCGGTTAGCACGGCATGCTTGTCGCCCTCAAAAATCAAGCCCATCGCGACGCCCGCAACAAGCTTTAGCGTAGGCACGCCCGCCGCCCGAAGAGATAGCGCGCCGCCGCAGACCGAAGCCATCGAGCTTGAGCCGTTACTCTCTAAAATTTCGCTCACTACGCGGATAGACTGCGGCGAGTTTAGATCGATGCTTGGATATAGTGCTCTTTTGGCTAAATTTCCATGTCCCAGCTCGCGTCTGCCCGGGCTTTTGAGCGGGCTTGCTTCGCCGACGCAAAAGCCCGGGAAGTTGTAGTTAAACATAAATCTATCGCTGATCGGCTCGAGCTGCGTTAGGCTGTCGCTTAGCTGCGCGTCGCTATCGCCGCCTAGCGTAGTGACGACCAAAGCCTGCGTCTGCCCGCGCGTAAATAGGCAGCTTCCATGCGCGCACGGCAGGATATTGGTCTCGATACTGATCGGGCGCACCTCATCAAGCGCGCGTCCGTCGGCTCTGCGGCGATCCTCGATGATCTGCGTGCGGATGATGCCGCGCTTATACTTGCCGATGACGCTAGAGACTACCTCTTTGCTCCACTCGTTTTGCGCCGCGATCTCGGTCGTTAAAATTTGATCCACGATTTTATTCAGCTCCGTAGCGCGCTCGCTCTTTGCCATCTGATTGATCGCAGCTTTAACGGCGTCTTTGTAGTTTGCATCGATGAAATCCGCGATATCCTCATCCTCGATCTCGGGCTTGTACTCCAGGCTCGCATCCAGCTTTTTAAACGGCAAAAAAGCCTCTTCGTAAGCGCTTGAGCCCGCACTTATCGCCTTTGCGGCAAAATCGATCGCATCCACCATCAGATCTTCGCCAAATTCATTCATCTGCTGCGCGCCGCCATTAATCTGCGGCAGGGAGCGCATCTCGATCATCAAAAGCTCATCGCCGACGCCGGCTACGTAAAGATCGAGCGCGCTGGCTTTAAGCTCGGAGTTGCTCGGATTTAAGATGAAATTTCCGTTTTGATAGCCGATGCGGACGCCGCAGACGGGCGCTTTAATCGGGATGTCGCTAAGATATAGCGCCGCAGACGCCGCATTAAGAGCGACGACTTGCAGATCAACCTCCGGATCTGCCGATAGCACGTAAACTACGATCTGCGTCGGATATGCATAACCCTTCGGGAAGAGCGGGCGCAACGAGCGGTCTATGATGCGGCTCGTTAGCGTCTCAAAATCGCCAGGCTTGGTCTCGCGCTTGATGTAGCCTCCGGGGATTCTGCCTGCCGCGTACATCTTTTCGATATATTGCACGGTAAGAGGCAAAAAGTCCTCCTGCACCTGCGTCTCTTCACGCGCTACGGTAGCCAGCACGACGGTATTTTTCACACGCAAAAGCGCCGCACCCGCGGCTTGTTTCGCAACTTTGTCGATATCGAAAATTTCGGTATTGCCATTTACTTCAATTTTGCACTGCATTAATTTTCTCCTTGTTTTTGTTAGTCTCGTGAAACGGCAGATAAAGCGGGCATTTGTTTAAAATTTGCATTATCTCCTCCGCGCTTGAGAGCGTTTTTTCTTTGTAATAAAAATCCACATTCACAAAGTCTCTGATCTTGTGAACGGCATAAATTCCATCTACTAGCATGGCGATCTCATCTGCATTATCGCTGCCGATAACGGGCGTGGCATAAAAGATCGCTTTGGCGTTTAAGCTTACGAGCGTCTTTATGCAAGTAAGCGCGGTCAGCCCGCTCTCACACCCCTCATCTACCAAGATGACGTTTTTTTTCTCTAAATTTCCCAAAAGCTCGCCCTTGCGAAATTTATACATATTTTTTAAAATTTTCTCCTCATAAAGTCTGTTTGCCTGCCCGTAAACGTAATCCAGGCTGATGCCGAAGCTTCGCACGAGCTCATCTACCATCACGATCTCTTGGGTCTCGCTTACGCACGCGATCGCGCATTCAGGATTATTTGGCGCTAAAACGGGCTCAGTAAATAAAAACTCATAGGCAAGCCCTAATTTTAGAGCAAGATGGTTTGCGATGCCAAGCGACTCCAGAGACTGAGCGATTATTAGAAAATTTTCGTTTTTGATCACGGTAGCGGGTAAAATTTCTGCGAGTTTCATCGCGGCATCGATTTGGTTTTCAAACATCAGCTCAGCTCTAGGCGTCATTATTTTTCGCTTCCGTATTCGCTATCTACCGAAAAATCATACCCTACTCCGCCGAACGGATAGAAATTTACGAGAAAGTAAATTCCGCGCTCCTTGCTTGCTTTGCTGTAGCCCGTCGTACTGGTATTTTTAGGCTCAATATCCTCTTGATACACAAAAGAGTAATTCCAGCATTTGCGCGTATGAGAAAGTCCCACGCGCCACATTTTAGAATAAGATCGCTCCAAGTCGTAATCCCAACGACCGAAAATTTTATTATTCCTAGGCAAATTTACCGAAGCGTTTACGATGCCGTAGTTATCTTTCGTATAGCGTTTAGGCTCCATGCTTAGCTTTTCATATTCGTAAGCGTGGCTGAGTCCAAAGCTAAAATCGTCGTTGGAGTAGTTGGCGTAGGTATAGACCTTATCGAAGCTTTTATATTTATGCGAGTAGGTAAAGCGGTTTCCGATATTTAGCCCATTTGCAAAATACGCATCGATGCGGTGTTCTAAATCGTCGAACTCATGATCGTCGAAGTCATATCGCTGCTTGACACTATGGCGTAAAAATTTACGTCCGTCTTCATTATAAAAAAACTGCGTCATACTTAAAGCTGCATTTTCGTGAGTGTATTCGTCACTAAGCTCACTTAAGAAGTTATCCTCCCAATAAAGCGAGTCTTGCAAGTTACCCAACCGCGAACGATCTACTGCACCGCGAGCAAGGTCGTATTTATACTGATGATACTTTAAAATTCTATCCTCGATGTCGCCTTGCTGCCAGCTTGGAATTCTAAAATCCGCCCTCCAGCTCATCGTATGATATAAGCTATCGTAAGCCCTGGCTACGTCGGTGTAGAGCGAAAGCTCGGTGTATTGATTAGCGTAGAAAGTGCTTTTATCCTCGTCAAGATCTCCGTTTGCGTAGTAGAATTTATCGTGCCAATCGATATTAGTCATATACACTCGCTCGGTAAAGGCGAAATTTAAATAATCCGCCAGTAGCGGCGTGCTTATACTAATCGGTACGTCAAACTCGTATTGGCGAGCAGTCGCGCCCTCCCATCTGGTGTAATTACGCGCTTTTGCATCAAGCGAATAGATCAAATTTGGCAGTCCCAAATCATTGCTAAATTTATGATATTGTAGCGTCGGCAGCTCTTGGACGGTATCTTCGTTGCGGAAGGTATTATCGGCGTTTAGCTTGCTCGTATCGATGTAGTAGCGTCCGTAAGCGCCAAAATAGTGCTCGTCTGAGGTCAAATAATAATTCAGCCGTGAAGTTACGAGCGAATTATCCGCATCGTTGCCAAGACCTCCCTTTTCCTTCAGATCGTAATATTCCAGATCGTTTAGCTGGGTAAAATCGATCCATAAATTTTCTCGCAGATCGCCATCTAGCAGATAGGTCGCAAGCTTGCTGCGATCGTATTGAACTTCAAAGCCGTGATGGCGCTCGTTTTTGTATTCGAGGCGTTTTTGCGCCCGCGAGAAGTTATCGAAAACTCCTCCTCTAATCTCGCCGTAAGAATACGGCGACTCCGTAAATCGAAATGTCCCGTATACGCCAAAGCCCCTGCGCGTGCGCACCTGCGGATCGAGCTGAAAATCCCAGCTGTCGTAAGGCGCAAAATAGATCGGCTGCTTATAATAGATCCCCTCCTTACTGATATAACCGGCCTCGGGAGGTAGCAAGCCCGTGCGGCGCGTGCGGTCGGTCGGGAATCCGAAATACGGCAGATAGAGCACCGGCACATCACCCACGTAAAATCTTGGATTGAAAAGATGGAGGAATTTGCTCTCTTTATTTAGCATGCCGCTGCTAAATTTGATGCGCCAATCAGGATCGGTGACGTTGCAGCTAGATACGCTGGAGCCCTCCACGCGGTAATACTCGCTGTCGCTGCAACTGGCGTCGTTTTGCATCCAAAGCTCAGAGTCCTTGTCCATCATAAAATTTACGTAGGCTTGCTGCTTATCGTTTTTCAGATCGATTTTGACATGCTGCGCGCGCGTAGTTTCGCTGCTGCCGCGCATCGCATTGACGTTACCAAAAAGCTCGATGATGCCGTTTTGCTCGTCGTATGTAGCGCGATCGGCGGTGATAAAGTAGTCCTGTGAATACACCGTTACGTTGCCACTAGCCTCCGTCAAAAAGCCGTTTTTCTCGACATTATCTGCTATAAGCTCGACGTCTTGGACCTTTGCGCTCGCACTGCTTGCTAAAAGAGCGCTAAAACTAAGCGCTAGAATTTTAAATTTTTTACTCTTTTTCAATCTCTACCACCAATGTTTTCGCAGCCATATCATGCAGGCTCTGACGCGAGTTCGTAAAAAGCGCCACCAAAAATCCCATATAAAAGATCATCTCGCTTATCAACCTAACCGCCGCACGGATCGCTGCCGTAGCGATATCCATAGCGCTGCCGTCGGCGCGGACGCAATAAATTTTAACCGCAAGCTTGCCTAGCGTCGCGCCGTATAGATAGACAAAAATAGCTTGATATAAAAATTTTATTATCGCGTAATGCAAAATGAATTTTGAAGCGATCTTTTGTACCTCAAGATTGCTTCCGCTCTGCGCCGCTGCAACAAGCTCTGGCTCGTCGATAGCAAATAGCACGACCACAAAAAGCGTTACGCTCACAGCTTCGTCGATACTAAACGCGATTACGCGCTTGCTAAGCGGAGCGATGATCAAATTTTATCTCTTAAGGCTTGGTGCGCGATATCGCGCCTATACTGCGCGCCGCTAAATTTTATATTTTCGCACAGCGCGTAAGCCGCATCGCGCGCCTGCTTTAAGCTCTGTGCGACGCCCACGCTTACCAAAACGCGCCCGCCGCTAGCGTAAATCCGCCCCTCTCGCTCACTCACGCCTGCGTAGCAGATATGTGCGCCCGCGGGAATTTCGCCCGTCTTGATCGGCTCAGGCTGCGAAGAGCCGTAAGGGTAGCGCTCGCTAGCCATCACGACGCCCACCGCGAATCGCTCTTTTAAGCTTATGCTACTTAGCTTGCCTACGGCGGCGTTGTATAAAATTTCGCTCAAATTTCCGTCGATTAGCGGCATTAAAACCTCGCACTCCGGATCGCCGAAACGGACGTTGTACTCCAGCACGTAAGGCTCGCCGCCTACGATCATAAGCCCTACGAATAGCACGCCGCAAAATGGCGCGCCCTGCTGCCGCATCCCTTTTAGCGTAGGTGCTACGATCTCGCTCTGTACTCTTTTTATCAGCGCGGCATCCGCTAGCGGGCTTGGCGCATAAGCTCCCATGCCGCCGGTGTTCGGGCCCAGATCGCCGTCAAGCAGCTTTTTGTGATCCTGCGCCACGGGCAAGCTTACGAAATTCTCCCCGTCGCAGATCGCAAAAAAGCTCAGCTCGAAGCCCTCTAAAAACTCCTCCACGACGACGCGCTTGCCCGCTTCACCGAAGCTTTCGCCGCTTAGCATATCTGCGGCGGCTTTTTTAGCTTCATCTTTAGAGCTTGCGATTATGACGCCCTTGCCTGCGCACAAGCCGTCCGCTTTGACCACTACGCGGCCGTTTAGAGTATCGATAAATTTTGAAATTTCGGATAGATCGTCGCTGCTTAGAAATTTTGCGGTTTTGATATGATTTCGCGCCAGAAAGTCCTTCATATAGGCTTTAGAGCCCTCAAGCTTCGCCGCAGCAGCGCTGGGGCCGAATATCGCGAGGCCTTGCGCTTTAAAAATATCCACGATACCTTTTGTAAGAGGCTCTTCGGCGCCCACGACGGTAAGGGCTACGTCGTTGTTTTTGGCAAAGAGCGCGAGCTCATTAAAATCTTTTAAATCTAAATTTTTACCGAGCGCCTTTGTAGCGCCGTTTCCCGGAGCAAAATACAGATTTAAAACGTTTTTATCCTCGCGAAGTCTTAGCCCGATCGCGTATTCTCTACCGCCGCCGCCGATTATTAGGATATTCAATGAAGCCTCCGTAACGTAAAAAACCCAAGTGAGCGTTGCGTAAAAAGAATCGGCTCAAACAAAGCCAATCTTGCAACTAGGAAAAATCTCTAGGTCGCAACCCGTAACTTTAAAAAAAGCTCGAGCCGAGCCGCGTCACACGGACCTCTCACGTCGTCGCTTATACAAATATGTTGAACCCTCATATAAAACGCTCTCGCTTCACCCAGGCTTGGGCAAAATTATAGTCAAAATTTGCTTAAACTATGGCAAAAGCGCCAGATCGACGCAGGATTTTATCGACCTTCTTTCGCAGATTATCGGCTCGCAAAACTCGCTCAAAACGCTCGCCGTCGTCCTACCGATACAAATCGCCCTATAGCCCCCGTCCCAGCCGAAATTTGCGGTAAAGCCGCGCACGTTTTTAGGAGAGGTAAAAATCAGCGTACTGCCTTGCGGCGGCTTTGCGGCGGCGGGAAGGCTGAGGATGGAATTTTCGTAGGCGATCACGCTTTGCAGCCGCACGTCGGCGCTAGATAGAATTTGCTCCAGCTTCGATACCGTCTGCCTCGCGCGCAGATACAGCGCGTCTCTGCCCTGCAAGAGCGGCGCGATCTCTGCGGCAAACTCATTTCCGTGCCCGTGCCGCGCCACAAAAATATCGCGAAATCCAAACTCCCGCGCAGCCGCCGCGCACGGCTCGCCGATAGCGTAAACGGGTGTATCTAAATCAGGCGAAATTTCATTAAATTTTATCGCCGCTACCGCATTTTTGGAGGTAAAAATTAGCGCGCCGATCTGCGCAGGCAGGCTAAATTTGAGAAATTTTATCTCGCAAACCGCAAGCTGCCTCACCTGCGGATGATCAAATCTCGTATTAGACACCAAATATATCAAAACGCCCTCCATGTTTAAATTTGCTTGAGCCTCGCCCCTGCCTTCACGACGCGTAGAAACGAAGAAAATGCCGCTTCATTTGCTTTGATTAAATTCCGTTCGCGCCTTATCAATTACGTGCACGCCGCTTAACGCTTAAATTTACTTCGATTAAATTCTGCTCCCGAAAAAAATCCGAGCCACCGTTATTAATGTTTGAGTTCAAATTCAATTCTACTCCGCGCCGCCCTCGACGCCGATTAAAAACTCGCCGCAAAGCCTACTCGCACCTTTTCATCCGCACTTAAGCAACCTAGCGGCGGCACGCTTTTTTAAAATTTTATCTCGCAGGCAAAATGCCGAATTCAAATACATCGCCTTATGCAAGCCAACCTTTTAATTTAACTTTATAACCTCAAGCGCCCTCTCTAAAGCAAGTTTAGGGCGCGCTGTCGTTTTAAATTTGCGCAGTAATTACCCGCGGCGGGTGCTTAAAACACTACCACCTAGCCCGTTCCGCACGCAGCAGACGTATTACATAGCTCGCCAGCCCCGTCCAGCCCGTATATGTGTCCGCACAGGTCGTAGAGCTCGCCAAATTTTAAAATTTAAAGCTGCGACTACGAAATTTTAAAATCACAACTATGAATTTTAAAATTTTGCCGATCTAACCCTTAAATCTCGGTATCAGATTGTATCCGTTTATCTCGCGCGCTTCAAGCGGTATGCTCTCGCCCAAACTTAGCACTAAATTTCGCCCGAGCATCCGTGCGGTACTTAGCTCCTTAAATTTAGCCTTTCAGCCACTCGTTTAAAATTTCAATCTGCGTCGCCACGCTCTCATTTGCCGTGCCTCCTTGCGACTTGCGCGCCTCTTTGGATGCATTTAGGTCAAGAAATTTAACCGCATCGCCGCCCAAGCTTTCATCCACGCTTGCAAGCTGCTGTGCGTTTAGTTCGCTCAAATCTAGGCCCAAATTCTCCGCATACGCCACCGCCTTGCCCGTGATGAAGTGCGCCTGCCTAAACGGCACGTTTTTCTCCCGCACGAGATAATCAGCCAGATCGGTCGCCGTGAGGTGCCCGCGGCGCGTCATCGCTAGCATATTTTGCTCGTTAAATTTAGCCGTTTTTAGCATCTGTTTTAAAATTTCAAGGCTCGCAAGCGCGGTGGCGACGCTATCAAAAACGCCCTCCTTGTCCTCTTGCATGTCCTTGTTGTAGGCTAGCGGCAAGCCCTTCATCACCGTTAGCAGCGCGACGAGATTGCCGTTTACGCGCCCCGTTTTGCCGCGGATTAGCTCGGCGACGTCGGGGTTTTTTTTCTGCGGCATGATCGAGCTGCCCGTGCTGTAGGCGTCGCTGATCGTGACAAATCCGAACTCTTGCGAGCTCCACAAGATGAGCTCCTCGCACAGGCGCGACGCATGCGTCATCAGCACGCTTACGTTAAACAAAATCTCCAGCGCGAAATCGCGGTCGCTGACGCTATCCATCGCGTTTGGCGTCACTCCCGCAAAACCCAGCTGCTGCGCGACCAGCTCGCGGTTTATAGGATGCGGCGTGCCGGCAAGCGCGGCGGAGCCCAGCGGACAGAGGTTGTTTCGCTCGCGCAGGCTTGCGAAGCGCTCGTAGTCACGGCGAAACATAAACGCGTAAGCCAGCAAGTGATAGGCAAGGCTCACTGGCTGAGCGTGCTGAAGGTGCGTGTAGCCTGGCATCAGCGTGTCCACGTGCTCGCTAGCTATATCTCGTAGCGCGGCGACTAGTTCGCGGATCTTTTCGGCGATCGCAGCCCCGCTTTTAAGCACGTAGAGGCGAAAATCAAGCGCGACCTGATCGTTTCTGCTGCGCGCCGTGTGCAGCCTGCCGCCAAGATCGCTTCCGATGAGCTCGCTTAGGCGCTTTTCGATCGCCATGTGGATATCCTCGTCGGCGGTTTTAAACTCAAATTTTCCGCTTTTTATCTCTTCAAACACCACGTCAAGCCCAGCGATGATATTTTCGCTCTCGTCAGCCTTTAAAATCCCGCAAGCGCCTAGCATTCTTGCGTGCGCCTTGCTGCCCGCGATGTCTTCCTGCCAAAGCGCCCTATCAAAGCCGATCGAGGCGTTAAACTCCTCCAAAAGCGCCGAACTCGCCTCGCTAAAGCGCCCTTCCCACATTTTTTTCACGCTCGCTCCTTCGTTTAAATTTTCGGTGATTTTATAAAATTTTAAATCTCGCTGCACAAGATTTGCGGGCGAGAAAAAAGGCTAAAGCGCGGTAAATTTCTAAAAAATGCGCGTACCGCTTCGCGCACTAGACTTTGGAATTTATTGCGCCTCAAACTTAGCGATTCAAAAGCGCTTACTAGTCTATTCAATCCACTTTACTACGTCATCCATGCTGCGACGGATCTTTTGCGGCTGTGGATTTACGCGGTAGCCGAAAGGCACGAGTAGCACCACGCGACGCTCATTCCAATCAATGCCTAAAATTTTATTTAGCGCTGCGCGATCAAACCCCTCCATCGGGCAGCTGTCGATGCCGCGACTTGCGGCCTCGTTCATCATCGCAAGTGCTGGGAACATGCACTGTGCGTGCGACCAATTAAATAACTCCTCATCGTCGTTGTGAAAATAACCGCTTAAAAAATCTTGATAAAATTTATGCCTGTCGCCGATATATTTAGGCGCTTCATCTTTTTTACGTGTAATCATTCGCTCGATATAATCACTCCCTAGCTTTATGTCCTTGATCTTTGCTAAAATCACGACCAGATGTGAGCAAGAGGTGATCTGCGGCTGATTCCACGATTTTTCGCGGATTTGCTCGCGCAGTGCCTTGTTTTGCACAACCAAAAAGTCCCATTGCTCTAGTCCCGTAGAACTAGGTGCTAAAATGCCTGCCTGCAAAATGGCGTCGAAATTGGCTTTACCGATCTTTTTATTCTCGTCAAAAATTTTGCATGCGTGGCGAAATTTCATAATCTCTAAATGCGTCATAGCCTCTCCTTAATTAGAATTTTTGTAGATCAAATACCCGCCATCTTTGCGTCTGATGCTAAGGTTGCCCTCATGCGAGCGCACGCCGATGCGGTAGTAGCCGTCCTCTTTGGTGACATTGATGTCGCTAAAGCCGCCGATATTTACAGCAAAGCTCGCGCCGCTAAGCGGGATCTCTTGGCGCCAAAACTCCGCTTCAAGCGTGCCAGAAGCATTTGCGTCGGAGCTTTTGAAATCGTCTGCGGTGATGAGCTGCACGCTGTCTTTGCGGATGACAAATTTCAATCCGTCGTCAAATTTAAGCGTCTCTAACGGCAGCTCCAGGCGCGGCGCGAAGCTAGGTGTGATACCACTTTGCGAGACCTGCTTTTGTAAATTTGGATCAGTCGAAGTAACCGAGACGTCCAGTGCCCTATGTAGCGCAGGTTTGGCGCTCGCGCTTAGCACGAAATCATCGTGCCAATCAATTGAGCGATTGATATCAACGATCTTTTCGTGCAGAGCCCCGTCGTCGTCCCTATATCGCACGATCAGGCTTTCGATCGTAAGAGCGTCTGAAGGAAGCGCAAAGGTTTGCTGCGTAAAATTTTTAGGCGCAGGAGTATTTTGTGGCGTGGCGGCGGAGCTTTGCGCCGGATTGGAATTTTGCGGAGCAGATTGCGCGTTTTGTTGCGCAGTAGAGTTTTGCGCCGTAGAATTTTGAGCTGTAGAATTCTGTGCCGCCTTGAAATTTTGCGCTACCGTAGAATTTAACTCGCTTACTTCCGGCACGATCGGTAACTCATCAGGAGGCGGAAGCGTCGCAGCTGAAGGCTGCGCAGAAGAGTTCAGTTCCGTTTTCATGGCTTGCGAAGGAGCACCGATGCCCGCTTTGGGCGCAGGGGCTTTTTTTTCGGTCTGCGAGAGCTGTGCGCTCACGGCTTTTTTGGTGACGCTTGCTTTGACGCTGGAATTCGCTTCTGCGGCGTTTTTTTGCATTGCTGCAGTATGGCTTTTAGATGTTTCAGGTTTCATTACAGCTTGCTTTTTAGCGTTTGGGCTTTGCGCACCTTTTTTTGGCTCTTTAATCACCAAATCGGTAGAATTTTGCTCTTTTACCACAACGATGTTTGGTTTCGTAGCGTTTGAATTTGCGCTATTTAAATTCTCTGCGTTTAAAAAAGCGCAAAGACCTAAAATTAGCAAAGAAATTTTTTTCATTTTTTAAGGTCCGGATCGAGCGAGCGACGCTCTAAATAAAGCTTTTGTAACTCGGCGTTTTCCTCTTTCAGCCGCTCAACGTCGGTGAATAAAAACGCCTTTTCTTTTTGCAGCTGGCGCAGCACTTCAAACGATCGTTTGCCAAATAGCACGTCACCCACAAAGATGCCCGCAAAAACGACGCAGACGATCAGCGCAAGAGCTGCAAAAATCTGCTTAAGCGGCGAAAACGGATTGATAAAATTCAGCCGTTCTTTTAAATTTTTACGCTTTTTTAAAGCTTTTTTAGCGGCGGGGGCTGCATTTTGCGGCGCAAAAGAAAATCCTTGCGTGGCAGAATTTATGTCTTGCGCCACAAAGCCCGTGCCTTGAGAGCTGTAGTCTACGCTCTGAGCCACAAAATCCGCGTCGTTTGGGAAGTGGTTTTCTTTCGCGTATAATTCTGCATTCTTTAAATCACCACTCCCAATAAATTCTGCGCCGTAAAAGCCCGCATCTGCTTGCACGCTGCCTTCGTAGTTTCCGCTTGTAGTAGAGCTTTTGCTGCTTAAATTAGAGCTGCTGCTTGTGGCTTCAGAGGTAGAGCCTGCTTCATCTATACCACGCGAAGCACCGCTACGATTTTGGCGGAAGCCAGCCCCTACCTCGCTAAAGCCTCCGCCAAAATTTTCATCGCTATAAAATTCATCATCGTCAAAAAAATCGTCCTCGTCAAGGTCTGCGTCTGAATATCTGCCTTGCGTATCCGCGTAATCCACTCCGTCCGTATAGGTGCGCTGAACCCCTTTTAAGCCCCGCTTGGACTTTTTTTTAAAAAACATTTTAAATTCGGCTTCCTAAAAACTCGTCCGTCTCGCGCTCGATCTCGAGCAGGCGGTTGTATTTGGCGTTGCGTTCGCTTCTTGAGGTTGCGCCCGTTTTGATCTGGCCCGTATTCATCGCGACGGCGAAGTCCGCGATAAAGCTATCCTCGCTCTCGCCGCTTCTGTGGCTCATCACGCAGCGGTAGCCTTTGCGCTGGGCTAGGCGGATCGTCTGCATCGTTTGGCTAACGGTGCCGATTTGATTTGGCTTGATCAAAATCGCGTTACCTACGCCTTTTTGGGTGCCTTCGCGTAAAATTTTCTCGTTCGTTACAAATAAATCGTCGCCCACAAGCTGTACTTTAGAGCCTAGTTTGCTCGTTAGCTTCGCCCAGCCCGCCCAGTCGTCCTCGCTTAGGCCGTCTTCGATCGAAAATATCGGATATTTCTCGCAAAGTCGCGCGTATCGCTCGATCAGCTCTTCGCTTGAAAATTCCTTGCCTTCTAGCTTGTACTTGCCGTTTTCGTACAGCTCGCTAGCTGCGACGTCAAGGGCTAGCTTGATCTGCTCGCCTGCTTTGTAGCCCGCTTTTTCGATGGCTTGCATGATTAGCTTGATCGGCTCTTCGTTATCGTTTAAATTCGGCGCAAATCCGCCCTCGTCGCCCACCGCCGTGCTGTGACCGGCTGCGTTTAAAAGGCCTTTTAGCGTGTGATAAATTTCGCTCGCCGCTCGCAGCGCGTCGCTAAATTTATCAAAGCCAAACGGCATAATCATAAATTCTTGAAAATCCACGCTGTTGTTCGCGTGCGCGCCACCGTTGATGATATTAAACATCGGCACCGGCAGTACGCTAGCGTTTGCGCCGCCAAGGTAGCGATACAAAGGCACGTCAAGGCTTTTGGCAGCCGCGCGCGCTACCGCCATAGATACGCCAAGCACCGCATTTGCGCCCAAATTTGAATAGTTATCGGTGCCGTCAAGCTCGCGCATCTCATCATCAAGCGCCTTTTGATCAAAGGCATCCAGCCCGATCACGGCTTCGGCGATCTGAGAATTTACGTTTTCAACAGCCTTTAGCACGCCCTTGCCGCAGTATCTATCGCCCCCGTCGCGAAGCTCCAGCGCCTCGCGTTTGCCAGTACTTGCGCCGCTTGGCACTATCGCGCTTGCTACGGTGCCATCGCTTAGGGCCACGGTCGCTTTCACGGTCGGGTTGCCGCGGCTGTCAAGTACTTCTATCGCATAAACATCTTCGATATAAATCATTATTCATCTCCACTTTGTAAATTTTCTTCATCGTCCGCGTCTGTGCTGAAATTTACGCTACCCATCTGCTCGCGGATCTTTGCAGTGATCTCTTCAGCGACAGCAGGGTTATTCTCTAGATAAATTTTAGCATTTTCGCGCCCTTGACCCAGCTTCGTGTCGCCATAGCTGAACCATGCGCCGCTTTTATCGACAATGTCGAGCTTTACGCCGTAATCGATCAGCTCGCCTACCTTGCTGATGCCCTTGCCGAACATTATGTCAAATTCCGCGATCTTAAACGGAGGCGCCACCTTGTTTTTCACGACTTTGACCTTGGCGCGGTTGCCGATGCTCTCTTCGTTTTGTTTCAAAGTAGCGATCTTGCGTATGTCGATGCGCACCGAAGCGTAAAATTTAAGCGCATTGCCGCCGGTCGTCGTCTCTGGCGTGCCGTAGCCCATCGCGCCGATCTTCATACGGATTTGGTTGATAAAGATCACCGTCGTATTCATCTTATGCACGACGCCGGCGAGCTTGCGCAGCGCTTGGCTCATAAGTCGCGCCTGAAGCCCCACGTGCTGATCGCCCATGTCGCCCTCGATCTCGTTTTTCGGCGTGAGCGCGGCGACGCTATCTACGACGATAAGATCGATCGCGCCGCTTTTTGCCAGGGTTTCTACGATATCGAGCGCCTGCTCGCCGAAGTCGGGCTGAGAGACGTAGAGATTGTCAGTATCGACGCCTAAATTTGAAGCGTATTTGACGTCCAGCGCGTGCTCGGCGTCCACGAATGCGCAAATTCCGCCCGCCTTTTGGCACTCTGCGATGATATGAAGCGTAAGCGTCGTCTTTCCCGAGCTCTCCGGCCCGTAAACCTCGATGATACGCCCTTTCGGCACGCCACCGATGCCAAGCGCGATGTCAAGCCCCACAGAGCCCGTAGAGATGGCGTCTATCGGCTCGACCTGCTTGTCGCCCAGCCGCACGAGCGTGCCCTTGCCGAAAGCTTTGTCGATCGATTTTAGCGCCGCATCCAGCGTCTTTTTCTTTCCCTCGTCCATGTTTTTCCTTAAAAATAAATTCACTTGATTTTACCAAATTTGAAATGAATTTTTGATTATTCGCCCAAATTCGGCGCGGCGTCGGAATTTGAAATTTTTAAGAAGCGCAAAAAGTTCTGCAGGGCGAGCGGAGAGCTTTAAATTTACACTTCTAAGCACGCCTGGTTTTCACGTTTTTCTTTAGAAATTCCGCATTTTTATGAGGGCTGTAGCAAAATTTCACTATAATTTCGCAACATTTTAGAATCACGCCGCGCGCGAAATTTAAAGCGGAGCAAAAAGGATAAAATTTGAAGATTTTTAAGCATATAAACGTCGCCCACTCGCCCGACGCCGACGATATTTTTATGTATAAGGCGATTGATTTTGGCTGGGTGAGCTCCAAAAATCTAAAGCTTAGCGCAACGGCGCTTGATATCCAGACGCTAAACGACGAGGCGCTAAAGGGCACTTACGAGGCCACGGCGATTAGCTTCGCGCTATATCCTCTTATCTGCGACGAATACGCGCTTTTGCGTACGGCGGTGAGCTTCGGCGAGGGCTACGGCCCAAAGCTGGTTAAGAAAAAGGGCGCGGTTTTAAAGCGAAATTTCAAGGTCGCGCTCAGCGGCAAACACACGACAAACGCCCTGCTTTTTCGCATGGCATACCCGCAGGCGCGCATAGTTTATAAAAATTTCCTAGACATCGAGTGCGCGGTTTTAAGCGGAGAGGTGGACGCGGGTGTGCTGATACATGAGAGTATTTTGGACTTTTCGGACGAGCTTTGCGTGGAGCGCGAGATATGGGACATCTGGAGCGAGCTAGCGGGCGAAAATCTACCGCTGCCGCTAGGAGGTATGGCGGTTCGCCGCAGCCTACCGATAACGGACGCTATCGAGTGCGAGCGCGTGCTAACGGAGGGCGTACGTATCGCCACCGCGCATAAGCCGTTTTTGTCGCACATGCTCATGGAGCGAAATCTCATCCGCGTGGACGATGCAAAGCTCGAAAAATATCTGAGCCTTTATGCTAACGAGGCCTCGATCGAGCTTTCGGGGGTGCAGATAAAGGCGGTAGATAGGCTGTTTGAGCTTGGCTACGAGCGCGGATTTTACCCTGCGCCGATTAGCGCGCAGGAGAATTTTATCCCGCGCGAATATAACGAGATCCGTTTTGCGGACTGCGGCGGGCAAAACCCGATGTAAAGGCGGACGAGGTTAAAATTTAGCTGAAATTTAGCCTTGCTTCGGCTGATTTTGCTCGGAACACTACCCCTTCGTTTCGGCTAAATTTCTAGGCGTTAAGGGGTTTTGTACCTCGGCTAAAATTTTACTTCGGCGTAAAAGCAGACGCGCGGTAGAATTTTATCTCGTTTTTGCCGTGCGGTAATCCGCTTTTGGATTTAGCCGCGGAGTGCAATGTGGATTTAAAATTTGCGCGCAAATTTAACGCCGAGCCTGCCGCGGATCGTCGCCGAGCTAGGCCGATCGACCGCGTGCCGTGGCGCCATTGTCGCGGTGCGATGTTCTGCCTCAAATTACGGCTACGCGGCGATGAAATTTTATACGCGGAGGTACATTGTGCGGCTGTATTTTGTGCCGCAGGGTGCGAGCTGCGCGTGCGACGTAGCGCGCCGCTGAAAAAGTATCGAAAGCGAGCTAAATTTAATCGTAGCAACACTAAATTTTAAGATAGCGTTCGCGTTTTGCACCGTGCGGCGCGGCGGTATCGCTAAATTTTAAAACGATACGGGGCGAGCGGCAAGCGCGAAATTTAGAAATGAAATTTAAAAGGCAAAATTTTGAAAACAAAGCAGATAGATTTTAGCAAATACACCTCCGTGCGCATCGGCGGGAGTTTCGCGGTGCAAATTTTAAAGGACGAGGCTGATTTTGCGGAGTTTGAGAGCACCTGCGAGCGCGCGATCATCGGCGGCGGCAATAATCTGCTCATCTCGCCCGCACCGCCGCACCTTGCGATGCTAAGCGAGGAGTTCGATCGCATAAGCTTAAGCGGCGATGTCCTTAGCATCGGAGCTGCGACGAAGTCGGGTAAAATTTACAACTTCGCCAAAAAGCAAAACATCGGCGGCTTTGAGTTTTTGCGCAACATCCCGGGCCAGCTCGGCGGGCTAATCAAAATGAACGCAGGGCTCGCCGGCGCGAGCATTAGCGATAGCCTGCTTGCCGTGCGCCTGGCTCGCGGCTGGGTGGAGCGCGAGCGGATAAGCTTCGGCTACCGAAGAAGCGGGATCGAGGAGCCGATTTTAGGCGCCGAGTTTAAAATTTCGCGCGGCTTTGACGCCGAACTCGCCGCGGATTTCGCCGCCAAGCGCGCCAACCAGCCAAAGGGAGCTAGCTTTGGAAGCTGCTTTAAAAACCCGCCGAATGACGCTGCGGGCAGGCTGATCGAAGCGGCGGGGCTTAAAGGCCACGCGATCGGCGGAGCGAAATTTAGCGAGCAGCACGCCAATTTCATCATAAATTTCGGCAGCGCGAGCTTTGAGGATGTGATGAGCCTGATAGAGCTCGCTCGCGAGCGGGTTTTGCAGCGCTTCGGCATCGCGCTCGAGCTAGAGGTTAAAATTTTATAGTTCAAGCGTGGACTTCACAAGCTAAAGCGGAGAGGAAGCGTAACAAGCGAGCGCCACGCGCACGACGGCGAGGAGATAAAAAGCTGTGTTTATAGCGAATACGGCGTGCTTATAGGCGGTTTTGCCTAAGAGCATGTATCGTGGCGGTCTATATATTTTAACCCCTATCTTTTGGTATTGCTCGGGCGCTTGACCGAGCTTTTAAATTTTATCACTCTTTTGCTTTTGCAAGCAAATCGCCTACTTGATCGCTCGCATCTGCTAACGGCGCAAATTCACACTATTTAGATAAAATTTTGATATAATCTCCCGCTTTAAAAGCTAAAATTCAAAGGAAACATATGAAATTTATTTCTCACAAAATTTTAAAAAGCGCGGTTTTACTGGCGGCATTGGGATCTTTTGCGACTTGCGGCGCCGAGACGCAGCAACCTAGCGGCTACGCTATAAGCGGCGCGGCGCTATCGGCGATAGAGGAGGATAATAGGGCGAAAGAAAATTATCTAGTCATTGATGTCAGAGGCGCGGATGAGTACGCCGCAGGTCATGTGAAGCACGCGATCAACATCCCGCTTGGAGAGCTTGAAAGCAGACTGGATGAGATAAGCGCCTACAAGGATAAAAACGTCGTGCTTTATTGCAATACGGGCAATCGCAGCGGAAAGGCGCTTGATCTGCTTAAACAAAAGGGCTTCAATGTGCTTATGAACGCACCCGGCGTGAAGCAGTACGACTATGAGCTGTATAAGGTCGGCAGCATAAACGCGGAGGGATTTTTGAAAATAGCAAATGATCCGAACGTGCTGATTATCGATGCTAGGCAGAAACAGGACTACGATGCGGGGCATATGAAGGGTGCGATGAATATCCCATACGGCGAGCCTTTAGAAAACTACAAGGACGTGCTTGAGGCCAACAAAGACAAAAAGATAATCACGCACTGTTATAGCGGCAACCGCAGCGCCAAGCTCGCCAAGGCCTTAAATGAGCTAGGCTACAACGTCACAAATCTACTCGACGGAACGAAAGAGTATAATTACGAGCTGGTGAAATAAATCGAGATTGGCTCTTGGGGTAAAATTTTACGATTGCTTTTTGCATTTGCCAGGTCTTTGTAATATGCAGCTTCGCGGCATCCGATAAGACAGGTAGGCTAAATTTGAAATTATTTGCTCCGCCTGCTCATTTGGCGCTTACTTTGCATAAAATTTGCCTTTGATACAAAGCGTAATTTCGACTCCTCCATACCGAGGCGGCAATAGCGCTTGGAGGTTTAACTCCTTTTAGAGGATTTTTGAAATTTAAATCATAAAGTTGTAGCGACGGAGCAGGTATTTGGAGCTGAAAAATAGAAATTTACAAGCTAGCGCGGGTTTTGTGAAACGCAAAATTGAAACAGACTCTATAAAAGTTGCGTAAATTTTAAATGCAGCCGAATCGCTTAAAAATTTTACTTCCGAAAATGGAATTTCGCGCTAGTGGTGCGCGCGTTTTAAACAGCCTCACCAATTTCGATAAATTTGTGCTTTAGGAGAGGTAAGCAAAATCAAGACCGAATTCTAAAAGCAAATTAAGCCCGCAACGTATTTCTCGCTCCATCATTACAATGAACTGAATTTTACGCGGGAATCAAGCGCACGAATTAAATTCTGCACGAAATTTTATTCAACCAAGAATTCCTTCTTATCGATCGTGCCGTGATAGAAAATCCCGAGCGTATCATCAAAGGTCTTATCCAAAAATCCGTCTTTTTTTAGTCCCGCTAAAGATGTATTGATTAGCTCTAGCAGCGCATTATTACCCTTCTGTACGGCGATTGCATTGTAAGTTTGTTTGCCTAGACCATCCAAAGCAACCTGCGTTTTATTATCGATGATCGCGTATGCGTGCAGGATTAGATTATCATCGACATGCACAGCATTTTTCGCCCTTTTGAAAGCGCGGTAGCATTTAGCCGAGCTGGCGCAAAAGTTTAAATTCTTTCTAAAGCCCGCTTTGCGTAAGAAATTGTGAATAGGAGAGTGTTTGATGACGAAAATCCTCTTTTTGCGGAGTTGATCGAAGCTCGTGACATTTTCGTCTTTTTTGGCTAGCACACCTACCTGCACCTTAAAATAAGGCTCCGAAAAATCTACTTTTTTCGCTCGCGTGGGCGTAGGAGTAAAGGTCGCAATCACCATATCCGCTTCATTGCGCTGTAAAGCGCTAATGCGCCTTGAAGCCGTGATTGGGATAAATTTTACCTTGCCGGGATTATCGCCGAAAATCTCCTTACCGAGCTTTTCGCCAAGAGCAATCTCAAATCCCCTGTATTTGCCGTCTACGAGCGCACTAAACGGCGGCTGATCGTTATATACACCGATGCGAACGAGCCTATCTTTTTTGATCTGATCCAAAGAATTTGCAGATAGAAAACCAAGTAGCAGAGCCGCCAAAACAAATACTTTCATTTGCTCCCCTTTTAGTTGGAATAAGGCGCAATTATAATAAAAAGAAATTATAGCCAGCTAAAATTCTGCGATTTATGGCGCATTTTCATCTAAATTTATGAAAAAATGAAATTTGCGGAGAAATTCTATGTCCAATTTACAAACGAAATCTCATAAAAAACTTACACGAGCGAAATAAGAAGCTCTTTTAATTAAATTTTATAGACAAAATCCACGGATGAATTTCACGCTAGAAAACCTTAGCGAAATTTGCGATATTCTTAAAAGTAAACGGCGAAATTCTACGCAGATTTAGCGTCTAATTGCGAATTTAGCTAAGGGGCGAAATTTAGCTCCGCTGTTGCGCAGAAGCTCAAGCTCTTAAAACTTCGTAAAGACCAAGCTAAGATGAAACGTAGCGACCGATAAGCTTAGATCGGCATTACGCGGATGTTCGGACTAAGGTTTTCTTGCAAAACATTTTCGATCGCGTATAATGTACCGCTCGCACCACTGGCGCAGCCGCTACAAGCGCCTAGGTAGCGGATATATATGTCCGTTTTGCCGTCGTCTGCAGGTCTGATGTCGATGACGTCGAGATTGCCGCCGTCCATCTGGAGCATCGGGCGGATATCCTCGTCAAGCACTCCTTCGACCGCTTTAAATT
The DNA here is from genome assembly GCF_905373215.1 of uncultured Campylobacter sp. Lineage (GTDB taxonomy): Bacteria > Campylobacterota > Campylobacteria > Campylobacterales > Campylobacteraceae > Campylobacter_B. The sequence goes on from NZ_CAJPRT010000002.1 coordinate 127,387, forward strand.
TACCGATCAAATTTAGCTGCTCAAAGCTCATCTCAGCCCCTGCTTTCGCGCTAGTAGCGGCACTCGCCTCGGCTTGAACTTGAAGCCTCTCTCTCTCCATCTCTTCTCTAGTTTGCTTTAAAATATCGACCAGATAATAATCCTTCTCCTCGTGTCCGCCCGGGCGCACGCAGGATTTACAAAACGCGCCCGCTTTAGTGTATTGCGTGATCTCTTCAACCGTATGAAGATCGTTTAATCGGATCACCTCTTTGATCGTGCCGAGGCTCACGCGCGCGCAGTCGCACACGATGATTTCATCCTCAAAATGCGCGGGATCGACCCCCTTATAATTCGCAGCGGCCTGCTTGATGACATCGTATGCCATTACCGAGCAGTGCATCTTTTGCGGTGGCACGGCGGGCTCATCTGGAGTATCGCGCATCGCGTGCTCTACGTCTAAATTTGTAATCTTCACCGCTTGATCGACGGTCTTTCCGATACAAAGCTCAGCCATCGTGTCCGAACTCGCAATCGCCGTGCCGCAGCCGAAGCTTTTAAATTTAGCGTCTAAAATTCTATCGGTTTTAGGATCAATCAGCCAATACAGCCGCACCGCATCGCCGCAGCTCTCGGCGCCGAAGTCTGCGACTACTAGCTTACCGTCTCTAGCCTTCGCCTCCTCTTCGGTGATCTCGCCCATATAGCGAGGATTATTCATACGGTCCTGCACTTTTTGCGAGTACTGCTCCCAGATCGAGCCGTTTATCAAACTATTTTTTGCCATTTTTTATCCTTTATTTTTCTCATAACCTTGCGGTGCGTAAGCAAATGTGCTTGAAATCCCGCGCAGACGGGCGATAGCTTTACCAATATGTTCGATCGCATAATCGATCTCCGCCTCCGTCGTAAAGCGCGATAGCGAAAGCCTTAGCGCCGTATGCGCCAGCTCCTTATCCGCGCCGATCGCTTCCATTATCGGATTATTCTCGAGCGCCTCGCTCGCACACGCAGAGCCGGTAGAAGCGGCGATACCCGCTTTATTCAGATCCCACAGCATCGCCTCTCCCTCGACGCCTTGGATCGAGGCGAGAATGGTGTTTGGCACGCGAATGCTGCGGTCGCCCACGACGCTTACGTTTGAAATTTGTAAAAGCGCATCTTCCAGCTTATCGCGCAGTCTGCTTACCTGAGTGCGCTCAAAATCCATAAATTTATTCGCTAGCTCCAAAGCCTTACCGAGCCCCACGATGCCCGCTACGTTTAGCGTGCCGCTACGGCGCCCACCCATCTGCTCGCCGCCGTGAAGCAGGCTCGTAAGCGGCTTGCTATCTTTGATATAGAGTGCGCCGACGCCCTTTGGAGCGTGAAATTTATGCCCGGAAAGGCTTAAAAAATCCACGTCCGCATCGCGCACGTTTACCTTTATCTTGCCTACGGCCTGCACTGCGTCGGCATGGTACAGCGCGCCATGCTCGTGTGCGATTTGTGCGATCTGCCTAACGGGGAAGATCGTGCCGGTTTCGTTATTTGCCCACATCACGCTAACGAGCGCGGTTTTGTTGTTGATCTTTTCGCTAAGCTCATCAAGATCGATTAGTCCGTCTTTATCGACGCCCAGGCGGGTGATCTTTACGCCGCAAATTTTTTCTAAAAAAGCACAGGTCGCGCTGATTGCGGGGTGCTCGACGGAGCTTATGATGATATTATCCTTCTCGCCGGTTAGAATTTTATCGTAGTAAATTCCTTTTAAAACCCAGTTATTGCTCTCGGTCGCGCAGCTCGTAATGACGATATCGTCCGCATCCGCAGCTCCGAGTCCCGCATAGAGCCTATCCATAGCAGTTCTTAGCGCGGGGTGAGTCTCGCTGCCGAAGCTGTGAAGGGAATTTGGGTTGCCGTATTTATCGCAAAAAAATGGCTTCATTTCCTCAAAAACTTCGGGATCAACCATCGTAGTGGCGTTATTATCCAAATAAACGCGCTGCATAAAATTCCTTTCTAAAAATTTGTCTGAAATTTAATCAGACAATTTCGCTCTTTTATCAATTTCGCACGATAATATAACATAATTGCTAAATTTTTCTTTAACGCTTGCCGTTTTAAAAACCAAAAGTTTTCGGAGAATTTATTAGATCAAAAAATTCCTTGCGCGTGTCGTTTCGGCTGATAAAAAGCCCTCGCAGCGCCGACGTAGTCGTGGTCGAGTTGATCTTTTGCACGCCGCGCATCTCCATGCACATGTGCCGCGCTTGAAGCACCACGCCCACGCCGAGCGGATGGATCACCTCCTCGATGGCGCCTGCGATCTGCTCGGTAAGCTGCTCTTGAATCTGCAGCCTGCGCGCAAAAATATTTACCATACGCGGAATTTTGCTAAGCCCTACGACCTTTTTATTCGGGACATACGCGACGTGCGCGCGCCCGATGATAGGTAGCAGATGGTGCTCGCAGAGGCTATAAAATTCTATATCTTTTATCAGAACCATCTCGTTGTTGCTACTCTCAAACAGCGCGTCGTTTAAAATTTCTTTTGGGTCCAGCTCGTAGCCGCCAGTTAGAAACTCATAGGCTTTAGCCACGCGCTCGGGCGTCTTCGCAAGCCCGTCGCGCTTCGGATCCTCGCCTAAAATTTCAAGCATCTGCGACACGCAGTTTTCAAATTTCGCTCGGCTTTTTTCGTCCATTTTTAGCAATTCCTTAAAAATCGATGCGCGATATTACTCAAAAACGCCTTTTATAACGCTGATAAATTTTAAAATTCCGCGCGAAATTTTATCAATCTCATTATGTTAATGATAATATATTTAAATTTAAGAAATTTTTGTTTAAAATCCGCCGTTTCGATAAGCTTTATCTATAAGGAGTTCGGTAATGAAATTTAAGATGAGTTTTGGCGCGGCTTTGGCGCTTTTTTCCTTTGCTTGCGCCGAACAAAACGCCGCAGCAAACTCCGCCTCGGGCGAAAACCTAGGCGATATCGAGGTCGTAGAATGGGCGAATAACGACGACGGCTACCGCGCCGTACGCAGCGAAATCGGCAAGACGACTAAGAGAATTTTAGAAATTCCGCAAACCGTAAATGTCGTAACGCAGCAGCATCTAAAGGACAAAAAGCCAGAAACCTTAGCGGAATCGCTGCAAAACGTAAGCGGCATAAGCTATGCAAATACGACGGGAAATATTTTTGATGCGATCATCAAGCGCGGCTTCGGCGAGGGTCGCGACGGCTCGATTATGCGCAACGGCGTACCGGGCGCCGTGATGCACAACTACAATAAAACCATTCAATCCGTCGAGGTTCTAAAAGGGCCCGCGAGCATGCTCTACGGCGCGCAGCAACCGGGCGGCGTCATAAACATGGTAACTAAAAAGCCGCAGTATGAGTTTATAAATGAGCTTTGGGGCGGGCTAGGCAATCGCAACTATTGGGACGCGGGATTTGATACTACGGGACCGATTGCAGATAGCGGCTTTGCGTATAGATTTATATTCGATTACTACGCGAAGGATTATTGGCGAAGCTTCGGCGGTATAAAAAACACGCTCTTTGCGCCGTCGCTTGCGTATCAAGGAGACGATTATTCGATAAGTTTAGGCTACACCCATAGCCACTCTACCGATCCAGTGGATCGCGGCGCATTTTTGGTGCCGAGTACGGGTAAAATTTACGGTAGTGGCAAAGTCCGCTTCGACGAGCCGGTAAATAAACTACAAAGCAAGCTCGATACGGTTGATTTCGGCTTTGAGAAGGAATTTAACGAGGATTGGATATTAAAAGGCGCCTATGCTTTCTCGCGCAGCAAGCACGAATACGGCTACGTCCGTCCGAACAATCCATTCACGCCCCAAGGCCTTACCGGCACGACGCGATCGTATAACTACTACGATAATTTCATACACCGCACGCACGCAGCAAGCATCACGCTAAACGGCAAATTTGAAACGGGTCCGCTTAAGCACGACGTCCTTTTCGGCACAGATTACAAAAACTACTACAGATACCGCCCGGGCGCGCTAAAAGGCACCGCAGGACGCATCAATATGCTTACCGGACAGACCGCTTCGGGCGCCGTCCTAACGAACGATAGAGAGCCAAAAATACAATATCAAAAACTAAGAACGATCGGGCTTTACACCCAAGATAATATAAATTTAACCGACGAGTTAATACTTTCTTTGGGCGTGCGTAGGGAATTTTACGATCAAGTAGCCAAACAAAGCTGGCAAGGACCGAACAACACCGATCAGAAAAAGGCCGCTACGACCTATCAGGGCGGGCTTTTGTACCTGTTAAGCCCGCAGTGGTCGGTATATACTAACTACGCGCAAAGCTTCACGCCGCAGATGTCCATAGGCGAGGCGATAGGCGGCGATCTAAAGCCGGAGGAAGGCAAATCCGTGGAGCTCGGCACTAAATTTCAAAACGATCGCGTCACTGCAGGCGCGGCGGTGTTTAATATCGATAAAAGAAACATCCTGCGGACGGTAAATAATATAAGCGAGACGATCGGTAAGGCTCGCTCGAGAGGATTTGAACTCGATATAAACGGACGCGTGACGCAGGGGCTTAGCATGTCGGCAAGCTACGCATACACCAAAACGAGGGTGCGCGAGGACGACGGCGCTTTTGCAGTGCTAATCGGCAAACCGCTGGAAGCGACGCCGAAGCACCAAGCAAGCCTATTTGCCAACTACGATTTTGCGCATCTAGGCGCAAAGGGGCTTAGGCTGGGCGGCGGCGCACGATACTTCGGCTCGTGGTACACCTACTATATGCGCACGAATCTACCGAGCGTGCCCGCAGGAACGGCGTTTAAGCTGCCTCACGCCGTAGTTTATGACGCCTTCGTGAGCTACGATACTAAAATTTCGGGCTATGATACGAATTTTTCGTTCAACGTCAAAAATTTGACCGACAAAAAATACTATACCTCATCCTCGACCGGCACGACTACGAGCGTGATACCTATTCAAATGGGCTACGCGCGGCAGTTTATGTTTAACGTATCGGTAAAATTTTAGCCTCAGCCCGCTTTAAATTTCAAGGCGAGCTCTTAAAAATTTTAAAATTTAAAAGCTGCGAGCCGCTTAGGCTCGGCAAATTTTAGGAATTTATACTTTAAATAAGAAATTTTTTGATATATTACGAGCTATTTTTAAATTTTCTAAAGGAATTTTATGGAAGTAAAAGCAAAAATGAAAGACGCCGCGAATGCGGTAGCTGCGAGCAAGATCGAAGCAAAGCAGATCGCAGCCAAAGTAGAAGAGCTAGCCAAAAAGGCCTCCAAGCAGCTAAGAATCGACGGATTTAGACAGGGCAAAGTGCCTACCGCGGTGGTTTTGAAGCGATACGGCAAGCAGCTTGAGGGCGATGCAAAACAGGAACTTCTTAAAGATATGATCGATGAGTCTCTTAAAATTTTAAAGAAAAAACAAGAAGAAATTTTATCCGAGCCGGTCTTTTCTAAATTTGATGAAAAAGAAGGCGATATCGACGTCGAGATCGAAATTTCTTTCAGGCCCGAGGTTAGCGTAGAAGGGTACGAGGAGCTGATTCCTAAGTTTAGTAGCCCGCGCGTTACTCAAAAAGAGATCGACGAGAAAGTGGCGGAATTTTTGCAGATGATCGCTCCGCTTTCTAAAACCAACAAAAAAATTCTAGCCAAAGACGATTTTGCGAAATTCGACTTCGAAGGCTTCGTGGACGGCAAGCCATTCGACGGCGGCAAGGCCGAAGACTACGTCCTTCAGATAGGCTCAAATCAATTTATCCCGGGCTTTGAAGACGGTATGATCGGACTTAGAGTGGGCGAGGAGCGCGACGTAGCGGTTAAATTCCCCGAGAATTACGGCGCGAAAAGCTTAGCCGGCAAGGACGCGATTTTTAAAGTCAAGCTTCACGAAATTCAGGCCAAAAAACCTGCCAAAGAGCTCGGCGAGGAGGAGCTAAAGCAAGCGCTTCCGGGCGAGAAAGAGCCGAGCAAGGAGAAATTTGAAGCACGCATCAAAGAGCGCATCAAAAACGATAAGCTTCAAAAACTGATAAACGAGGATCTAAAGCCTAAATTTGCCGACGCGCTCGCCGAGAAATTTAACTTCGCGCTTCCAAAAGCGATCGTCGAGCAGGAGATTAATTTGCAATTTAACAACGCCTGGAGTGGCTTTTCAAAGGAGCAGATCGAGGAATTTAAAAACAACAAAGACGCCCTGGATAAAAAGCGCGAAGAGTTTAGAAAGGCTGCCGAAAACAGCGTCAAACTGACATTCCTAATCGACGAGCTAGCCAAAAAACGCAATATCGATGTGAGCGATCAGGAGCTCGTCCAAGCGGTCTATATGGAGGCCTACACCTACGGCGCCGATCCGAAGGAGCATCTAAATAGATACCGCAACAACGGCATGCTGCCGGCCGTTAAGATGGCACTTATAGAGGAGAAGCTATTTAACGACATCTTCACGAAGCAAGGCAAAAAGAGTGGTGAAGAGAAAGGCGAATGATGGTGATTCCTTACGTTATCGAACAAACTAGTCGCGGAGAGCGCAGCTACGACATCTACTCGAGGCTGCTAAAAGACCGTATCGTAATGCTTAGCGGCGAGATCGACGACGCGGTAGCAAGCTCGATCGTCGCGCAGCTTCTGTTTTTGGAGGCGGAGGATCCGGATAAGGATATCTATCTATACATCAACTCCCCTGGCGGCGTGGTTACGAGCGGATTTAGCATTTATGACACGATGAATTACATCAAACCCGACGTAAGCACGATCTGCATCGGTCAAGCGGCGTCGATGGGAGCGTTTTTGCTAAGCTGCGGAGCCAAAGGCAAACGTTACGCGCTTCCAAACTCGCGCATAATGATCCACCAGCCACTCGGCGGCGCGCAAGGCCAGGCTACCGACATCGAGATTCAAGCCAAAGAAATTTTACGAATGAAAGAAATTCTAAACAACATCCTTTCGCAAAATTCCGGCAAAGATCTTGCGCAGGTCGAAAAGGACACCGATCGCGACTTTTTTATGAGCGCCGAGGATGCCGTGCAATACGGACTGATCGATCAAGTACTTCAAAAGAGCTTTAAATAGATGATCCTGGACGTCCTTACCTATCCGAATAAAAAGCTTTATCAAAGATCGACCGAGGTCGTGAAATTCGACGCGGCGCTGGGCGAGCTTTTGGATGATATGTATGAGACGATGATCGCAAAAAACGGCATAGGCCTTGCCGCCATCCAGATAGGCAGGCCCGTGCGCGCTTTGATCATAAATTTAGCCAATGAGGAAAAAATCCAAGACAAAAAAGACCTCATCGAGATCATCAATCCGCAAATTTTAAAAAAGGAGGGCGAGGTCGTATTTCAGGAGGGCTGCCTGTCGGTGCCCGGCTTTTATGAGGACGTCACGCGCGCCGAATTTATCACGGTGCAGTTTCAAGACCGCGCCGGCAATACCCGCCAAATGGACGCCAGCGAGCTGCTAGCCGTCTGTATCCAGCACGAGATGGACCACCTCGACGGACATCTTTTCATCGAGCGCATCGGATACAATAAACGCAAAAAATTTGATAAAGAATTCAAAAAAAGTCTAAAAGAAAAATCGAAATGAAATCCCTAAAATGCGCTGCCTTCACGGATGCACTGATCCCCGTAGAGGTCGAGTCGACATTCGTGCGGGGGCTGCCGGGATTTAATATCGTCGGTCTTGCGGGCGCTACGATAAAAGAGAGTGAAAGCCGCGTAAAAGCGGCGCTTGTGAGCCTAAATTTTAAATTTCCCGCATCCAAAATCATCATAAATCTCTCCCCCTCCGACACGCCCAAAAACGGCTCGCACTTCGATCTTGCGATCGCGCTTCTAATCGCGCTGCAAAAAGAGCGCATCGACGGCGATTTCTTTGTCTTCGGCGAGCTCGGTTTAGACGGCAGCTTAAAGAGCACGGCGAGCCTCTTTTCGATCCTACTTTTTTTAAGCACGAAGGTGAAGCGCGCTAAAATTTTAGTGCCGCAAAGTATTGCTCTAAAGGCCTGCACGATCCTAAACTACGACGTGTATGCGGTGGATAGCCTAAGCGATGCGGTCAGATTTTTTTTAGACGAGGAGTTCGCCGCAAGCAGGCTCATGCGAGAAACCCATCCGCTTTTTAAAAACGTCGTGGAAATTGACGGGCAAGCTTACGTCCCCAACCGCGATTTTTCGCTTGATTTCAAAGACGTAAAAGGGCAAAAGCGTGCCAAGCGCGCGAGCCTGATCGCCGCGTGCGGCATGCACAACATCCTCTTTGAGGGCAGCCCGGGTTGCGGCAAAAGCATGTGCGCCAAGCGGATAGCCAGAATTCTGCCTCCGCAGAGCCTAGGCGAAGTGCTGCTCTCGTGCGCCTACGAGTCGCTAAATAACAAAGACGTTGATTTCAGCGCGCTGCGCCCCTTCCGCTCGCCGCACCACACCAGCACGCGCAGCTCCATTTTCGGCGGCGGCAGTAGCGGCGCAAAGATCGGCGAGGTCGCGCTCGCAAACGGCGGCGAACTGTTTTTCGACGAGCTGCCGCACTTCGGCAAGCAAATTTTAGAAAGCCTGCGCGAGCCGTTAGAAGATAATAGAATTTTGATTTCGCGCGTAAATTCCAAGGTCGAATACCAAACAAAATTTATCTTCGTCGCGGCGCAAAACCCCTGCCCGTGCGGAAATCTATTCTCTAAAAACCTAACCTGCACCTGCTCGCTAAACGACATCAGGCGTTACAAAAACACGATCTCCGCGCCGCTGCTTGATCGCATCGACATATACGTCGCGATGGACGAGACCGGTGCGGACGACAGAAGCGACGTTTGCAGCGAAGAGATGGCGGATGCGGTGCTACTGGCGTTTCGCGCACAAAAGGGTCGAGGGCAGAGCGAGCTAAACGCAAAGCTGCGCGACGAGGAGACTGAAAAATTTTGTATCTGCGAAAGCGCTGCGCGGGATATTTTGCAAACGGCGATCACCCGCTACGACCTTTCGCAGCGCGGCGTGAATAAGACGCTAAAGCTTGCGCGCACTATCGCCGATCTAGCAGGCGCTGAGATCATCGCCAAGGCGCATATTTTGGAGGCTCTTAGCTTTCGCATAAGGAGCGAAATTTGAAAAAAATTTTCTTTAGCACCGAGGAGCTCGATGCGCGAGCAAGTGCGAAATTTGGACTTGGCGAGCAAATTTTAATGGAAAACGCCGCGGGCAAGATCGAGGGCGAGATCAGAAAGCGGCTCAAAAAGGGCTCGCGCGTTTTGGCGCTTTGCGGCGGCGGAAATAACGGCGCCGACGCGATGGCGGCGCTGCGAAAATTAAGCGGGGATTTTAGCTGCACGGTGCTTTGCGTGCTGGAAAATAGAAGCGCGGCGGGCAAATTTCAAGCGGATGCGGCGCAGGCTGCAGGCGTTAAGTTTATCGATATCGCGAGCGCAAAAGACGATTGCGGGCACGTAGAGGGTGCGTCTAGCAAGGATACTTGCGCGCATGAAGGCGTAGGCGGCTCCTCTTTAAAGGGCGCGAGCGAGCCACGGGGCGAGCTCGAAAGCCTAAGCGGCGCGGACATTTCAGGTGACGGCGATAAATTAAGCGCGAAATTTACGAGCACTAAATTTGAGATCGCGGGGCGCGGCGACGAATGCGGCAATCTAGGCGGCGAGTGCGGCGAGCCGAGCGTCCTGCACGATGAGATTACAAGCGCAGACTGCATAATCGACGGGATTTTCGGCAGCGGTTTGAATAAACCGATAAGCTCTGAAATTTGTGAAATTTTATCTCTCGCAAATAGCTCAAAATCCCTAAAAATCGCAGTCGATATCCCAAGCGGCATCGATGGGAGCGGGCGCATTTTAGGCGGTGCATTTTGCGCGGATTTGACGATCGCGATGGGAGCACTCAAACTCGCGCTGTTTTCGGACGGCGCGAAGGATCAGGTAGGACGGATCAAGGTCGCAAATCTTGGAATTTCGCGCTCAAATTTCGAAGGACGGAGCGAATATTTTCTGCTTCAAAAAAGCGATCTGAAGCTGCCGCTACGCAGGAAGCAAAACACCAATAAGGGCGATTTCGGGCACACCTACGTCGTAAGCGGGCAGATGAGCGGAGCGGCGCAGATGGCGGCTCTGGCAGCTCATGCGATCGGCAGCGGGCTCGTTAGCGTCGTTAGTGAGAAGCCATTAAATTTAAGCCCGATTTTGATGCAAAAAAGCTCATTCGATGCCGCGCGGGTCGTAGTCTGCGGCTGCGGGCTGGGGAAGCGAAAGATCGATCTTGCCGCGCTACGAGACAAAAGCTGCGTCATCGACGCCGATCTGTGCTACGAGAGCGAAATTTTAAGTCTGCTAAATGCCAATTCAAATTTAATCCTAACGCCCCATCCGAAGGAGTTCTGCTCGCTTTTAAAGATCGCGGGCATCGCAGATCTTAGCGTGAGCGAGCTGCAAGAGCGCCGCTTCGAGTTTGCGCGGGCGTGGAGCGAAAAATTTAGCGGCGTGCTCGTGCTAAAGGGCGCAAATACGCTCATCGCGCAGGCAGGCATCATCTACGTCTGCGACAAGGGCAGTGCCGCGCTCGCAAAGGGCGGCAGCGGCGACGTACTCGCAGGGCTCATCGGCGGGCTGCTCGCGCAAAACTACTCGCCTCTGCAAGCCTCAATCTGCGGCGTCCTAGCCCACGCACTCGCTGCGCGAGCCTTCGCCAAAAACTCCTACGCGCTAAATCCGCTCGATCTCATCGAGGAGGTAAAATGGTTGTGAAAAAGCTCGCCGTGCTTTTTAGCGGCGGCGGCTCGAATTTAGAGGCGATCTTGCAGAAGCTGCACGGCAAAACTTTTGGGGGCACCAAGATCGAAGTCGCGCTAACGCTAAGCAACAAAGCTAACGCCGGCGGTATCGCAAAGGCCGCGAAATTTGGACTTCAAAGCGTGATCCTAAATCACAAAGATTTTGCTAGCCGCGAGGAATTCGACGCCGCCCTCGTGCGCGAGATCGAAAAAAGCGGCGCGGAGCTTACGGTGCTTGCGGGCTTTATGCGCATTCTCACGCCTGTTTTTACGAGCAGGGTCCGTGCGATAAATTTACACCCGTCGCTGCTACCGCTTTTTAAGGGCGCAAACGCGATAAAAGAAAGTTTTGAAAGCGATATGAAGGTGGGCGGCGTGAGCGTGCACTGGGTCAGCGAGGAGCTTGACGGCGGCGCGATCATCGCCCAGCGCGCGTTTGAAAAGAGCGCGGGAATGAGCTTTGAAGCTTACGAAGCCAAAATCCACGAGATCGAGCATGAGCTATTGCCGCAGGTGATTGTAGAAATTTTGTGCTAAAGCTAAATTTAGCGCAGAAATTCGCGCTAAATTTAAAGAGCGAATTCCGCGGATTTTGTAAATTTTAAAGCTTAGTCTTTTAAATTTAGGGGCGAATTCGAAGCTAAATTTTAAAATTTGCTTCGATAAATTTAAAAAGAGAAAGATAACCGCAAACGAACTGGAAAAACTAAGGCTTGGTATCCTGGATGAGGCGGAGCAGTACAAGGATACGGCGTTTTCGATAATAGCGGTGCTAGCCTCAGCGCTGTGGCTATTTTTCAATTTTAGAGATCAAAATGCAGCAATGGTTCTCTGCTGGATCATAGTGGCATTTAGCTGCGGCAGTATCTCTTATAGAGTAGTGAATAAAGATGCAAATATAGTGCACGTATTTATCTTTTGCATCTTGCTGGGTATACTTGCCAAAGGCGTAGAAATATGCAAGAATGATACCTTGCGCTTCGTCATCGCACTCGTAACCATCTGCCTTTCTTTGTTTAATATCGCGGGCGCCGCGCTGGAGCGGATCAAACACAACAGATCCAAAAAATTCGTCCGCGCCTTTAAACAACAATATATCGCGCCTTATATGGCAAGCCTAGGCTACCGCTATGAAATTTCAGGCTCGTTTCGACCGGCGTATCTACGCGCTAGCGGTCTATTTGTGGACGGCATAAGCTATTTTGATTGCGAAGATAAAATTTCCGGCGTTTATGACGGAGTATTTTTCAACTTTGCGGATGTTTGTGTGACTCATACTGACGAACGACGTAGCAGCAGGGGGATCTTTTTCTACGCGGAATTTAAAAAGCGCGTAAACTCGATGGCGGTGATTCTGCCTTCGCTCAGCGCGAGGCCAACACTCGGCGGACTTAAGAAGATCGCGATGGACGATAGCGAGTTTAGCTCCGCATTTAGCGTATATAGCGCCGATGCGGTGTCTGCAATGTATGCCCTCACACCCGCCTTTATGCGGCGCTTGCTTCGCTTTAGAAGCGGTGCCGACGGACCGATCAGTTTAAGCTTTTCGGGCAGAAACGTCTATATTTTCATCCGCACGGGATACGATAGTTTCGAGCCTAGCGTGGATCGCAGCGTATTTGGCTTTGATCCCGCCGCGTCTATCAAGCACGAGCTTCTATTCTTTCTCTCCATCGTAAAAAGTCTAAAATTAAACGAAAATATCTGGCAAGATTAAATTAAAGCTCCGATTTAAGGTATAGATCGCCGCGAAATTTTGAAATTTTGCTTTAAATTTACGCGCTACTACACCGTAACCGCTGCAACAAAATTCCGCCTGAAATTCCACGGCGCATTTAAGCCATGGAATTTATAAGATTGTTGTAGCGACGCAAATTTTGCAACATAGGATTTTTGCGGCTTTTGGCTATTTCGCCCTAGCATATTGTGACAAAATCAGCGATCTAAATTATTTCAGCTCTAAAAGCCGTTTAATATCGCCCTTGCTTAAATACGGCGCAAATATATGCTGCGGCTGCGAACTACTTAGTTTTACTAGCATATCGCCTGCGCCTAGAAGTTTTTCAGCTCCGCTTTCGTCCAAGATAATACTAAGCATTAATGATGACACGTTATTTGCAAAAATCTGCCGAATGAAATTTTTATGAGATTTTGCGTTAAATTTTAATTAGATTTTATCACTCGCCTATAAATTTATGCTCGTGCAAATCCGCTCTGTATAGCATTATGATCTTGCCACTGCCGCTTGCGATGCGCGATATTTATATGAGATTGCGACGAGGCTTTATGCGCCTCAATTTTCATCAAACACTCTAAAATTTTACCGCTTCGTAGCACGTGAATAGACTCGGAGTAAATTTCGTTTCGCTATTAGCGCGGCAATACGTGTCTTTTCTACCAGCTTAATATATCAAGAGCCGCTTTTAATTGCTCTTTAAATGTTTCTCTTAGATCTTTTGGCTCTAGTATCTCGATATCTGGAAGCCACTTTTTTATAAATGGCAATATCTCCATATCCTGAGTAAAATCTATGCTAAAAATAATGCTGCCATCATCTAGCTTCTTTTTAAATTTTTGAGTTGGGAAAAACAGCTTCATACCCTCCTTAAAATATATAGCCACTTTCGGGGAGGCTTTTAATAGCGCCCTTCGCAATGGCTCGGAGGGCAAGCTCATAGCATTTTGTATTTTATTAAAATACGTTTCGTATTCCTTCAAGATCTTTCCTTCGTATTTTTTTGAGCTTTTGCTAAGCGATACGATAAAAGCCACTCTTAAAAGCCTAAAATTTCCCTTAACATCCTCGATAGCCAGATACCAATTACTATCTGTAAAAACTATTTTTAGGCATTTTGCATCGATTAAATTCTCCATTTCACCGATATATTTATACTTGATATTTCGGCATTCTTTATTTTTAACGGCATTGCGAAGCTCGCTCAAATATCTTCTACTTAGCTCGTCTTGCAAAACCTCCAAAGGATTGGTTCTAAATAAAAATACGTCCGAATCCTCTTTTAATTGTTCAGATACCTTCTCTTTTTCATGTTTATCTAAATCGCTAAATAAGCTAGGATCATTTTCGTTTAATAAACTAATTAACCAGCCTAGATCGTTGCCATATTCTAAAAGACATTTTAAAACGCCGATTATATCTTTGTTTTTATCATATACTCTTAATACTTTTACCGGTCTCTTGCCATGGCCTATAAGCTTGCTTTCTATCCTAAAAGCGTCTGGAAATAGCTTGTCGATTTCGCCCATATACCTTCTAAGCGTTCTTTCCTTAATCCTTAGCTCATCCAAAAGCTCTGTATCGGTAAGATAAATTTCTTGCTTTGCAACTAACTTTTTTAAAATTTCAAAGATAACTATCGTTTTATTGTCTGCATCTGATGACATTATAACTCCTCGTATTCTCTAAATCTTGCGTGTTTAAATTCTCGTTTAATCACGACTTTGCCGTTTTCTACCTGCTCGCTTACGATGCGGTTGGTGGTCGCATACACGGCTATCAGACCCATATTTTTAGCAAACCTTATCATATTATAAGTCGCTCCGAAATCGCCCTGCACCAGTAACACGTCGCCCGCTTTTGCTTGCTTTTTAAGTTTATCCTTATACACTTCAACGAATTTTATTGTGCTTTTTTCAGACGGGTCAATATCGCTCCACCTCGCATCGGTTATATTTACGAATTTATCGACATTTAAATTCCTCCTCGCGTCCTCTTCTTGCTCCGACGTCAAGGTGTGGTTTATCAACGTAAAGAAGGTTTTCATATTTTATTTCCCAATATATTTTGCTGTATACAAAATGAATTATATTTATCTAATAATCTTGATAACTCTTGCTTTGAGTCTTCTATCCTTTCGTTGGCATTACCATGAGCTAGATTATTTCTTAATTTTTCGGCATCTTTTATAAAATCCCTAAAGGCACCAAGAGTTTTTATGCTTTCTAACTTCTTTTGTATATTATCATGCACTGCAATGCTTGTTAAATAGGCTCCATTCCTCAATCCCATTTTTTTTACAATAGTCCTAGACTCATGTGTCAAATCATAAGCATTAAATTTTCTACTGTTTTTAAAGTTATTTATATGCGCTTTTATATCGTCGCCAAAGCACTCAAAGCTTTCCGCGCAGTAATATCCTATGGCCTCAAATAGCAAAGTTATAGCGTTTAATAAATAACCTTTGGAGTTTAGAATTCTAGACATTCTATAAAATTTTATGGAATCTTTTTCTTTACCTATTTCTTGAAGCTCCCTTATGTGTCGTTGTATATCTTCAAGACTGCCTTTAAAAGTTTCTATTTGCTCATTCTTTAAAATAAAATCTATATCGCTTAGAATTTTATCGACATCTTTATTAAGAGCTTTTAGCGAATTCGATAGTATATGATTAGAGATGGTTGATAACCGACTTACAAGGTTGCAAAAATTCTTATTTTTAAATTTAGAAACCAATGAAACCGTGTAATTATGATTAAAAGTTTCTAGTACATACGACATATTTGCAAGCTCTAGATATTCCTTTAGGTCAATTATTTCATACTCCTTTTTCGGTTCTATCTCTTTCGCAAAAAATATATGTTTGATTTTTTCTGTATTGCTTAGGCTTTTTGATATTAATGATATAGTCGCTAATATAGGTATATGCCTAAAACCATGGGTCAGATCAATTATATATTTGTCATCATCGCTAGTAGCATCGTTTATGATGCGTAAAATTTTATAGAAGTCCTTCTCACCGTCAATAAAATTTCTATCGTTAAAGATTTCATTATACTCATTTTGAAACTCTTCTTTCAAAACACCGATTTGAATTTTTTTAGCCAATTGCGTAAAAATAGGAACAATATCTTGAGCTCCAAAATTATCTATTAAGAGCGAAAACATATTTATATATCGTTCTCTTTTTAAAGAAAATGAGCCTTTAAGCTTATCGTCATATCTATAAATAGGAATTCCGATTTCTTCATTTTTTGAAATTAAGCCTAAAATCGTTATAATTTTCATATTTTACTCCTCATTTTGCATATAAGTTAAATCATAGTGCTTGACAATATAATCGCTAGTGGAGACGTACTGCAAATGCCTGTCGTTGGGTATCGCAAACATCGCTCCGGCTATACTTATCGCCTTTTGTCCTCCCGTGACATCAAATACGATGTCGTCCTCTATAAAACCCTCTTACTTAAGCTGGCTATATACGCTTTCTAAAAAATTTATAGACGCTTTTTGCGTCTTCGAAATTCTTTATACATCGTACATTTGTCATATCCGCAAGCTCCTTACTAAAGAGATTTTGCACGCATTTTAAAAATTTCTCTCTATCTCCGTGAGATTTTTCGGAACAAGCGACTATAATCTTTTTAAGTCTTTGTTTGTGATAATCTATCGCTTTTAGCGGCATTCTATAATTATTTCTTCCATACTCATCGATAGTTTTAAATTTCAAAATTTCTTCTATTCCGCTATTATTTTCGCTTAAAAATAGCACTAGAACTTTAGCCCTTTTGGGTCTATCATTTATATCTATATCGACATTAGGGATGCCTTTGGGAATTATTCGTTTGATTACCCCAAAAATCACTATAGAGCCTAAAATTTGAACCAGCATAGTGCCGTCTTTGGCGCTCCATTTTAAAATTTCGCCGCCGAAAATTTTATCTAGTAGCGACGACATTCCGTCCGGCAACCAAGCGAAAAACAGCAATACTCCCGCGATGATAAAAAACGCCCTATACCCTAAAAGAGAACTTCCCAAAAGCGAAACGATTATTTTTTGAAAATTTCTTTTTTCGTAATGCGTCATTTTTAAAATTCCTTTAGCATCTCCATTATCTTTAACGTATCTTGATAGTCTCTGTCTTTTTCCGGCCTTTTTTGCTTGGTCTGTTCTTTCCATCTTCCAATCTTTTTAAACATGTCTCTTAACCCACAAAGCGCTTC
Source organism: uncultured Campylobacter sp. (assembly GCF_905373215.1). Classification (GTDB taxonomy): domain Bacteria; phylum Campylobacterota; class Campylobacteria; order Campylobacterales; family Campylobacteraceae; genus Campylobacter_B. The sequence goes on from NZ_CAJPRT010000002.1 coordinate 144,106, forward strand.
AAATTTCATATCGTCAAATTTATCGGTTTGACTTATCGCTTTAAATAAGACTGTCGCTTCGGGCATATTTTTGTAAATGGGATCGTTTTTGAGCTTATAAATTCTTTTATCCAGTTCGCTCATATTGCTTGTAGCTTCTTGTAGCTCTTTTTCTTTCCTTCGAAGTTCTATTTCCTCTTTTAAGGCCTTCTCTTTTTCTATTAGATCGTTTGCAAATTTTTGATATGACGATATACTTTGTTGATCGGATAATGGAACTGCCTGTACCGTATTTACATTTGTAAGTTTAATATACCTATCCAAATAATAGCGACGATCGCTATTTTTACTTTTTGCAAAATCTTCAAGATTCATATATACCAATTCAGAATTACCTTCGTTGTCTTGCTCGCTAGCCATTGAAAATAAATTTTTTATCTGCTCGCTTTCGTGCCATTTTATCTTGCCGTCGAAAATTTCACCGTTCATAGCCGACTCAAAATCCTTTAAATACTCCTTAACTTCTTTGCTAAATCCATTGAGGTCTAAGACGCTGAGTTTAATTTTGCCGTATCCTAAAGGCTTCGCCATACCGATAGAATGATAGCAAAGATCGTTTTGATGAAATGTAATAGCTGATAGCAATGCTCCAATCTCAATAGGCAAGAGATTATGGGCTAATATTTTGCATCTAAATTTTGCTCCCGACTGAAGTGGCGTGATAGCTGTTTCTATATTTGCTGTTTTATCACCAGTATCACTTGTAGCGACGCTTTGACCTTTATGCGTCGGGTATCGCTTAAAACCAGATAGTGTGGCATTTCTATCATTATAAGTAGCGTATTTTTCGCCATTTTGCTTTATGTAAATCGGATAATAAGATGCTTTTGGGGAACCCAAGACTACTTTTACCTCATTGCCTAAATTTACATTTTGGATAGCTTTGGCGTGAGATACAAAAACCCTTCCTTTTAAGGACTCTTGTTTATTTTTAATTTTTCTACTATATCCAAATATAATTTCTGATAAATCGGGCTTACTCTCTTTTATTTGTGTATGAGCCAAGACCTCTTTTACGGATTTATCAAAAGGTAATTTATAAAGATATGAAAGTCCAAAATGAATGACCTCATTACCGTTAGCATGAAAAAATACGGGGATTTCTTTGCCACTTTTTAGTTTTTCTTTCCAGAAAGTCCAGTCGGCAGACTGCGCGGGCTGCTTTTTCCTGCCGTCAAAATAAGCAAATTTAAACACTTCAAACACACGCTCACTTACATTAAAAATTTTCGCATCTTGTTTTTGTATAAAGACAAAATCATAATTTTTTCCACTGGGGTTTACCTTATCGTCTTTTCTAGCCGACGGATGTCCTGTTAACACAACTTTACCTAATAACGAGCCTCTGTCGTCAAATTTTACTATATTTCTACCGTTTTTAGACCCTTCTTTTGAAAACTTATAAATTTTATCTACATTTTCGAATTTGACTAAATCATATTTGGCACAAGCGTTTTTAAGCGGATCATTTTTATCATCAAAGTTGCCCCACAAAAAGCGATTTCTATAACCTTGTTTCTTAAATTTATATTCTATCTCTTGATACTTTATGCGATAAATTCCGTCGCATTCTCTTATCTTTATCGCACCATTTTCTTTATAAAGCCAACCGCATTTAATATCTTTTAGGACTTTATTTTTGTATTCGTCCGTAAAATCCCGCATAGAATACTTTTTATCATCTATAAAGTTCATAGCTGAAAAGCTCATTATCTCAAGCACGTTTCTTATCATGCCCTTGATGCTAGTTGCGGGGATATAATATTCTTTGCCGCCGTTTTCGTTTATATAATGGCAAAACTCGCTCGGGTTTTTGCCATCCTTTATAAAAATAGGACTTTTGGCGGTTACCTCAAGCTCGATTACGCCGCTTTCGCCGTCTTCAAACGGCACGTCATGGATATTTTTAAGAATGTTCTCACTAGCCCAAGGCGGGTAGAAAATTTTATCGTTTAGTGGCACGAAATTATATGGAGCGGTTATCATTTTTTATCCTTTTCATCTTTTACAAAGCCTGCAAATACTATCTTTTGAAGTTTCAATACTGGCAAACCCTCAAGAGTTCCATTACCTTGAGGCACTTCGCAAAACTCGTCTTTTTCATCTTGCCAAATTTGAGCCATTTTTATTTTGACTTCTTTGAATTTGGCAGAAAACTCGGGTTTAAATTTAGAGTGAAATTCTTTTATGTCGGGGTTTTTCTTCGGATCTAAATTTGCGCCCCCCAACTCCGTCTCATCGACAAACCAAGCGTCGTTTATCTGGCGGATAGAAACACTCTTTTTGGACTTCTCATCAAAAAAATGCGCCTCATAAATTAGCTCGTCTTCGCCTAGACCAGGAGTTCGCTCGCCCGCTAAAAACAAGTGCTTCTCGTCGATTTTTTCACCCATTAGCTGGATGTAGCCCTCGTAGCCTTTTAAATTTTCATTCACGTATTTTAAAATTTCGTCTTTATTCTTTTTCATTTTCGATCCGTCCTTCGTTGTATTTTAAGACCTTGCCTTTGAAAAATCCATACCCTTTTGTGGTTGCTCCACCAAGCGACAAACGCCCCTGAACTACGTCATCTAAAGCCGCTTCAAAGGCGCCTAAGGCGTTATCAAAAGCTTCATTCTCTTTGTCACCGCACACGTAGTTTTTAAGCAAAATTTCTATTATAAATTCGTCTCTTTTTGCGACCGCCTTTTCTTGAAATAAGGCGCTGTCTATCGCGCCGCCCGTGAAGCGGTCGATGCTAACGTGTTCGAAAACCTTCGTATCTTTTGCTTCGTCGTAATCCAAAAAGCAATCGCTGATTAAAATTCTACCTTTGGCGCCTTTATAGTTTTTATTCTTTTCGTAGCCAAAAATTTCTCTTACGGCTTCGTTTTCACTGCCGACCTTGGCTTTTTCGCCGAATTGTTTATTAATTTTATTAAAATGAAACGCCGTTCGGTGCGATAATGCGCCTTTTACCGAACTTGCCGGGATTAGAATTTTACGTTTGCCAAGGCATTTGTTTTCATAGTCGATCACACTCTCAAGCACCGGCGTTTGATCCGCATCCTTATCGCCAAATCCGCTTCCGAACATAAAGAAATCATCGGGCGAAATTTTAAGTTCGTATCTGATAAATTTTTGTCTTGCCGAATTACCGTCCGCTGCGCTATCGGGCATAAATTTTACAAACTCATCGGAGCTAAAATTTAAACTGCTCGAGTATCTGTCCGGCTCAAACTCGCCCCATTTTATCTCTAAAATTCTAAGCGAGCCAAAGCCTTTCGAGCTTCCGCCGCCAAGCCTTAGCGTAGGATCGCAAAGCAAATTTAAAATTTCCTCAAACTCCTCTTTGCTCCCGTCAAGCTCAAGTGAAAATTTAAATCTAGTGCCTTTAAATACGACTTCCTCGTCAAATTTACCGGCATCTTTTGCCGCGCCGTTCGCGCCTATGGCGACATGATCTCTAATCGGTAAATTATCAAAAAGTCGCAAAAACTCGCTCTTTTCTAAAAGCAACTCTTCGCAAACCTTGTTATTCTTATCGACGAGCAACAGAGCGTTTGAGATAATTAGTCTTGAGCCGAGTAAATCTTCGTCTTCTTGTTTATTTTCGTCTTTGCTTTCCTTTCCATTTTCGCCCTGATCCTTTTTCTCGCGCTTGGTTCCAAAAATTTTATTCGCGGCATCCTTACCGGCATTATCTTCAAATGCCCTACGCAAAATCCCTGCAACCGAAGTGCCTAAGATCATCGGCAAGCCGTTCCAATCTCTTTGCACCGGTGCATCCAAAAATAGATCATTTTTGCCGCCGCCGACTTTTAACGGAGTTTTGGCTTCTATGATGACGTGCGCTAAAAATCTTTTCATTGCTTTTCTCCTGTGATTTTTGGCATTTGCATTGATAAAAGTAGAGCAAATTTAAGCGGGTCTCTACTTTTTTCAATAGCTTCTAGGAGCGTTTCTTTTGTGTCGCTCCATTTATCTTTTTCAACACCTTCGCCTATAAATTTACTCACATCTTTTTGAATATCTGCGCTTGATTTACAAAGTGCCCTTATCGCGCCCCATTGTGATTTTGAAATTTTGCTAAATTTATCTTTATAGCTTTCTATAAAATCAGCCACCCTCTCGGCTATTTCAAGAGCTTGATCTTTCGTAGTCTGTTTTTGTTTTAAAAATTTAGCCAAATCACTTTGTATCGGTATTTTTCCGGTTGAGCGCTCAGTCTGCGCTTCTTTTTGGAATTCTATCGGGTTATTCTCCGCGTCGCCGCCGTCTAAGAACCACGGATTTATCAGCACTTCGCCAAAGCCTTCGCTCAAATACGCTCCGACGCCGTTTTTTAGCGCGGCTATCTGCTCGGCATTTAAATTTTTCAAAGCGATTACGCTACCTTTATTTATGCAGGCTCGCTCGTAGTCTTTTGTACTACGGGCGCCGTTATAAGGGGTGAAATTTGAAATTCTAATCTGCGTCTTTTTATAATCGACACTATTCGCGCTCAAATTTGGCAAAATGTATTTTACGTCGTAGCTCGGATTGCCGTTTTCGTCAATAAGCGCAAGGCGGGATTTAGCATAAACGAAAGTATATCGCTCAGGCGGCGTAAAGCTTTGGATTTCATCCGTATTTTCGCCTATAAATTTAATCTCTACTGCCCCATACTCAGCGCTTTTTGATTTGCCGAGCCTAGTTGAGCGCTCTAGCGTTTCTTTTGCGCGGTTTATGTCGTCTTCGCTCACGTTAGCGTCAAATTTAACGCTAAATCGCCATTTCATTCCGGCCATAAACGCCTCGTAGCCATACATCTGACTATCCATAGAACGTCTTCTTTCTTTATCGTAGGCACTTTTTTGAGAATATTCATATTTTAGGCTAAGTTTTTCTTTTTCGTCATTTATATAGCCGCTTCGCATCTGTTTTAGCTGGGTAAATTTTTCAGATTCTTCGCGGCTTAGCAAGTGATGATTGTAAATTTTGCTGCCATCAAGCTTTTCGTGAAAATAGGAAAGCGGAATTTTAAAAAATTCTTTACCATCTTTGATCGGCGCAGCATCGCAGAATTTCACAGCACCGCTATGAAAAATTTTAAAAGGATCACTAAAGTCGCTATATCTACTAGCTACCATACCCAAAAATGCACTTCCTGGGATAAAATCAAGCGAGCTCATCTTGCCCTGCGTGTTAGAACTTGCCTGCAAAATAACGGGACTTTTAAAAATTATCTCAAATCTAAGCTCTCTCATCGTAGCTCCTTAACTTTAAATTCGCATCTGCCGAGGCCTCGATTACGGTTTAATCCTATCCGCTTTATCATCTCTAGCGCACGTTTTAAATTTTGAGCGATCTCACCGCTTACATTTTGGATCTCGCCTTTTAAACTTATAGGCAAAACGACCTCTATATCCCTTAGCGAATTATCTGCCGCGATACCGTTATCGTCGATTTTAGTAGCCGAAATGATTTCAAAAAGATTGCGCTGCAAGTTATTTGACGTAATTTCAGTAGCGATTTTTTCATCTATCGTAGCGCTACTAAAATAGCACTGTGCCTGCGTAGTATCGTCGTTCTCGTTTTGCTCATTGCCATTATTTTGCTTATTTTTGCCGCCTCGTGAGCCGAAGCACTCGCTTATATCGCTTGGATCCCAAAACAGCCCCGCCGCCTCACGCACAAGTCCTTTTATCGTTTTGCCCGGCACATACGGAAGCCCTGCGGAGTTTTTTACCACATAGCTATCAAGCGCCGCTCCACCGCTAAGGCCGCTACTAACATGCCAATAGTCGAAAAATTTAAGCTCGTAATTTATCGTCATTTTTGCCCTCCACTTTTTTATCTTCTGTGCCCGAAGTAACGGAGAGAAATTGCAACACGTCATAAACTGGCGTCTTCTGCGCTCCGCCCTTTTCTAAAATCAAATTTCCGCACGATAGCCCGCCGTAAAGAGCATTCAGAGCGCCATCGAATTCACTTTTGTTTTCTAGAATTTCATTTATTCTATCAAGCATAACTTTGGCTAATCTATCGTTTATGCCAAGCTCCTTTATCCACTCTCGCAGTTTGCCCTTGGGGCTGTTTTCACTGCGATACATTTCGGCTAAATTTATAAAATTTTCTACCTTTGGCTCGTTTTCCGATTTGGTAGTATCGCCTAAATAATAAGGTCCGAAATCACATCTGATTTCGCTAGCGTTTTTGCCATCGGCCGCGCACTCTTCTTTTTTACTCCCGATTGTCAGTTCATCTTTTATAAATTTATTCCAGCTTTGGAAATTCGAGCTTTGGACGTTATGAAACATTAAGCAGCTTGGCGCTATGTCCTTTTCGGTATCGTTTACGTAGCGATCCTTACTGTGCTTTTTTGCCGCGCCGCAAAGCTCCTCGGCTAGAGCTGCCGCATAATGAAACGGGAATTTTTCGTTACAATAAGCAATCCCCGCGCACATCGTGAACTTTTCCTTTATATCGGGCTTTTTCTTGTCCGTTTCCTTTTCAAATTCCTCGATAAAATTTTTAGTAAATTCTAACGCTATGTCCGCATCGCAAACCGCCGTCATATCGTCGCCGCTTAAAATTAGCGCTTTTATCTTTAAATTTTCTTTGCCGAAAACTTCCTCAGTTTTTGTTATGGCATTTTCGTAAGCATCTCTCGTAGCATTGTCAAGCGCTTTTGAAAAATTAGCTATCACGTCTAATTTGCCCGTATTTTTTACTTCGTCCGTTAGATTTTTAACCAGTACGCCAAGCCCATTGCCGTCTGCGTGGATAACGGCTAGTTTATTTTTCTTATTTGAAATTTGGCTAAATTCTTTTAATTCTTTAGCTCCCGGGTGGCTCTTAAACCATCTCCCGTGTGCCTCTCTCTTTTGAACCGACGAAATATCTAATGCATCATCGTCATCAAATTTTATGATAGGTCGCGCCGTCTTAGGCGCAAGAGCCATAAAATTTATACTCATATCAAGCGGCAAGCTCGGGCGGTTGCGCTGAGTTTTTAGCTTTCGTTCGAGCTCTTTCGATGCCGTTCCGTAGTTGTTGCCGTTATAAGGAGCGGTAGCCTGAGAGATGGTAATGCCGTAAGCATTTTGCATTATCTTTTTAGGCAGATCCCTGACGATCTTTTTTAAATTTTCCTCGCCATCTACGATCGCTCTAAAATTTCCCGCCGCGTTAAGCAAAATTTGCTCCACTAAGCCGTTCGCCCTTAGTTCGTCGAAGACGCCAAATATCGCGCCCTTGCTCTCTTGCTTGTTATCAAATTTTTGTCCGAGCGAGTCTATTATTTCGCTGGCACCGATGATCTCTTGCAACTTGTTCGTGGCGTAAATATACTCTTGTATACCCTGGATACTTGCACCGTATAGGTATTTAGCCATCTTGCCTCCTTCGTGTTATATTTTTGAAATTTTATCGCAACTAGACTTAAATTATTTTTTGAAAAATTACGCAAAATGAACTAGCCGAAGCGACGCCTCGAGCTAGACCGAATTTATTGTCTAGTCCTGCCGCAAAAGACACACTGTCCGTTATATCCTTGCCTTTGATGTAAAAATCAAGCGTAGGGACATACGAGCCGTAATTGCTCGGAGCGATATTGGCTAAATTCGGTACCTCTTGCGCCAAAGCGCCACTCATAACTCCAGCCGCTGCTAGCGACAACACAATCTTTTTCATTACAACTCCTTTAATTGATCTCGTCGGCGTTTTACCTCCGACTTTGAACGCAATTATAGTGAGTCGTAGTGTCAAATTCTGTCAATCAAAAAGGGAATTTAAAAAATGAGGGGGAAATTTTAATTAAACCAGGAGAATAGATTGAAAATTTTAGGAGTAAAGAGGAACCGATTCCCTAGATCGGGGAAATTCTAATCAAATTATGCTAACAAAATCAATGTAGTGGACGGAGAGGGTTTCAATCCCCTAGATCGGGGAAATTCTAATCAAATATGTGAGTCTAGAGTTAGCTGATATTCTAGACATAACAGTTTCAATCCCCTAGATCAGGGAAATTCTAATCAAATCTATGCTTAGAGAGAGGAACATAGTAGTTAGTCCTATCGTTTCAATCCCCTAGATCAGGGAAATTCTAATCAAATAGGACTAAGTGTTGATATAAAAGGTGCAGCTGCTGAGTTTCAATCCCCTAGATCAGGGAGATTCTAATCAAATACGAGAGTTTTCTCAGAAAGTCTGGTATACGTTTAAGCCGTTTCAATCCCCTAGATCAGGGAAATTCTAATCAAATGTATTTGTGTATTCTTGTTTCTAGCCAAGAAAGGGCTAGCTGTTTCAATCCCCTAGATCAGGGAAATTCTAATCAAATAGCCCAAAAACCGCATTAAAATTGACAATGAGTTTTTAAAGAACTATTTGCGAGCGCCATTATATCACAAAACGCGAAAAAGTCCGAGAAAGGGGCGAAAAATTAATTTCAAATTTCGAGGTTTTTGCTTATAGCGGGCTTAAAAGTGTGGATTTAAGCGTCTTTACGCAAGCGAAAAAGTCCGAAAATCTAAACGCAAAAATTAAAATGTTAGGCTTTTTCGAATTTCTGCTAAATTCCGCAAACGTAAAAAGCCCTAAAAATTGGACTTTTAAAATAGGCTAAATAGCGGAAGTCCGAGAAGCTGTTTTTGGTGCGAGCAAAATTTGAGGTTTGCGGACATTTTGAAACTTATGAAAATATAAAAGCGCGCTAAATCGGGAGGTTCAAATTTCCAAAAAGTCCGAAAATCAAATCCCTAAAATGAGACTTAGACGTAGGTGCCAGGGGAACGAAAGATCTCGCCTTCGCCTAGGCTCTCGCTCTTAGCCATACAGGTTTTGCAGATGCGGTAGAAAAGGACTTTGTCGGTTTTGAGCTCAATGATGCGGGCGATACGGTCTTTTATGAGGACGTATTCGCGCTCGGAAACGTCTAGCTCAAATACCGAGTAGTTCGCCCGCAGCCCGTAGCTTTCTAATAAGGCGGCGAGTTTGTTGCGGCGCTTAGTTTTGCAAACGTCGTAGCAGATGATCAAATTCATTGAAATCTCCCGATGAAAGGCTTATATTTTTCGTTTTGGGTTACGGCGCGTTTTAGGGCGTAGACCTGCCTATCTATGATATCCTGCGCTTTTAGCTGTTCGCCTCTGTACTGCGTGCAAGCGAAGAGCTTTTCATTTACGTTTTTGGCGATATTTTGCCTAGTTGCGACAGATAGGAGCCCGTCTTTTACCTCAAAGGGCTCGTTTTTATTGACCATCGATATTACAGCTCGATCGACGATGAAGGCTCGAAATTCCTCGATGAGATCGAAGGCGAGAGTGGGCTTTTGCTCATCAAGCGCGTGCAGATAGGATACGTGCGGCGACAGACCCGCGGCGGCAATGGATTTTAAAATTTTTGAATAAAGGATCGCGTAGCCGTAGTTTAGAGCGGAATTTACGATGTCGGTAGCACCCTGCGTCACTCGAGCGCTAAAGCCAAATTTATAATCTATCGCCTTTGCGATGGCTTGCCAGTAGGAGTTTGCGGCGCTTCCTTCAAAGCCCATAAGCTCGCTTACGCTTGCGGCGCCAGGGACGCGGAGCTTTAAAATTTCTTGCATCGCTTTAATTTCGGCGCCTAGATTTTTATGGTATTTGCCTAGATATTTTAGATAGTTGATCTGATTTTTCAGCTTGCCGATGATGAACTGCTGGGCGATGCGGAGCGATTTTTTGGTCGTTAGCAGCGAAATTTGCGAAGCGGCGGTTTTGGGTATAGCGGAATTTGCGCTAATGAGCGTGGCGTAGCTGAGATTTGTCTTTTCGTCGATGAAATTTATGGAAATTTTCTTTTTGGCGCACTCTTTGATGACGGCGGAGCTAAGCGAAATTTGAGCGTTTATGATGATCTGGCTGATTTGATTTATGGGGAATTTGTGCTTGATGATGCCCTTGCTTTTTAGCACGAGCTTTCCTTGCGACAGAGCGAGGAAGTAAAAAGGCGTCGTAATGTGGATAACGGAGCTTTGCGAGAAGGTTTTTAGGTATTCACGCTTTTTAGCCTCAAGGGCGTTTTGGATGGATTTGACGGCGGGACGCTTGGCGTTTTTAAAATAGGTTAGAATTTTAGCCTTTTTAGCCGTTTTGCCTAGCTCGTAAGGGAAGTTTAGGTTGATTAAGGCTTCTGCTAGCGTCCGCTTGTCTGCGGTTTTTAGAAATCTGCGTATTAGGCTCGTTACGACCTCACCAAAATGCAAGCAAAACCTATCCTTTTGCGAAGGCGAGAAAAGCTTGAGCGAAATGGCTTTTAGATGATACACGTAGACGTTTAAATTTTCTACGCTTTGGCTTATCGCCTGCTTTTTGGCAGAGCTTGCGAGTTTGGTTAGAATGCGCTTAAATTTTTCCTCACCGATACTTAAATTTGCGCCCTTAAAGCTTACGCCCAAAAAGACAAATTCGCTATCTTTGCCGTGGATGGAGGTTTTGGCTTCGTTTAATGACAGGCTTATCGTTTTTAAAAAATCTTTCAGGCGCGCGAGCCCTCTCTCGGCGGCTTCATATGAAACAAAAAACATAACGAAATCATCGGCATATCGGACAAACTCGGTGCCGCTTTGCTCTAAAAATTTATCCATTTGATTTAGGTAGATATTTGAGAGCAGCGGGCTTAGGACGTCACCTTGATGAACGCCTTTTGCGTGAGCGCGGTAATCAAAGCGCTCAAAAATTCCGTTTTTGATCCAAAGCTCGATGAGCCTAATGATACGGGAGTCGCGGATATTTGCGCGTAAAATTTCAAGCAATTTTTCGTGATCGATATTTTCAAAGAAATCTTTGATGTCGGTTTTGACGGCGAAGTCGTAAATTTTAAAAAAGTCGCGGGCACGATATACGGCGTTAGCGTAGGATTTACCGTTTCGATAAGCATAAGAGCGGTTTGAAAAGCTTTTATCAAAATAGCCTGAAAGCTCGCGAGTGAGGATATTTTGCGCAAATTTATCTTTTAGCGAGGGCACGGCGAGCTTACGCAACTCGTCTTTGGCTTCTTTTGGGATAAAGGTTCGTTTTAAGGGCTGCGGCGGATAAGAAAGGCTAAAAATTTCGCTCTTTAGCTTAGCGTAAAATTCGCCCGAACAAATATCCTCAACGCTAAGTCCATCAAGCCCCAAAGCCGTGCGCTTTAGCCTTTTTAGCGCGTATTCAAAGGCGCCTGCGGTAAAAATATCCTCTAAACTTAGATCAAACATAACGCCTCCCCGTCATTGCATTTAGCTAGTAGATATCGCGCAAAATGCGCCGATACCGTAATCCACGGCAAATTTATCCGCTCCGCGACTCGCGGTGCAATTTAAATTCCATATCGCAACCTACGGCGAAATTTAAATCCGCGCCACCCATATTTTGCCTAGTCCGAAAACCGTGCTTTTGCCGACCCCGGTAATTTGAGCGAGTTGCAAAAACTTCGCCGAGCGCTCATCAAGCCTGAAAACTCGCATCTGTCCGATCACGCCGCCAAATTGCATTTTAGTGCGTTGGCGGTTTGAGTAGCGATTGATGTCGTAAAAGCGCAAATCCTGCTCGAAGCGGCGGAATTTTACCTCGAATTTATCTATAGCCTCGCCCGTTATGTTCTCAAATCTCATAGCGATTTGGCGAATAAAGGACTTAAAGTCGATCTCGCGGCGGACGAGGACGTTTTTTTGCTTCATACGAAGCGGGGTAAGAAGCGAAATTTCATAATCGCCCGCAGCAAAATCGGGCGTGAAATTTAGCAGCTCAGGCTCATTTGAAAGCAGAAATTTAGGCTCTACGATTTCGCCGTTTAGAGTAAAATTTGAAAATTTAAACTTGCGCTTACTTACCTCAAGCCCGATTTCTTGCATATTTGCAATAGCGATAGCGACGTGAGGCAGGTAGCGCACGGCATGCTCAAAAAGTAAAATTTTAAAATCAAAGCTCTTTTGATTAAGATTAATATCCAACCTAAAATTTGGCGTATCCGATACATTTTCAAAAAATTCATTATACACGCATTTGTCGGAGATGTCGCATTTCTCGCAGTTTGCACTTACGAAAGGACAGCTCGCCTTTCTAAGAGCGTATCCAAAAGCACCCCTGATCGCCGAGCCAATAAAAGGATGCGAGGGCTTTAAATCCGTGCCGCAAACGCCTAGCTCTAAATATTTAAGCATGAATGACCTTTTGTATTTTTGAGAAAATTATACTATAAAATGAGCTTTTACATTTTAAGGCGGACGAAATATGCTTGCAATTGTAAGTTTGATAAGAAATTTTACACAGTAAAAGCATTTAAAATTTGATCGTTTCGGGGATTTTGCTTGCAAAATAAATTTTATACTTTTGCTAATTTTCATTAGGCTCTCTTTAACTTAAACCCATATAAAGAAAGAAGCGGTAAGTTACGATGAAGAACTATGTTTCTAAAAAGTAACAAGCGTAGTGAAGTTAAAAAATAAGCATATAGTCGTTCCCGAATTTCAGAGAAGAATTTAGAGAAATTCTAAAGTACTTCACGGAGGATATAGAAGCATCAAAGATATCAAATTTGACTAAGCGTAAATTTAATGGTGTGCTTGTCAAATTTGGGTTAGTTTCTAACCCAAATTTTAAAGTCAAGAGTTGTGTAGTGCTGCGTCGCTTTTTGGTGGTCTATCGAAAAATCACAATTTAAGGTTAAAATTTAAAGGTCGGACTTTCATCCGACCCAAGTATTAGGAAAAGGGAGAAACTAAAATATATAGACCGCGCCCAGCACGATAAATGCTCTTAAGCAAAAGCCGCCCACAAGCACGCCGTATTCGTTATAAACACAGCTTTTTACCTCCTCGCCGCTGTGCGCGCAGACGCTGCCGTCCGCATTCACGCTGCAGCTGCGAAGCATAAATTTGCTTCCGCCTAGCAGCGGCAGAGCAAGCCCAAACACAACAAAGCCTATCCAAAACATCGGTGCAAGCGAGCCGCTGACTATCTTAGTTACGCTAGCCATACCCGCAGCCTCGCTTCTTACGCTAGCAAATAGCGCTAGTACCGCAACGATCTCAAGCGCGACTAACACGACGTGAAATTTATGCGCGCAGTGGCTTAGCCCGTGCCCGGCATTTAGCGTAGCGGCAGCATTTGCACTAAGCCCCGTAGAGATCGCGGAGATCGTAAATAAAATCGGTAGCCACACGCTAGCCCAAAGCGGGATCGCCTTTACGACGTAAAGCAGCAGCCCCGTATATCCCATCACTCCAAGCGCCAAAATAGCTCCGAGCGTGAGCATCATATCGCAAATTTTACCGCTCTTTTTGATCTGCAAAAGTACCAAAACGCTGACTACGATAAAAAACGTAAGCAAGTATGTACCTATGCTCATCATCGAAACCGGGCGCGTGTAGAGCTGTAAAATTTTAAGAGGATTTATCGCAGCGCTCGGCGCCAAGTCAAACAGCAAAAGCGCGGTTCCTATTATCACCGCAACGGGTGCTAACAGAAAGCCGAATTTATAAAACCTCTCGTTTAAAGAGCCCAAAAAGCCCTTGTAAGCCAAAGCCGAGCACAAAAACGCCCCGGCGCCTAAACCGCCTAAAAACAAATAGATGACTATGAGCCATCCCCAAGTCGTCTGTACCATCGTCATTCCTTTAAATTTTTAAAAATTTCAGGATCTTTTAGTGCCCTTTTCAGCGCATCAATCTCACTATTTAGGTAGAGATTTAAAAAGCTTCCGAAACTTTTCCAAAGGTCTAAATTTGCATGCTCGTCGCAGCGAGCGGCAAATTTGCAAAACCACTGTGACGGATGCGCGGCGATAAATTCCGCCTTTTTACGCAGAATTTCGTTAAATTTAGCCTCATCCTCCGCCTTTAGCGCGCTAAAACTTAAAAAGTAAAGATATTGCAGCTCGTACCCGATGAAATCGTCGGGAAATTTATCAAGCTGCGCATTCTCTAGTTTTAAGCCCGAGCTCTCGTAAAAGCTTCGCACCTGCATCGTTTTAGCCCCAAACATCGTCTGATAGTCAAAATACACCGACTCGTAAGGCTCGGCTTTTGGGCGCTTTGGGCCGACGAAAAGCCGATTAAATTCGTAGCGAATTTCATCGATTAAGCTCGGCTCGCTTTTGCATTTGGCAAATTCGAGGATAAGCTTATGCTCTTTAAGCTTAGGCGTAAAATCCTGCGTCAAATTTAAAAGCTCGTTCAAATTTTCACCGGTAAGAGGCACCAAAAATACCTGCCTCAAAAAGTCCTCGACGCAAAGACTCTGCTTTAAATTACGCATCTTTTTATCCTTAGTGGATAAACTCGTTGCGCTTCATGCGAGGATAGAAGCGGATGTTCGGCTTCGTAAAAAAGCGCTTAAAGCCTGGCATCTCCTTCTCCATCCCCGCGCTATCGCTCACGTCGCTATCGACTAGCTTTAGCACGTCGCAAGGACAGCCCGCTACGCACGCAGGCTCCTCGCCGCGCTCGAGCTTCTCGGCGCAGAGGTTACACTTTTGCGCTTTGCCGTCTTTGCCTTTGGTTATCGATCCGTAAGGACAGGCTACGATGCAGTATCCGCAACCGATGCATTTATCGTGTAGCGGCTGAACTATGCCGTTTTCGAGCTTAATGTAAGCTCCCACGGGGCAGACGTCCATACATGCAGGCTCATCGCAGTGATGGCATGAGTGCGTGATGAAAATTTCCTTTTCGATCTCGTCTTCATGGATTAGCATCATATCGACGTGGCGCCAGTTGATATCGGGGTCTTGGTTGTGATAGACCTGACATGAAATTTCACACGCCTTACAACCTATGCAAAAGTTGTAATCAAATAAAAATCCTTGTTTTCGTTTCATTTTATGCCTCCTGTTTTGCGGCTTTTTTTACTTCACAAAAGCTTGCGGTATAGGTCGATCCGTTGCCCAAATCGCTCACTCCGTCCGAGCAAAGGATGTTTGCTCCAGTGCGAGATTTGGTTACTTTAACCCAGATATTATTCCATGCGTAGACGATACCCGGCTGCATCTGATTAGTCTCGACCGCCGTAAATATCGCCGTACCCTTTTCATTCGTAGCCTCGACCGTATCGCCCTCTTTGATACCGCGCGCCAGCATATCCTCGCGCGTCATAAATAGCTCGGCGTTGCCCTTTACGATGACGCGTTTTAGGATGTAAGGCATATTGCCCCAGTTTGAGTTATCCTGAAGCTGCGTACCCGGCGTCATGAAATAAAGCGGATACTTTTTCAAATAATCTTTGCCGAAATTTTTATGTTTTTCGTAGTAATCCCAATCGTCGTCAAGATCGATCACCGGATGATAACCAGCCTCTTTGAATGTCTCGGAATAAAGCTCGCACTTGCCGCTTTTAGTGCCGAATACAAGCTTGTCCTTCGGCGCATAAGGGTAGTAAGGAAACTGATCTTTCATCGTCTCAGGCGTCCTAAACGGTTTGATCCAGCCTACGCTCTTTAGCTTTTCGTAGGTGATATTTTGCTTTTTGGCAAATTCCGTATCCAAAAACCTCCTGCAAACCGTCTCGCTATCCCAATCAAAGCACTCCTCTTTATATCCCATCGCCTTGGCTAGAGCGTTAAAAAATTCCAAATTTGTCTTGGCTTCGCCCAGCGGCTTGACGCTTTGGGCGTTGTAGCAGACGTAGCCTGAAATTTGATCGTTTTGAATATCCTCGCTCTCCATAAAGGTAACGCCCGGCAATACGTAGTCCGCGTAATCGCAGGTGTCGGTATCGTAAGGATCGATGACTACCAAGAAAAAATCGTCGTCCATCACGCGTTTTTTGATTAAATTCGTATTGGGCGCCGTTACCATCAAATTCGAGTTGTAGTTGATACAGGCTCGAATTACCGTATTTATCGGCTTACCTAGATAGGTCGGATTTTCCTTTTGAATGCCTTTGCCAAATTCTATATAGCTTATTTGCTGGCGCTCTATCTTTTTGCCTTCCGCGTCTTTCGGCGAAAGATCTGGCATGCAGTTATCGAAGTTAAAGCAGCCCTTTACGTGCACGTAAGCCCAGAATAATCCGCCGCCAAGTTTTGTAAGGCAACCCGTAAGTACCGGCAAGAAAGTAA
This sequence comes from uncultured Campylobacter sp., assembly GCF_905373215.1. GTDB lineage: Bacteria > Campylobacterota > Campylobacteria > Campylobacterales > Campylobacteraceae > Campylobacter_B. The sequence continues at coordinate 160,186 of NZ_CAJPRT010000002.1, forward strand.
CCGCGCGAACAAGTCTTGCGCCGTTAAAGTGTCTTTGCCCGCCGTCGCCGTGCATAATGGCAGGCGCTTTGGCGTGAGCGTATTCTCTAGCAAAGACTTTGATCTGATCGACGCTTGCTCCGCACATTTCAGATAGTTCGCCGTAAGTGTAGAGCGAGCACTCATGAACTAGATCTTCAAAACCGGTTGTATATTTTTCTACGAATTCGTGATCATATAGATCTTCTTCTATCAAAAATTTGCAGACCGCTAGACAAAATGCCGGATCGCTTGAAGGCTTTAGCTGGATAAACATATCGGCTTGGTTTGCGAGCGGAATTCTGATCGTATTTATGACGATGATCTTGCCGCCTCGTTTTTTGACGCGGTGGGCAAATCTAATCCAGTGCACCGCCGTATAGGCTTCGTTTGAGCCCCAGCTGATATACATATCGCTCTCATCGACTTCCAGCGCGTCTTTTGAAAAATCCGTGCCGATGACGCTCGGCGTGCCCGCATAGCGCGGCCAGTCGCATGGATTGCGCACAAGCCTCGTAGCGCCGTATTTTTCAAAGAAATTTCCCGGCGCGATCGTCTTTGAGATATGCCCTTCGTTGCCCGAATAAACAAATTCCGTCAGCGCCTCGCCGCCGTATTTTGCTTTGATCTCAGTAAGCTTCGCGGCTATCTCTTTTAGCGCTTGATCCCAACTGATGCGCTCCCATTTACCCTCGCATTTTTTACCGACGCGCTTCATCGGATACATTATGCGATCGGCGTTGTATAGATGCATCGCGTAGGTATGCCCCTTGACGCAGACCGTGCCTTGCGTTAGAGGGTGTTTCGGATCGCCCTTGATGCTGACCATCTTACCGTCTTTGATCTCTGCGATCATCGAACAGGCGTCGCGGCAGTTTCTAGGACAGGTGAGATAGTGATACTCTACGCCCTGCTCGTTTTTATAGGATTTCGGTTTAAAATCCACCTCAAACTGCTCCATACCGAATAGGCTTGGAGAGGCTCCCGCCGTAGCCAGAGCCGCTCCCGCGCCTTTTAAGAAAGAACGTCTTTGCATCTCTTCTCCTTAAATGTGAGCTTTATTTCATATCGTATATGAAAACCTTATTCTCTTTGCCTTCGCGCGAAAAAACATAAAATTTGCCGTCCTTCACCGCAAGCGCTCTTGCGTTTGCCGCTCCGCTAAAGCTATATGCATCCTCAATCTTATGAGTTTGCAAATTTAGCTTTAAAATGGTCGAGAAATTTTTACTCAAAAGATAAACGGCGTCAGGCTGAGCGTCGATGCCCGTGACGTAGTATTCGCCTAGGCTCCTGCTCTCTTTTAGCTTTAAATTTGATCCAATTTGCGGAATAAATTCCTCTAAAATCATCTTATCGTCGCCGTCAAACACCGCTACGCTCCAATAGTCCCTCACGTCGTTAGGCACGGACGCAACGATAAATTTATTCGCAGCCGCGTCGTAATCCCAGCCGAGGATATACTGTTGCTTCGCTCGAAGCGTGGAGAAGCGGCTTTTGTCGCCTAGATCGTTTAGCTTCCACTTATCCCAACCTTCCTCCAAATGCCTCCACTGGCTGTTTTGCTCCTCTGCGCTAAGCCCGTCCGCAGGCTCATAAAATACGAAGGTTTTATTAAAGCTTATTATGCCGAGCTCGTTTTTGTACCACGTCGCACCTACGGTCGCCTCCATCTCCATTATAAAGTGGCGATCGTGCTTGCCGTATCTAAGCGGCTTTAAATTTTCGTCCGCAACGTAAAATTCGTTATTTTTAGAAACCAGCGCAAACTGCTTTTTATCTGCATCGTAGTCCGCTCCCGTAATCGGCGCGTCGTTTTGTAAGCTTAAGCTCACTTCCGCACTCGGCGCACCGAGCTCCTTCACGCCCTCAAGCGCGCCTGCTTTGCTATCAAGATTAAACTCAAACCCAAACGCCAGAGCCGCTAGCGCCGTAAAAATCATCAGCTTTTTCATCTTTTTGCTCCTTAGTTTGGCAGATCCGGAAGCTCCGGATTCCAATCAAATCTAAAATCAAGCGCGCTTTGCCAGTGATCTTTCTCCCAAAACCATTTTGCGGGATCAAGACTCAGCCTAGCCGGCGTACTAGAGCCCAGATACGGCGGCGGACCTGAGACGATGAAAGCCTGCGCGCAGTTTGCGGCTATGATGACGATGAAGATTAAATTTGCAATCTTGCCCAGAGGCAGATAGCGCAAAAACTCGCCGTATTCGCCGCTCGCGCTCTTTTTCATTATCTCGCCCAAATTTTTGCTACATAAAAATATAACCGCCAAAAATGCGATCACGCAAAAATCTACGACGATGACCCAAAGCTGCGTGTGTGCGCCTAAAATTTCAAGTCCGAAGCCCTGCTTTATGTCGAGGTAGCCGCCGAACGTACCGTCAAGGCTATAATGGATAAAGCCGTTGAACATCCCCCAGCAAGCCATCAGTAAAAGCGCTGCGACGTAGCTGGGTCTTAGGCCGTACCTAAGGATAAAAAGCGCGATAAGGCTGATGGCTATCATCGTGATCCTCTCCGACCAGCACATCACGCACGGGCTATCTCCCATGCCAAAGCCCAGTATCAAACAGGCTATACCGACAGGAAGCGCCACAAGGGCGATGATGGCTAGCGACATTAGGTTAAAAAACCCTCGCTCGGCGGCGGGAATTTGATTTTGTTCTAAATTTTGCATATTGCCCTCCTAAAAGTTGCCTACCGGCACGACGACCCATAAATTTACGTAAAATTCCAGTGCGATCAATATTACGCAGCCGACTGCCACACAGCCCGTAGCTAAATTTTTCCTCTGCGGCTTAAAATATAATATAAGCCCGCTGATTA
>NZ_CAJPRT010000003.1 GCF_905373215.1 uncultured Campylobacter sp.
AAAAAATTAAAGAAAAAGTAGTCTCAAGAATTAAAACAAGCGACAGTCTTTCTGAAAAATTAAAAAGGAAAAATTATTTTAGTGAAGAAATTGTAAATTCAAGCCCGAGCGAAGCTCTCAATTTGTTGAAGAGTAAAATTAGAGATTTAATAGGTTTTAGAATAAATTGTTATTTTAAAGAAGATGAAAAAGTAATTTTTAAAGAATTGGAGTCATATTTGATTGACAAAAGCTTTCAAGTAGATATTGATCAAGATCCACAAAAGAACGGTCATCCGATTTTTAAGATGCATTGTTCAAAAGAGAAATTAGATTTTAATTTTGAGATACAAGTAAAATCTCTTTTGCATGATGTGTGGGGAGAGGTCGAACACAAAATTATTTATAAAGCTAGAGAGTATGATTCAAGATTAGCTTTTAAAAAGCAATTAATTGAAAGTTTATGGAAAATTATAGAAGGAACAGATGAACAACTAATTAAAATTTTTGAATCAAGGGGAGATGAACAAAAAACAAAGAAGGAGCTTTTTTATATTATTACTAGCAAAAAAAAAGATGATGAAAAATTGGCTCAACATTATGATAATTTTTTCATGTTAACTGAGCGTGTAAGTGGTTTTATAGACGATCTTGACAAGTATATAGGTCACTATCTTCTTAAAGATGAGATTAATTTTAAACCCAAAGATATAAAAAAAGATCTACATGAGAGTACGGACACTATAAAGAAAAATATAGATGTTTATAAACTAGAAAAGGTTTGTGAAATAGCTAAGAATATTTATGATTTTGATAAATCAGATCAATTTATAAGTTTCTTATTAAATGAAATATTTTCAAAAATCGAAAATGATAGTTTATCTGATGAAGAATATGGAGATGATTTTAATGATGAACTTAGTAATGAAGAAGAAAATAAAGAGAGGGATATGTTGGTACCTTTCGCATGTATTTTATTAGAAGAAAAAGTTGAAGAAATTAATAATTCTGTTGGCAAAGAATAGGAGTAAATTTTATGGAATATATTAAACAGTCAAGTGAATGCAAGATTATTCAAACAAAAAAAACAGTTGAATGGTTAATCAAGAATACTGAGGTAAGAACTTTTAATAAAGTAACTTTCGAAGGATATCAAAGACAGGTAAATGAAAATCATGTGAAAGGAATAGCAAAATATATTATTGAGTCATTTGAGAATAAGCAAAAAAACAAATTCTTTTTACCTACATCAATAATATGTGCTTCTAATCAAGAGTTTAGTGAAAATACGAAATTGTTTATTGTTGATGGACAACACAGGATTGAAGCTTTTAATTATTTATATAAGAAAGATAAGGAACAATATCAAAAAATCAAGGAATTTGAACTATCGGTCATCGTGCTAGAAGAGCCATCAGAAGCTTTAGAAGTCGATACATTTATAACTATAAACAAGACTTCTAGAAAAGTAGACACGTCTCTTGCTTATATTCTAAAAGGCAAAATAAGCAGATTTAAGAAAGACTCGGACAATGCATCATCATTGACAAAGCAAGAGTATTTAGCAGTTGAATTAACTATATTTTTAAATGAAAATTTAGAAAGTAATTGGCATGGTAGGATAATGTTGGAAGGAAATCCGTCAAAGTATTCCTATGAAACAATTAGCTTAAATTCTTTTGTTAGGAGTTTAAGGGTTCTAATACGTGAATTATCAAATTATAATGTTATTAGTTTAGATTGGGAAAACGAGCAAGATTTGAACAGTATTCTAGATATATTAAAAGATTTTTATTTATACTTTAGCGAATTGGTTATTAATAGGTGGCCTGGTCTTTTTAGGGATTCCGAGACAGGATCGGTAATTCAGGGGAGTATTGGTGTTTCTTCATTGAATAAATTTTTAATTCTTAAGTTAAAAGAAGTAGGCAAAAAATTTGATGGTATCAATGAATTTAAAGAATCACTATATAAATGGGTTTTTGATATTAACATAGATGAGAGTAAATGGCTTAGAGGAAATGAATTTTCTAAATATTCTTCTGAAACTGGATTTAATATGATCGCTAACATTCTTTTAGATTCAACTCATCGATAATAAAAAAGTTCTATTAGTAAAAAAACTTGCTAATGGGTTAATCATATTGAGCTCTAGAAAGTTATGGGAAATAGGAATATGCATGTAAGGGTTTAAAATACTATTAGAATGTCTTGGTAGCCTTAGCTAAACTTAATAAGAATAATATTGTAAGTATGAGCGTTTTGGGTTGGGCTTTTCTAAGAGTTAAATTATAATGTTAAAGGCATATTTAGTTATATAGGCAATATAACTTAAACAAAACAGGTTATTGGAAAGTTAAAGTAAAATATCCGTGCTTGCAATATGCTTAAAAAAGATCAGATAAACAGAAACAAAACGGATAATAAGGTTAAATTTGATAATAAAATATATTTTATGTCATTTGCATAAAATGACTTCAATGGATATATCCAGCGAGAGTAAAATTTAGGCGTTTTTTACACCTAAATTTTATTTAAAACCGACTCAAATTTGACAAAAATAGATAATCTTTATCAATAAATCGTCCGAAAACTTTAGCTACAATGACGCGTAAATTTACGAAAGGAAGAAAATGAGTAAAATTTACAATCTAAACGCCGACACAAAAGTGATCGCAAAAAGCGTCGTTAGCAAGAGATTTTTGATTGCGGAAACACTCACGTTGACGTGTTTGCCTTTAACGATGCCAAGTGTAAGATCTGATTAGCGCGGAACAAAAGTATCGGTAAGAGACGTCAGATAAATATAGTGCAATTGCTTTAAATTTAAAATATGCTGCCCACAAAATCTGTGCGACATAGAAATTCAACCACTTATCAGCACGCGACCGTGAATTAATTAAAGAGAATAAACCGCGTAAACGATCGAAATTCGTGCGGATAAATTTGCCCGCAAAGCACGGCTCAAATGCTGATTAAATGGGTACCGAGCGCCGCGCAAATAGCGTAAATTTAAAAGCAATAATTCAAGTATTAGCATGCGCGCCGATAAAACGGCTAGCGCAAATTAAGGGCGATAAATCGCGCTGTGTTCTTTACGCGCAGACAAAAGGAGCGACGGATGAAAATTTTATGGCAAAGCAGGCTTCAAAACAGACTTCGCAATATCGGCGAAAATATCCTGATAAAGGGCAGTGACAGCGCATTTTACGTAGGCGATAACGACGAGCAAAAGCAGATGAAGCTTAGAAAATTCTCGCTCGAAAGCGGCGAGCAGCTAGCCGGCGCGCCTTTCCGCGATTTTACCCGCGCCGCGACCTTTGACGATGACGGCCACACGCTCGTAGTTTTGGGCTTTATAGACACGATTTATAAATTTAACGCCGCGGATCTCGCGCTCATCTCAAAGCACAAAAAGGGCGTGCTAAAATACGGCAATTTTATCGCGCTAAGTAGCAAGGGTGGCGATAAAAAGGCTATTACGGCAACCGACGACACGCTTTTATTTACGATTTTAAAGCGCAGACGGGCACGCGAAAGCGATTAAAGGGCTGTGCGGCGATTTTTAAGCAGGATGAGCTCAATTTCTTGATTTTTACGCGCTCGGGTCAAATTTACGGCTTAAATTTGAGCGGTTGCGAGCTTAAAATCATCGCCAAAACTTACCCTATGACGCAGGCGCAGCGCGTAAAAGGCGGATATTGCATTCGCGCGGGCGAGGCTGGCGAAAACGGCGAAATAGAGGGTGCTAACGAGCTTGTTTTTACGGACGCAAATTTTAACGTTAAATTCCACGCGAAGCTGGACTTTGATTTCGATAAATTCGAGCTTGCGGCGGGCGGATCAGACGGCTGGCGCGGATACTTTATAAACGAGCCAAATGAGCTGAGGGTTCTTGATCTGCGTAGCGAGGCGGGCGGCTTCGAGCACGGCAAAACAGGCGACCTCGAGAGCGGCGAGCACGACGGCTCGGGCAAATTTGCGCACGATAAAACCGAGGAATTTAGATGTGACGAAGCGGACGAATTTAATTGCAGCGGCTCGGATAAATTTACACGGAACGAGACGAGCAAATCCAGATGCGAAGCGATGAATAAATTTGAGTGCGACGAGCCCTTTAAATTTAAACTCGGCGAGCAGGTCCAATACCTCGCGGCAAAGCCGGTGCTAGCGCATAAATTTAAACAAAAGGGTGCGAGAATTTTAGGCGTCGTTACGGCTGCTTCTTGCCGGGCTGCGAGTGCAAAATACAAAGCGGAGCAAAAGTGCGCATTTGCTGATCAAAATTTAGCGCCCGAAAGCGGCGTCAAAAAAGAGGATCATACTCAGCCGCATACCCGCACATGCCAGGTACTGGTAGATAACGCCTACGACGAGGGCGCGGAGCAAATTTTAACCTGCTATGAGATCTAAGCCATGGTCTAAGCACGCCCATATTCCTGATTTAAAATTTGCAGCTGTGATTTCACACCTTTAATTAAAGCAAGTTTGCTAAAAATTTTGCAAAATTTTATATAGAATTCTACCAAGACGCGGAAATACCCGTTTAAAAATTCTACGACATGCAGGCGAGATCGTTGCAAAAAGTCGCGACTAGCGATAAATACGGCGCAATGACAAGGACAAATCTTAACGCCCTAAGTGCGAGCAAATTTAAAGGCAATCTTAAAGAGGCATGCGCGAAATTTATCCCTAGCAGCAGGCTAAATTTCATGACTCGCGCGCCCGCGCCCTATCAAATTTAAAATTTCAGATCAACGACGATTTGTACGGCGCGACCGCGCCCTTTCGCCGCTATCAGCACTTGACGTTTTTTGCCTTGCTATCTTGCATCGCGCGGAAAAATTCTGCCCTGCTTAGCGGGACTTCGTCAGGATGAGCGCTTCTGAAATGGCGCAGATAGCCCTCGTAATCGCCGAGCCCGATGAGCGGCGCAAGTGCGGCATCCGCGCGCGCCAAAAACCTCGCCACTGCCTTCGGGGCTGCGAGCGGATTAAATTTAAACTTTTTCATAAACGCCCCTATCTATGTGCTCGCTTTCTGCCAGTTTGAAATACCCCTCGTTCGCGCCGCCCTTTGAAATTTTAAGGCACATCCTTATCGTTTGGGCGATGACTACGATCGTAACGACGACAAAAAGAGCACATAGCACGGCGTCGATGACGTTATTTCTGATGATAGCCTGCGCCTTTTCGATCGCCGCAGGATCGCTTAGACTAGCGAGCTTGGCGGCAGTGTTTTGCGCGATAGCCACGTGGCTTACAGCGTCGTGCACGCGCTCGCCGTTAGCCGGCATCAGCTTCAAGATCGCCGCATAAAGCGTGGTTATAAGCACCCAGATCGCAGGAGCGATCGTGACGAAGGCGTATTTTTGCTTGCCCATTTTAAAAAGTACCACCGTCGCAAGCAGCAACGCGATGCCCGCAAGCATCTGATTGGACGCGCCGAAAAGCGGCCACAGCGTGTAAATCCCGCCCATAGGATCGGTAACGCCGCTGTAGAGCAGATAGCCCCAGCCCGCCACGCAGATCACCGTCGCGATGATGCCGTAGAGGGAATTTTTGGTATCGGAGAATGGCTTATAGACGTTGCCTAAAATTTCTTGCACCATAAAGCGCCCGGTGCGCGTGCCCGCATCGACCGCGGTTAGAATAAACAGCGCTTCAAACAGAATCGCGAAATGGTACCAAAACGCCATCAGCTCCTTGCCGCCGATGATCTGATGCAGCAGCATCGTTAGCCCCATCGCAAAGGTAGGAGCGCCGCCCGTACGGCTCATCATCGTGGTTTCGCCGACGTTTGAAGCCAAGGCGCCGATCTGCTCGGGCGTAATGCTAAATCCGATAGAGTTTATATACGCCGCGGCGCTTACCGCGTCTTTGCCCAGTACCGCGGCGGGCGAGTTGATAGCGAAATATTCGCCCGGGCTTAGGATGCACGCCGCTACGAGCGCCATTACGCCCACGAGGCTCTCCATAAGCATCGAGCCGTAGCCGATGAAAAGAGCGTGGGTTTCGCGCTCGAGCATCTTCGGCGTCGTGCCGCTGGAGATCAACGCATGAAAGCCCGAAATTGCGCCGCATGCGATCGTGATAAACAAAAACGGAAATATCGGGCCTGCAAAAACGGGACCCGTGCCGTCGATAAATTTCGTCGTAGCGGGCATTTTAAGCTCGGGCGCGACAAAGATTATCGCGACCGCCATGCTGATGATGACGCCGAGTTTAAGGAAGGTGCTTAGATAATCGCGCGGCGCAAGCAGCAGCCACACGGGCAAAATCGCCGCGATAAAGCCGTAGCCGATAGTAAGAAGCGCGAGCGTCTCGCCCTTTAGCGAAAAAACGTCGTGCCAGTACGGATCGATCGAGACGTAATGCCCACCCCAAAGCGCAAGCATCAGCAAAATAAAGCCGATGATCGATGCCTCGCTGACCTTGCCCGGGCGCAAAAACCTCATGTAAACTCCCATAAATATGGCGATCGGTATCGTCATCGCGATCGTAAAAAGCCCCCACGGCGAGTTTGCAAGCGCCTTTACGACGACCATCGCCAAAATCGCCACGATGATCAGCATGATGAAAAAAATCCCGATCATCGCGATGCCGCCCGTGAGCTTGCCCATCTCGTCTTTTATCATCTCGCCGAGGCTCTTGCCGCCGCGTCGCGTGGAGAGCACGAGCACGATGAAATCATGCACCGCGCCTGCGAGCACGACGCCTACCAAAAGCCAAATAGTGCCGGGCAGATAGCCCATCTGTGCGGCCACTACGGGACCTACGAGCGGTCCGGCGCCTGCGATAGCGGCGAAATGGTGGCCGAAAAGAACGTATTTGTTCGTAGGGACGTAATCGCGTCCGTCGTTTCGGATCACCGCAGGAGTTGCGCGGCGATCGTTCAGCTCGAATACGCGATACGCGATAAAGCGCCCGTAGAAGGTGTATCCGATCAGATAGATGCACGCGCTAGCTACTACGAGCCAAACGGCGCTGATGCTCTCGCCCTTATTTAGCGCAAGTACGCCGAAACACCACGCCCCTATGACGGCGACCGCCGCCCAAAGGATCTTTTGCCAAAATTTCATGCTCACTCCTTAAAGCTTAGCGAGCGGCTTTGGCGCAGTTTGACGTTTAATAAAACGGCTTGCGCCTTTAAAGCTGGGCTCGTTAAATAAAATTTAGTGCGTATTTTATCGGCGTTTTTATAATTTAAAGCTGAATCGCGAAATTAAAAAGAGCTCTTTTGGCGTTTAAATTTAGCGTCTAAATTTTGAATTTCAAATTTAAATAGACGACTTGGCGGCGCGCGAAATTTTAACATTTAATCGCCCTAAATTTAACTCCGCAGCTTTTAGCCGTTATGGAATTTATCGCGGTTTAAGAAATCAAGCGATAAAATCCCATGATAACGATTTTAATTTCTTAATAAAAATCGCGAATACTTTTAGGAGGAAATTTATGCCGGATCAGGTGCGCGGCTACGTACTTTTGCGCGCTCATATCAAAAGCTATGCAAGCTTCAAAAATGATGGCGCCAGTCGTGAAAATTTCATAAATTCCGCGCGCATAAATTCCCGACGCCGCTTAAATTTTAAAAATATCCGCCGCGACGAAATCTGCGCGTATAATTCGCCTGGTGGGCTATGAGCTTTAAATTTTATCTCTTTCTAATCGCAGCTTTCATATTGCTTGCTTTAGTAGCCGTTAGTAGCGGCGGGGCAAGCATTTCGCTAGGCGACGTAGTGAAATTTTTCACCTTCGGCGAGATAGACGAGACCAAGCAGCTCATATTGCTACAAATGCGCCTGCCGCGCCTAGTAATGGGTATCTTAGTGGGCGCGCTATTAGCGAGCTCGGGCGTGGTGGTGCAAAGCGTGTTTTTAAACCCGCTCGCAGACCCTTACATCATCGGCATCGCCTCGGCAGCGACTTTTGGCGCGGTTATAGCCTATCTACTGGGGCTTAGCGACGTTTTTTACGGAATTTTTGCGTTTTTAAGCGCAAGCGCGCTGTCGATCGTGATCTTTAAGCTCGCCGCCCACACCCGCTCGATCTCGACGCTACTGATCGTAGGTATCGCCGTGTCGTCGTTTTTAGGCGCATTTACCTCCTTCGCGGTCTATCTAATCGGGGAGGATAGCTTTAGGATTACGGCGTGGATGATGGGCTATCTAGGCGGCGCAAACTGGCAAAAGATCGCGCTTTTGCTGCCGCCACTTCTGTTTTGCATGGCATATTTTTACGCGAAGCGCCACGAGCTAAATATCATCTTAAACGGCGACGAGGAGGCAAAGTCGCTCGGACTCAACGTCGAGAAGTCCAAAAAGAGCCTACTCATCGTCTCCTCGCTCATCATCGGCTTTTCAGTCGCGTTTACGGGGATGATAGGCTTCGTGGGGCTCATCATTCCGCACACGCTTCGCATGGCGCTTCATACGGCGAGCAACGCCGTGCTGATCCCCGCTAGCGCGCTTACCGGCGGAGTTTTTTTGGTTTTTTGCGACGTAATCGCTAAAAACGCCCTCTCGCCGGTAGAAATTCCGATCGGCGTGGTGACTTCGTTTTTCGGCGCGCCGTTTTTCCTATACCTTGCGTTTAGGAAGCACGCATGAAAGTAAGCGGGCTAAACTTCAGCTACGGCAAGCGGGCGATCCTGCAAGACGTATGTCTGAATTTAGAACGGGGTAAATTTTACGGGATTTTGGGCCCTAACGGCTGCGGCAAGAGCACTTTGCTAAAAAATATATTGCAAATTTTAAAGCCTGCAAGCGGGATCATCGAAATAAACGGCAAAAGGGCGAGCGAATACGGCCTAAAAGAGCTTGCCGCGCTCATCGGCTTCGTACCGCAAAAAACAGCTCTCGCCGCGCCGCTTAGCGTGAAAGAAATTTTGCTTGCGGGCAGATTTTGCCGATTAAAAAGCGCCTTTAGCGGCTACGATGCGAGCGATCACGCTAAAGTGGAGCAAATGGCAGAGCTTTTGGATGTGAAAAAATTCCTAGAGCGTAGCGCATTTGAGCTAAGCGGCGGGGAGTTCGGACGCGTGCTGCTTGCTAGAGCGCTCGTCAGCGAGCCTGAAATTTTACTGCTCGATGAGCCCACGGGCGCGCTAGATATGAACTACGCTATCGAGGCGATGAGGATCTGCGAAAACCTGACGCGCTCTTTAAATTTAACGAGCGTCATCGTGCTGCACGATCTAAATTTAGCCTCACTGTTTTGCGATGAAATTTTTATGCTAAGAGACGGTGCGGTGAGGTATCGCGGCGGTGCGAGCGAGCTTTTTACGCCGCAGATCATAAAAGAAATTTACGGCTTTGACGCCCTGATAGTCGAAAATTTAGGAACCAAATTTATCTTACCGCAAAAGGAGAAATTATGAAAAAAATTCTTATAGCTTTGACTGCGGCGAGCTTTGTATTCGCCAAAGGTCTAGTCGTACTTGACCCCGCCGCGGTCGAGATCATCTACGCTTTAGGCGCGCAGGATCAGATCGCTGCGATCGCCACCACTTCGATGAGCAAGATCCGCCCGCAGGCAGAAACCGCGAAACTACCTAGCGTAGGCACCTACGTAAAGCCCAACCTCGAAAAGATCGTCGAGCTTAAACCCGATCTGGTTATTACGAGCTTCCACTCCGCGGGCGTTAGCGAAAATCTACAAAAGCTAGGACTTAAGAGCCTTGCGATGGATGCAAACTCCACCGCAGATATCTGCCAAAACGTAAAGAAGGTTGCGGCCATCGTAAAAAAAGAGAGCGAGGCGGATAAAATTTGCGCGCAGATGGACGGCGTCTTTGAAAATAAAACGGCGCTTCGCGGCAAAAAAGTGGCTATGTTTTTCGGCGCGAACGCTACGATGGCTTTCAATGACAAAACCCTCATCGGCGACATTTTCGCTCGCCTCGGCGCCAAAAATATCGCAGACGGCCTTGAAGGCAGCACGCCATCGGTATCTGCCGAATACATCTTGGATCAAAACCCCGATATTATGGTCATCGTAGGCGGCGAGACGGAGGATTTTTTAAAAGCAAATCCGATCCTTAGAAATACCAAAGCGGTAAAATCGGGCAAAATTTTAAAGGCCCCGACGCTCATCTTGCGCGGAAGCCCGCAGATCGGCGAGACGGTGGATGAAATTTACGCGGAGGCAACGAAATAGATGTTTAAAGAACGCATTAAATCCCACCATCGCTCCAAGCTTTTCGAGAGCGTCTCCGCGAGCGAAAACGAGCTGTTCGATGCGCTAGAGCAGCCCGCGAAAGACAGCGACTGCGTGATCTATCTGCATGTGCCGTTTTGCGATAATATCTGCTCGTTTTGTTCGATGATGCGCTCCAAACTCGGCGATGAGCTGGACGAATACGCTAAATTTCTGGTCCGCCAGATCAAAGACTACGGCGAGATGCCCTACTTCGATACTAAAAAGATCAAAAGCATCTACTTCGGCGGCGGCACGCCGAGCGTCTTTAGCGAGACGCACTTCGAAAAGGTTCTAGGCGCGCTGCATAAAAATTTCAAGATCGCAGAGGACTGCGAGATCAGCGTAGAGACCACGCTGCATAATTTAGACCTGCAAAAGGCACTTGCCTTGCAAAGCTTCGGCGTAAACCGCTTTAGCATCGGCGTGCAGACCTTCAGTAGGCAGGGGCGCGCGCTTCTAAACCGAGTGCACAAGCCCGCTCGCGCAATCGAGCGACTGAAGGATCTTAGAGAAAAATTTGACGGCATGCTCTGCTGCGACATCATCTACAACTTCCCGAACGAAAGCGTAGAGGAGGCGATCGCAGACGCTAATTACGTAAATGAGCTCGGACTTGATAGCGCCAGCTTTTACTCGCTGATGTTTTTCGAAGGCTCGGAGCTATCCAAAAAGATCGACACCTCCTACTACGATCTGCCGACTGATAAAAAGCTGCACCATGCCTTTGCAGAGGCGCTGCTGCAAAGCGGGAATTTCGAGGTTTTGGAGCTTACTAAGCTTGCTCGAAAAGGTCGCGATAACTACGGCTACATCAAGCTAAGCCACAAGGGCACGGATATCCTGCCTATCGGCAACGGCGCGGGCGGACACGTAGCGGGCTTCGGAATTTACGGCGTGTCGGGACACAAGATGATCTCGCGAATCGATGAGCGCGAGACAAAATATAGCGTGCTAAGCAATCTATTTCAATACCCGATCGTAAGCTTAAACGAGCTAAAAGAGGCTCTGAGCGCGAGCATTTACGACGAAGCGGTGCAAAAGCTCAAAGAATTGGAGAGCTGGGGGCTTTTGGAGCTAAAAGATCAAAGATCGATCTTGAGCTTGGACGGAATTTTTTGGGGCAACAACATCAACGAAGAGATAGCAAACATTATTAGAAAGGATTTTGTATGAAAAAAATCGTGCTTTACACCTCGCAAACGGGTAACACGAAAAAGGTGGGCGACGCGATCGCCGAGCAACTGGGCTGCGAGAGTCTAAATTTCCGCGACTTTGAGGGTGAGGTCGATGATTACGATTTCATAGCCTTGGGCTTTTACGTCGATAAGGGCGAAGCCGAAGCGAAATTTATGCGCTTTTTACGCAAGATTCACGGCAAGAAGCTTGGCGTTTTTATGACTCTGGGCGCGGAGCCGGACGGCGAGCATGCGCGCAAGTGCTTAGATGCTTTCGAAAAGGGGCTCAAAGAGAACGGTAATGAGATCGTAGCGGAGTTCTCCTGCCAAGGCGCGATCGATCCAAAGCTGCTTGAGACGATGCGCAAAATGGCCTCTAGCGGCAACTCGCCTCATCCTATGACCCCCGAGCGACTTGCGCGCTGGGCAGAGGCTGCGAAACACCCCGACGAGAAGGATCTGGCGGACGCAAAAGCAGCATTTGCGGGGATAGAGTAAAATTTAATCGTGTCGCGCCACCTAAATACTGCGCGATGCGAAAAAAATCAAATCATTATCCGTCGTCCCCTCTCGCGATTTACGCGATTTAAAATTTTATCTTTGCTAAATTTGAACGACGAATTTCATTCCTACAAGCAAATCCGCCGCCACGGACACCGGTCTTTCTTTGGAATTTAGATGATAAATTTTATCTCACGCACAACATATCAAATAATGCCTCCGACTTTGCGCCACTAATGCGCGCTCTGAGCGGCGAAAAGCCCATTTTGTAAGCGACTGCGAGTGCTGCGAGTGCTGCCGTCATCCAATACACCGCCCGCCATTTTGCAACGACCTGAGCGCGAAAAACTCGCTTCTGCAAGCAAGTGGCCTGCTAGAGTTGCGGTCGCGATTATCGGCTACCCCTGTCGTCACGCGCCGTAGGTGTCGCTGTCGGGTGCCGCGCGATACCCATCCGCCGCTACTAACCGCCCGCACGACAACCCGTCGCCGCTCATCGCCCCGCCGCAGCGATGCGGAGCGTGAGCATAAAAATATTTTAGGCGTACTCTCAAGAGGACATCACCGAGCTTAATAAATTTTAGTGCGGTACTTTTACTATGCGCTCGTAAGCATAAATAAAATTCTTTAGCAAAAATTTTTAAGACAAAAATAGCAAAAGATTTGCAAGCAACGGATAAATTTCATTATGGCTAAGATTCCATTGTGATTGCAATCATATCCGTTCTATCTGCCCATAGCTTTTTAAATTTCGCTTTTTGCCTCACTTATTGTTTTGTTTAATTTCGCAGCAAATTCCTCCTTGCTTATTTCTTTAAACGCTTCGTTTGGTACGGCGATAAAAAGACTTCCTTCTAGCAAAATTACCAAAAAATCGCGCTCCATTACCACCTCACAAAATTCCGCATCGTAAATGAGCGTATCTCGCTCGCTTGCGAATATAAACTGCCCCTTTAAATCGTCTGAAATTTCAATGCTAAAATCGCCGAAAGTGGCATTTTTATTCTTATCATATATCGCGGAATTTAGTAGCCACGATCTAACGCAAATAGCGTAAATATAAAAAACTGCGCAAGCAGTAGGCAAGATCGCTCCCAAGCTCTTTATCCAGGACTTATCACCATAGTACTTGCGTACAAACTCTATCCAATCGTCCTCAAAAATAAAAAGGCAAGCCGAAAACGCAAAAGCGAAAAGCAAATCTGTCGCGCAGACGGCGCGGATGAACTTGCTCCCTTTATAAATTCTGCGCGAAATTCTAATTCTCATTTTAGCGAATTTTCGGTTATCTTGCAGCGAGTAAGAAATCAGCATATCTTTCCTTTAAAATTTCGCTTATTTTAGCTAAAATTAGCCAAAATAAAAAGATCTGTAAAATTACATTGCATGCTGCGTTTGCGCCTCTTCGACGATACAGCCAGTAGATGGAAGGACACTACTAATGCAAGCGGTAAAAGGGCGAGCTAAATTAATAAAATTCCTACCGAAGGAGGAATTATGAAAAATACGGCATTCATCACGGACGCTACAAGCGCTACCGTCATCCAATACACCGCCCGTCGCCTTACAACGGCCTGAGCGTTAAAAACCCGCTTCTGCGAGCAAGTAGGCTGCGAGCGCTGCGGTCGCGATCATCGGCTATCCCTGTCGTCACGTGCCGTAGGTGCCTATCAGACGTCCGCCGCCGCCGCGCGACAACCCATACGCCGCTAACCACCTGCACGACAACCCGTCGCCGCTCATCGCCCTGCCGCTTTGTCGCAGTACCGAATCAAAACCGAACCGCTAAATTTTAAATTCTACAAAAGTCTCATCGCACATAAATTTTAATTCGGCAAATGCGCAAAATTTAGGTAAAATTCCACCCAAACGCTTTGATGGTCAAATTTAAAGGGGCGAAAATGACGAATTTCGAGTACGCTAGTCACATTAACGAGGCTGCGGGGCTAGATCTTGATTTAGATTGCGAAGAGATCGATCTACAGGATAAACTTTACGGGCTTTTTCAGTGCTTCATGCCTGACGGTGCCGGCGCGCGGGCGGTGTTCGCGCCGCTGCAAGACGGCGCTGAGCTGCAAGCGCGCATAATGCCGATCTACGCAGCCACGGAGCAGCAGACGCGGGAAGCGTTCGATCAAGGCGTGGCGCCCGGGTATTTTTGCCCGCCGCAGGATCCGAAATTTGATGACAAAGCGCTTAAAAGCTTAGCTTTAGCGCACGTTCGAAATTTAAAAATTTTCGCAGAATTTCTAGGTAAGAGCGAGCTTTCAAAGATGCTTGAACAAATAAAATCCGCTCGCGTGCAGGAAGGTTTTGATTTCGCGCATAGTAAAGACGCGCTTGCGAACGCCGTCTATGAGGCGATCACGGAGTGGATGATAGATTCGCCTAAGCTCGATGCGAAGCTATGGGTGCTCGGCGAGGCGTACTATTCTGCTACCTGCGTACTTGCAGTATCCAAACTACGCGCAAAGGCCACAGGAGGACTTTTTGAAGCCCTACTTCGAGCTATATCTAGCGGGACGGCAGATCACGTTTGAGTGTGGCGAGGTCGTGGTTTTCACTCGCTAAATTTACGCAAGCAAGGAAGCGAATGAACGCTCGTAAGCAGTTAAAATTTTAGCTTTTTAAACAATAAAGTGAGCTACACCTACAAATGGCTAAAATTTAAGCTCACCAAGTATGGGCACAAACGCTTATCGCATATCCCAAAAAACCTGCGTCTTAACCGAGTATCTAGCAGGTTGCCTATGTCGCGTCAAATCGCATAAAAATGTTTCTGCTTTGCGTAGCTGCGCCGCTTTCAGCGCCTTACTGAAGCAAAATCTCCGCACATCGTTGATGTTTGGATAATTGAATTTTTTCCATTACTCTGCTGCCCTCACTTTGTATGAAGTACCCAAATAATTTACTTGCACTAACGCTTGCTAGTTAGAATTCATCTAAATTTTAAATAGGAATTTTGACGCAGAATTTTATGGAATTTCGCTGCCGCAAATCTCGCAAGCAATAAAATTCTATCGATTTACGCTCTTAAATTTGCTCAAATCGCCGCCTGTTTTATAAAATTCTTCAGCGTCGATCATAGTGCCGTCGGGCAGCTTACAAACGGTGTAGTCCACGCCGTTGCCGTCTTTGCGGACGATCAGCTCGCCGCCGTTTTTGATACAAAAATCCCCCGCAGCGCTAGCCTCTGCGCTCACCGAAGCGAAAGCACCCACCACAAGCGCCACTGCAAAAAATCTCTTAAAACTCATTTAAATCCTTTCGTTTAATTTTGCCCGTTTTTAGGGTTAAGCTTAAATTTAGGCGCCAGATACGCTAAGCGGCCTGCGCCTAAATAAATAAACCGCCGACCCTCCTCGAACACTGATAATAGCGTTTTAGATATTGAATCCTACCTATAAATCCCAGCAGCGCCAAGTCCGCTCGCCGCCGCAAAATCAAAGCAATCGAACTTCATCCAATACAAAATTTTAACATCATAAATTTTGTCTTCAATAAAATTCTAGCGGCGAAATCCAAGCCGCATCAAAGCTATTTCTGCCGTAAAATACCAGCTATAAAAGCGAGGGCCATGGCAAAAACTAGCTCAGCGGCAAGGCAAGCACGGATCCTAGACAATCTTGTTTACAAGCATGAGTCGCGCTCAAACCCTATAAATTTAACCGCCGCTAGCCGTTTTTGCGCGCAAACTCGCTCATAAAAGCAACTAGTTTTTCAACGTCCTCGTAGTTTATCGCGTTGTAGATCGAGGCGCGGATGCCGCCTAAAACGCGGTGTCCTTTAAGCCCGATCATCCCCTCCGCCTCCGCCTGCGCGACGAAAACGGGCTCAAGCGCGGCGTCTGCGATATTAAAGCTCACATTCATCAGGCTGCGGCTGTCCTTTTGCGCGTGGCCGCGGTAGAAACCGCCGCTAGCATCGATCGCGCCGTAAAGTAGCGCCGCCTTGCGCTTGTTGCGCTCATGCATTGCCGCGAGCCCGCCGATTTCGTCCTTGATCCAGCCGAGCATTAAATTTAGCATGTAAATTCCGAAAGTATTCGGGGTGTTGCTCATCGAGTCCGCATCCGCCTGCGTCTTATAGCGCAGGATCATCGGCGTTTTGGGGTTTGTGCGATCCAGCAGATCCTTGCGGATCGCCACCATCGTAACGCCCGCGGGGCCGCCGTTTTTCTGAATACCACCGTAAAACATCCCCACGCTGCTAAGATCCACGGGGCGCGAAAACAGATCGCTCGAGCTATCGACTACGAGCGGGCAGCCGCACTGCGGCAGCTGCGGATATTGCGTGCCGTAGATCGTGTTGTTCGAGCAGATGTAGCCGTAATCGGCGCCGTCAGAGAATTTAACCTTGGGGATGTGGTCGAATTTGCTATCCTCGCTGCTTGCGACCACGCGGTAGTTTATACCGAGCACGCCCGCTTCCTTGATCGCCTTGCTCGTCCAATTGCCCGTGTTGGCGTATTCTGCGACGCCGCCTGCGTATAGGTTCATCGGCACCTGCGCGAACTGAAGGCTTGCGCCGCCTTGTAAAAACAAAATCGTAAAATCATCCGAAAAGCCGTAGAGATCGCGTACGCGGTCCATCGCGCTATGTAAAACTTCCTCGAAAATTTTGGTGCGGTGCGAGATCTCCATTATCGAAAATCCGCGCCCCGCGTAGTTTAGCAGCTCCTCTTGCGCCTGCTTTAGCACGCCCAGCGGGATGGTGCTAGGTCCTGCGCTAAAATTTATTACTCTATCCATTTTGCCTCCTTTAGATGATTTTCGCGTTTTTGCTGAGCTGCTGCGAGCAAAGGACAAACTCGTCGCCAGCGGCAAGCTCACCCAAGCTCACCGTTTTGCCGTCCTTTTGGATTTGAACGAGATCCTTTGTGATCTCAAAAAATTTCGCCTTTTGCGCCAAAAGCTCATCTTTGGCGCTTAGCGTATGCTCTGCAGCGCTTAGCTTGGAGCCGATGAAATTTTTAAATTTAAGCTCGAAATTTAAAAGCTTTGCAAGCGAGCCTGAAATTTTTGGCTCGACCGATTTTGATTTAAGCTGTAAAGCTGCGAGGCTCAGCACGTTTTGTGCGGATGAAATTTTATCTTTTATCAGCCTATCAAGTGCGTCGCTTACGCCGTCTAGGCTCTGAAAGATCGCGCAAATATCGGGCAGCAGATCGATCATCGCAGCGGTGGGCGTGAGGCTTCGGTGATCGGCTACGAAATCGCTGATGCTAAAATCGATCTCGTGTCCGACCGCCGAGATGACGGGCGTTTTGGCCGCGTAGATCGCGCGAGCCAAGGCCTCGTCGTTGAAGCACCACAGATCCTCGCGCGAGCCGCCGCCGCGAGCGATGACGATCGCATCGTAGCCCTTCTCGTCGGCTACGCGCAATGCGCTTATGATCGAAGCAGGCGCGCCCTCGCCTTGCACTAGTGCGTTATACAGATCAATTTTACAAAGCGCGAAGCGGTCCTGCGCCGTGCGAAGCATATCTGCCTGTGCCGCTGAGCCCGCGCTCGTGATGATCGCGATGCTTTGGGCAAATTTCGGAAGCTGTTTTTTGTGCGCGGCATCAAAGAGCCCCTCTTTGCTAAGCCTTTCTTTTAGCGCGGCAAACGCGGCCTCCAGTTCGCCCTCGCCGCTTTTGCGGATATTTGAGACCTGGATCTGATATGCGCCCGTGGGGGCGTAGAGCGAGACCTTACCGCTTACGATGAGTTTATCGCCGACGGCTGGGATAAAATTTATCCGCGCGGCGTTAAATTTAAACATCGCGCAATCAATCGCCGCGCTCGCGTCTTTGATCGTGAAATACCAGTGCCCGCTCGTGCTTTGAATTCTAAACTTAGATATCTCGCCCTCGACTTCGACGAAGCTAAAGCTCGTCTCCAAAAGCGTCTTGGCTTGGGCGTTTAGCTCGCTTACGCTAAGCATCGTCGCTCTTCCGCGCGATTTTCTCCGCTATGAAAAGCGTGCTGACGTCGAAGCTGAAGCCCTTTTGCACGCGCAGCTCAAAGCCTGCGTTTTTAAGCTTTTCGCTAAAGCTCGCGGCGTCTAGGAAGCTACCGATGGAGCTTGGCAGATACTCGTAAGCTTCTTTGTTTTTCGAGATAAAGGCGCCGATTTTGGGTAAAATTTTGCTCACGTAAAAATCTCTGATTTTAAACGCGAGCCCGCCGCTTGCGGCTTTGGTAAATTCCAAAACCACGAGCGAGCCGCCCGGTTTTATGACGCGATTAAATTCCGCAAGCGCCGCGTCCAGCTCCACGACGTTTCTTATGCCGTAGCTGATGCTTAAAATCTCCACGCTTGCATCATCTAGCGTCGTGGCGCCCGCGGTTGCTTTGATAAACTCGCAGCCGGGAAATTTTTGCCTCGCTACTTCGAGCATCCCTTCGCTCGGATCGATCCCCACGATCCGCTCGATCTGCACGCCGTACTGCGTCGCGCCGTCGCGCCACGAGCTTATCATATCGCCCGTGCCGCACGCGACGTCGGCGATACTCACGAGCTCTCCTTTAAGCTTTTCAAGCGTTAGCTCGACCGCTTTTTTGCGCCACGAAACGTCCACGCCAAAGCTGATGGCGCGGTTTGCCAGATCGTAGGTAGGCGCGATCTGATCGAACATCTTTATGATTTTTTCCTGTTTTTGCACGGGCTTTCCTTATTCATATGCTTTGATTTTGCGCAGCGATCTTTTCAGCGCGCGCAAAAGAGGCTCTTTTTCATTTAAAATTTTTTTCTCCAGCTCGGCGCGGCGGTCGTTTAAACGGGCGTCCAGAGCCAGCAGATACGCAAACGCGACGCCGCTTTTATCGCTTGCTTTTTGATAGATCGCGATGAAATTTTGCCACACGCTGATATCTTGCAGCGCGCCGAAATCCTCGCAGGCAGCCTTGGTGCGCTTAAACAGATCTCTGACGCAGCCTTCATCAAAGCTTCTTGCAAAAATTTCAAGCGCGTATCGTAGCCTCTTTAGCCCTATGCGCGCGTCGTGAAATGCCTGCAGCAGCGAGCCTTGCTTTAAATTTTTTAGCTCCGCGCGCAAGCTTTTAATCAGCTTGCAAAGGCGGGCGGAGGCGAACTTTTTTGAAATTTTTTCATATTCGCTACGCGCGTAGATGCCGTCCGCGCCGTTTAAAAATCCGCTAATAGCGCCGTTTAAGTCTGTAAATTCCGCGCTATAGAGAAATTCTAAAATTTTATCCTCCGAGCGCTTTGCGATAAGATTTAGCTGCTGCAAAAAGCTCGCAGGCGCGTCGTCGGCCTTCAAAAACTCCGCAAAAACGTGAAGGTCTCGCAGCTGATTGGTGCGGCTCATAAATTCTGCAAGCAGTTTTAAAATTTCATCCTTTTTTTCAGCTTCGAAAAGCGGCGCGGATAGCTTCAAAACGGCTCTAAATTTACGGATCTGCACGCGCAGCTCGTGAAGCGCTTCGGGGGCTAGGCTTTTTTGATACTCGCTTTTTGCGCCGCACGCCCTCGTCCATGCCAGCTCAAGCGCCAAACGCGCGAGCTTAACGCTGTCCGCATAGGGCGGCGCGAAAAATTTAACTCGGCTAAATTTTTCAAAAACGCTGCGGGCGTGCGCGAAATCAAGAGATCGCGGCGGGATGCCGTAGCGCGCCAGATAGCGGCTTTTGTAGCGATAATCGTCGGTGATCTCGCAAAAATCGCTGCTACCGAAGGTTTTTGCAAAATCAAAATTTGCGCTTGCCGCCTCGTTTTGAAATTTCGCTCGTAAAATCGCGAGCGTGCTTAGCTCGCCGCCGTAAAGCTCTAACCAAAACTCCGCCTCATCGTTAGCAAAGCCGTAGCGGTTCTTTTGCACGACGCGGGCTACCCTGCTTTTTAAAGCCTCTTTGAAATCATCTTTTGAAATTTTAAAATTTAGAGTTTGTCTGTCGAGATCCTCTTTTTTGTGGTGCAAAGAGCATTCGTCGTTTTGGCGGATGTAGTAAATTTCGGGGTAGAACGAAGTATAAAACCAAGCGATCTTTACCTTGCGACATTTCAGCCCCGCACGCTCTAGCGTCCGCAGAATCGAATCGTCGCTCAATAAAAATTTACGCTTAGTTTGCATACCCGCTCCAAAAATAAAGTGGGTAATAATAGCAGAAAATTCTTTAAACTATCTACACTTTTCGCAGTCTTCGACCGTAGCCGTGATATTTAGCTTGCGGATGAAATTGCCCGCTTTGCGCTCGATGTTTTTCAAAACGTCCTTATTAAAGGCATCGTCCATGAAAAGATCCGTGACATTGCCGCATTTTTCGCATACGACGTGAATGTGCGGCATCTGATAAATGTCGTAGCGGCTCTTTTTATTCGGTGCGTTCACCTCGACTACGACACCTTCGTCGAGTAGGGTGTTTAAATTTTTATAAACCGTCGCTAGCGAAATGGATGGATAGTCCTCTTTGATCCCCTCGTATAGGTCATCTATGCTTGGATGTTCGTGGCGATCCAGCACCTTTAGGATGCACAATCTTTGTGGAGTTGCTTTCAAACCGCAGGTTTTTAGTAGTTCTACGTGGCTCATTTTTGTCCTTCAAAAAATTTTAAAGTGATATTATCAAATTTTACTTTAAACAAAGTTGATATTAACTAATACTTTTTATCACTTAATATTCGCTCGGTTAGAGTTTGGATATCTAAGCCCAAGCTGCGCTCCACGTCGGCGGTCTTGCCGTGCGGTAAAAAGATATCAGCAAACTCGAAGCTTACGATCTTTACGTCCGAAATTTCATTTTCTTGCAAAAATGCGCTTAAAATTTCACCAATACCGCCCTTTTTGGCATTGTCGCTAAAGACGTACCAAATTTTATCTTTGCGAGCCAAGCTTCGCAAAAACTCGGCGTCCAAAGGCTTTGCAAAGACTAGATCTACGATGTCCGTCTCGATCTGCCCCTCCAGCGCTTCAGCCGTTTTATACGCTCTGCCCGCGCCGTTTCCGTAGCCGATGAGCGCCACTCGCGCGCTATCGCTGCGCTTTAGAAACACCGATTTTGCAAGCTCTACCGCAGATGCACCGGTCTCGTCGCAGCCCAAGATAAAGCTTCCGCGCGGATAGCGGATCGCCAAAACCCCTTCATGCGCGTAGGAGTACTCGATGATCCGTTTAAAGCTAGCCTCATCTCGCGGCGCGCACATACTGACGTTCGGAATCGCGTTTAAGAAGCTCACGTCAAAGACCCCCTCGTGCGTCTCGCCGTCCTCGCCCACGATGCCCGCGCGATCCATCGCAAGGACTAAGCTTAGATTCATAATCGCCGCGTCATGGACGATCTGATCGAACGCGCGCTGCATAAAGGTCGAATATATCGTAACGTACGGCTTAAAGCCTTCGCGCGCCATCGCAGCCATAGAGCTTAGCGCGTGAGGTTCGGCGATCGCGACGTCCCAGAAGCGGCGGGGAAATTTCTCGATCAGCTTATCCATGCCGGTGCCGCTCGGCATCGCGGCGGTTACGCCCACGACGTTTTCATGCTTGGCGGCTAAATTTAAAAGCGCCTCAGCGTAAATTTGCGTGGCGCTTTTGGCGGCGGATTTTTTCTTAAATTCTCCGCTTTGAATGTCGAAAGGCCCTACGCCGTGCCAGCTCTCCAAATAGCCCTCGGCCTTGTCATAGCCCTTGCCTTTGATCGTTTGAGTGTGCACGACGACGGGCTTACGCGCGCTTTTTGCCGTCTTTAGCGCCGATATAAGATCGGCTAGGTTGTGGCCGTCCACCGGGCCTATGTATTCGAGCCCCAGCTCCTCAAAATACATCCCAGGGATAATGAGCTTTAAGGAATTTTCAAAGCGCTTTGCCATATACGTCGCGCTTTGCGGAGCGTGAGAGAGCAGCTCTCTTACGTGGGATTTAAATTTTTGATATGTCTCGCCCGCCATCGCTTGGCTTAAGTATTTGCTAAAGGCGCCGATCGGCTTGCTGATGCTCATTTTGTTATCGTTTAGGATTATGATGCAGGGCAAGCGCAGATCGCCTAGCTCGTTCATCGCCTCATAAGTCATGCCGCCGCTCATCGAGCCGTCGCCGATGAGTACGACCGGCACGCGATTTTCGCGCTTTAGGCTTATTGCTTTTGCCGCGCCCACGGCTAAAGAGATCGACGTCGAGGCGTGCCCCGCCACGAAGTAGTCAAATTTACTCTCGCTAGGCTTCGTGTAGCCGCTGATACCGCCGAACTGCCTAAGCGAGCCGAACTCATCCCAGCGGTCCGTTAGAAGCTTGTGTGCGTAGCTTTGGTGGCTTACGTCGAAGATAAACGGATCGCTCGCAGCGTCAAATACGTAGTGCATCGCCACGATGAGCTCGACTGCGCCCATGTTTGAGCTTAAATGGCCGCCGTTTTTGCTCACGACTTCGATTATGCGCGCTCTGATCTGCGTGCAAAGCTCCCGTAGCTCCTCTAGGCTTTTATTCTTAATATCCACTCAAAATCTCTCCCAGAGCGCCCAAGACGCGATCGTTTTGCTCGGGCGTGCCGATCGTGATGCGCACGGCGTTTAGCCCGTAGCTTTTTAAATTTCGAATGATGATGCCGCGGCGCAGAAGCTGCTCGCAAAGCTCGCTACTATCTAGCGGCGGGCTAAGTTTGAACGTGATGAAATTTGCGTAGCTAGGGATAAATTCCAAATTTCGCTCGCGCGCAAAATCCTCGAAGCGGCTCATCTGCGCGGCGTTGTTTTGCAGGCTTTTTTGCACGAAAGCCTCGTCTTTTAGCGCCGCAATTGCTGCTGCGAGGCTTAGCGTCGTGATGTTAAAGGGCGGTCGCAGCTTATAAAGCGCGCTTATGATTTGCCGCGGCGCGATGCCGTAGCCTACGCGCATGCCGCCTAGGCCGTAGACCTTTGAGAAGGTGCCCAGATAGAGCACGTTTTTAAAATTTTGAATTAAGAGCTTAGGATCGAGCTTTTTGCGTTCATCTTTAAACGCCGCAAATTCGTTGTATGCGGCATCGATCACTAAAAGCGTGTCCTCATCCACGCTGCGAGCGAACTCATACACCGCCTCCGCATCCAAGCACTCGCCAAGCGGATTGTTCGGCACGCACAAAAAGATGACCGAAATTTCATCCCTGTGCGCGTTATAAATTTTTAAAAGTTCGGCTAGGTCGTGCTCCTGCGCGCTCGTTTTATAAACTTTAGCCTCGCAGTGGCTTGCGTAGATGCCGTACATCGCAAAGGTAACGCCCGCTTGCAGTATCGCGCGGCGCGAATTGAGCTTGGCGTGCAGCGCAAACTCGATGATCTGATCGCTGCCCGCGCCGATGATGATATTTTGCGGCTCTACGCCGAATTTAGAGGCGAGCGCGCCCTTTAACTCATACATCGAATCATCGGGGTAAAGATGCGCACAGGCGGCATTTTGCGCGATCGCCTCCTGCACCGCCTCGCTCGTGCCGAAGGGGTTTTCATTGCTGGCAAGCTTTAGCACGTCCTGCTTGCGGATACCAAACTCCCGCACCACAAGCTCGATCGGCTTGCCCGCTTCGTAATTGCTTAGATTTTCTACAAATTCGTTAAATTTCATCACGCCCCTCCGTTTATATAGCTCCCCAGCCATGTGATTTCGTGGCCGTTTTTCTGCGCGTTTTGCAGCACGCGCGCCACGCGTTCGTCGTCGATATGTCCCTCAAAATCGACATAAAAGATGCATTTAAAATCCCTAAGCTTAACAGGGCGGCTTTCTAATTTGGTTAAATTTATACCCTCGTTGCGAAACATCTGCAAAAAGTCCACGAGCCCGCCCGGACGGTCGTCGGTTTTGGCTAGGATGCTCGTTTTGTTGCGGTCGCTCTTTTGGTTTTTAAAGTCGCTCAGCACGAAAAAGCGCGTACGATTGGCGGAGTTGTCCTCGATCTTTTGAAACATCATCGGCACGCCGTAAAGATCGGCGGCGATCTTGGAGCAGATCGCGGCGGAGTGCGGCGTGGCAGCTGCCATCTGCGCCGCAAGCGCGGTAGATTTGGTCGCGGTAAATTTAACGCTGCTAAGGCCGTGGTCGTCTAAAAATTTAAGGCACTGATTGTATCCTTGCGGATGCGAGAATATCTGATCCACCGTGCTTACGTCGTCGCAATGGCTCGCAAAGCAGTGGTGGATATCCATATAAATTTCGGCGACGATCTTAACGCCTTCGTATTTTCGCAAGCAATCAAGGGTCGCCCCCACCGCGCCTTCGGTGTTGTTTTCGATCGGCACGACGCCGTATTTGGCCTCGCCGCTATCAAGCTCCTTAAAGACCGCCTCGATGTTTGAGAGCGGCAGATAGGAGCTTACCGCGCCGAAGCGGCTCTTGGCGGCTTGGTGCGAATAGGTGCCGAAAGGCCCCAAAAACGCGACGATCTGCGGCTTTTCTAAATTTCGCGAAACCGAGAAAATTTCAAAAAATATCGCCTCGATCGCCTCTTTGCTTAAATTCCGCGCCTTTCCGCCGTCCAGCCTGCTGATGATCGAGCGCTCGCGCTCCGGGCGGTAGATCGCGCTGCCCGCGGTCTGCTTCAGCTCGCCGATCTTTTTGACAAACCCCATGCGCTCGTCGATAAGGCGCAAAATTTCATCATCCAGCTTGTCGATACAAACGCGCAGATCATCGATGTTTTGCATCACAACTCTCCTTTTGCTCGCCCTCAAATTTCGGCGCAAATTTTAGAAATTTCACGCCGCTTCTTTTGCTGCACGCTTTGAAATTTTGACCTCGCGAACTTAAAATTTCATCGCTTAGGACAGCTGCGCCACAACTTCCGCACGCTAAGAAGGCGCGATAAAATCCGTCGCAGCGAGATCTTAAATTTAAAGAGGCGCGGTTAAAATTTAAAACGGGGCTTTGTTTTACTGTAAAATTTAGAGGCGCATTTTGTTCGGATTTAAAATTTAAAGCAGGGACGCATTTAGGCTCGGAATTTAAAGCGGCGGTGCGTTTAAAATTTAAGACCGTGCTTGCTGCTGCGTTAAAATTTAAAGCCGCTGCGCGCTCGGATTTGAAATTTAAGATTGCGCCGCGTTTTAGACGGCTCGCCGCGCTGATCATACGAGATCCTTTTCGAGCGCGATTAGCTCATCAAAGCTCTCGCGCTTTCTAATCAGGCGGTCCTGTCCGTCGTAAACCGCGACCTCGGCGGCACGGCAGCGGGTATTATAGTTGCTCGACATCGAAAAGCCGTAGGCGCCGGCGCTCTTGATCGCTAGCAGATCGCCGCTTTGCAGGCTAGGAAGGCTCACTCCTTTGGCTAGGAAGTCGCCGCTTTCGCATATCGGGCCCACGACGTCGCAGGGGCTTAAGTTCTCTGCGGAGCTTTGCGGCGCAGAATTATCCACGGCGGAGCTTAGATTAGAGGAATTCTGTGGCGCAAAATTTCCTTGCAAGCTTTGTGAAACGCCGTTTTGCGGCGTGGAATTCTGCGGTGCGAAATCCTCTGAAGCGGACTTAGCCTCGATACCGAAAGCTTTGCTATACGTGGAATTCTGTGCCGTAGAATTCTCGGTGTCGCTTTGGCTCGCGCAGCTTTCGCAGGCGGAATTGCGCTCGCTTACAAGCTCGATTTTATGGTGCGCGCCGTAGAGGCTCGGGCGTATGAGATCGTTCATCGCGCCGTCAACGATGACGAAGCGCTTGCCGCAGTTTTGTTTTTCATAAAGCACGCGGGTAAGGAGAACGCCCGAAGCTCCCGTGATGAAGCGCCCGGGCTCGCACACGATCGTGACGTCTAGACCGCTTAGGCTCTTTAAAATTCCTTGCGCGTAGTCGTAGAGCACGATCTGCTTTTCATCCTCGTAGCGGATGCCGATGCCGCCGCCCACGTCGAAAAATTTTATATCGATCTCAAGGGCTCGCAGCTCGCGCAGCAGCTCGCTTACGATCTTTGCGGCGTCGCAGATCGGAGAGATGTCCGTGAGCTGGCTGCCGATGTGAAAGTGGATACCGACGGGATTTAAAAATTTGCTCTTTTTGGCGTAGATATACATCTTGCGCGCGGTCTCGATACTGACGCCGAATTTGTTCTCATTTAGCCCCGTGGAGATGTAGGGGTGGGTCTTAGCATCAACGTTCGGATTTACGCGGATGCTTATGCGAGCGGGTTTATTTAGATTTTGCGCGATTTGCTCCAGGCGCAGCATCTCGGCTTCGCTTTCTAAATTTATCAGCAAGATGTCCGACTTTAGCGCAAACTCGAGCTCGCTGTCTTGCTTGCCGACGCCCGAGAATATGATCTTATAGCTCTTTGCGCCGATATACAGAGCGCGGCGCAGCTCGCCGATGCTGACGCAGTCAAAGCCGCTACCCAGATCCGATAGAAATTTTAAAATACTTAAATTCGAGCTTGCTTTAATCGCGAAGCAGACGAGCGACTTGCGCGCTGCGAAGGCCTCTTTGAGCGCTATGAAATTCTTTTGTATCTCGTTAAAATCGTAAACGTATAAAGGGGTGCCGTATTTGCGGGCTAAGCTTGAATAATCCATAGAATTTCCACCGATAAATTTTGCGCCATTCTAACAAATCAAGGCTTAACGATGCTTAAAAACCAAAAATGCTGCAAAGCCTAATAACGCTGTTACGGGCACGATAATGCCAAGTTCTGGGATGATGACGCCGTTGAGAGAAAACCTAATCAACACAAAAAGCACGCCCCAAGCGCATAACGTAGCGATAAAAAATCCAAAGCTTAGCAGCGCGAGATTAAAAAATCGTCCCGTAACGGGCAGGTAATAATACAGCACCAATACCGCTAAAGGCGCAAATAATGGAAAAAATATCATATTATAAAGGCTTGCTTTTATAGTGGAGATATTCACGCCTTGATGCGAAAAGGTGCGGATCGAACGCAAAGCATCCCTGATCGAATATACATTACTCGTATCATAAACGCTTGCAATTGAGCTTGGATCAAAGCCCTTAAGCGCCTCGCTCTGCGCGCTAAACTCACTTCTTAATCCACTTCCTCCAAGTTTAAGCTGCGCTGGTAAAGTAGTGGTATTTACGTCGCGCAGATGCCAAATTTTACCTGCGTATTCACCAGAGCTTGCGTGCGAGCGCGAAACAACGGAGTTATCACCCATATCAAAGATCGTTATATCATTTGCGTTTTTGCCGTTTAGGGCTTTGATGTAAATATATTTACCCTCAAATTTCAAAAACATATCTCCTCCCGTAGGCGATAAATCGGTTAAATTCTTTTGAAATTTTAACGCGTATGCAAACGGGGTAGAATTTAAAGCTATAAAGCCCACAGTAATCGCAAGTGCGATCAAAAATGGAGGGATTATCAGCGCGTTTTTGCTAACCCCAAGCGCATAAAAGCTCACCAGCTCGTTGCTACGGATCATATTAAAGCCCATCAAAATAAGCGCAAAAATAAGACTTAGCGGCAGCGTGTAGCTAAGCGCGACTGCCGCGGTTAGAGCGATATACAAAAGAGCGGTATTCGCGCTTGAGGGAAAATCTTTGAGATTGGTAAGCACATCGATGCCTACGTAAAAGCACTCAAGGGCTATTAGAAGGATAAAAAAATACTTCAGATAGGAAAGAGCCGCGTATTTTACGTATAACTTCACGCCCTAGCCTTTTTAATCGTAAATTTTTGCGCGACCTGCTCTATATCCGAGCAAATGAGCTCCTCTACCGCGCGCGCGACATAGGGTAAAATTTCACTCAGCTTCTCGCGCTCGCTTTCATTAAAATTTCCGAGCACGAAATTTGCCGCATCCTGCCCTTGCTGTTTTTTGCCCACGCCGATACGCACGCGCTCGTA
Organism: uncultured Campylobacter sp.; assembly: GCF_905373215.1. Classification (GTDB taxonomy): domain Bacteria; phylum Campylobacterota; class Campylobacteria; order Campylobacterales; family Campylobacteraceae; genus Campylobacter_B. The sequence goes on from NZ_CAJPRT010000003.1 coordinate 27,607, forward strand.
ATCTGCACCGATTAGCGCGTCGATCGATTTAATGCCGTTGTGCCCGCCGCTACTGCCGCCTTTTTTAAATTTAACGGCGCCTAGATCCAAATCTATATCGTCGTGCACCACAATGATGCGCTCGGGCTTATAAAAATCATTCACCGCCTTTACGGAGTTGCCGCTTAAGTTCATAAAAGTTTGGGGTTTTAAAAGAAGAAGCGAGCCCTTTTTAAAAAGCTCGCCTTGGAATTTAGACGAGCTGAGCTCGCTAAAGCCGCCCGTCTTTAAAATTTCGTCGATTAGCATAAAACCGACGTTGTGTCTGGTATCTGCGTATTTCTGAGCAGGATTCCCAAGTCCTGCGATCAGTATCATAGGCGCCCCTATTTAGCCGAAGTGACTCCGACTACCGCTACTGAGCCGTCTAGGATGATGCTGACGCCCTCTTTTACCGGAATGTCTCGGATCAAAAGCGAATCGCCTACGTCAAGATCGCTCACATCGAGCGTAAAATCGTTTGGTAGATCTTTGCCTGCGCATTTTACGGCTATACGGCGCTTGGATTGCACCAAAATACCTTTGTTTTTTAGCCCTTTAGCGACGCCAGTTACCTTAACCGGCACTAAATATTTGCTTACGACGTCATCCTGAACTACTCGCAAATCTACGTGAGTTAGGGTATTTGTGACGGGGTGCTTTTGGTATTCTTGCACTATAACGCGATATGTCTTACCGCCCACGCTAACCTCGAAAGGAAGATCCTCTTTCGCGCGCATAGCTTTGATAAAGTCGTTTACTTTAAACGCTGCGTTAATATTTTCAAATCCTTTCGCATAAATATTAGCGATTAGATAACCATCTCGTTTTAGGGATTTTGAAGCCCTTTTACCGATACTATCTCTAACGATACCTTCTAACATTAGGTTTCCTTTGTGAAAAAATGAAGCGTGATAATAGCTAAATGTTGCTTTAAATCTATTTAAGCGCCACGATGAAATTTAGAAGTAAAGCCGCACGGAATTTAGCCGATTAAATTTACGCTAAATCCTGCGAACTCAAGACATACTCGTATATGCACGAGCAAGCGAATAGAATTCCGCCCGCGCGGCGGCAGGCAGAATTCTTTAAAATTTTAAATCGCAAAATTTTAGAATTTTAAAATTTACGACTTAGCGGATCTCTTTTAGCTGTACGACTTCGCCGGCGAGCATCTCCTCGGCGCTCTCCCCGGATTCAGCCGCCAAATCCCTTTTTTTGGCAAGATCGACATTTTTGATCTGCAGATCGAGGTCATTTCTTTTAGAGGCCTTGTCCAGCGCCTCTTCGCGAGTAATAATGCCGTCTCTGTAAAGATCGAGCAGGTGCTGATCGAAGGTCTGCATGCCGTATGTGTTGCGACCGTCGGCAATCGCGTCAGGAATTTCATCGTCGCGCGCATCAAGTATCATATCCTTAATACGGGTGTTTTTGCGTAGAATTTCAACGACGGCTACGCGCTTGCCCTCGATAGTACGGGCAAGGCGCTGAGAGATGACCGCCTCTAAGACGGATGCTAACGTCATTCGGATACGCTCCTGCTCGGCTTGCTCGAACATCGCAATGATTCGGTTTACCGTCTCTTTTGCGTCAATAGTGTGCACCGTCGAAAAGACGAGGTGGCCCGTTTCTGCGGCGTGAAGCGCGGTCTCGATCGTCTCTAAATCGCGCATCTCGCCCACAAATATAACGTCTGGATCCTCTCGCAGCGCGGCGCGAAGCGAATCGGCGAAGTTATTGCAGTCCTCACCGATAGCGCGCTGATTGATGATGCATTTATCGTCTTTGAAAACGAACTCTACGGGGTCTTCGATCGTAACGACGTGACTGGTTCTTTGTCTATTTATGCGATTGATCATGCTTGCGATCGTTGTCGTCTTTCCGCTTCCCGTAGGTCCCGTAAGTAGCACGACGCCGCGCATAGCCGTGTCGCAAATATCTTTGATCGAGGGCGGTAACCCTAAATCGTCGATCTCTGGAATTTTAACCGGGATCGTTCGGAAAACCGCGCTGATACCGTCGATTTGAAAGAAAATATTAACGCGGAAGCGATAATCTTCGTTTAGCTTGTAGGTAAAATCCACGCTCTTTTTCTCGATAAGCTCAGGAAAGCGCGTGATGAGAAGCTCCTTAGCCAGCGTCATCGCGTCTTCTTTCAAAAATGGCGTCTTGCTAAATTTTACTAGCTCGCCGTGGATACGACCTCTGATAACCGCGCCAGATTTTATATGAAGGTCACTACCGCCGTTTTGGATTAGAAATTCCAAATATTTATTTAGCCTATCTCGCTGCTTAAAATCCAGCGTAGAAGCGTCAACTTGATACTGCGAATAATCTATAGAACCCGCCATCATTTCTCCTTTTTAAGTGTTTTTATTATCTCTTTAAATGCCTCTTCAAAAGCCGCTAGTCCGTCATCCAGCAGCTTTTTATACGCCTTTTTCATATCGATCTTCGCATCCGCTACGTGAGCGAAAAATTCCTCTATCTGCGCGTCGCTAGGCGGCATTTTGGGCTTTTGATCGCCGCTTATAAAAGCCTCTATCGTCTCAAGCGGCGCGGTGTTTACGCAGCCCGGATACATCAGCTCGCTTACGTAGTAATCCTTTGGCAGATCGTCTCCTTTTACGCCCGTGCTCGCAAACAGCGGCTTTACGTAGTTTAAATTTTCTTTAGCGATGATATTGTAGCATTTTGAAGCGTTCATCGTGCCGATTTTGCCGGTAGGGAGGCCCGCCGCGGCCATTTTTTCATCCAGTAACCTATCGAAGCGGCTAATGAAGATGCTAATTACGGTTTTTGGTAAATTTGCTTTCGGGAAGTAGCGGCGAAAGCCCGCGATACCCTCTTTTATCGCCTCGATACATTTTGCGGTCTGCTCCGGCGAAAAAACTAAGGTTGCATTTACGCTGATCCCCTTTTTTAGCAGATCGCGCATCGCTTCGTAGCCCGCCTTGGTTGCGGGGATTTTTATCATTACGTTTGGCATGCCGATCGTGCCGTATAGGTGTTTGCCTTCGCGATACATCGCCTCGGCGTCATCTGCGAAATATGGATCGACCTCGATACTTACAAAGCCGTCATCGCCGTTAATAAAATTTTTAAGCAGGCTCTCCGCCGCACTTCTGATGTCCGCAGTGGCTAAAATTTCATACAGCTTTTTAGGCTCTTTTTTTCTAAATTCCTCTTTAGCCGCATCGTATGCAGAGGAGCTTAGGATTGCGTTTTTAAAGATCACAGGATTGGAAGTCGCGCCGTTAATTATCCCCTTTTTGATCAGCTCGTCGAAATCTTTATCGATAAAATCGCGCTCCAAAAAGTCGCACCAAAGGCTGAAATTTAGGACTTTATCATACATATTTCATAATCTCCTTCAAATCCTTTTTTTCAATGCAGACGCTCGCGTGTTCTTTTAAAATTTCATTCGCGCAAAAGGCGATTTTAAGTCCCGCCTCGCGAAACATCGAAACGTCGTTCGCGCCGTCTCCCACGCACATTACTTCGCTTGCTTTTAAACCCATCAGCGATTTAAGCTGTGCAAGCAGGACGCCTTTTGAGTATCCAAACATCATCTCGCCGCCGAAAAGCCCGGTTAAAATTCCGCCCTTTTCATGCAGATAGTTCGCAAAGCTCGCATCAAAGCCTAGTTTTTTTTGCGCGGCGTCGGTAGCGAGATGAAATCCGCCGCTAAAGACGATCACCTTTATGCCTTTGTCCTTTAAATACGCGATGATCTCGCTAGCGCCGCAAACAAAAGGCAAGCTCTCCGCGATAGCTTTGGCATCGCTAAGCCTCATGCCCTTTATTAGCGCCACGCGCTCGCTAAGACTCTCGAAAAAATCAAGCTCGCCCGCCATCGCCCGCTTCGTAATTTCGCTAACTTGTCGCTGCGTGCCCATTTTAGCGGCGAAAAAACCTATCGTCTCGCCGTCCATCAGCGTAGAATCAAAGTCGAAAACACAAAGCTTTATCATAAATATCCTCGCAAAAATTTAGGAATTATAGCTAATTTAAGTTTAAGTTTTTTGGAATTAGCATAAATTTTTCGCTTTTTGCGACCTCGTAAATTTTGCTCCCAGCCCCGAACGAGCATAAATTTATATATTTTTTCTCGCCGAAATATAAAATTTCATCTTGATGATAGTGGCCTTCGATGATCAAATTTGCCGCGTAAAAATCGATCTTCGGCGCGATTATATCCTTAAAATTTGGCATTTTTTTGTAGAGGTTTTTCCCCTCCTGCGATTTTAAGATCATCTTTGAAATTTTAAATTTTAAAGCGCGATCGAGCAGGTCCATAAATTTTAAAAAAGCTCTATTTCGTAGCGAAAGCAGAGCAAACTGCGTCAGGCGCGGCAAAAACAGATCGCCGTGCGCGATCTGCACCGCTTCGCCGCTCTCGCAGATAAATTTCACTGGCTGCGCGGCGTTTGGATAAACTTTTGCGCGGGGGAAAATTTCGCGCAGATTAAAATCGTGGTTGCCCTCGAAGTAAAAAATTTCGCATTTTCGCGACAGCTCGTTTATTAGCGCGATCTCCTCTTCGTAGAAGCGCTGCACGTAGGTCGTGTTTGCCAAAAAATCAAACATATCGCCCATCATAAAAATTTGAGGCGGCAAGCTTTGTGCAGAACACAGCGCGTGCAAGAATTTCAAAAATTGCGGTCTGCTCGCGCCCGCGTGCGCATCGCCGATAAAGATTGTGCCCGGTTTTATCGTCTGAATTTGATCATTTTGCATTTAGGCTCCGGCGCGTGACGGCTTTTGCAAAAAGCTCATCGCTTAAATTCCGTGCGCGATGCGCGGCAGCGCCGTAGCTTCGGCGAATCCGCACATTAAATTTGCGTTTGCGATCGCCTGTGACGATGCTCCGCGCAAAAGATTATCGATCGCCGAGTTGATCCAAATTCTATCGCCCGCAGTTTTTACAAAAATATCGCAAAAGTGCGTCCCTACGACGTTTTTTATACTCACGGGTTCGCTTCGGACGCGCACGAAAGGCTCGTTCGCGTAAAACTCCCGCAGCACCGCCTCTGCGTCCACGCTCTTTTGCAGCACGCCAAACGCGCTAACTAGCATTCCACGCGTAATCGGCAGCAAATTCGGCACGAAAAGCGTGCTAAATTCGCCGCCTCTTAAAATTTGCAGCTGCTCTTTGATCTCGTCTGCGTGGCGATGCGAGATCGGTGAGTAGGCATTTGCGTTTTCGTTCACGCTTACGAAATGGCTGCTTGTTTTGAGGGCCTTGCCTGCGCCGCTTACTCCACTTTTTGCGTCGATAAATACGCCGATACCCGGATCAAGCAATTGCACGAACGGCGCGAGTGCCAAAATAGAGCAGGTCGGGTAGCAGCCCGGGTTTGCGGTAAGTCGCGTCGTGCGGATCTTTTCGCGATTTAGCTCGGGCAGTCCGTAAACGGCGTGGGCTAAATTACGAGGGTCTAAATGCGCGGTGTAATTTTTCTCGTAAAGCTCGCGGCTTAGGCGATAATCAGCCGACAGATCGACTACCTTAACACTTTTAAATTTTAAAATTTCGCGGGCAAATTCCATCGCTTTTCCATGCGGCAGCGCTAAGAAAATAAGATCGCATCTTTGCGCCGCAACGCGAATATCCGCGGCTTCTACGTGCATCTCAAACACGCCGCGAAGCTGCGGGAAAATTTCGCTTATCTCGCCCTGCGCCGAAGCGCTCAAATATGAAATTTCAAAGCTCGGGTGGGAAAGTAGAGCCTTAATCAGCTCAAGCCCCGTATAGCCGCTAACGCCTATGATGCCTACTTTTTTCACGCTAATTCTCAAATTTTATCGGCTTGTATTCGACGCTTAAAATTTCCACATCGCGTGTGCCTGATGGTAGCTGAAGCACCACCTCATCGCCCTCAGCTTTACCTAAAAGCTGGCGCGCGAGCGGCGTATTGATATTGATGAGCTTGCGCGAGATATCCGCTTCGCTAAGCCCTACGATCGTGTAAACCTCCTCCCGCTCGGTCTCTACGTCCATAAAGGTAACGGTGGAGCCGAATTTTACGCGGTCGTGCTCGTAGGTAGAGGGATCGATGATCTTTGAGCGAGAGACGATGTCGCTAAGCTCGGCGATACGCGATAGCAGAAACGCTTGCTCTTCGCGCGCCGCGTGGTACTCGGCGTTTTCTTTCAGATCGCCATGTCCGCGCGCGATGTCGATCTGCTGGACTATGTGAGGTAGCTTCACGCTCTGAAGCTCCTTGAGCTCGGAGGTGATCTTTTCATATCCGTAAAGCGTCATTGGTTCTGTCGTCATAATCTTCCTTTCTTTTTATCAAATTATATAAGCTTTAGCCTTAAAATTTTAGCTCGCAGGCTGCGTTAAAATTTTTGCCACGTTTTCGCTGGAGCCGAGCTTTAGATAATCTCGCAGCTTCTCGCTCGCAAGTTTAAATTTAGCGGAGTCGCAGCGCTCGTATGCGGCGAGTAGGTTTTGCGCGCTTACTTCGCCTTGCAAAAGCTCCTCGTGCAGAGGCTCCTCGCCCAAAAAATCAAAAATAATATTCGCAAGCCCTACGTGCTTTAGCTTTACGAGCTTTCGCGCGAGCCAAACGTCAAACGACTTTGCTTTATAGCACAGCACGAACGGAGTGCCGATGAGCGCCGCTTCAAGCGTCGCCGTACCCGAGCAGATGAAGGCGAAATCGCAATCCTTAAGCGTGGCAGGAGTATCGTTTGCGATGCTAAAGTCGTCCAGAGGCCCGTAAATTTCATCTCTTTGATCCATCAGATGCGGCGGGACTATCAAGATTCGCTCGCTATTTTCAAATTTAGGCGCAAGGGCTCTAAAAATCGGCATCAGTCTTGAAATTTCAGCTCTGCGCGAGCCGGGCATAAAGGCGATCTTGCCCTGCTTTTCGTAGCTTGTTTTTTGAAATTTTATCTCGTCAAGCAGCGGATGCCCTACGAAAGAGTACTTTGCGGATTTAGCGCTTTGCTCGCTCGGGCGCGCGGCATCTTCTTTCGGCGTAGCGTCTTTATCTTTTGTTTCTTGTAGTGCAGCGTCTTTGCTCTTCGCTTGTTGCGGCACAGCGCCTTTATCTCCCTTGAAATCCGCGCCGAAAAATTTTGCCTCAAAAGGCCAGATGGAGAGCAGATTGTCGCAAAACGTCTTCAGCTTCTCCGCTCTGTGCGGCTTCCATGCCCAAACCTGCGGCAGGATATAATATGAAATTTCCGCGCGCGCGCCGCTTTCTTTGATCGCGCGAGCAAGCGGCAAATTAAACGCGGGCGAGTCGATCAAAAGCACGCGATCGCACTCCACCGCAAGCCGCGTCATCTGCGCTATCGCGCGCTTGGCTTTTAAAATCAGCGGCAGAATTTCTATAAAGCCCATCGCCGAAAATTCGCTGCTTTTGTATATCGGCGAACCCAGCTTTTCATCGAAAATTCCACAAATCTCGCAAGCGGGATCAAGCCTTTTAAGATGCGCTAGAACCTCTTTGAAATGCAGGTTCGCAGAGGGTTCTAGGCAAGAGATTAAATATTTCAAATTTGGCCTTTTGAATTTTTGTTAATTATAGCAAAATGTGCTAAAATTAAGCCGACAAAGGATTTAAGATGAGAAATTTTAAAATTTTAGCGCTATGCGGCGCGTTCGCGATGTTGCTGGGCGGTTGCAGTGCGGCTAAATACCAAAAGCGTCAAGTCACCGAGGATCCCGCAGTAACGGCGCGTTTTGAGGCGCTTAGTAAGCTAGGCTCGCCCGCACTCGTCGCTAAAGCCGCAGCTAGCGAGATCGCAGCGGACGTAGGCGGTGCAAAGCCCCATGTTAAGGTCGCGCAGTTTGCCTTCCTCGAAGAAATTAGCGCACAAGGAAGCGATCTGATCTATGCCTACTCGCTAAGCCCTGGCTGGGCGAGCCTGAAAAGCTCCGATCGGCAAAAATATCTCAAATTGCTAGCCAAGGATATTACCGAAAATGACTGCAACACACCTAGTACGCGAGCTTTATTGCGAAGCGGAGTGCGTGAAGTGCACCGATTTTTCTACGATTATCCAAGCTCGCACCTACTTGATTCGCAGGTAAGCGAGGAGATATGCCGCAAAGCAGGGTTATAGATAAGTCTAGCGTAATTTTATGCCGCGGATTTGCATCGGCGCGAAAGCAAAATTTCGTGGTGTAAAATTTTACAATAATTTAAAAGACAAATTTTGCGGCAAGTTGCGGAGTGCGGTCGCAAAATTTAATTTAAGGAATTTCGAAAGCGAAATTTAGGCGATGGAATTACGTGGCAGGCTATAAAAATTTGTAGCGAAAAAAGATAAAATTTCGTAGCAAAAAGACGGAATTTTTCTATAGATTTTGTGATCTAAGTTTCGTGATGGAATTTTTGCGAAAAAATTTGGCACGATGAAATTTTACGCCGCGCAAGCTAAGTAGCAATTTTTGCATAGTAAAGAATTGAGCGCTAGAATTTTTGCAGACGGAATTCCGCCCCGATAGGCCTGTCGTGAAATTTTAGCTAAAGAGAGAATATGAAAGAAATTTTAATCACTAACGACGACGGATTCGAAGCGCGCGGGCTTTTGGAGCTTGCAAGCGCGCTAAGAGGGGTCGCAAACGTCACTATCGTAGCGCCAAGCTCGGAGAAATCGGCATGCTCGCACTCACTCACTCTTACCCGTCCGCTTAGATTTATCAAGCTCGACGACGGATTTTTCAAACTCGACGACGCTACGCCCGCAGACTGCGTGTATTTGGCGCTCCGCGCGCTGTATAACCGCAAGCCCGATCTGGTGATAAGCGGCATAAATCACGGCGCCAACGTCGCGGAGGACGTGACCTATTCGGGCACGTGCGGAGGCGCGATGGAGGGGGTCTTGCAAGGCATTCCCGCGCTTGCGGTGAGCCAGTTTTACGTCGCGGACTCGCTGCAGCGATACGGGTTTGATCTCGCGTGCGAGCTCGCGGTGGAATTGGTCGAGAAAATCTTTAAAAAAGGCTTTCCTCTGCCGCCGAAGCAGTTTTTAAATTTAAATGTCCCTGCCGTCTCAAAGCAAGATTTTAAGGGGCTTTCGGTTGCTCCGTGCGGCGAGAAGCTCTACGATACCGACGCGCAGCTAAACCGCAATCCGCGTGGAATTGAGTATTATTGGCTCGGCAAATCCACGCTCAGCTTTGATGCGAGCAGGAACGAAAACAGCGATATTTCAGTGCTTTTTGAGGGGCGGGCGACGCTAAGTCCGATCAAGCTAAATTTGACCGCGCACGAGCAGATGAGCGCGCTAGAAAGGTGGATGAAAAACGATGAGTGAGGTCGTAGTAGACCGCTTTTCGCGCTCGCGCCTGCTTTTCGGCGAGGATTTCGCACGATTGCAAAGCGCTAAAATTTTAATCTGCGGCTGCGGCGGCGTGGGCGGAGCGGCGATAGAGGCGCTGTACCGCAGCGGCGCGGTAAATCTAAGCGTGATCGATTGCGATCGCTTCGAGATCACCAATCAAAACCGCCAGCTTGGAAGCGAGCACCTAGGCGAGCTAAAATGCGAGGTTTTCGCGCGCAAATTTAAAGGCATGACGCCGATCGTCGCTAGGATCGATGAGGAATTTTTGTCGGAATTTGATCTGGCGCAATTTGATTTCATAATCGACGCGATCGACGATGTGGGCGCTAAGATCGCGCTTGCGCTGCGCTGTAGCGAGGCGGGCGTAGACTTCGTAAGCTCGATGGGCGGCGCAAAGAGGCTCGATCCCTCTAAAATCGAAATCCGCTCAATCTGGCGGACGCAAGGCGATCCGCTCGCGCGCAAGATCAGATCTGAGCTGCGAAAGCGCGGCTTTGCGGGCGATTTTGACGTCGTCTGCTCAAGCGAGCCGCCGCGCGTCAAATCAATGGGCAGCTTCATGGGCGTGACCGCGAGCTTCGGGCTTTTCATCGCAAGCTACGTCGTGCGCAGGCTGATAGGCGATCAGGCTTAACGCTTAAATTTCATAGCGTTTAGGATTGCGGCTCCGCCTGATCGTGTTTGGCGGTTAAATTTTAGATATTTTGAGCTTTGGATCCGAGCGTGCTCTGCGTGCGGTACGGCGCGGCCGGTGCTTTGCGGCGCGCGTGCGGTTAAAATTCAAAGGACGAAAGTGAAATTTTACCGGACGACGAAGATAAAATTTACTCGGCGCGAAGGTGAAATTTCATTCGCCGCGAAGGATAAAATTTTATCCGCAAAGATCGGCGCTCACGCGCGAGATGAAATTTAAGGACCGCGCGAGCTACACGCGCATGCCGATGTATACGGCGCGCAGTTTTAACAAGCCAGATAGCGGTCTAGGATTAAAAATTTAAATAGGCGGGTCGCGAGCTTGCTCGTGGGCGAAATTTTGATTAAATTAAGCTTGCGTGTATATTCTTTACGGCGAATTTTCATAGCAGCGCGGTAAAATTTTATCGCAGTTTTGCGCGCTTTTTGATGCAAAAAGAGGCGCACCCAGGCAAGTAAAACCAAATCAGCGCGCATCGGCCGCCGCGCAGCGCCTAAATAAGCGTAAAGCGCAAGCAAGGCTCAAGCAAACGCAGCGGCAAGCTTACTTCTAAATTCCATTTTTTACCGCTCGCAAAAAGCGGAATTTAGAAATTTAATTTAAAGGAGCAGCGATGAATGAAATTTTTACACGCACGAGCGTGCGGAATTTTACCGAAAAAATGCCGAGTGACGATCAGATCGAGCTCGTGCTAAAAGCCGCGATGCAAGCCCCTAGCGCGGGCAACCAACGCTCATGGGAGTTTTACGTAGTGCGCGATCGCACCGCGCTTACTCTACTTAGCAGCGTCGGCACCTACGGCGGCTGCACGAAGGATGCGCCGCTTGCGATCGTGGTCTGCACGCGCAAAAGCGGCTTAAAATTCCAGCCCTACGCTCGCTATGACTGCGCTTGTGCGGCAGAAAATCTTTGGCTGGCAGCGCACCATTTGGGGCTTGGCACCACGTGGCTGGGCGTAGCGCCCGATATTTACGCGATGGAGCGCGTAAGAGAAATCTTGGATCTGCCTGGGCATTTAGAGGCGTTTTGCATTATGCCTTTGGGCTTTCCGTCTCGCGTCACAAAGGCGCATTCGCGCTTTGAGCCCGCCAAAATTCACTTCGTAGGCTAGAGATGTTTATTTCACAGAGTAAAATCGACGATCTTATCGCTAGCGACGGCGCGTTTTTGGACCTTACGACCGAGCTTTTGCAGGACTTCGTGGATTTAAACGCGCCCGCGCGACTTTCGATCGTAACGAGGCAGGATCTGATCTTTAGCGGCGGAGGAATCGCGCGCGAAGTAGCGGCGCGCCTTGGTTGCGAGACGCAGCGGCTAGCGCGCGAGGGAAGCGCATTTTGCGCGGGGGATGAAATTTTTAGCGCGCAGGGAAGCTTCGAGAACCTCCATAAGGCTTGGAAGATCGTTCAGATCGTGTTTGAGTACTCCTGCAAAATTTCAACCTACGCATACGAGATGGTTGCTCTGATGCGAGAAGGTAATCCGCGCTGCGTGCTGGGCGCGACGCGCAAGAGCTTTCCTTTTGCGAAGGAGCTTTGCATAAATGCGCTGATCGCGGGCGGTGGGAGCATGCACCGCCTGGGGCTGCACGACAGCGTCCTATTTTTTTCAAACCATATCCGCGCGTTTGCAAGCTTTAGCGAGTTTTGCGCGCAGATCGCTAAATTTAAAGAGCGCGCGCCCGAGCGAAAGATAATGATCGAAGTGGCGAGCGAGCGCGAATTTGGCGAGCTTTTAGGCTACGCACCCGATGCGATAATGTGCGATAAGATGAGCCCGGGCGAGCTTAGAGCCTGCGTTTTGAGGCGAGATGAGACGGCGCCGCAGATTAAAATTTGCGCCGCCGGCGGTATAAATAAAAATAACTGCGCCGAGTTTGCAGCTACCGGCGCGGACGTGCTCGTAAGCTCGGCGGTTTGGAATCAGGGTGTGTGTGATCTTAGTGGAAAGATAGAGCTTATCTAAATATTAAATTTTAATTATAATGCAGGCTGTGCGCCTTGGATCCGCAAAAAAGCGGGATTTATTAATAAATAAGAGTATATTTTGTAGAATTCTTAAAATTTCAAAAAAAGGATTTTCATGAAAAAAATTGCTTTTATTTTAGCACTTGCGGCAAGCGTTTCGTTCTGCGCGGATCAGCTGATAATCGCAGCCGGCGGCGGATACAAAAAGCCCGTCTCGGCCGTGATCGAAAATTTGAAAAAAGAGGGCATGGACGTGGCGGGATCGTTTGCCAACCTCGGCCAGCTCGTCATTCAATCGCGCGAGAATAAAATTTCATTCATCGTGGGCGACGAGGCGTTTTTGAAAAGAAGCGATCTAAATATCACTAAATTTGAACGCGTCGGCCGCGGCACGCTTGCTTTGGTGACGCCGAAAAATATCAAAATAAACGATGTCTCAGAGATCGCAAAGTTCGATAAAATCGCGATGCCCGATCCTAAAAAGGCGATTTACGGTATCAGGACGAACGAGTTTTTACAAAACGCCAAGATGGAGCCGGTAAAAGATAAAATTTTAGCCGTCGCGGGCGTGCCGCAGGTAGTCGCTTACGTCATCAACGGCGAGGTGCAGGCGGGCTTTATCAACAGCACCGAAGCGGTCGCCAAAAAAGATGAGTTCGGCTCGATCATCTACATCGACGAGAGCCTCTACAGCCCCGCATACATCGGCATCGCAAGGCTTGGCGCGTGCGGCGATGAAGCGCTTTGCGAAAAGGTGATGGAGGAGTTTAAATCGGACCGCTCAAAAGAGATTTTTTCAAAATTCGGTCTTAAATGAGCGACATCGCTTGGATCGCGCATCCTCTGATACTAAGCGTCAAAGCCCTGTTTTGCAGCTTTTTGCTGCTGATTTCAATAGGGCTAGCAATTTCATATTTTTTAGCTTTCAGCAAATCTAAATTTAAAAAGATCGTCGAAATTTTAGTGATTTTTCCGCTCATCTTCCCGCCGATCGCGACGGGATTTTTGCTGCTTTATGTTTTTGGGAAGAGCGGATTTATCGGCTCTGCGTTAAATTTAGACATCGTTTTTAACTTCTCTTCATTGGTAATCGCCGCATTTTTGGTCGGGCTGCCGCTGTTTGTAAAGCCCGTATGCGCGAGCTTTGAGCTATTTCCGAAGAGCCTAATCGAAGCCGCGCAAATTTTAGGCAAAAATAGAGCTCAAATTTTCCTCTTCGTCATCCTTCCTAGCTCGCTTAAAACGCTCGGCTCCGCACTCATTTTAGCGCTCTCGCGCGGGCTTGGCGAAGTGGGTATCACGCTGATGCTAGGCGGAAATATCGTTGGTAAAACCGACACGTTAGGCCTTGCGATCTACAACGCCGTGTATGACGGAGAAAACGAGCGGGCGCTGATTTTAAGCGTTTTGCTCGTAATTTTCAGCCTGATTTTATTCTTCGCGATAAGCCTTTTAGATAAAAAGCGAAATTTATCTAAATAAGAAAAATTATTTTTTAAGTATTTTTGGATAAAATTGCACTCACATTTCATTTTAAAGGATTTTTCATGAAGAAATTTTTAATTTCATCAATTTTAGTCGCAAGCGCTTTAGTCGCTCACGAGCACGGCGATATGCAAAATTTCGATCCTAAGACGGGCAAGCACCTCGTCATCACGATGGAGCAGCTAGGCGAGAAGGGTAACGTGAGCGTAGGCGAGGTCGTAGCGGTCGAGACGAACTACGGAGTGGCGTTTTTCCCGAATTTAAAGGGTCTTACTAGCGGCGTGCACGGCTTTCACGTACATCAAAATGCCGACTGCGGCGCGACTGAGAAGGGCTTAGGCATGAAAGCTGGCGGCCACTGGGATCCGAGCGACACCAAAAAGCACTCGTTTGCTTGGGATGACGGCGGTCACAAGGGCGATCTGCCTGCGCTTTTCGTTGACGCAGAGGGCAATGCGGTCTATCCGGTGCTGGCTCCGAAGATCAAGAGCTTAGATGAGCTAAAGGGCCACTCGCTAATGGTTCACGTCGGCGGCGATAACCACAGCGACCATCCGAAACCGCTCGGCGGCGGCGGCGCTAGAATGGTCTGCGGCGTTATAAAATAAGCTTCGTTGCGGATGAAATTTAATCATCCGCAATTTCTAAGTATGTCCGCTCTGCGGTTAAATTTACGCGATGAAATTTCGCCGTCCGCAGCGCCGAGATACGCCCGCTTTGCCGTTAAATTTACACGCGGCGAGCTTTTGATACAACCTATGCAGCGCGAATTTATGCTAAATTTACGCGCTGCGCACCTCTTGCCTTCCGCTTAAAATTTTAAAATTTAGCCTTGTTTGCACGCATTGTGCTTCCGCTTTGTTTTTGCCGCAGCGGCGTAAAGTTTTCTAAATTTAAATCAGGGCTCTAAATTTACGACGCCGAGCTATTTTGGCGGCGCGAGAGCTCACTTAACTTTTTCTTCACGACTTTTTCCTACAATCACGCTAACTTTCACAAAGGAGAGAGAATGAAAAAGATTGTTTTAGCAAGCGTTTTAGTTGCGGGCGTGCTGTTCGCCGCAGATTTTAGCTCAAGCACCCCCGAGCAGATCAATGCCGTAGTCGCCGGCGCGGATGCCAAGAGTTTAAGCGAAGCGGCGTTTGAGATCGATAAGCGCGCAGGCGAGCTAAGGGCGCAGGCAAGGGATCTCAAGCGCGGATTTAAGACGGAGTTTAAAAAGAAACTGGACGCTATGAGCGTCGAGGATCGCGAGAAATTCCTAGACGAGTTTAGAAAAAACTATAACGCCCAGGCGGGCAAGCTAAGCGTCGAGCAGGCGGATAGACTGGATATCGAGCTCAAAGATCGCGGTAATTTCGGCAAATTTAAAAGGCCTGCTCATGGGTTCGGTCCGCACAGATCGCAGATGGCACCCGGCGAGTGCGGTCATATGCCGCCTAAAGGAATGCGCGACGGCGCGGGTCCGGCAATGCCGCCAAGAGACGCGATGCCGTGCAATCAAAACGCGGGCGCCGCTGTGTACCCTATGACGCAGCAATAGCCGCCCGCGCGCAAACTATTTAGTTCCGGGCAGCATTTGCGCGGAATTTTAAAGCCCGGCGTTTTGCCTGTAAATTTTAAAATTCCGCGGCGCGAAAATTTTATATCGTAAAATTTTAGCCTCTTGCGCCGCTTTGCGCACTGCGCAAATTAATTACTAGGCGAGCAATCTAAATTTACGAAGCGTGCCTTAGAGCCAAGACGCGCCGTTTTCGCCAAGATAAAATTTGCCGCGAAATTTTGCAATTAAATTTTACGTGGAATTTCACAGGGTATAATTTCAAAAATTCTACGCAAGGAGGCGGGCCATGGCAAGAGTTTTGATCGTCGAGGACGAGGGGATGCTGCTAGATATGATGTGCACCTACATGCGCGGCGCGGGGCACGAGGTAAGCGGCAGCAAAAGCTACGACGAGGCGCTTTCATTAGCATACGAAAAAAGCTTCGATCTGTGGATCTTCGACGTCAAAATCATCGGCGGTAACGGCTTTGCGCTACTTCGCGAGCTGCGCGAGGCAGGGCGCGGCGCTCCGTGCATTTTCACGACGTCGCTAAACACTCTGCAAGACGTTGAAAGCGGCTTTGGAAGCGGCTGCGACGACTACCTAAAAAAGCCCTTCGAACTAAAAGAGCTGGCTCTGCGCGCGGATAATCTGCTAAAGCGTACCTTCGTCCACAACGCCGCCCTGCACGAAAATATCGGCGGAGGTTTTAGCTTCGATATGGCTCAGCGCGCGCTATATCATGCAGACAGGCTCGTGCCGATGCCGCAAAAGCAGGCGCGGCTTCTTGCTCTGCTTCTGAAAAACCGCGATAAGCTCCTTAGTAAAGATGAAATTTTCGCCGCGCTGTGGGACTACGACGAAAGTCCGAGCGAGCTTAGCTTGCGCGTTTATATTGCGGAGCTGCGAAAAATTTTGGGTAAGGATCGCATCATAAACGCTTCCAAGCTCGGCTACAAATATCTTTAGGAGCGCGCCGTGTCCAAAATGCGTCAAATTCTACCTATTTTTTTACTCTACACGCTTACTAGCGTCTTGTTTTTGGCGCTGGTAAGCAGTGTATTTTACGAGCGGGAGAAGTTTTTTATCGCGGATCGCGATGCCTTTGCGATCAGGGATTTTAAACACGGCTTAGAGGCTAAGCTCACTCGCGGCGGGCGCCTAAAAGAGAGCGATTTCGACGCTATGCAGGCATACGCGGCGGATCTGAATAGCAGCGATGAGATCGCGCGGGATTTTGAGCCGAGGGACGGCGCGCCGCGCGTGTATATGGAGGGGTCTGGCAGGATTGAGCAGTTTAATCTCACCGCCAGGGACGGCACGGAGTACTACGTAGCGATCAAAACGGAGGCGCTTGAGGGCAAGCTCGCGGCACTGAAGCTTAAAATTTTAGCCGCGAGCGCGCTTATTTTGGCGCTTATTTTGCTGATCGCGTATTTTATCATCCGCCTTTCGCTGCGCCCGCTTTATGAAAAGATCGAGTTTCTAAATGGCTTCATCCGCGATACGACGCACGAGATCAAGACGCCTCTTAGCGTGATTTTGATGAGTATCGAGCTTTTTGAAACCGAGCCGAAAAAATATCTAGGCAATATCAAGGCGGGCGCAAATACGATAAACGCATTGTTTGAGGATCTAACCGTGCTAAGCTTAAACAAAAGCGGCAGCGGGCGAGAGGTAAATTTAGGCGAGCTGTTGCAAAGCCGTACCAGGTATTTCGGCGTCGCTGCGGAGCAAAAGCGCATAAATCTAAGCGCCGATCTGCGCCCGGTAGCCTTTTGTGCGGATGAGTTTAAACTGCGAAAAATCATCGATAATCTGCTTGGCAACGCGATAAAATATTGCGACGAGCTCGGCTGCGTCGAGGTGAGTCTGCGCGAGCGTTCGCTTCGCATCAAAAACAGCGGTGCTGGCATCGCGCAGCAAAATTTGCCGCATATTTTTGAGCTTTACACCCGCTTTGACGAACGTAACGGCGGCTTTGGCATCGGACTTTTTATCGCTAAAAAATACTGCGACGAGCTCGGGCTTAAAATTTCGTGCGATAGCAACGAGGACTGGACGGAATTTGAGGTGAAATTTTAACTTTACCCAAATAAAATTCTGCGCGAACGAAATTTTAGCGGGCGGGCTTGCTAGGCTTAACCGCGTAGGTTTAAATTTAGCTAGTGATTCCGTTCGTAAAAATTTGCGCTAGGTTATAATTTGACGGCGGAATTTATGCATGCAATTCGGTCGCGCTCGCAAAATTTCGCCCGCCGGTTTGCAGAATACAAAGCGTAAAATTCTAAGGAATTTCGTGAAATTTTATTTGGACGCGGGCAAGATTGCGGCGGCTACGGATAAAATTTGCAGCAGCTTAGATAAAATCGCACGCGACAATCGGCAAAATTTCACGAAATTTCACCGTGTACCGATTGGGTTCGCCCTTGCTAGGCTGCCTCATACGCGCCGTATTCATAGCTAGTGCAAAAGGCGGCATCGTTTTGGGTTTTGATACTAAAGAGAACACATATCCTGCTTCTCATTCTTGCCGCTCGGTGCGTTGGCGTGGATTACGCGCGGGTAAATTTAAAATTTAGCTCCGCCCCGTCGAAGTGAAGTTTTATTGAAACGAGCGGCGCAGCTATTTTAAGCGCGTAGCCGCCCTTCAAAATGCACTCCGATCTTTTTAAAGCACGCGGCAAATTTTAAAATTTGCGCGTAGGCAAAAGGGCAAAATTTGAGCGGTGAAGCTAGGTTTTATCGCTTTTAAATTTGACTTCGTCTTTCATATAAAATCAAATTCTGGGATTTTTGAATAAGCTATTAAATTTAACCAAATTTGACCCCGCCCGAGTCAAAATAAGCGGGGCGAATTTGATCATTTCTCGCCGAGCGCTTCCCTGCTCTCTGCACTATTTGCTAAAATTCGATCATTTCTCCCCTAGTGCCCAGTAAACGATCGGTTTAGCTCCGAGCCTTGCTTCGCCGTGATACATGCCGAGCTTATCTTTCGTCCACGCAAAGCCTGTGTGTGCGTGCTTATCGATAAAGATGCCGCCGAGCCCTTTGCCTATTCCCGTATTATGCGGGTGCTTTTGCAAGATGTTGCAGTAGGCTACGCTTTAAATCAATGCTGCGGCTGTCCGTATTTAGCCAGGATCACAAATGTCTTGCTGTGATTTGCCTTTGCTCTAAAATTTGCACGATCTCATCTAAGCTTAAAATTTTGCCGTGCGAGTCAAAGCCTACGTTTAGTATACGGCCCTCTAGGCTGGAAGCGCGGTCGTGCAAGTGTCCGTGAAGCATAAAAGAGCCTCGCGAGGCGTGGTTGTGCTCCTCTACGGGATAGTGAAACATACAGATGCTCATACCCGCCTTGCCGTCCTTTATCGCACCCGCGCCGCCGTCAAAATTTAGCTCCTTGTAGTGCAGGATATCGCTAAAGATAGGATTTCCGTCATCTTTTAGCTCGCGTAGCAGTGCTTCTTTGTTTTGGCTGATGAGCGTATCGTGGTTGCCTAAAATCAGCACATGCGAGCCGTTTAGCCTACGTGCGACGCTTTTTAGATCCTTCAATTTATTACAAAATGCAAAATCGCCCAGATCATAAACCGTATCTTCCGGCCCCACTACGGCATTCCAGAGCTCTATTAGCTTTTCGTTCATCTCGCTTACGTCGTTAAAAGCCCTAAATTTAGGGCAGTATTTCATAATATTGGCGTGATAAAAATGTAAATCGGAGGTAAAAAATATCATCATTTTCCTTTAAGCTCTAATCGCCGCTTACGTAAATTTACGCGGCGCCAAATATTTGCACGATAATCGTTAAACTTTTTCTAAAAATTCTTTTATAAAGCCTAGCTTGCCCTGCTCGTCAAGGGATTTGAATTCTCGCTCGTTTGCTTTGATGTGATCGACCAAAGGGTGAAATTCTTCATCAAGCTTGGTTTTATCCAGTTTGCCGGAAAGCGCCTCGTTTTTACTGCGAGCAAAAAATTTATTCACGAGATAATAAGGCGTTTTCATCTTAAAGCAAAAATCGTTCTGGCTTGGGATATACACCATAAAGCCCTCGAATTTTGCCTCTTTGACTATATTTTTTAGCTCTGCAAAGCTCGTTTTTAGATACTGCTCGTCCTTCTTATAAAAAGGTCTTTTTAGCGCGCCAGCGGTGCTTGCAGCGATCTTATCCAGCTCAAATTCGCTTGCTTGCGCGCCGGTTTTAGCGTCGATAAGTCCGATAAAAGTCTCACCAAGCTCCTCTTCTACGATGTGCGGATCGCTCTCGTCGGTGATCTCAAATAAAAAAGTTTTATTTGGATAGCGTTTGAAAATCTCTTCAAATTTGCAGCAGTGCTCGCGCGCCATCTGTGCAAATCTACTATCGGTCGATCCCGTCGTGGAGTAGATGACGCGGCGGTTAAAGCTCGCGCCGCTTTCGCCGATATCTACGTAGGTGCAACACCCCAAAAAGCCGTTTACCTTTCGCACGGCAAGCACGGGCGTATCGTCTGTGATATCGATAGGATAAAGGCTTTTGCGCGAGGTAAATTCCGAGTAGTTATAGACCTTTTTAAACGGACGCACGATGATATTTAGATCATCGTCCATTATGAGCCCGCGCATCTCAAGCAGCGCCTTATCCCAATCGGCTTTGAAAAAGACGCGTTTTGAGTATTTGTAGGTGCGAAGCTCTGGATAAAGCTCGCTTTGACGCGCACTCCAGAGCCTTTTATCCTGCGTAGCGGCGATATATTTTTTCGTTACGTAGGTATTTTGCGCAGCATCAAAGGGCAGATCGCGCCTGTTTAGAGCCGCCGCGTCTTTAATCTTTTGCGCTACGCTTTGGCTCATAGGATTAACGGGCGGGATCAAAATTTCGCCCTCTATTTTGTTGTTTGCGATCTTGATAAACATCGCTATCACCGTATTTTCATCGACGCCGTGCTCGGAGGCGAAGAAATTTTGCATTCTAAAGCATTCAAAAATAAATCCATTTTGGGCGGCTTGTTCTTTTAGGCTTAGCAGCTCTTTGGTGCGCGCACTCACGTTGCTAAGCACGATAAGAACGTCTTTGGTTTTGTTTTCCAGAGCAAATTTATACGCCTGCTTTATCTCGCGGGCGACCTTGCGCTTCGCGTCCTCCAAAAGCTTCGGCGACCAAGTATAAATCCCTGCCTCATCGGTTAAGAACATATCGTTTTCCAGATGATAAATTTGCGCCTGCGGATATTCATTTTTAAATTCTTTAATTTTCTCTTTTGCGAAAGTCGTTTTACCCGAGCCCGCGTGTCCGCGAACGACTATAAATTTTCTCATTTTACCGCCTTGATTTTATGTGGCGATATTCTACCTGAAATTTGAGCGCTTTGACATCAAGAAATATGGATTTTGGTAAAATTTAAGGCTCAGCGGAACTTAATATTTCTTGATTTGAGCCTAAGTTAAAGAGAGCCAATTTTAAATAGAAATTTGCGCTTTGCCGAGGCGCTAAATTAAAATTTGACCGAATTTGCCTCGCCGAAGCGCTTGATCGATGAAAGCGCCAAATTTTGATAGACGCGCGATAAAAAGCGTATTTATCCTCGCTATTTGATTTAAATTTAGCCCCGTAAAGGGGCTAAATTTGCGCTTATTTCTCGCCAAGCGGCCAGTAAACGATCGGTTTAGCTCCAAGTCTTGCTTCACCGTGATACATGCCGAGCTTGTCTTTCGTCCACGCAAAGCCCGTGTGTCCGTGCTTGTCGATCGAGATGATGCCGCCGCTGCCGCCGAGCGCTTTGACCTCTTTTACCGCTTCTTCGGCGGCCTTTTGCACGTCGGAGGTTTTGTATTTATACAGAGCCGAGACCTCGTGCGCGGCGTTTACGCGCATATAGATGTCGCCCGTGCCGGTGCAAGAAACCGCGACAGAGTCGTTGTCGGCGTAGGTTCCCGAGCCGATTATCGGGCTATCGCCGATGCGACCAGTCATTTTATTTGTCATGCCGCCCGTGCTGGTTGCCGCGGCTAGGTTGCCGTTTTTATCCAGCGCGATTGCGCCCACGGTGCCAAGATACGGACGCTCGTGTAAATTTAGCGACGTCTTTTTCGCCTTTTCGCTATCAAGTAGCAGCTTTTGTTTCTCTTTGGCTTTTTGCAGCGCATCGTATCTAAACTGCGTGAAAAAATACTTCTGATCGACCATCTCTAGACCGTTTTCTTTGGCGAGCTTGTCAGCCCCCTCGCCGGCGACTAGCGTATGCCACGTCTTATCCATCACGAGCCTGGCGCCTAGGATAGGGTTTTTGATATGCCGTGCCATCGCGACCGCGCCCGCTTTTTTGGTCGAGCCGTCCATGATCGAGGCGTCGAGCTCGTTAAATCCGTCGGCGGTAAATACCGCGCCCTTGCCCGCGTTGAAATTCGGATCGTCCTCAAGCACCATAATGGCCGCCGTTACGGCATCCATAGCGCTGCCGCCTTTTTCAAGCACGGCTTGACCCGCCAAAAGCGCTTTTTTCATAGGCTCCTCGCGGATTTTAAATTCCTCCTTGGTCAGATCAAGCCCGCTGGTGCCGCCGTGAATGACGATGACGGGGGAAAATTTCTCCTGCGCATTCGCAACCGTTAGCCCGAGCAGGGCCAAACTCGCCGCCATAAAAACGGCTTTTGAGAGTGAAAAGTGCTTCATATCTCATCCTTTCGAAAAAATTGGAGAATTTCTAAGGAATGATATAACTTTGCACTTTTCGTTTCGCTTAATCAAATGCGAATTTGGCTGGATCTAAATCTAATGCTTTGAGTTTAGGATTAAGCTTTCGCCGTCAAATTTAACGTAATTTAATTTATGGCACAATCTGATGGATCGATTTAAATTTTATAATTTTGAGTTTGAGCGTTAGTAAAATTTAATTACCGCAGCTCGATAAATTTCAACCGCACGCCGTAAAATTTTAGCGCGCGGCCGTATTTTAAAGGGTGCTATGCGAGCGAGCTCAAGCACGCACCCGCCGGCAAAGCAGGCTTTAAATCAAAACGGCCTCAAGCTCGCCGTACGCGATCATTTAGTGTTGCGTCGAAACCGACGCCAGTATGTTTTGACGGCTCAATCGCAGCTTTTTTCTCCGCGGCAAAGGCGCGCCAGGTCGTATTTTAGCAGCACCAAGCCAAGGCCTAGCAAGAAAAGGTCTTTAAAGATAAAGCCGTCGATCTTACCCAACTGCGGCAGTAGGCTGAGCGTGCTCAGCGCCATGACGATTACGATGAGATCGCCCACGGCGCCCGCCTTCGGTTTGAAAAAGCCCGCGATGAGCGAGAGATAGCCCACGGTCTCCACCACGCCCAAAAAATAGCTCGCGCCGGCGTCCCCGAGCGCTGAGGGCAAAAACGAAAGCCATGTCTGCGAAAAGAGCGGCTTTAAAGCCTCCACTTCAAACTCAAACCACTTGTAGTTGCCCATCACGGCAAGCACGATGATAACGGAAAGCCTAGCGAATATAATATCCGCGTCGCCTGCGACAAATTTTTTTACGATCTCCTTCATACGGCTCCTTTGTAAATTGTGTAGCGGTATGATAGCGGGCTTGCGTGTAGGCTACGTGAAGAGGCGAAATTTCAAATCTACGGCTCCGCGAAATTTGAAATTCCATGCCGCGCGCCGTAAAATTTCAACGTGCATACAAAATTTTAAAATTCGCGCCTAAATTTAAGCTATAATCGCTTCAAATTTTAAGGAGCCGCAAATGCTAAAATCATATCCTCTTGCGATGCAGGGCGTGGAGTTTCGCGGACACGGCGTGACGGGCATTTATGAGATGGGCGAGCGGATTGCCTTCGTCCACTTTGCCTTTGCAGCCCCTAGCGAGCAAAACATCGCCGCGAAGCTAACGCCCGGCTACGTGCTGCTAGATACGTTTTCGCGCGATTTTAGCGAACGCAAAAGATCAGTGCTTGCTACGAGCAGCGCGAAATTTTCTCTGCCGCCTCCGCGCTTTGTTACCCGCAGGACGGCCACTTCGTGCTAAATACGAGATACTACGAGGGCTTCGTCGATTCGCCCGCAAAACTCATCAAAATACAAGACGGCGAAATGAGCGAGCTTGGCGACGCTCCTGCGCCCGTGAAGCAGATCTACAACGATGCGCGAACCTACGAATTTGAGGGCTTTGTCGTGCGGATGAGTTCGCCCTTCATGATGGAGTGTATAGCTTCGCAGGACGGATCAAATTTAAGCGGCGCGGCGGCTGATTTAGGCGGCACGCTAAATTTTAGCGGCGCGGCGGGCGAGAATTTAAAAAATTCCTCCGAAAATGTCGGCGCGGCGGCTGTTTGTAAAGCGAGCAAAAGCGATCCACGCAATGAAACGAGCGAGGCGAAAGATAAAATTTCAAACGGCGGCAAGCAAACGCGCAAAAAAGCGGCCGCAAAAGGCAAAACGCTTTGGCGGCTGAAGCTCGGCGCGTATCTATATACTCCGGTTTGCCTGCGCGGCGCAGCGACGCCGCATTTTGATGCGCAAGATAAGCGGCGGGGTCTCTAGACGCTGTATTTCGGCACCGCGGGCAAGGGCGGGCATCTATATGCCGTGAGCGCGGCGAGTGGCGAGGTGATCTTTAAGCTTGACACCGGCGGCACCGAGCATTTTGCGTGGTGCGAGGATAAAATTTTACTCGCAGATCGCCGCGGCAAGCCGGTTTTGATTAGCGCGGACGACGGCTCGATCTTAAAAGAGGTGGAATTCGGCAAGTTTCGATTCGGCTCGGATCAGATCATGCTCGCTAGCAAAGGGCGCCTCTACGCCGTGGCAAACGACGGAGTCGCGATGCACGCAGTCTGCGCTGATTTATAAAATTTAACCGCAAGGCTTGGGGTACTGCCCGCTTTGGCTATGAAATTTACCTAGTTCGGCGGGGCGCGGTCATAACCCAAAAGCGTCCGATTTCAAATCACCGCAGCCCCGCTCGCTAAATGAAATTTATTCGCCCGGCGCGTCGTTTCGAACTGAAATCCAAACCCCTCGCCTTAAAATTTAAAGCGGTCGCGGCAAATTTCAAGGCGCGAAGTGATGCGAGCTGCCGTGAAATTCCATAGAGCTTTGCGGCGTACGCGGGCAAACCTCGGCGATGATATTGATCGCGACGCCCGCCTTAGCGGCAATCGCATAGATTTTAGGCAAAAACTTCGGCGCGAAGCTGAACAAAATCTCGTACTCCTCGCCGCTTTGCAGCGCAGCCTCGCTAGGGCGGGCGATCCAGCGCGCACCCACGCCGCTAGCCTCCAGCAGGCGGGGTAGATCCTGCGCGAGCCCATCGCTAATATCCATCGCCGCGCTGATGAACTTCGCCGCCTTGTAAAAAAACTTATCGCACAAGACGGGCCTGACGAAGCGCGAATTCTTTGAAATTTTTGCGCGCAGATCCTCGCGCAAGCGATATGAGCCACTACCCGGCACAGGATTTTCACATGCGAGGCTTTGCGCCGTAGGGCTCTTGTGATCGTCTCTACTCCGCGACACGGAATTTTGCGCCGAATTTTCGGCGTCCAGGCTCGGCGGCTCGACGTACGCAGGCAAAATTTTATCGTCCGTGCTTCGCACCTCATCGCTTGGACCTTGTGCCGACGAAATTTTATCGTTTCGGTTTCGCGTCTGCGAGCTAGCGGGCGAAATTTCATCTCTTAAAAGCACCGCCAGATCGCGCCCGACGCTACCTAGCTCGCCAGTATGCGCGATGAGATCGCCCACGCGCGTGCCGCTGCGAAACACAGGGCGCTTGCACTTGCCGATCAGGCTCACGCTAAGCGCGATGCGATCCGAACCGATCGTGTCGCCGCCGATGATCCGTATGCCCCACGCGCGCGCCGTTTCGCTCACGCCCGCGCACAGCTCGTCGATCTCGCGCGCGTCGATCTCGCGCGGCAGCGCAAGCCCCAGTAGGGCGTATTTGGCGCGCGCATTCGTCGCGATCATATCCGAGATGTTTACAAGCATCGCCTTTGCGCCGATCTCGCGCAGGCTCAGCCAGCCGCGGCGAAAGTGCACGCCCTCGACGAAAAGATCCTTACAATACGCTCGCTCGCCGATTACGGCGCAATCATCGCCGTTAAGCTTCGATCTAAATTTATCAAAAATATACCGCTCTTTATCCATACGCCCTCCGTTAAATTAGCGTTACGCCACAGCTGTGCGAAGGCTAAGAAGCCCGCATTCGCGGGCCTTTGTTTAAATTTCGTCGCATACGCGCAGCAGGAATTCTATGCTCCGCTTTGCAAGATTATAGCGTAAATTTAGATTTTCGCCGCGCGAGTTTGGCTGCGGTTCGATGCGGCTTGATAGCAAAATTAGAAATCGCGTAAGTTTTGAGGCTTTGGCGCGGCTCGGTATAACCTGATGCGGACGGAAGTCTGCGATAAAACTGCGCCCGCCGCATAGACAGCCCCTAAAAGCTTCTAGCTCGCGGCGCGGCGCCGAACCGCAGTCATAGCGCACTCAAAAGCGCCCGCAAAGCTTCATGCACTAGCGAAATCGCGACTTTTAATGGCTGCGATGCGAGGATAAATCGCCGCGCAGGCACGGATGCCGTTTCAAATCTACGGCGCGGGTATAAATTTTGCTTTCAAAATGGGGCTTCAAAAGTGCAAGCTCCGCCATGCCGTCTAAATCCGCCGCAAGCCCGCACCGCCCGCAAACGACATAAAATTCTGCCGCGCCCCAAGCGCTCAAACCGCGTAACGCCCCGAGCCGAATTCATCGCAGCGCAGCGGCAAAATTTCACGAAACGCCGCCGCCTAGCAACCCGCTAGCCCTTCTTTAGCTTCCTAAGCTCGCGCAGAACCGCCGCTTTGTTCTTACTATCTTTTAGCGCATCGTAGCACTGCGCGAGTAGCTCTAGCGCGTGAGCCAGAGCCTGCTTGTGAGCCGGCAGCCGCTGATATGCCAAAAGCGCCGTCGCATCGTCTCTCATCGCCGTGAAATGTCTCAGCGCCGCAGACGGATCGCCGCGTATCATCGCGATCTCGCCTAAAATTTCGTGTCCGTCGTAGCCCGAGTGCTCGTAGGCGGTGCCGCGCATGCCCTCGTAGAGCTTTACCGATCTGTTCGCGTAATCCTGCGCCGCAGCTAGATTTTTCTGCGCATAGCTCGCAGAAATTTTACTCGCGCCCGCCTCTTTGTAAATAGCCAAAAATTGTCGCGCGATCTGTAGATAAAGCCCGCCCGTATCGGGCTCCGTCGCATCCGAAAGCTCCGCTGCGGCAAGCAGATGCTCTAGCGCGGCGGCACACTCGCCCGGCCCCGCATACAGCTGCGCGTAATCCCGCGCGAGCGAAGCCCTACGCGCGCGCTCGTCCGATCCGTCCTCTATAAACGGGCGCAGATGCAAGCAGTGCGCCTCCCATTCGGCCAAATCTCGCAGTGCACGACGCTTGGGCTCAGACGCCGACTCATTCAAAGCGGAGCTAGCCTTAGCACGCAGATACTCGCACGCGCCGCTAGCTCTGCCTTCGGCCTCGTAGGGATCGGGTGTGAGCGTTTGCAGTCGGGCGAAAATCTCCTCCGCACGCACGGGATCGCTCTGCAAAAACATAGTCCAAACAAACAGCGCCCGCCCATATTCGCGCACAGCGCTCTTGCGATCGCCGCGAGCCTCGTAGATGCGCCCGAATGTATAAGCGCTCTCGTAATTTACGGCATCGGCATATATCTCCGCTACCCCGCTTTGCATGGAGCTCGCGTCCGTCGCCAGCGAGATCGCGGCGTCGGTATCGCCGCGCTGCAGGGCGATGCGCGCGCGGACAAATCTGCTAAAAATCCGCCCTACTTCGATGCGCTTTAGCTCGCTAAGCTCCTGTGCCCGCACGGCGAGCTCTTCGGCGCGAGAGATCTCTTTAGCAAGCAGCGCCCGATCGGCATTTTCTAGCAATCCCCAAATTTCGCGCATAGAAGACGCGGTGGAATTTTTAGCGGCAGCATTCGCGGAGGCTGTGTTTTTTGGCGCGGAAATCTCGGACGGGGCGGAATTTTTGACGGCATTATTCGCACCGGTAGAATTTGCGACGTCCCCAATGGGGGCGCCGTTTGCGGCATGGGTGTTTTCGGCGGGCGGCGGGACCTGCGCGCAGGCCGCAAGAAATAAGCCGAGCGCGACGTAAAGTAAAATTTTCATAGGCGACCTTTAGAATTTTTGCCCGATTATAGCAAAACAAAGTTTAAATTCCGCGGCGGCGGAGCCTGCGTCTGCGCAGAACTATGTCGAGCCCGAATGAAATTTTAAAATTCTACCGAGCGACGTTCGTAAGCCGCGCGAGTTTGGGCGCGGGCTTGCGTACGGCTCAATAGCGAAATCGGCAATCGCATGAGTTTTGAGGCTTAGCGCGGCTCGGTATGACTTGATTCGGACGGGGCCCGCGATAAAACAGCGCCTGAGGCTATTTTTGCATGCGCCCGCCTGCGCGCACTCCCGCAGATGACGGATCTTTAAAACGGCAAGTTTGAAATTTTAAAATTTAGCGTAGCCGCAACGATATTAAATTTAAACGCTGCGTAAGCGTAGCAAAGATAGAATTTAGCGCTAAATTTAAAACCGTAATGCGACATTCAAGCAAGGAGATAAAATGAACGATACGAAACCGAGCGAGCCGCTACTAATCATAAAAAGGGCTAGGCGTTTTTACGGGCCTTTTTATGCGGTAGTTAAAATTTTGCAATTTTATATCGCCATTGTTTTTATTATGCTTGATAAACCTTATGCGCCTATCGCAGGCTGGGTGATGCTGATCGGTCTTTTTTATACGACGGTTATTCCGAATTGCTTTAAATTTATTGCGTGCTATGATGATCGTATGATAGTGAAATATTTTTTCTGGGAAAAAGTTATCATGCTTACAGATATAAAGGAATTCACCGCATATAAAATCCCTATATCATTTAAACAAATTTTAGCTATAAGACTTAAGCCGAAGATTTATGATATATTGGTTTATCTAGGCTCAATCTCTATACCGATGGACTACATAGCCAGCAATGATTTTGAAAAGCTGGAAATTCTACTAAAAGAACGCAATGTAAGATATTTCAATTTTAAAAATTTTAAATATGAATAAATTTTGTATGAGGAGCGAAAATGGGTTGCAACCGTAGTTATCAAACTATAAAAACAGGCGGATTTTTTAATTTCGCCATGAAATTTCTTGTTGCAATATTTTTTGCGATTGTTCTATTCGGCTGCGACGGTAATGAATGCCGCAACGAATACAATAATAAGGCGTTTTCTATTATAACTGATAATTTAAAGGATAAGGAAAATAGAGATTGGACGTGCGGGTCTATTGACAACTATGAATACTTCATAAATTTTTACGGACCTAGCAACGATGATTTAGAAACTTTATTAAAGAATGTAGCAGAAGCGGCACAAATTCCAAATGTCAAAATTACTATATCGGTTTATGAGAGATATTGGAAATGGGGCAGCAAAACTCCGCCACCATTTAGCAAGAATATATTAACCGTAAAATTAGACACAAAATCAAATTAAGGAAAATGAAATGCTGAAATTTACAAAGTGTTTCTTTTTGATAGTCGCCGCATTTATATTATTCGGCTGCGACGGCAGGGAATGTCGAAATGAGTATAACGACAAAGCAGAAGAAATAATATTTGAAGGAATAAGAGATTTAAATCATCTAGGCGGTTCTTGGTCTTGTGGAAAAATTACCGATAGATATGAGAGTATAGCAAACATTTATGGCGCTAGAGATGATGATATAAAGTTGCTCTTAAATAATTTTTCAAAAGTTACCGACATACCAAATGTTAAAATCACGATAAATGTTTATAAAGGCATAAGGTTGGCAAATAAAAATTTACCACCAAATGATGAGCCTATATTAATCTTAAAATTAAATACTCAATCGAGTCAAGCAGAATAAAATTTCGGGCGGCGCAAACCGCCCGAAACGTAGCCCGAGGTACCGCTCTAAGCCTTACTGCTCGTAAAAGCCGCTCGGTTTGGAGATCGTGTCGATGTAGATGTTTTTGGTCTGGGTGTAGTGCTCCAGGATCATCTTGTGCGTTTCGCGACCAATGCCCGATTCTTTGTAGCCGCCAAACGGCGCGCCAGCGTGGATCTGGTTGTAGGTATTGACCCATACGCGACCCGTCTCAAGCAGGCGTGCGACCGTGAGCGCCTTTGCGATGTCACGCGTAAATACGGCGCCGCCTAGTCCGTAGAGGCTGTCGTTTGCCATACGGACGAGCTCGTCTTGATCTTTAAATTTAATCACGACGCCCACGGGGCCGAAGATCTCCTCTTGCGCGACGCGCATGTCGTTGCGCACGTCCACGAGTAGCGTAGGCTCGACGAAAGCCTCTCCCGCGCTATGTCGCTTGCCGCCTACGGCGATCTTAGCGCCCTCCTCTACGCCGATTTTTACGTACTCTAAAATTTTATCGGCTTGCTTTTTGTTGATCTGGCATCCCATCTGGGTGTTCGGATCGAGCGGATCGCCCACCTTGATGCGCTTAAATTTCTCCACGAGCGCCGGTACGAATTTATCGTAGATGCCCTCCTGCACGAAAATTCTACTTCCCGCGCAGCAGACCTGGCCTTGGTTGAAAAGAATTCCCAGCTGCACGCCGTCGATCGCAACGTCGAAGTCGCAATCGTCAAAGATAATATTCGCGCTCTTGCCGCCGAGCTCAAGCGTAGCGGGGATGATCTTTTGCGCTGCGGCTAGCGCTATGCCTCTGCCGACCTCGGTCGAGCCCGTGAATGCGAGCTTATCAAGTCCTTTGTGAGTGCGGACGAACTCGCCTGCCTTGCTTCCCTTGCCGGTTACGACGTTGATGACACCCTTTGGAAGTAGCGGCGCGATTAGGCGGATGAACTCCAAAATGCTAAGGCTGGTTTCGGAGCTTGGCTTAAACACGCACGTATCGCCCGCAGCAAGTAACGGAGCGAGCTTCCACGCGCCCATCAAAAACGGGAAATTCCACGGCACGATCTGTCCTACTACGCCGATCGGCTCGCGTAAAACGACGGATAGATAGCGCTCTTTTAGCATATTGGCGCTGCCCTCCTCGCCCAAGATCACGCCCGCAAAATAGCGGAAATGCTCGATCGACCACGCTACGTCGACCGCGCGCGTCTCGCGGATCGGCTTGCCGTTGTCGATAGTCTCTACGGTGGCGATGAACTCGGCGTTTTGCTCTAGGACGTCGGCGATCTTATTTAGCAGCGCGCTGCGCTCATAAACGCTAGTGCGGCGAAAGCTCTCAAACGCCTTGCGGGCCGCGGCGACCGCTCTATCGACGTCCGCCTTGCTAGCATCTGCGATCTTTGAAATTTTCTCGCCAGTAGCGGGATTAAAAACGTCTAGGCTCGCGCCGCCTTCGGCACTCACAAACTCGCCGTCGATGAAAAGCTTATAGCTTGGTTGGATTGTAGCCATGCTTACTCCTTACGTGAAATATGACATTCGCTATTATATATCCGCGGCGATTAATGCGGCATAAATTTCGGAGCGAAAATCGGTTAAAATTTTGCGGTGTGTAAATTTGAGAAGCAATGCGGCGCCCGCGAAATTTTAAAATTTAATCTACGCGCGCGACAGCGGAGGTTTGAAGCGGCTTTGAAGCGGAGTGAAATTTGACCCGGCGCAAGCGGATAAATTTCAAAAGGTAACGTTTATGGAATGAGAGCGAGAATTCGGCTACGATAAAATTTCAGAATTCGGCTTTGCTAAATTTTAAAATTCGGTTGCTTTGAAATTTTAAAATTTGGCTCCGCCGGAATTTTGAATTCGGCTTCGTTAAAATTTTGAAATTTTGCGAGGTAAAATTTTAGAAACATTTTGCGGAATAAACTTCTAAAACAATCTTTTGCGGAGCGGGCGGTTTAAATTTACGGTGCACGACGATCGAGTCCGCACCCGCAGCCCGAAAGGAAGCCTCCGATAAAATTTTAAAATTTTACGGGATTAAATTTCTAAAGCATTTTTTGAGATGAAATTTCTAAAACTGTCTCTCGCGCAAACTTTGCAAGCCTCCTAAAGCTCGCCCATAAAGCTCGCTTGAGCGGCACCCGAGTATGACGAGAGTACAGCGCCGAAAGCAACCGCAAGCGTTTCGAAAAAGCAGATACAGGCGGCGTAACCCGCTTTCGCTCGTAGCTTCTCGGGTACAGAGGGCGTAACCGCTCGGGCGCACAGCCTAAGCTCGTGTGTACAGCTTCGGACGCAGAAGCGTAATCACTTGTGCTGCAATTTAAACGCAGTAAGCCAACCGCTCGCGCTGCGGCTCGCGGCTCATTCGAGCGCAGGAAGGACAACCGCTCCGCGTGTATCAAGCCCATTCAAGCCAAAAAATCGAACCGAGCGTACGAAGTCTCCGTCCCCACAAAAGCTATGCTCGGGCTTTTCTAACAGAGAGATCAAACCGCTTAAAATTTTAAAATTTAGGCTCGAAAAAGGTCTCTTCGTGGATGTTGGCAAAGGCGGCTTGTAGACTGATAAAAAACCTCGGATGGGCCTTTTCGTACTGCGCCAAAAGCTCCTTCGTAGCGGCGCGCGCAGTGGGCTCCTTGCCGCCGTATTGCCTCGCGGGGCAAACCTCCTCCTCGCGCATGATCGGAAGCTCGTTATCTCTGGCGCAGGCGGCGATTTGGCGCTCGCGCGTGAGAATGAACGGGCGGATGATCACAAGCCCGTTTTCGGCGACGTAGCGCGGAGCGAGGGTGCGCAGCGCGCCGTTGAAGGTGAAATTCATAAAAAAGCTTTCCGCGGCGTCGTCGAGGTGGTGGGCGATGGCGATCTTATTAAAGCCGTGTTCGAGCGCGTAGGAGTAGATGTATCCGCGCCTCATACGCGAGCAAAAGCTGCAAAACGTGGTGTTCGCGCGGATCTTTTCCTTGCCGAATTCAAAAATTTTAGTATCGATTATCTCGTAGGGGATCTCGTGCTCTTTAAAATGGGCGCTTATCTCGCGCAGGTCCTCGCCGATACCGTAGGTGACGGTAACGGCTTTAAACTCCCAATCTAGCGGGCTTACGCTTTGGAAGTGCTTCAGCACGTGCGCCAAGCTCATGCTGTCTTTGCCGCCGCTAAGAGCTAGTAAAATTTTATCGCCGCGCTCGAACATCTGGTATTTGGCGTTGGTTTGTCCGACACGGCGAAGTAGTTTTTTGGAGAGGTTTATCATAACCTTTCGATCATTTTTAGGACGAAATTTGCGCTCGTCTGCGCGCTTTTTACCATAAACTCGTCAAAGTCGAACTCGGCTTTGTGTCCCGCCTCGTCGCTTATCGCGCGCAGCACGCAAAACGGTACGCCCAGCGCGTCGCACACCTGCGCCACGCTCGCTCCCTCCATCTCGACCGCGCTCGCGTCAAACGTCCGCTCGATCCAACTCTTGCGCTCCTCGCCGCTTACGAACTGATCGCCGCTAGCGATGATGCCCGATTTTAGCGTGATGCCTAGCTGCTCGGCGACGCTTTGCGCTATGGAATTTAGCTTCGCGTCGGTTTGGACCGAAATTTTACTTCCCGGCACAAATCCGTGCGGATGCCCAAATGCCGTGATATCAAGATCGTGCTGCACGAGCGAGGTGGCGTATAAAATTTCGCCGATCTTAATGCCGCGCTTCAAAGCCCCCGCGACGCCCGTAAAAATGAGCGCGCGCGCACCGAATTTCTCGATCATAACCGTAGCGGTTAGGGCGGAATTTACCTTGCCGATCTTCGAATATGCGATCACTAGATCGTGGCCGTTAAGCTTAGCGGCGTAGAATTTATTATTCGCATGATCCACGGCCTCCACGCTCACGCCTCGTTCGCGCAGTGCGGATAGCAGCGGCTCGATCTCTTCGGGCATAGCGCCTAAGATCGCAACTTTCATCTATTCTCCTTTGCAAATTTCAGGAACTCGTCTAAGCTCGCAAGATCCGTGATGCTGAAGGTCGGCTTTTGCGTGATCTTTTTGTTTATACCTTTTAAAACTGCCGCGCCGAACTCGACGAAGCAGTCCGTCTCGCCCTCGTAATTTTTGATGCTTTGTTTGTAAAGCACGGGACTGATAAGCTGGGCTTTAAGCAGCTCCAGCGCTTCGGATTTCGCCCTGTATGCGCGCGCGGTGGCGTTAGCGACGACAGGAGCGAAGCTCTCTTTTAGCGCAGGGCGCAAAAATTCCAAAAGCTCGTCGCTAGCACTCCCTAGCATCGGACAATGGCTTGCGACGCTCATATTTAGTAGCATTGCGCGCTTTGCGCCCGCGGCTTTAAACTCGCCCTCGAGTGCTGCGAGATCATCTTTTTTGCCAGCGACTACGATCTGCCCGTCGCAGTTATAATTCGCCGCCCAAACCTGCCTACCGGCGCTTCTCGCATCCGCGCAAATTTTTTCAACCGCCTCGTCAGCAAGAGCTAAGATCACCATCATTCCTGCGTCTTTGCCCTCGCAGGCGCTCTGCATGAGCCTGCCGCGAATATTTACGAGCTTTAGCATCTGCTTCGGCTCTATGCCTCCCGCAGCGCTTAGCGCGCTAAACTCGCCCAGCGAATGTCCGAGTAAAAACTGCGGAGCGATGTTAAGCTTTTCTTGATCCGCTCTTTCTTGCAGCGCCGCAAGCACCATCATGGAATTTAATGCAATCGCAGGCTGCGTAAATTCCGAAACGTCGAGCTTGTCGTTAGGTTCAAACAGTAAATTTTTAAAATCGATGCCCGTAAAGCCTGAAGCCTCATCCAAAAGCGCGCGCGCAGAGGCGGAGTTTTCGTAAAACTCCCTGCCCATGCCTACGCTTTGGCAGCCCTGTCCTGGGAAGATAAAAGCAAATTTCATAAAAAATCCTAATGCTCGTGGTGGTGCCCGCCGCAACACTCGTGATCTTTTCCGTGATCGTGACCTCCGCAGCATTCATGACCGTCTGCATGCCCATGACCTCCGCAACACTCGTGATCCTCCGCGTGATCGTGTCCGTGTCCGCCGCAACACTCGTGTCCCTCGTGATGATGGTTATGTCCGCAGCCGCAGCTGTGCGCACCCTCCGGCTGCCCGGTAAGAATTTCGTCCGCCGTCGCTTCGCGGTTCTCGACGATCTTTATATTAAATTCCAGCTCCTTGCCCGCAAACGGGTGGTTAAAGTCAATAGTAACGTCCTGCTCGCCGATAGCTTTGACGCTCACGCGGGTAGTCGCGCCGTCCTCCGCCTGTCCGAAAAGCTCCATACCAACGACCAGGTCGATGCCCGCAAACTGCTCTTTAGGTAGGATCTGCACGGCGTCCTGCTTATACTCGCCGACCCCGTCGCTCGGGCTTATGCGAACCGTTTTGCTCTCGCCTGCTTGTAGATTTAAAATTTCATCTTCCAGTTTTTGGATGATTTGATCTTTGCCGCTAAGAAAGGCAATCGGGTCGGAGTTTAAATTTGATTCTAAAATTTCGCCGGTTTTACCGTCTTTTAGCTCATAATGCATCTTTATAACTCGGTTGTTAGCCATAGTTTTCTCCTATTTAAAATTTTATTTTTGATTTTGTATTTAAATTTAGGTTATCTAGTGGGCGCGGCTTTAGCTTCTTTGGAATCCGGGTATGAAGCTTTTAGCGCTTTGTAGAATTTATCTGCGCTGTCTTTATCGCCAATCTTATCGAAGCTGATCGCGGTGTGATAAAGAAGTTTTGGGGTGTAGTCTTGGCTCTCATTGTGCGAGATGCTCTTTTTATAGTAGTTTATCGCTTCTGCGTATGAGCCGGAAAAATATGAAATTTCGCCCAGCATATAGTTCGCCTTAGCGGGCTTGTAGTTCTTAGATACTAAATAATTATAGCGCTCTTTTGCGCCGGAATAGTCTTTTTTGGCATATAAAGCGTCAGCCTCTTTCAATACTGAAGCTTGATCTTTTGATTTAAAATCGGAGTCTGATTTTGTACTAGCAGGGACTGAAGCAGTACCTGCGTCTAATTCAGCGTTTTTTTTTACGCTGCCGCCGCTACCTAATTTTTTATTGATTTCAGCGATTTGGGCTTTTATAGCAGCGATGTCTCGTTTCATCTGGTCTAGCTCGCTGTTACCTTGGCTCTTGCCCGTAGCGCGAATTTCTAGATCCGCTACCCTGTTTTCCAGGTTCGAAATTTTAGAATTTGTTCCTTCAAGGACACTTCGCAAGCCTTCGACGCTCTCGCGTGTATTATCTACACTAGTTTGCATCTCGCTTATACGCTTGCGGTTATCGCGCAATACTTGTTCGTTTTCAGTTAACCCGTAAGAGCTGCCTGAATCAATATTGCCAGCATCAAATGCGGAAGTTTCTGCATTTAAAAAAGTGGCAGCTCCCAAAAGAGCCGCCACCGTGAAATTTTTAAATTTCAAATTAGAATCCAACTTTGAATTCGTCGCGTCTGTTTTGAGCGTCGCACTCTTTAGAATGCTCTGTGCAAGCCATATTGCTCTCACCGTAGCTTACTACGGAAATTCTGCTCTCATTTACGCCTTGAGCAACCAATGCGTCTTTAGCTGCAGTAGCTCTCTTTAGACCAAGAGCATAGTTGTACTCATCAGAACCCCACTCATCGCAGTTACCCTCAACTTTAACAGTTAGAGACTCTGCGCCTGCTTGGTTGAATAGAGCTGCGTTATTATTGATTGTGCCTTGTTGATCGGCTCTAATATTAAATTTATCAAAGTCGAAATAAACAGTGCCAACTTCACTTTGGATCTGAGATGCCAAAGCAGCTAGTCTATCTGCATCACTTGTGCTTGTAGTATCGGCCTCTGGGGTCTTTTTAGAACAACCGCTCAATAATAGAGCAGCAACTGCTATCGAAGATAAAACTAAATGTTTCATTTTCTATCCTTTCAAAAAAAATTGAAGTCATTATATCACGAGATTTTTTAATATTTTACCAATCAACCGATTGAATTTTACCCACTCTTAACGGAAATTGGAAACTTTTATTCTCGTTAACTCTGATAATACCTACCGAGCTTCCGCTGCCGTCTTGCTTGATAAACATAATGCTGCCGCCATCGCTAGAAAATCTAGGAAACATATTTTTGCCGCTAGCCGTTAACTGGCGAATCATATCGGTTTGAGTAGAGATTAAATATATATTAAATCCGCCCCCGCCGTCGCGACTAGAGTAAGTAACGTAATTGCCATTTGTGCTGATGGAGTTATTGTTTTTGCCGTGATAGACGAGCTGCTGAACGTTGCCGCCATTTATGCTAGTGGCAAATACGTTTGGATAGCCCAGACGATCGCTCACAAAAGCCACGCGCGAATCGCCGTCGATAAAATTTCCATTTACATCAATGCCAGCGTAATCGGTAATTTGCTTAGCGCTGCCCGAGGCTATATCATACAAATAAATATCGGGTTGATCCTTAGGCGCATTGGTGATTAGAAGCTTTCTGCCGTCGGCGCTTACATCTGAAGCTATCGTCATGCCATGACCGGTAAAAATTTTACTCTTGCTACCGTTGGATAGATTAAATTTATAGATAGCGGGCGTATTTTTATTGACGTAATAGGTGTAATAAAATTCGTTCTGCGCTGCGCTTGCCCATTTAGGGAAGATATTTAATCCGCCGCGAAGCACAACCTGCTGGTAAGTAAGCGTATAATCAGCCACCATGATCTCGCTCTCGCGCGTCGAAGTATAGCGCGATAGCAAAATCATCTCCTTCATCCAATCGACGTTTGAATAGCCTAACTGCTTGACGATCTCGGATACCGCCATATGGGCTAAAAACGGATATTTCTCGGCATTTGAAAGCGTAAAGCTTTTCTCGTACATCACCCTGCCGCTGTTCGCTTCAAGTACTTTGGCTTTTAGGCTCATCGGCGAGCTTTTATCACTTACCGCGTAGCGCACGATCAGAGCGGCACCGCTAGAGCCTAGATTGTCGGAAGCGCCCGCATCATAGCTGCTTTGTAGATACTCGTCGCTGACTTCAAAAGTCGCGCCAACCTTTAGATCGCCCACCATAAGTTTAAAGAATTTGTTGCCAAATTCTGAATTCGCAAGGTTCGATGCATCCTGAACAACGATTTTAGGGAGATTTACCCCTTCGTTTACGATAGACATAGTCGCATCTGCCGCGAAAATGCTACTACAAAATGCAAGAATCAAAAGTAATTTCTTCATCTTTTCTCCTTAATTTGATCTGATTTAACATTATATTTTAAAAAAATCCCAAATTTACGAGGCTTGTTGTCTGGCACTTTTGCAAAGCGTTGTTTCGGAAGCCTCACCAAAAAGTTCTTAAGTTTTTTGCGGAATATTTCATCCCCCTCCAAATAATCTGTGCTATAATCAATAACTTTCCCATCAGCACTTAAGCTTACGTTGAGCAGCACCCTACCTTCAGCAGGGGTCATTTTTTGCGCCCGCCACAAATAACCCAGCTGTTTTTTAACATCATTATAATAAATCTCAATCTTATAGGAATTTTGAATTTCAATGTTTAAATTTGAAGAGGTAGAATTTTTAGTAGAATCCGCATCTTCTGCAAAAAGCATACAGCAAAACGCAAAAATACAAAAAAGTCTCTTCACTTTTTTCCTTACAAAATTCTAATTTGTCTTCATCACGTCGGACATCCTAGTATCAATCTCGTGCGACGCCCCGTCGGGAGACTTCGGGAAAGTCTGAGTCGATAGATTATCCAAAAAATCTCGCAACTTCTGGTTAAATTCCGTCTCTCGCCCCAACTCTATAATAGTATAATCCGTCACTCGCCCATCTGCGCCAAAGACTATCTTAATCCTTGCGTCGTCCTTCGCGGTCGCTACATATCTGCTCCATAGAACTTGAAGCTTCTTCTCGATAGCGCCGTAATAAGCGTTATACTCACCCGTCCTTTGCGTCCTACCGCCAAGTTTATCGGATTTAACGACAGCATTTTTAGATGCTGCTTTATCCTTAGCACTAGAGGTGGCGGTTTCTTTATCGGACTTTTTGTTACTCTGAACGGCGTCGCTAGCTTTAGCGCTCTCCTCAAGCTTCTTATTGTCCTTAGTAGTATCCGAAAAAAGATCGCTCAAGCTCGGTTTTTCCTCTTTTTTCGGCTCCGGCTTAGCTTCCTCTTTTTTCTCTACTACTTTTTCGGAAGGTTTATTTTCCAACTTAGGCTCAGGCTTGGGCTCCTCTTTTTTGGGCTCAGCTTTAGGCTCGTCCTTTTTAGGTTCTGGCTTCGGCTTTTCGGGCTCTTTCGGCTTTGCCTGCACCGGAGGAGGCGGGACTACTTGCGCCGTAGTCTTAATTTTATCCTCCGGCACATCCTTCACATTTTTATTGTCAAACTCGCCTTGCTTTGTTTCTTTAGCGATTTCAGGCGCGGACGGAAGTTTATCATCTATTTCGAAATCAAAAGTAACATCCATATAATCGTTGGGATTGTCAGTATATTTTTTAAATTTTTCCTGCGGCTTTGAAATTTGATATAAAAGAACAAAAATCACCAGCAGATAGGCAAAAAGGGCGATTAAAAACGATTTAAAATTATCGTATTTAACCCCCGTAAAATTTGAATAATTAGCCATTTGTTTGAAGTGCGACTTTTGTAAAACCCGCCTGCTTTAGGCTCTTTAAAACAAACATTACATCGTCGTAAACAAGTCTCTTATCGGCTTGGATATAGACGGGTTTTTCCAAGCTATACTTGCCGGTGCCTTTAAGCAGCACGAGATTATCCGGGAATTCAGCTAGGCTCATCGAGCTTTTGTCGATATAAACCTTGCGATCTTCGCCGATACGCACAAGCAAGAATTCCGCGGTATTTTCCGAAACCTGTGCTTTTGAGCCACTAGGCAGTTCGATCTTCTCATCGTAGATAATCGCCGTTTGCGCGACCATTAAAATCGCTAGCAAAACAAGCATAATATCGACGAGCGGAGTGATATTTAACTCTGGATTTTCGTCGAAATTATACATTAAATGGCTTTTCCAGTGTTTGCTTTAAATAGCAAAATATCTGCCGTACGATTTATGATACTCATAACTTCGTATGCTTTGCGTTTTATAAGTAAGCTAAAGGTATATGCGGGGATCGCTACAAAAATTCCACATCCTGTGGCAACCAGCGCCTCGCTGATCGCAGGAGCGATGGTATCAATGCCGGAATTTCCGCCGCCAAGCTTGGAAAATGTGTGAAGTATGCTAACGACTGTACCAAATAGCCCGATAAACGGCGAAGTAGAGGCGACTATAGATAGCCAGGTAAGTCCGCTAGTCGAGTCGCGTTCGGCTTTGCCTTTATAAATTTCCAAGGCCTCTTTTGAAATTTTATCGGTATTTACTTTTTGAAAAATAGAGCCCGAAAGCGAAATCCTACCACCCATCAGCAAGGATTCGAGTGCCTTTGCTTCGCGGTGTTGCCACGCACTAAGCCCTACAAATCTGGAGATCAAAATCGTAAAAGTAACGACAAAATAGACGGATAGCCAAGAAAGCACGAATATCGTAATAAACGTGCTTCTCGTAAAATAACTTAAAATTAGATCTAGCATATTTAACTTTGCCTTGCGAATTCGTCGACTCTAGCCATGATCGCTGCGGAATTTGCCGCATCAGAGCTAATGGACGCAAGCATATCTTTGGCGCGCTGCAAAGACTTCGCTACGGCGCTTTCGCTATTACCTCCGATAGCTACGGCTTGAGTGGCTAGGATAGTAGTTTTTTCTTCGGTAACTTCCAAAAATCCGTCGTTTACCAAAACAAGCTGCTTTTTGCCGTCTTTATCTACGATCTCAACGACTCCACCTTCGCTTTTGTCTTTAAGTCCCGTTAGCAAGCTCGCATGCCCTGGCAAAATACCCATTTCGCCAGTAATGCCGGGGAGCTGGACGGATTTGACCTCACCCGAAAAGACCATCCCTTCGGGCGTAACGATATCTAAAAGCAAAAATTCTTTCATCTTAAAATTCCTATGCTTTCATCTTTTCAGCTTTTGCTACTACCTCGTCGATATTTCCTACCATATAAAAGGCATTCTCCGGCAGATCGTCGTATTTGCCCTCTAAAATTCCCTTAAAGCCAGCAATAGTCTCCTCTAGCGAGATATATTTGCCCGGACTTCCGGTAAATACCTCGGCTACGAAAAACGGCTGAGATAGATAGCGCTCGATCTTTCTAGCGCGCTCGACTACGAGCTTATCCTCTTCGCTAAGCTCGTCCATACCCAAAATCGCGATAATGTCTTGCAAATCTTTGTATTTTTGAAGTACTGCTTGAACGCCGCGAGCGACCTTGTAATGCTCCTCGCCGATAATTTGCGGATCAAGCATTCTTGAGGTCGAATCAAGCGGATCGACGGCAGGATAAATTCCTTTTTCGGCAATCGCTCTGTTTAAAACGGTTGTCGCATCAAGGTGCGCGAAAACGGTCGCAGGTGCAGGGTCAGTAAGGTCGTCCGCAGGTACGTAAACAGCCTGAACGGAGGTGATGGAGCCCTTCTTTGTAGAAGTGATGCGCTCTTGTAATTTACCCATTTCGCTAGCAAGCGTAGGCTGATAGCCGACCGCGGACGGAATTCGTCCTAAAAGCGCGGACATCTCCGAACCCGACTGCGAGAAACGAAAGATATTATCGATAAACATCAAAACGTCAAGCCCAAGCTCGTCGCGGAAATACTCAGCCATCGTAAGACCGGTTAGCGCGATGCGATTTCTCGCCCCCGGCGGCTCGTTCATCTGACCGTAGGTTAAGGCGACTTTATCCAAAACGCCCGATTCTTTCATCTCGTTATAAAGGTCGTTTCCCTCTCTCGTTCGCTCGCCGACGCCCGCAAATACGGAGTAACCGCTGTGTTTGAAAGCGACGTTGTGAATCAGTTCCATGATGATGACGGTCTTACCGACGCCAGCGCCGCCGAATAGGCCTACCTTGCCGCCCTTTGCGTAAGGGGCGAGCAGATCGACTACCTTAATGCCAGTTTCAAAAATTTCGCTCTTCGTGCTTTGGTTTTCAAAGCTAGGCGGATCTCTGTGGATCGACCAGCGGGTTTCAAATTTCTCATCCTCGCCTTCGTCGATCAGATCGCCCGTGACATTAAAAATTCTACCCAAGACCTTCTCGCCCACAGGCACTGTAATAGGCGCGCCAAGAGCCGTAGCCTCAAGCCCTCGCCTAAGTCCATCGCTCATATCCATAGCGATCGTGCGGACGCGATTGTCTCCAAGGTGCGCGGCTACCTCTAGAATCAGCCTGCGATGAGCGCCTTCGACGTCAAATTTAACCTCGATAGCTTCATTAATCTTTGGTAAGTAGTCCTTGAAATCGACATCGACCACGGGACCCATTACCTGAGAAATTATTCCTTTCATCCGTTTTCCTTTCATTTCATTGATTCGACGCCGCTTATGATCTCGATAAGCTCAGTCGTGATAGAGCCTTGTCTGGCTTTGTTGTATGCTAAATTTAACTGCGATACGCGCTCCTTGGCGTTATTTGTCGCATTCTCCATAGCGTTCATTCTAGAGCAGTGCTCCGCTGCCAAAGAGTCTATCAGCGCGTAATACATGCTGTAGCTAAGATAGCTCTGGATTAAATTTAACATCAATGTTTCTTCGTCCTCAGGGCTTTCAACCTCTACTTCCAATGTAGATGTTTTTAAAGCATCCTCGCTAATCGCAGGCTCACCGATTGGCACCAGCGTATTTACGCGCATCTCCTGAGAGATCATATTTAAATAGCCGTTATGGATAAGTATAACTTCGTCAGTTTTACCTTCGTTAAAATCCTTAACTGCGGCTTGGACGATTTCGTTAGCTTTCCCGGACGATGGAGATGAGCTCACGCCGATATATCGCTCCAAAAGCTCAATGCCTTGAAAATCAAAATACTCTATCCCCTTTTTGCCGACGGCGCGAAGGCGAACCTTGATCTTTTTAGCTTTAAGCTCCTCGATCAAAGCTTTGATCTTTTTGATGGTGTTGATATTAAAACCGCCGCAAAGCCCTTTATCTGCGGTGATAAACAGCAAATCAACCACCTTTACCTCTCGAGTGGTATCAAAAATTCTAAGTTTTTCGTCGTTGCCTGAATTATTGCCTACGTAATTTTTAACGCGCGCAGAAATTTCACCCAAGACCTCGTTAATCTTCACCGCATAAGCTCGCGAGCGCATCGCCGCTTCTTTAGTGTTTTTAAGCTTGACGTTGGAGACCAGCTTCATAGCTTTGGTAGTCTTCTCCGTATTTCTGACGCTCTTGATCTGTAGCTTTATATCCTTTAAATTTGCCATAATTTAGCCTTTTTAAGCGGCAAAGGTCGCTTTAAAGTCATTTAGAGCCTTGATTAAATTTTCTTCCAAATCCTTCTCGATGGTCTTTTTACTTCTGATCTCTTCAAAAATTTCAGGATATTTTGCCTCGATATACGGATAGAGCTCAGCTTCGAATTCGCCAATTGAGCTCGTAGGCAAATCGTCTAAAAATCCGCGGCTTCCTGCAAAGATGATCACTGCTTGATTTTCGACCGGAAGCGGCGAATAAGGAGGTTGCTTTAAAATTTCGACCATTCTTTGTCCGCGATCCAGCTGCTTACGGCTACTCTCGTCCAAATCACTCGCAAACTGCGCAAACGCCTGAAGTTCGCGGTATTGAGCAAGATCCAGACGCAAGGTTCCCGAGACTTTTTTGATCGCTTTAATCTGCGCGGAACCGCCGACGCGGCTAACCGAAAGACCCACGTTGATCGCAGGACGAATTCCCGAGTTAAACAAACCAGACTCCAAGAAAATTTGACCGTCGGTGATGGAGATGACATTTGTAGGGATATATGCCGAAACGTCGCCTGCCTGCGTCTCGATAATAGGAAGCGCCGTTAGGCTGCCTGCACCGAGTGCGTCGCTTAGCTTACTAGCACGTTCAAGCAAACGAGAGTGCAGGTAGAATACGTCGCCAGGATACGCCTCACGTCCTGGCGGACGGCGCAAGATAAGCGACATCTCGCGATATGCGACCGCATGCTTGCTAAGATCATCGTAGATGATAAGCGCGTGGCGGGAGTTATCTCTGAAATACTCACCCATGGTGCAGCCCGAATACGGTGCCAAATACTGAAGCGCAGCCGCCTCGCTAGCACCGGCTGCAACTACGATCGTATAATCCATCGCGCCGTATTCTTCAAGCTTTTTAACGACTTGTGCGACGGTAGATTGCTTCTGGCCGATTGCTACGTATATGCAAATGACATCCTGGCCCTTTTGATTGATGATGGTATCAACAGCAACGGTGGTTTTTCCTGTTTGGCGGTCGCCGATGATGAGCTCGCGCTGTCCGCGACCGATCGGCACTAGCGCGTCTATCGCTTTAAGACCGGTTTGAAGTGGCTCATGGACGGATTTACGAGCCATGATGCCTTTAGCCTTTTCTTCGACAAATCTAGTATCGCTAGTCTCTATCGCGCCTTTGCCGTCGATCGGCTCGCCTAGAGCGTTTACCACGCGACCTATTAGAGCATCGCCTACCGGAACGCGCAAAAGCTTACCCAGCCTTTTAACGCTACTACCTTCGTTAATACCGCTAGTATCGCCTAAAATAACGATGCCGACACTGCTCTCCTCTAAATTTAACGCGATACCACGAGCTCCGTTTTCGAATTCGACCATCTCGTTAGCCATTACGTTTTTTAAGCCGTAAACATTAGCAACACCGTCTGCGACCGAAACGACCTTACCGGTTTCTTCGATATCAACGCTAAGATCGAAATTTTCGATTCGTTCTTTGATTATGCTGCTGATTTCGTCTGCCTTAATTTTCGCACCCACGCTTTACTCCTTTAAATTGCTTTTAAAATATATTCGCTCATTTTTTGTTTCAATCTATCAACTGAAAAACTAATCTCAAATCCAAGATCCTCTACTTCGATCTTAATGCCTTCAAGCTCGCTTTTAACGGGTTGCAGAGTAATATCTGCATTAAATTTGTTTGAAATTTTGGCCTCTAGCTCTTTTATTTTCGCGGCATCTATTTCGGTAGCAGAATAAATTTTACCCAAATATTTATTATCCAGTGCTGCAATATTCTTGCGCAGTTCCTCGACTATCTGCGGGATCAGCGCAATACGTCTATTCTTAGCTAAAAGTTTAATAAAATTTACGATTTTTTCGCTTGGATTTTTTATAAACGACGCAATAAGTTCCACTTTGGATTCCTCTTTTAGCGTCGGGGATTTTACAATATCTTGGAATTTTGGAATTCTAAATGCACTCGCGACGCTCTCGAGCGTCTGCAAAACAGA
Source organism: uncultured Campylobacter sp. (assembly GCF_905373215.1). GTDB lineage: Bacteria > Campylobacterota > Campylobacteria > Campylobacterales > Campylobacteraceae > Campylobacter_B. The sequence continues at coordinate 71,828 of NZ_CAJPRT010000003.1, forward strand.
GCCTAGTTCATCTTTTTTATAGTTCAGTATTAAGGCGTTTACATATCTTTTTGAGGTGTTATTTATCATCATCCGACCTTTTTCTCTACGATTTTAACCAGTTTTTCTTGACCGAATTTAATGTCATCCGATGCAAAAATATCATCCAGAATCTCGCCTACGACCTCTTTTTTGATCTTACGCGCCTCAAAGCTCTTCTGTTCGTCGAAAGATTTTTGCAAATTCGCAATCTCTTGCTCGGTCGCATTTTTTATCTTTTCGGCAGCGAACACGATCTCTTTTTTAGCGGTTTCGATTAAAGCTGCGCCTTGAACCTTGGCATCTTGCAGATCTTTTTTAGCTTGCTCCTTACGAGCTGCGGACTCTTTTAAAATTTTTTGATTAGCTTCAAGCCTAGATGCGATGCCGTCGATCCTACCTTGATATGCTGCTTTTGCGGGACCTTTTAAAAGATAAAGCAAAATTCCGAAAAACAAAATGAAATTTATGCTTCGCCACAGCACGTCGTAGTCTTTGACTCCATCGTGCCCACCGCTTGCTAAAACAAGCGCGGGAATTATAAATAAAAATAGATATTTTTTCATACTGAAATCCTCATACTTTAGCCACGGCAGTGCTTAGAGCTTTTTTAAATTCCGGAATTTTGGCTTGCAAATCATTTCTTAGGTTGCGCTTTTGCTCATCCAAACCGCCTAAAAATTGATCAAAATCTTCTTCCATTGCGGTTTTTTTCTCGGCTATTTCTCTGGCGGCAGCCTGCTTCGCACCATCCATCGCCTCTTGCTTTATTTTAACAGCTTGCAATTTCGCAGCATCCATGATTCTTACGATCTCTACTTTATCGGCATCTGCATCCTGTGCATTTTTCATCGCATTTGCCTCATCTTCTTTAATAATAGCCTCTCGCTTTTCCATATGCAAAAGCAGCGGTCTATAAAGCTTGATATTCAAGAAGTAAATCAAAGCTAAAAATACGACGATGGTCGTTATCATGGCGGTCAAACTTACGTCTAGCATCGCACCTCCTCTAGGTTAGTTTTAAACAAAATGCGTATTTTACAATATGAAAAATTAAAATACACTATAAAAAATCATCCGATTTTCTTTAAAAACTCGGAAATTTGTAAAATTTCGCTAAATTCAATCGAAATTTTACGCTCTTTGATACTTATTTTACCAAATTGATCAAGCTTAGCCTTTAGCTTTAAAAGTTCAGGCTTGAAGTTTTGAAATTCCGAGCCAGACTTTTTCTCTTTCGGAACGGTTTTATCTTTGAGCTTTTTTACTAAAGTTTCGGTATCTCTTACGCTTAGGCGCTGTCCTAAAATGGTGTTTAGCGCTAAAATTTGATCCTCTTTTTCGAGCCCAACCATTATCTTGGCGTGCCCTTGCGAAATTTTATCTGCGCTTATGGCATCTTGCACTTCGGAGCATAAATTTAAAAGCCTTAGCGTGTTGGTAATCTGCGTGCGGGACTTTTTGATGATGTCGGCGAGTTCCTCTTGCGTGATCCTGTATTCGCCGATGAGCTCTTTATAGGACTTAGCAAGCTCGATAGGATTTAGATCCTCGCGCTGGATATTTTCGATGAGGGCAAGCTCTCTTAAATTTTGAGATTTTATGTCCGCGACTACGGCTTTGATTTTACTTTCGCCCAAAAGCTTCGTCGCCCTTAGGCGTCGCTCGCCGGCGATAAGGACGTAAGAATCATCTTTTTGAATAACAATGATAGGCTGAATAAGCCCGTGACGGGCAATGCTCTCGCTTAGCTGCCTAAGTGCCTCTTCATCGAAGCTTTGACGCGGTTGATATGGATTTGGCTCGATTTTATCGACATCGATTTCGATAACTAAGCTATCGGCATTTCCGCTTTCTAGCTCCCTGTTATAAGAACTTTCTACGTCGTCTAAAATCGCACCGAGCCCACGCCCGAGCGCTCTTTTTACCTTGCCCATTTTTGCTCCATTATGGATTTAGCGAGATCTTGATAGGCGATGGAACCAGCAGATTTTATATCGTATAAAACCACCGGCTTGCCAAAGCTTGGGCTTTCGGCTAGCTTGATATTGCGCGGGATGATGACTAGATCATCACTCTTACCGATACGAAAGAGCTTATCGTCGAAATATTCGCGTAAATTCGCGACTGTTTCTTTGGCGAGGTTGTTTTGCAAGCTATACATCGTAGGCAAAAATCCGCGAATTTTTAAATTTTTATTAAGCGTTTGCTTGACAACTTTTACGGTATTTAGGATCAGCGCGACGCCTTCAAGTGCATAGAATTCGCACTGAATCGGGATGATGACGCTATCGCTTGCGACCAAGGCATTTACCGTAATGCTACCGAGCGTCGGCGGCGAATCGATGATAATGAAATCATATCTGTCCTTAACCTCGGAAATTTTATTTTTTAGCATCAGTTTGAAGTCTTTCTCTTCGCTTACTTCGCGCTCGATGCCTACAAGTCCGATGTTTGACGGCACCAGATCCATAAACTCAAGTTCGGTCTTTTGGATCACTTCGGACATGCTCTTACGCCCTGTTAAGACGTGATAAATGTTAAATTCAAAGTCACTGCGGTTAAAGCCAAGTCCGGTCGTAGCGTTCGCCTGAGGGTCTACGTCAATCAGTAGGACCCGCTTTTTCTTTATCGCTAGCGACGCAGCGAGATTGACCGCTGTGGTCGTCTTTCCGACGCCGCCTTTTTGATTGGCAATCGTAATTACTTCACTCATCTTAAAGCATAAACCCTTTCTTTATTTATTATGATCGATCCGTCTTCGCAAAGTTTAGCCTGCGCGAGTGAAATTTTTTCGCCGCCTAGATGAACGCTAAATTTTTGCGATTTTTGGAATTGTAACGAAAAATTTCTAAAAATTTGCTTCCACGAGATTTTATTTTCATATAGCGCAAAAAAGCCCTCTATAGCGTCTTTTGCGCTGATTTTTATATCTAAAATTCCCGCATATTCGGGCGCGCCGAGTAAGTTCATGCCGATGCCGCAGATGAGGGTATTTTTGATCTTATTCGTCATCGCCCCGCCGATTTTACGCTCGCCTAGATAAAAATCGTTAGGCCATTTAAGCCAAAGCTGCGAACCGAGCGATGCGAGAAATTCTTGCATAATCATCGCAAAATATATGCTTGCCGACTGCGGCGGCACATCTGCGGGCAGATCGCTCTGCGCGACACAGAACGAAAATGCGAGATTGCCGCTTACGCCCTCCCAATCATTGCCGCGCGAGCCGATACCGGCGCTTTGGCGATTTGCGGCGATCGCAAAAGGCGGCGTTATCCTGCCTTCGCGCACGGCGCCCACCAAAAACTCCTGCGTGGAGGGCATTTGCCCTACAAATTTTACTTGCAAAACCTGCTCCTTGCGTAAGACAAAGTGCTCGCCTTACAATATCGCAAGTGTTTAAATTCCACACTGCGATAAAATTTTAAGGCTTTATCGCGCAAAAATTCTGCGGCACGATTATAGAATTTTAAACTGTGCGTGTTCGGTATAGCGCTGTAAAGTCCGCAACTGCGGCGGCGAAATTTCAAGCTCCTGTGAGCGTAAAATTTTAGAGCATAGAAGTGAGGTTTTAAAATTTTATAAAGCTTTGGTTTTGGAGCTTCATTTCGAAATTCCGCACGGCAAAATTTTACTTCACGACCGTACCTGGAGCAAAATTTCGCCGCGACCCCGAAAGCGTGGCACAAAACGCGATAATTTAAAATCTCGCTTAGCATAGCAAATCGCCGATCTTTAGCCGCTTGCCGTTTAGATACGCACTAGCGTCCACTGGCTTTTTGCCGGGCTCTTGCACCTTTATGATCTTAACCGCGCCCTCGCTGCAAGAAACGCAAAAGCCGGTCTTATCGGCGCGCAAAATTTCGCCCGCGCGCTGAAATTTACGCCCGCAAGATTCGCGCAAAAGCTCTAGTTCTAAAATTTTTAACCCGCTAGATAGATAGATCCCGGGCCAGGGCGTCAGCGCGCGAAATTTATTATAAATTTGCTCCGCGCTTTCCTCAAAGCCAAAAAGCCCGTCAGATTTGCTTATCTTTTTGCAGTGCGTAGCCTGCACGCCCTCTTGCTTAAGCGGCGTCAAATTCGAAAAATTTCGCAGCACGCGCACTATCAGCTCGCCCGCTAGATCACCCAGCTCGTCAAACAGCTGCGCCGCCGTTTTATCCTCGCAAGGCGTATAGGCAAAATCAAGCATATCGCCCGTATCAAGCCCCGCATCCATCAGCATCGCCGTCACGCCCGTCTGCATTTCGCCGGCCAAGATTGCGCTTTGAATGGGGCTTGCGCCGCGGTATTTAGGCAGGATCGAAGCGTGCAGGTTTATGCAAGGCGCGATGTCAAGGACGCTTTGCGGCAAAATTTTACCGTATGCGGCAACCACGATAAAATCAGGCTTTAGCTCTTTTATCTGCGCTACAACCGCTTCGTCTTTTAAGCTCGCAGGCTGAAAGATCGGCACGGCAGGCAGATACTGCTGCGCGTAAACTTTAACCTCGCTAGGAGTTAAAATTTGTTTTCTGCCGACGGGCTTATCAGGCTGCGTAAAGACGGCTGCGATCTCAAATTTCGCCTCCGCAAGCGCGCGTAAAATTTTAGCCGCATACTCGGGCGTTCCCATAAAAACTATATTCATTCTTTTCCTTTAAATTTAGCCACATCACGGCGCGAGCGATCATACGGGCGCAATCGTGCTCGCAATAAATTTTACGCAGACCATGAGGTAAACCCTGGTTCACGCTCGTGCGCCTTATTTGACGGCGGATTGATTTTTATCCTCGGATCCGTCCGGCCAAGGCCAAAAAGCGCACGGATCTTCGGACCAATAAATCTTTGCAGACGGTTTCGCTCCCAGCTCGTCAAGGCTAATCTTGCCGTCACGATTAGCATCGAGCCTCTTAAATTCCGAGCCTGAGCGCAGATTTAGCTCTACTCTCAGCCCAGGCGGCACCTCGCTCGCCATCCACTCCTGCAAGCTCAGTGCGCCGTCGTGATCCTTGTCGTTAAAGTCCATAAAATTCGGCACCGGATCGGCGGGATCGCAACCGTATGCGCCAAAGCATAAAAATACTAGAATAAAAATTTTATTCATTTCGCCTTCTTAAATTTTATCTTTTTGCGGCGTTTGCGAGCGATAAACATAAAATTTACCCGCATATTCGGACGCGCTTAAGACCTACGTTCGCAAAAGCCCTCTGCGGCGCGGCTTTTGGCGCGATCTACAGCTCCTTTTTAAGCAGCTCAAGCAGATTAAATTTTAGCTCGTTTATATTTTGTCCCGTCGCCGAGGAGATCGGCATCACGAAAAACGGCTTAGCGGCGTCAAACTCATAAATATCTTGTTTAAATTTCATCTCGCCAGCCGTGCCCGCAAGTCCCAAATGCGACAAAAAAGCGTCAAATTTTTCCTGCAAATTTTCGGCCGCGTCCGCGCGAGTTAGAGCGATCGCGTAATCTCTTTTTGCTAGCTCTCCTGAAAATTTCGCCGTCTCGGCCCTCAGCGCGTCAAACTGCTCCTCAAGGCTGCGGTAGTTCGCAAGATCGAGCATAAAAAGTAAAATTTTAGTGCGCTCGACGTGTTTTAAAAACTGCACGCCAAGCCCGCGCCCTTCGCTTGCGCCCTCGATAATGCCCGGAATATCGGCCATGACAAAGCCGCTGTATTCGTCCACCTCGACGAGGCCGAGCTTTGGCGTAAGCGTGGTAAACTCGTAGTTTGCGATCTGAGGTTTGGCGTTTGAGACGGTCGAGATTAGCGTGCTTTTACCGACGTTTGGAAAGCCTACGAGTCCAACGTCTGCGATGAGTTTTAGCTCCAGTCTCACCTCGCGCGTCTTGCCCTCTAGGCCTTTTTGCGCGTATTCGGGAGCTTGATTGATCGAGCTTTTAAAGTGCACGTTGCCAAGCCCGCCTTTGCCGCCTTGCAAAAACAGCTTCGTTTCGCCGTCGTTTAGCATATCAAGCACCAGCTCGCCGCTATCCTCGTCGTAAATGCTGGTGCCGGGAGGGACGATGAGATAGAGATCCTCGCCGCTTTTACCGGTCTTTTTGCGACCCTCGCCGGGCGCGCCGTTTTGCGCCTTAAACTCCCGCTTGCCCTTATAGGATGAGAGGGTATGGGAGTTTTTATCGACTTTGAAATACACGTCGCCGCCGTCGCCGCCGTCGCCGCCGTCGGGACCGCCCGAGATGACGAATTTTTCGCGGCGGAAGCTAACGCAACCTGCGCCGCCGCCCCCTGATTTAACGCTAAGCTTTACGCTGTCTATGAACATAGCTATCCTTAAATTTAAAACGGCAATTATAGCCAAATGAGTTGAAGATAATTTTTAAACGGATGAAATTTTAAAAGAGGGGCTTGCGCCCCCGAAGATTTTAGCGGCAATTACGCAGCGGGATAAACCGATACTTTTTTGCGATTTTTGTCTTTTCGCTCAAATTTTACGACGCCGTCGATCAGCGCGAAAATCGTGTGATCGCTACCCATGCCCACGTTGCTGCCTGGGTGCGTCGCAGTGCCGCGCTGGCGGATGATGATGTTACCTGCGCGAACGAACTCGCCGCCGAATTTTTTGACGCCTAAGCGGCGTCCGATACTATCTCTATTATTTTGGGTTGAGCCCTGACCTTTTTTGTGTGCCATTTCCTATCCTTTATGCGTTAATCGAAACGACTTTGACGCGGGTGTATTGGCGTCTGAAGCCGCGTTTTACTTTTGAATCTTTGCGTCTGCGTTTTTTGAAGATAACGACTTTTTTATCCTTGCCTTCGCAAACGACCTCCAAAACCACCTTGGCACCCTTTACGAACGGTGCTCCTACCTTTAACTCGCCGTCGTTTAGCGCTAAAACTTCGCTAAGCTCGAGCTTTGCTTTCGGCTCAGCATTAAAATGGTCCAAATTTAGGTAGTTACCCTCTTCGACCTTATACTGCTTGCCGCCGTGTTTGATGATAGCATACATCAAAAATCCTTTAAAATTTGGTAGCCAAAAAGGCATTTGCCGTGCAAAATTTAAAAGCCCGTTTGGTATGAAACTTTGAATATTATCCGAAATTTTATAAATTCCTACTGAAACGCCTCGCAAAATTCCTGCGAAATTTCAAATTTCAAGGGCTCGGATTTATTTTAAACTAAAGATAAATGTGCTACTATCGCAACGAAATTTTTGAAGGAGAATTTTATGAGAAATTTAATAGCTGCGCTCATAGCAGCGGTATTTTTTATCGGTTGTTCCAACTGGAATATATCCAACGAACCAAGCGGAGTACGCAATCAAACAAAATCCCAAAGCAGTAAAACAAATATCGGCGGCGTAAATGATAAAGTCCAAGAGGTTTCCACCGCAGGCACCACTGATATGGTCGAAACGACCTTGCCCGATAGCACAGGCATGACTAATGCGCCGAAAGATCGTAGCGATGCATTTCATATCAACCAAGTAATTTCTGCGTGGAATAAACAGCCAGACTCCATCAAAACAACCGAAGACAATGGCAATATCTACACCTGGAAAAACTATAAGCCAGGATGCGACGTATCACTTACCAGCGACTCGGAAGGCTACGTATCAAAATCCGCTATCAAATCAGCACTGTCTCAGTGCCTATAACCAATTTATCCGCGACGCCGAAATTTTAAAATTTCGTAAAATTTCGGCTTACGAGCGGGTATGCTTCGCCAAATCTAATCTTAAAATCCTACGGTTCGCTCTTAAAAATTTACTATTCGTATTGTATAATCGAGGACTTTTAATCACTGGAGTAAAATATGAAGAAAATTTTATTTGTAGGTGCGCTTTTAGCGGCATTAGGTAGCTATGCGGCGGCGGGTGAACACATCAAGGTCTATCACGGCGAGAGCTGCGGCTGTTGTCACAACTGGGCAAAATACATGGAGCAAAACGGATTTGAAGTCGAGATGATTTCGCTGGCTGACGAGCCGCTTATCCAGAAGAAGAATGAGCTCAAACTTCCGCTGGAGCTCGCTAGCTGCCACACCGCGATCATAGACGGGTATGTAGTCGAAGGACATATGCCAGCAGGCGAAGTCCGCACGCTACTAAAAAATAAGCCTAAAGACGTCATCGGCATAGCAGTGCCTGGCATGCCGCTAGAAGCGCCAGGTATGGAGCAAGGCTCACAGCCCGAGGTCTATGATGTGGTAGCGTTTAAAAAGGATGGCTCGTATCAAAGCATCGCCACTTACAAAGGCAAAGAAAAAATCAAATAATCCGCCGCTTTAAAGCGGCAACTTACTTATTGGTTCGATAAAATTTTGCCTATTTATGGCTTGGCACAATTTACTTTAGCCGGCGAATGCTGCCACGATCTGCAAAAATGACGCGTAAATTAATTTCAGACGCTAGCTATGATAAAGGGGATTAAAAATTTAAGTGGATGGGCTAATAGGGGTCGAACCTATATTCACAAATCCAGAGTTTGTTGTCCTGCCATTAGACGATAGCCCATTGCGGAAGCGGTATTTTATAGAATTTTGCTTTAAAAAAGCATAAGAGCGGGCGGAATTTTAAAATTTCGTAAAATTTTATATTAAATTTAAAGCCCTACTGCGCCGAAACGATAAAATTAAAACGCAAAAGCTAACGCTGCTTTCATAGGCTTCGATAAAAGAATATGGCTATCATCGCGGAGCTAAATTTTAAAATTTGGCTAGTTTATCCTATATTTACGCCTTTGCGAGCTATTTGTCGCAGGATGAAATTTTATCATATAAGCCTGCCTTCAAAACATATATGTTTAGTGCTCGCCGCAAGCGTAGCATATAATTTATCACGATTAAATGGGGGGGTATAAACTAAAATTAAACCAAAATTTGAGCGCGAAGCTTGCATAAAATTTATTGCAAAAAGCCTTTTATAGGCTCAAAAGACATTATGAAATTGCGTAAAATTTGGCTACGGCAAGATTTTCCAGTACATTGTGTTAATACAAACCGAAAATGAATACAACACAATTGCTCGAGGTAGCAAAATTTTCCCATACGCTGTTAATACCGAACATTGACGAATCAGATCAAGCACGACGAACAGAGTGAAATCTCTCATGCATCGTTAATACGGCACGGGCTATTTGCTAGACCAGAGTAGAAATTGCGAAATTTAACTCCGCGTATCGTTTGAACACTTAGAAAGCGCCTTGCCCTCCAGCTAAATAGCGCGGACATTTATATCGCGTGCTGTTTAAAACGCAAAATTAATTGGAATTTCAAATTTTAAATTTCGGGCACGGGTTCGCTTATAAGTATTTGCAAAAATAGTGCATCGAAGCTAGAAAAATTTCGCTCCGTCGCGCCTAAAATTTCGATGAAATTCCGCGTATTAGCTCAACCGCCTCTTTTGCGTCCGCGCATACGAACTCGAAGTGCGCCCGTAGCTCCGAGGCGCTGCCGTAGCCGCAGCTCACGCCGACGCTTCGCACCGCTGCCGACTTTGCCGCGATGGCGTCAAGCGACGTATCTCCGATCATAAAGATATTTTGGCTTACAGAAGGCGTGATTTCGTCACTGCAAATTTTGTCATAACAAGGAGTGGAATTTAGCTCATGCACATCATAAATTTTACTGCCGCGCGCTCCGCCTTTATCGCTCTCACCCTCGATGCCGACACCGCTCTTTTGGCTATTATCGCCAGCTTTATATTTAATACCAATCGCTTCGCTTAAATTTTTAAGCGAAATTGTATCGGAATTTTGACTCGCGATGCTGCTTAAATTTTGCTCGAAAACTTTGCTAGAATCAGGATCAAGCGCAGGAAGGCTCTTTAAATCAGGCGCTGAAATTTCACTCAAAATCGCGTTCCTGCTAGCAGCGCTTGTATTTTCATCGGCAGTAGCATAGCAAGCTTTACTGCTAATTGTATTTGAACTTTTGCTAGTGGTCGCGCCGCAAATTCCTAAATTTTCGAGCGCCTTTAAGATCGGTTCGGCGCTTGGTTTGGGTTTTTTCACATCCTCTCGTCCGACGATGGTGCCAAAAAGATCAGCGATGCCAAGATGCTGCAATAAAATTTTAGAAAATTTCGATGTCTTGGTCGTCACGACGCCTAAGTTTGCAAACTCGCTCGCCGCACGAACCGCTTCGAACGCACCGCTTAGCAGAACGGTCTGATCCAAAAAAGTCTGCGCGTATCGCTGTTTGTAGGCGAACACGAAATTCTGCACATCGCGCGTCACACCTAGACGCTCAAACATTACCTCTAACGGATGCCCGATAAGCTTTTTAATCGCTTCGTCGCCAGGCTCTGCAGCGCCCAAATGCGTAAACGCGTAGTGAAAGCCATCCAGTATCGCGGGCGTGGAGTCTATGAGCGTGCCGTCCAGATCGAAAAGCAGTGTAATTTGGAATTTTGGCATTTTAAAATTTAATTTGGATATAAAAAAAGCGGAGCCGAAGCTCCGCTTATGTGGATCTAGAAAAGATTATTTTCTAAATTTAGCATCTACGCGTCTATTTTGAGCGCGGCCTGCTTTAGTAGCGTTTGTAGCGATAGGCTTAGTCTCGCCGTATCCTACAGTGGTGATTCTGCTAGCATCTACGCCGAAGCTCTTAAGCGCACCTCCAACAGCAGCAGCTCTGCGCTCGGAAAGCTTTTGATTATATGCATTCGAACCGGTGCTATCGGTGTGACCCTCTAGAATTACTTTGTAATCAGGGTGAGCTACTAGCACGTCGCTTACGTTTTTAATCTGGTTCATAAACTCAGGGGAAATTTTTGAGCTATCTGTAGCGAAATTTACGCCCAAATTTAATCTAATAACTTTCTCGCAGCCATATTCATCAACAACTACGCCAGCAGGTGTGCCTGAGCATCTATCGACATTATCGCATACGCCGTCGTTATCTGCGTCTTTGCAGCCTGTAGGAGCCGGAGCGGCAGCTGGGGCTGCGTCAGCATATCTCTTGCCAAAATCAACTGCAAAACCTAGAGTATAGAATAATACGTGGTTGCCGTCGTCAAATCTGATAGCATCGCGTGCTTCAAGTTTTGTAGCAAAATTGTCGGTAATATAGTATTTTAGACCCAAGCCGTATTGACCGAAGCCGCTATCTTGATCGCCATCGTTGTAAACGTCTTTAGTGTAATCCATATATCCAAGACCTAGCAAGCCGTATAATTTGAAATTATCGGTGAAATTTACCAAATCTTTTACAGCATTGATGTGATAATATTTAGCGTCAGGCTTATCGTTGCCTACTCTGTGAGCTAAATCCTCTACGCCAATATTGCGAGAGTAATCAAAACCAACCTCTACTTGATCGATAAACGAATCTTGTAAATTTTTGGCAAGACGTAGACCGAACATAAAATTCGAATCCAAATCCATATTACCCTCATGAGTCATTCCGCCAATAGTAGGGGTGATCTCCCAGTGATAATCAGCATCGCTAGCGAACAATGCGCCGGATGCACACAAGCTTAATGCAAGTAGAACTTTCTTCATTAAACATCCTTTCAAATAAAGTTATAATTCGATATTACCATAAAATTTTTAAAGAATTTACAAATTTGCGACAATTTTGCCACAAATTTGTAAAAAACATTATCTCTTAGAGAACTGTGGACTTCTACGCGCTTTGCGGCGACCGAATTTCTTTCGCTCAACCACGCGGCTATCGCGAGTTAGCAGACCTTTTGGCTTAAGAGCCGCCCTAAAATCTTTGTCCATCGCGGCAAGCGCTTTTGAAATTCCGTGCTTTAGCGCATCCGCTTGAGCCGAATATCCGCCGCCCAAAGTCTGTGCAGTGATATCCATCGAGGTCTCTTGTTTAGTCGCCAAAAGCGGCTGAACGACTCTTAGCTTAATCGCTTCGTGACCGCCTAGCCAGGTGTTTAGATCCATGCCGTTTACTACGATTTTGCCGCTTCCCGGTTTTACCCAAACCTTAGCTACGGCAGTTTTTCTCTTTCCGGTTGCATAAATTGTCGCCATGATTATTTTCCTTTTTTAGTTGTTTGCGCAGTATGAGGGTGCTCGCCGCCTTCATATACGAATAGCTTTTTGATCATCGCCTTGCCGAGCTTCGTCTTAGGAAGCATACCGCGAACCGCAAGCCTGTAGAGCTTTGCGGGATTATTTTTAAGCAGGTCTTGAAATTTCACGCTCTTTACGCTTCCGAAATAGCCCGAGTAGCTGTGATAAAGTTTATCGTCGCCTTTGTTATTGCCGGTAAATACGGCTTTTGAAGCGTTGATGATAACGACGTAATCTCCGCAATCCACGTTTGGAGTATAGCTTGGTTTGTGTTTGCCGCGTAGCAATACGGCGACTTCGGTAAGCATCCTACCGAATCTTTTGTCGGTCGCGTCGATAACGACCCAGTCGCGCTTAACTTCGCTAGGCTTTGTAATTTCTGTCATGGTTTCCGCCTTATTAAAATTTGAGCTGTGATTATATAGAAATATCCTTACGTATAGCTTAATTTAAGCTATCTTTAATCTATCTGCGCTCAAATTTTATCTAAGCTTTAAAATTTTATCCCTCCTCATTTACTTCGATCAGCCTAGCGCCCGCAGCTTCGAGAGTCAGCACGAAGGCGCGCACTCGCGCATGCGGATAAAACTCGCGGATCACGCTTTTATATCGCGCCACTTGAGCTTTGTTTTGCGCGAGGTATTTTTCGGAGCTTTTGTAATCAAAAAGCAAAATTTCATCCTGCCTAAAGCATGCCAGATCTACGCGCAAAAGATCACCCTCCGCGCTTTTAATTGGCATCTCTTTATAAGCTTGAGCGCCTCTTATCAGAGCTAAAAATTCCTCGTTTTTGCTTAGTCCTAGCGCCCGCGCCGCGATATTTTCAAAATCTGCATCGTTTAAAAATTTAGCGTAGCGACCTCTTGCCAGGCTTACTCCTCGTAAAATTTCATCTGCAGCAAAGCCTTCGCTCATCTCCAGAGCATAGTGCAGCGCCTCGCCGAAATATATCGCGCTTAGCGCCTCCGTTTCGCCGCCGCTAGCCTTTTCTTGCGCGCCTTGAGGCTCGCCCGCTACGAGCGCGATCTTTTTTTGCGGCGGCTGCTCTTCTGATTTTACGGAGCTTGGAATTACGTAGCCGTATTGAAAATCCGGTATATCCAGCCACTCCACGACGCCCGCACCCTTGGTCTTTTTAGCGTAAGGCGAAAAAAAGCTATAATTGTATTGATCTATTTTTGCCTCGGAGCGTTTTACGATGATGAGCGAGCGTTCGGCGCGGGTAAATGCCACATAGAGCTTATTTATATCCTCTTCATGCGCAGAGCGATCGTTTTCATCCATTAATGCTGCAAATTCCGTATCCAGGCTCTTTCTGCTCGCAAATTTATAAAAAATTCTCCACTTATGCGTGGCAAAATCATAGTCCGTCGCGAGCTTTGAGCTCTCGCCCCGGTTTTTTCCTCCGATGCGGTCGCAAACGATTACGTGCGGGAACTGAAGCCCCTTGGACTTATGCACAGTCATAATTTTAATGCCGCTTTGTTCCTTGGCAAATACCTCCGTTTCGTCGTTTGCAAACAGATACTCGCTAAAACTATTAAATTTTGCCAGCGTCTCAAAAAATAGCAGCAGATCCGGATCGACAAAATTTAATTTCAGCGAGCTAGCTATAAATTCTGCCGTTTTTTGCGCATTTTTATGCAAATCGACCGCTATCTTTTTAAGCCGCCTACCCAAAATCACTTCGGCGTTTCGCAGATAAATTTCATCGCCACCTACGCAAAATTTCGCGTACTGAATTACGGCATTTACCTGCTCGCTGCAACGCAGAGCCTTATTTGAGCCGCTACACACCTCGCAGAATTCTGATAGCATCTCTTTTAGCGCGCTTACATGCTCGTTTTTCCAGCATAAAATCGCGATATCATCAGCTCTTATACCGCACTCCTCAACAAGTCTGCGCGCTTGCTCCGCAGCCCCCTTTAGCACGTCGTCGTATGAAAATGCCGCTACGTAGCCGTAATCGTCGCTTTGTACCTCAAATAGCGGCATTTGCGGATGGGAAAGCGGATAGTCCTTGATTTTTTGCAGCACCGAAGCAGGCAGATCGCTATCTAGCTTATTTGCTGCGATTTGATCTTCATAAGACGCAAATTTATCGCGCAAGATCTCATTTACAAATTTTACAATGAGTTTCAAGCTGCGATAATTGCGCGGCAGACTCTGCGTTTTGATTTGACTAAACTGCTCGCGCAAAATATCAAAAATTTTTCTCTCTGCGCCGCGAAATTTATAGATGCTCTGTTTTTTATCGCCTACGTAAAAAAAACTACCGCAGCACTCCTTCACCCCTTTGCCAGCAAGCGCTTCAGAGATTAGCGGCAGCATGATTTCATACTGGCAAATGTCGGTATCTTGGAATTCGTCGATTAAAATATGCGTGATTTTAGAATCGAGCCTGAAATACAAAAGCTCGCGGTTGCCCTGCAATGCCTCTGCGCTTGGATTTAACAACGAGTGCACGGCTGCGGTGACATCGCCGAATGTAAGCTTGCCGCTTTTGCGCTGCACTGATTTAAGCGCTTCGGCATAAATTTTAATTAGTCCTGCCAGCTTAGCCGCATATGTCGCATCCATCCACGCTATTTCGCGAGCTATGGCGTCTTTTAGCCTTGCTAGCTCGCCGTCAAGATGCGAAATTTTTTTAAGCTGTGAGCGCGGATAATCGAAACTACCGTTGGCAAGAGCCGAAAGAATGAAACCAGAGGATAATTTTGACAAATCGCTAACAGGGCTTAGCCCATTTACGGCTCCCGCGCTTACGCCCGCATCTCTCGCCGCTTTTTGCAAGTGGGATAAAATTTCATTTATCTCTGCTAGCGCGGAGCTTGCAGGAAGCGTGGGCGGATTTATGCTTATATCGCCTCTCCAAATGCTTTGCAAGCTATTTAGAAACTCGCCCTTTGTCATTCCTGAGTCGCTTACGTAGTCCACGACCTCTCTTAATAGCGCTTCGTTTTTACAAATCGCGCCTAAAAACGCCGCCTGCTGCACGCCTAGTATGCTTTCGTCGTTTTCAAAGCTTGGATCGATGCCGCTGTTTAGCGCAAAAGAGCGCAGAGCTTTTGCAAAAAACGCATCGAAGGTAAAGACGTTTAGGCTCTCGCTTAAAAATTTAGGCAGTAGGCGCTGTTGCGCTGCCAAAACCTCATCCACGCTTAGCCCTAAATCAGCACAAATCTGCTCCAGCTCGGCGCTAGGCTTTAACGAACCATCCTGCAAAAGCAGCAAATTTTGAAATTTCTCCACGATGCGCGTTTTCATCTCAGCAGCAGCTTTTTTGGTGAAGGTAAGCGCTAAAATTTCATTGATCGGTTCGCCCTTCAGCACCAGCTCGATGAACCTCACTGCGAGATTGAAGGTCTTGCCGCTGCCTGCGCTTGCTTCAAGCGCCAGATAATTTTCAAATTTTGCCATCGATCTGCCCCTTGCAAATGATTTTATAATCGCAGTATTCGCAGCTTTGCACCGCCTCCGTGCGCGTAAAAGCAACCTCGCTTGCAAATTCCTTGCCGATAGAGCTTAGCGTCTCGCGTAGATTTTCTAAGCTAGGCGTTTTGTCGCCAGGAGCTGCAAACGCGCAGTCTTTTAGCGATAGATAGGCGCATTCGCACTCCTGGGCTAAAAGCGCGCGATAAAACGTAAGCTGGAATTTTTCCATATGTTTTTTAGCTGAACCACGTTTGTAATCTATGATGAACTTCCGCCCCGTCTTGTCTTCGTCGATGCGGTCGATCCGCCCGCTCAGCCGTACTCCGTCAAGCTCGCCTTTTAGCGATACTTCGCTACCGCTAAAGCTCCAAATTTGCTCATGCCCTTCTAAAAGCCCAGCTAGCTTTTCTACCGATTTTAGTTCAAGCTCCGCATCAAAGCGCGCGATGCCCGCTTCTCGCGCAAGCTGCGAATAAATAGAGCGGAATTTTTCCATGCTAAATTTTATCCCCGCTCGCTCATATAAACGCTGAAAACTCGTATGTAAAATTTTGCCCAAAAGCGCATTATCCTCGCCAAATTTTAGCCCCTCCTTCAGCCCGAAAACGTAGCGGTAATAATACTTCCTCTTGCATTCTAAAAACGTATCCAGCCGCGAAAACGATAGCTCCTCGGCAAAAAAATCATGGCGAGCCACGGGATCTTCTTGTCCGCATAAGGCGGGCTTAAATTCCTCTCGCCCAAAAAGCCGCAAATAATCCTCCTGCGAAAATTCCGCGTCTTGTCGCACTTCAAAGCTTTTCAAAAACCGCGAAGGCAGTTTCTCGACGCTTTGCAGATAGCAAATCGCGCTTTTTTTAGCGCCTCTTAGCAAGCCGTCGTAGTAAAATCTTTGTAAATTTTCGCGATCTGTGTGGCTGATAAGCCCTGCTCTAGCGCGCAAAGCGGAGTTTAAAAACATCTCTCCGCTACTGCGCTTAGGCACTAGATCATCGTTAAAATCGGGGATTATCACGCCGTCAAATTGTAGCCCACGGCTCTCTAAAAGTCCCATTACCGTGACCTTTCCGCCACGAACATCATCGAGCTTAATGCGCGAAATTTCTAACAAAAAAAGATCGATCAGATTGCCCAAGCTTAGGTTTTCGTCCTTAAATTTTCGAAGTAAAATTTTAATTAGATATAGCGGCTCTTTTAGCTTTTCTTGCAGCAGCGCGTCGCTAATTTTAGGCAAACAGGCGAGCTTGGCAATTAGCGCCTCGAAATGCTCGAAGCTTACTTGCTTTGCAAAATCGCGTGCGAACTCGCCAAAAAGCGCCTCATCAACGCCCACACTCGCAAAAAACAGATCAAGCTCCTGTGGGTTTGGGCGCTGCGGATACTCATCTGCGCCCTCGCATATTTTAGAGCGCCTAAAGCGATCGCGCCGCTCAGGGCTTTTTGAATACCCATCTTCTTCCTCAAGCTCTATATGCTCCAGTTGCATAGAGTATCGTAGGCTCTCTTGCTGCTTTAAAAGCTCCTGCCGTTTTGCGCTAACCGAATAATCGGGCTGCTGCGTACACTCCAAGGACTCTTGAAACTCTGCAAGATCTAGCGAAAGGCTTTGCTCTTCCGCGCTATGCGTGCGTTCCCCTGAAATTTCGTGTAGAATTTCAAAATTTTCCGTATTTTCAAACTCTCGCGCAGACATAAAATTTAAATCCGTTTTAGAATTTGAAAAAATTTCGCAATCAAACGCAAAATTTTGCTGTGCGAAATTTTGCGAAATAGAATTCTCCGAAGCGAAATTCCCTAGCGCTAAATTTTGCTGTACCGCGGAATCCTTTGTATCCAAAAATCCTCCATCCGGGCTTTTAATTGCGTGGTAATCTACGCCAAATTTCGGCATGCGTGCTTCTTTTAAGCACTGCGAAATTTTCTCTAGCGTTACGTAAAATAGGCTATCTTTAAGCTTCTCGCCCATCGCGAAATTTAGCATGCGGTGTGAGCTGCGAGCCCTTGCGATGCGCTCGTCGTAAAGCCGCAGTGTGCCGGCAAAGCTCTCGTCGGGCAAAATTACCGCGATGCGCTCCGGCGCGATGCCCGCGCGCACGAAGGATGAAATTTTTTCAAAAACATAGCTCGCCTGCAAGCTTCGCAGCTCAAAGCCTCTACACACAACCGCTCCGCCCACGCTTAGCAGCCCTCGGCTTAGAATTTCACCCGTACCAAGATTTACGCGGTATGCAAAACCTAACTCTAGGCTTATGCCGCAAAGCTCCTCCACTGCGCGCACGGGCTTAGAATTTAAAGTCGTGGCTCTAAAGCTCAGTACGACCTCGCTAAGCTCTGCAGCGCGCTTAAAAACCTCGAACTCAAATGCGCTGGGATTGCCGTCGATGTTGATTTCTATCCGCTCAAATCCGCGCAGATAGGACTCGTTTAGCTCATAAAGCGCGGGCAGCGTGATCTCGTCGTAAAATCCATGCTCGCGCAAAATCCTTGCATACGCCCTCGCTAGCTCTCGCAGAATTTCAAAATGCTCGGCGTACCACGCGTAGGTGTCGCTAAGATCGAGCGCATCGATACTCACGCGCTCCGTCGCAAGCTCCTTGAAAAAACCGAAAAGATACTCGCGGTTGCGCATAAACTCGTAAAGCTCACTAGGGAATTTAAGCCTCTCGCCTGCGCGCTTGCTCTCGTTTACCGCCTGCTTCATAAAAAGCGCGCGATCTATCTCGCCGCAAGCGACAAGATCCGGTACAAAAAGCGCCTTTTCGTAGAATTCCGCCAAAGTAATCCTAGGCGCCAGCACGCCGCCGCTCTCGTTTTGCAGCGCCGCGCGTAGCGCACGCGAGCTGGTGTAGACAAAGAGATTTTTAGAGGGCAAATTTTTCAAAACAAATCCTTTAGAGCGATTCGCAGAACGCGGAATTTTGCGATATTTTAGCAAGAAATTTTTAGTTTGGGCTTTTAAGCAAAGAAGTTTTTAAAAAGCTTGAGAGGCTAAATTTTATCAAGTCAAATTTAGTAAGTTGGATGAGCGTAAAATTTTAATCTGTGGCGCTCTGAGCGCGGAAATATGCCTCGCTACACATTATGTCGCGACATATTTCGACGCAAAATTTTACGAGTGGATTCCGTAAATTACAAAGCGGCAAAAACGCGACGGAATTTAAGCAGGCTCAAGCTCGATCTTGTATCCCAGGCTCGGGACGTTTTTTATGATTTCGCCTCCCACTTTATCGCGGATACGCTTGACGAAGGTGCGAAGCGCCGTATCGCTCACGGCCCCTTCGGTCCAGACGTAACGCTTGATCTCCTCGTAAAGCACCAGCTCGCCCACGCGACTGGCTAGCAGCGAGACAAAAGAAAGCTCCTTTTTAGTAAGCACGATCTGCTCGCCATCCTTCAGTAAAATACGGCGAAGCCCGTCAAATACGTAGCCCGCACCCATATTTACGACTCGTACCGAGTCCAGCTTAGACTTCATCAGCGCACTTATCTCTAGCACAAATGCGGCGATATCTACCGGCTTAAAGTAATACCGCTCGACGCCAATCTCCATAACGCCTTTTAGCTGCTCCTCCCTACCGAAGCCGCTAAGCACCACGATAGGGGCATGTGGAAAGATCTGCTTAATCTGACGTATCATCGCTAACCCATCCTCGATCGGCATTAGAATGTCGGTAATGACGAGATTGGGGCTAAATTTTTTGAATTTTTTCACACCTTCAAGCCCGTTTTGGGCATTGTAAACGTTATTAAAAATACCCTCAAACGCCTTATGCAGCGAGGCTAGTAATTTAGTATCATCCTCGACTAGCAAGACGTCCAGCTCTTTTAAAGCGCAGCTCATAGCAGACCCCTAAGGCGAAATTTCAAACGAAATTCTTTCAAATTTTCTCTTTTATTGAGCTTAAAATAATGTTAAGTTAAAAATTTAATTTCATAAAGTAACACAACTCTTATTTTAGGTCAAATATGGGCGGGATTAAAAAAGAAGCGTGGATAAAAACCACACCATAGGAATGGGCAAAATTTAAAGTGATGCGGGCTAAATCTTATCGGTACGAAAGAGATTTAATAACGGCTGAAAGTAAAATTTTAAAGCTGGCGCAGGTAAAATTTCACTACGCGACGGGGCAGAATTTTATTTTAGACAGACGATCTTTAGCGAGCAATAAAAACGGCGCCGATAAGGTTTTAGTAGGTAAACGGCGCTAGAAAAAATTCTACGGGCGGCAAAGCGTTTATTGGTATAACTTTGCAGCAACAAGACGGCTCGTCAAATTTAAAGGGCTTGAAGCCATGCGAAATGTACCGCAGGATCGATCTGTTTTGAAAGGGCTAAGTGCGCCAAGTCCAATTTTTAAATTTAAAACGCATGAAATTTAGCTGCGAGCTTAGAAGTTATACGGACACGAAATCGCACGAATAAAAAGCATGCGGCGCGCAGCCGGTTTAAATTTAAAACCTCGACTAGCACAGATCGCTTCATACAAAAACCGCTTAATCCAAAATCACTGCGGCAATCCTTAGTTCGCAAAAGCGCGCTTTGCGTACCGCTCCAGCCTGCAATTATCCAGGCTGCGACGAGCTTTAAATTTACGACGCAAAGACCGCATTAAAATTTAAAGCTTGCCGTAAATTTAAAATTTTACCGCAGGGTCGCGGTAAAATTTCATGCGGGCAAAATTTTAAAAATCATAAAATTTCAAGAAATTCTTTGAAGATATATTTGCTCTCGGTAGGCCCCGCGCTGGCTTCGGGGTGGTGCTGCACCGAAAATACGGGATAGTCTCTGTATCTTACCCCCTCGATCGTGCCGTCGAAAAGATTTCGATGCGTGATCTCGCAGATCTGCGCAATCGTTTCGGGGACGTTGTAGTTGTGGTTTTGCGCGGTGATCTCGATCGATTTGGTGCGCAGGTTTTGCACGGGGTGGTTTGCGCCGTGCTGGCCGAATTTCAGCTTGTAGGTCTCATACCCCATCGCGTTGCTTAGCAGCTGATGACCTAGGCAAATTCCAAAAATCGGCACGCGGGCCCCCACCATCTTTTTAATCTGCGCGATCTCCTCTTTAAGCATGCGAGGCTCGCCCGGGCCGTTTGATAAAAACACGCCGTCGATCTGCCCCTCTTTAAGCTTAGTGATCAGGCTCTCCGCTTTAACGTCGTGCGGAAAAACCTCTACTTCGAGCCCTAGATCGCAAAGCTCGTTTAGGATGTTTCGCTTGACGCCGTAATCGATCACGGCTATCTTTTTGCCGCAGCTTGCGGGCTGCGCGTAGCTTCCGCGTGCGGCATCCCAGCGACCCGATGTGTGCTTATACGGCGCCTTCGTGCTTACGATGCTTACGTAGTTGATCTCTTCTATGCGCGCAGACTCGCTAAGCGCCTTTTTAAGAGCCGTCTTATCGCTGATCTCGGTAGAGACGAAGGCGCGCAGACTGCCCTGATCGCGCAGCATTTTGGTTAAAAATCTAGTGTCGACATCGTAAACTCCGAATTTTCCGTTTTGCAGAAAATAATCCTCCAAGCTCATCTGCGAGCGGAAATTTGAAGGCTCGTTGTTAAAATTTCTTACAAAAATTCCGCTGGCGTGGATTTTAGAGCTTTCTTTGTCGTTTTCGTTGATACCTACGATACCGATTTCAGGCATAGTGAAAATAATAAACTGCCCCGCGTAACTAGGATCGGAGATGATCTCCTCGTAGCCGGTGACGGAGGTGTTAAACACGAGCTCGCCGAATGCGCTACCTCCCTTGCCGAACGCCTTGGCTTGCAGATAGATGCCGTTTTCTATATAGATATACGCGTTCATTACAGCATGCCCCGTTTTCTTAGCTCCTCTTCGTAGAGCTTTTCAAACACAAGCTCGTATTCTTCGGTGCCGGGGATCAGTTTTTGCTTGTAGCCCTCGATCTTTTCATAGACCGCATCCTCAATCTTTTGATAATTTTTAAGATATTCGTCGATCGCGTTATAAATTATCGTCTTTAGCCTATTTTCCGAGACTTTGTAATCGATCAAATTTTTCTTCCAAACGGTTTCTAAAATTTTATGCGATATGGTGCCGTAGCGATCCTCGAAATTTAGCTCAAAATTCTCGTCGTTTGCGATATGGCGTTTGATGAGCCAAAACATATCTTTTTTATTCACGCTCATCTCATCTAGCTCGCTTATGCGCTCATCTATTAGCTCGTTTGCGCGCTCGTCTATCGCTCTTTCTTTTTGCAGATCGGCCCTTATGATCTCATCCGCTTCCTTGGCGACGGGCTCTATGCCCGCACTCAGCGTAACGCAGCCCGAGTTTAGCAGATCTAGCGCTATTTTATGCGCGATATATGGCACGTGTGGTAGTCGTATTCGCATGATCTCGTTCCTTTAAATTCAGTTCTATGAGCGGTCGCGCCGCCCGCAACGGGTGAAATTTTAAAATTTCACCGGGTTTATAAAATTATCGTGTCGCTTCTTTCGGGACTGGTAGAGATAAAGCCCACCTTCGCGTCGCTTAGCTCCTCTATTTTGCGGATATAATTTTGCGCGTTTTGCGGCAGATCCTCAAATTTTGAAATTCCTTTGACGCTATCCCAGCCCGGCATCTGCTCATAAACCGGCTCGACAGCTTCCAAATCGATCGGGAAATAATCGATCTCTTCCCCCTTGTATCGATATGCACGGCAAATTTTAATGCTCTCAAAGCCGTCTAGGACGTCAAGCTTCATAAGCGCGAGCTTGTCGATGCCGCTAAGGCGCACGGCGTATTTCGTAGCCACCCCGTCGAACCAACCGCAGCGACGAGCCCTGCCCGTCGTAGTACCGTACTCTTTGCCGATCTCGCGCATCGCCTCGCCTTGCGGACCTTTATCCTCGGTAGGAAACGCGCCGTTGCCCACGCGGGTGGTGTAGGCTTTTAAAATTCCCATCACCGTGCCGATATCTTTCGGCGCAAGCCCGAGCCCGCTGCAAGCTCCGCCCGCGATAGTCGTCGAGCTCGTGACGTAAGGATAGGTGCCGTGATCGATATCAAGCAGGCTTCCTTGCGCGCCCTCTACGAGTACGCGTTTGTCGTAATCAAGCGCCTTCCACAGCATGTGCGTCGTATCGGCGATGTATGGCTCGAGCGCGCTTTTATATCGTTTTAGCTCGTCATAAATTTCAAGCTTGCTAGGAATTTTAACCCCCGCTTTTTCAAAAACGCTCTCATGCGAAGCAAAATCGCGCGATAGCGCCTCGGCAAGCCTTTCAGGCTCCAAAAGCTCCGCTACGCGGTGCCCCGTGCGCGCGATCTTATCGGCATACGCAGGCCCTATGCCCTTGCCGGTGGTGCCGATTGCGAGCTCGCCCTTGCTCTTTTCGCGTGCCTGATCGATCAGCGAGTGGTACTGTAAATTTAAAAACGCCTTCTCACTTATGAAAAATCTGCCCTTTAAATTTTCAAACTGCGCCATCTCGGTAATCAGCACATCGGGGTTGATCACGACGCCGTTTCCGATGATGTTGATGATATTTTTATGAAGCACGCCGCTAGGCACCAGATGCAGCGCAAATTTCTCGCCATTTATGACGATGGTGTGGCCCGCGTTGTGCCCGCCGCTGCTGCGACATACGAAATCGTAATTCGCGCTTATCATATCTACGATCTTGCCCTTGCCCTCATCGCCCCATTGAGCGCCGATGACTACATCAACTTTACTCATTTCTCATCCTTTTGCATAATTTTTTCTATCAAAGCATCCACTAGCAGCGCAAAGCCGCTGGATTTTAGCCCGTCAATCTCGTAATTTCCGCCGTTACAATACACTGCGCCCGCGTCTAAAAATCTAAAAAATAGCGCATCGTAATAGCGCATTTTAGAGTAATACAGCAGCGAAACGCAGATACGCTCGTAATCCACGCCCAGACTTAAAATTTCATCTAGGCATGGCACGAGCTCTTCAGGCACCTGCGCGCGCAGAGCCTGCACGTCCTTTAGCGACGTGGCGCGAGCCGTAGCATCCAGCCAAGGCAAATTTTGCTCAAGCAGCGTCTCAGTCTTGCCCTTTTCAAAAATTTCAAGCGGCAAATTTAAAATTTCGCAGATTTTTTTCGGAATTTCTATGTTGCTTAGCTGAAGCGCGGGCACAAGATCAAATTCTTTAAAAAATTCCTGCGCGATTTTAATCGCAAGCGGCAGATTTTTCTCCCCGATCAGCTCCGCGCCGATCTGATAAAACTCGTCGCTTGGGTATTTGAAGGTCGGCTGGACGTAAAATAGCCGCCTTAGCTTATCGTCTTTCAGCCGCTTGCGCACGATACGCACGACGTCCACGGTGCTGTCTGCGCGAAGCGCTAGCTCGTGGTTCGTGGGATCGGAGAGCTTAAGAAGCTTTTGCGGCGCGACGCTTAGGTGCTGATGATATGAAAAATATGGCGTTAAAATTTCGCTAAAGCCGTTTTTAACGAGGATTTCGCTCGCTTTATTTTCCAGCTCGCGCTTGAGCTGCGCGCTCTTTCCGAAATAAAGTCTCGAGCCGTTGGGTATCTCGTGATCGAAATCGGCGCTAACACTATCTATCATGCTGCCTCCAAATCGCTTATGAACTGATTCAGCCGCGTTTTAAAGCTCTGAATGAAGCTTGCCAAAGCGCGATAATCAAGCGAAAGAATATCTAAAATTTGCTTACGTATTTCTGTATTTAGCGCAAATTTTTCGCTGCCCGCGCTTTGAGTTTTGTTTAAAATTTCGCCGAATTTCGCTCTAAAGCCTTCAAACTCTCCGGGGCTTAGATCGCCCGCATCGGCACGCGAAATGAAGCTTAAAGCAAGCTCTTTGTAATCAAGCGCGTTTAAGAAGCTGATAAACTCATCTTTGTCGATGGCTGCAAGCTTCGGCGTATCTTTAAATCGCGCGATGAAAGCGTCTATCTCCCTGCGATCAAGCGCTTTTGCAATAAAATTTCCCTGTAGATAGTTAAATTTCAAATTGTTTAAGAGCCGCAGCGACAGCGCGTTTTCGACCCCTTGAGCACCCAGAGCAAATCCAAACTCCCGCTTTAGCTTGCCCGTGATCTCCACCATCGTTCGGATAGCATTTTTTTTCTTGCCTATGTCAAGGCAGAGCTCGCGGTCGATTTTAACGACATCGAAAGGTTGGGCATTCAGGAATGGGATATTGCTTTTATTTGCGCTATTAAGAGCAAATTTAATCCCAAGATCTGCATAACGCCCACGCGCAGGGGCGAATTCCTTAAAATTTCGCTCGCTAAAATCGGTTATCTCGAACATCAACTCGCCTTTTGCATTAGCCCTGTCTCGCAAACTGTGAGCTACAAAATCGTAAAATTCGTCGTTTGCAAGCACGGCTAGACTCACGTTTATCGAGCAGTTTGCGCCCGTTTGAGCGTTAAATTCCATCATCTTTGAAAACGCAAATTTTGAGATTGGCAACTCAAATCGCGGCTCGCTTAATATCTGCGCAAAATCCTGCGGGGCAAGAATTCCGCGCTTTCCGCGATCCCAACGTAAAAGCAGCTCATATCCATAAATCTGTGCGCCGCTAATGATCGGCTGATAGAGCACGAAAAACTCCCCTTCTTCGATCGCTGCAGCAATCCCTTCCTCGCTGGGTTCGTCTGCCTCGGCGCGCTCAAAGATGCAGTAGCGGTTTTTGCCACTCGTTTTGGCGCGGTACATCGCCCTATCGGCGCGCGATAAAAGTCCTGAAAAATCGATCTTTTCGCTGCCATCGTAAAACGCTGCGCCAACGCTGATGCTTGCGCTAATTTCATTGCCTTTGAGGTTAAATTTCATCTTTGAAATTCCAAGCAGACGGTCTAATAGCACATGCGCGGCATCCTTGCTTTGCAGATCGCCGATGATAGCGCCAAACTCATCGCCGCCTAGGCGCGCTAAAATATCGCCTTTACGCAGCAGTCCGCTCATCGCCTTTGAGATCGCTTGCAAAAACATATCACCAACCTCGTGCCCGTAGGTGTCGTTGATTGCCTTAAAGCCGTCAAAATCGATAAAAAGCACCGCCATAAGCTTGGAATTTTCGCCCGAGTTTGCCGTAAATCTCTGCGCAGCCTTCATAAAATACACTCTATTTGGAAGCCCGGTAAGCGCGTCGTGATGGGCGATCTTGGCTAGCTCGCTCTCTTTTTGCTTGATCTGCGAAATTTCAGTAAACATCAAAATGAAATTTGAAGTAAGCGAAAAATCATCCTTTATCGCAATTGCCGTAAATAGCGCAGGAAAGGTGCCACCGCCTCTTTTTAGCCCGTAAATTTCATCTTTATAGGAGGTCTGTTTGCCGACGAGATTTTTTCTAATCCTCTCCATCACGTCTGCCCCGCCCTCCGTAGGAGCGAAGAAATTTGGAATTTTGCCGATAGTTTGGCTTTCGCTATAGCCGGTGATTTCATAAAAGGCGTTATTAGCGCGCAGCACGCGACCGCTCTCATCTGTGATTAAGATCGCCTCTAGCGAGCGCGAAAAGACGTTGGCGTTTAAATTTAACTCCAGCTCCGTCTGTTTGCGCGAGCTGATATCTTCGAGCGTAGTTTTTACAAGGCGAGAGCGAGAGCCATGCTTTTCGGTGACGTAGCCTTGCATACTGATCCAAGTATAGGCATTAGCGGCATTTCGCAGACGGAATTCGCAGCTAAAATCATTTCTAAGCCCGGCGGTGCATTCGCGGATCATTTTGTTGAAATTTTCTAAATCCGCGAAGTAAATTTCATAACTAAACTCCCCAAAGCTCATCGCAGTGTTTAGCCTTTTGCCGCGATATTTTAAAATTTTAAAGTAATTTTTATCAAACGATAGCGTCTGCGCGTCAAGATCGATTAAGCAGGTGCAAAAATTCCTAGTCTCGATTACCGTGCGATAAAAGTCCAAATCCTCCTGCAAGCCGCGGATCGCCTTAACATCGTCATCAATATTTTGAAAATAAAACGCAGCCCTGGCGGCGGACTTTTTGACATAGATGCTCACTTCGTAGCTATAGCGGATATTGTCATTGTGGCGAATTTTATAACTTTGAGAAAAGCTTAGCTCTTCTGCGGGCATATCGGCTAAGCGGTTTAAAATTTCATTTTTAGCCTCATTCGCGTCCTTTTCATCCAGTAAATCCCATAGCCTTATCTCGCCGCTTAAAAACTGCGCCGCTTCGTAGCCCCAAAGCTCTTTTATATTTTTGCTAGCATCTACGATCTTGCCCGAAGTGTAGTCAAACACGAGCGTAACGGTAGGCGCGTGATTTAAATACTCATATTTTTGCTTAGTTTCATCGTAAAATCTGCGATATTTTGACGCATCCAGCACCACAAAAAGGGTTGAAATTTTACTTCCATCGCGGATATAAGATTTTTTAACATAGAGGTCTTTGACGCCATTTTTGGTTTCTTGGCGGGTTACGACATAGTTTTCTTTGACATAATTTGCGCGCTGGGTTTGATAGGCGTGATCGTAAAACGAGCCTGCTTGTAGCGCGAAGATATTCCGCCCCACGACGTCATCGCCATAAAGCTCGCGTGCGCCGTTACTAGCGCTTTCGATCGTGCCTGCTACGTTATCGATGCTAAGCACAGAAAGAGAGCTGTATTTTAGCGCATCTTTAAAGCTGAGGCTAAAATCGCCGTGGCGCAGATTAGACTTCAAAACCTCATCTATGGATTTAGAAATTTCTAAGACGGAGTTTAGTGGATTTAGCGCTTCTATATCGCGAATTTTGGAGTGGTAATCCCCTTGGCGCAGAGCGTTTTGAACTGCCGCGAGCGGGATAAAAACGCGCTTTTTTAAAAACGTAAAATTTGAAATTAGAAGGATTAAATAAGCTAAAATCGCCGTTGCTAGCGCTACGACGATAAAATCGTCCGCGCCTAAAAAATAGCCGGCTCGTTCGCGAGCCATTACGAAATTATCTCCAAATTTCGCAAGATAGGCAAAGCTTAACCCAGATTCGTCTTCGAAGCTTACCACTTCGCCTAGGCGTGAAAAATCAAAATCCTGCCCCAATATATCGGTTGCGCTGCCAGGAGCGTTAAAAAATTTACCTTCGGCGTTAAAGACCAAAATATCTCCCAGCGAAGAGAGCCTAGCAATCGGCCTAGTGGTGTTGGCAAAGCCTAGTAGATACGAATCAGCATTTACGCGCTTGATCAAAAAATACCGCCACGCCCCATCCATCATCATATAGCGCGATACCCATTCTTCCTTTTTTAGCTCGCTTGCGATATCCGCAAGCCGTATCTCGCCAAGATCCGAAATGCGCCCATCCGATGAAAAATGTGCTAAGCTCTTCTGCTCTGCGCCGCGGGCGCGTAGATAAAAAATAGCGTCAAATCTATGAGAAGATTTTACGACGTTGCGGATCAAATCCGCATAAAGCTTGCTTTGTGCAGCTTCATGCCTTGCGTCCAAAGAAAGGATATTTTCTTTTAAAATTTCAAGCTCGCTAAAAAGCGACTCGTCGGTATTTTTGAGTAAAGTAATCGCCGTGCGCGTCCGCAAATCAAGCTGCGTAGCGATCCTAGTGCGCAAAAAGCTAATCTCACAAACTACTACAAGCGTAAGTAGCGCAGCGCCTAGAACCAAGGCGGCGTTAAATCTTTCGGTAACGAAGTCTTTTTTGTTTTTCATGCCAAATTCCAAATTTTGCGGGATTTTAGCAAATTTCGTTTTAAAGCCTATTTAAGCTTTGATTTTTGCTCCGCGCGCGCCCAAAAAATGCATAATCAAAAGCACTGCAAAGCTAAAAATAAGCATCAGCGCCGAATACGCGTGAGCCTGCGCAAAATCCAGCGTCTCAGTCGCTTCGTAAATCGCAATGGAGGCGACCTTGGTCTGCTCGCTCACGCTGCCGCCGATCATCAGCACGACGCCGAACTCGCCCATCGTGTGCGCAAAGCAGATCACCAAGGCGCTAAGCAGGGAGTGGCGAATCGCAGGCAACGCGACGCGAAAAAGCTTGGAAAAATAGCTCTTATCTAGCGAATCGCACGCCCAAAAAAGCGAGCGCGGAAGCGAGCGAAAGCCCGAAACCAGCGGCGCAAACATAAACGGCAGCGAGTAGATACAGCTCGCGATAACAAGCCCGCTGAAATTAAATACGAGTCTAAGCCCGAAGTGTCTGTCAAAAAACTCCCCCAGCACCGAATACGGCGATAGAAAAACGAGCAGGTAAAACCCTAGCACTGAAGGCGGCAGCACTAGCGGAAGCGAGATAATCGATTCGATCACGCTTTTGCCGCGGAAATTTTTTCTCGCCATAAAAAATGCAAGCGGCACGCAGATGATAAACAACGCAAATGTCGTTAAGCTCGCAAGCTTTAATGAGACGAGAAACGGCGTGTAATCGAGCCCCTTTAGAATTTCAAACATTTATCCTCCGAGCCGAGCCGCTGGGCCCAAACTATAAAATCTTAAAAGCCTAGCCCTACTTTAAAATTTAGAGGCAAAGCTGGATAGAATTTGCGAAAACCACATAGCCATAAGGTCTTGCAAAATGAAATTTTGAAAATTCCGTGCAAGCTAAAGCGAGCGGAATTTTATAAATTGCTTGGCTAATAAATTCCTTCAAGCGTGCAAATCTCGCCAGGCTTTTAAGCTCTACCAAGCTGGCGGTTTTTTAAGACCACAAATTTTGCTGAGCTAAATTTCAAAAAGCTTCAATAGGCTTTAAAACTTGAGCGGGCAGGATTCATCTGAGCGCAAATTTCACGCAAGATAGGCTAAACGACGCCCTCCGAACAACTTAGTGGAATTACATTGAGCCCGACAAGACGAAATTAAAATTTCGCATAAACCTAAAAGAGTCGGGTTAATGAAATTTTGCCGCAGCTCTTATTAAGCGAGTTTAACACGCAAGCTTCAAGCCGTTAGAGCTTTTAAAATTTCAAAGCCACAAAATCCAGGCAAAATTCCAAATCTAAAAATTTAAGTTTTTGCAAAGCTTTACATTAAATTTTTTACCAAAATCGCATGATAGAATTCGCACAACTCCTGCCAAAAAAGTAAGCTAAAAGCCGCTAAATTTAAAGATAAACTGACCACCGCCAATTAATAAAAAAGAAGGAATTTAACGGCGCCCGCCCACGTAAATCTAAAATTTAAAGCTTAATTTCCACACGCTATCTAGTCTTGCATTGCAGTTTCGCTCTAGCCTGCGTTTAATTTTGCGTTTCATGAAAATCTAAGCACGATGTGAATGAAATTTTAAAATATTACCGTATTTTACGGGCAAATCTAGCTAAAATTTTGCAAAATTCCTCGTCTAAATTCCGCGCAAAATTCCATAAGAGTCTACATTTAAATCTCTAATCTAGTTGAAATTTCTCACCCAGGCACGCCCAAAAGCTTGCCTACAAGTTTAAATTTTACGCAGAGTGATATTAAAGGCTTTGGCGCCAGCTTTGACCTCATCGCCTACTTGCAAACCCTCGACTTCTGCATTGCTTAGCACCACTTCGCTCAGCTGGCTACCGATCGCTACGACGGCTACTTTGACCCCATCGCGTGCTTGCAAATCGACAATCTTGCCCGCGAAAGAAAACTTCTGCGAGCCGCTAGTTTTAAGAAAAATTTCCTCCGGCGTACCGGTGCGGACGATCCTGCCGTCCTTCATCTCATAAACTCGCTTGCAAAGCCTATAGATCTCGCTTACGTCGTGGCTTACTAAAATTATGGTCTGATGAAACTGCTCGTGGATCTTTAGCAAATACTCTTGGATTTTTTCGCGCATCGTAAAATCAAGCGCCGAAAGCGGCTCGTCAAGTAGCAAAATTTCAGGCTCTTGCATCAGTGCGCGAGCAAGTGCCACGCGCTGCTTCTGTCCGCCGCTAAGACCCTCGACGCCGGATTTTGCAAACTCACTAAGCTCTAAAATTTCAAGCAGCATCGAAGCTTTTTGCGGATCGTTTCTAGCAAAAAGCAGATTACCCGTCACGCTCATATTCTCAAAAAGTGCGTAGTCTTGAAACAAAAAGCCGATCCTACGCTTACCCGCACTTAAGAATTCATTGCCTTCTTGAAGAACGCGATCGCCGTCTTTTATGCTACCGCTATCTGCGCGCAAAAATCCCGCTAAAATGCGCAGCAGTGTAGTCTTACCGCTGCCGCTGCGCCCATATAGGCACACAAACGAGCCTTTGTTAATCTCTAAGCGAGCATCAATCGAGAAATCATCACTGATTTTTTTCTTACAATCAATCGTTATCATATTTTTCTATATATATCGCAGTGGCGCTAATGTATGCGAAAACCTCGTCGCCCTCGCGTAAAGCAAGCTCCTGCGCAGAATGCGCGCTAATGAGCACATCAAAGCTTATCTTGCCTTCAAACCTGAGCGTGCATAGAATTTCACCTAAGCTTAGGCTCATAATCTTGCCGTGAATTTCATTTTCGCTAGATACACCACTTAGGGCCTCGCGAGATAAAAGCACATCGGTGCTTTTAAAGCCCACGTAAACTTCGCTACCCACCTTAAGCTCACTACTTAGCTGCAGAAATACGCCACGTAGCTTGATGCCGCCCGCGATAAATCCTACAGAATGGATGCCGTCTTTTTGTAAAATTTCGTTGATTCTCGCTCTAATCATTAAAACTCGTATCCGTATTTAGCAAAGATCGCCCTGCCCTTATCACTTAAGATAAAATCATAAAACGCCTTGGCTTCGGCATTGTCTTTAGCGCGGTTTAGCACGACCATGCCTTGAGCTATCGGCTCGTAGAGGTCGGTACCGACCAAGACGAAATTTTCGCCCTGCTTGCAAGGCTTGTCGTTGCAGCCATCCTTTGCCATCTTAGGCGCATACATCGCGCTAGCCGCGATAAAGCCGACGTCGGAAGCTTTAAGCGCTTGCGAAAGAGCCTCGCCGATCGATTTTGCTTCTACGATTTTGCCTTTGATCTCGTCGTAAACTCCTGCTTTTTGGAAAGCCTGTACGCTTGCGGTGCCGTAAGGAGCGGTCTTTGGATTTGCTATCGTGATAGTTTTGACGCTAGGGTCTTTTAAAATTTCAAGCCCCTTGCTAAGATCTACGCCGCGCACGCTGAACATCGCCACTTTGCCCTTGGCGTAGGTTTTGGCAGGCGCCGTCGCAAAGCCATCTTTATGCAGATCGTCTGCAAATTTCATATCCGCCGCCATAAAAATATCAAACGGCGCGCCGTTTTTGATCTGCGCACTAAGCGCACCGCTCGCACCCAAGCTCACGTTTAGCGTAGTTTGCGGATGTAGCCTGGCAAATTCCGCCTTGATCTCGTCAAACGCATACGTCGTGTTCGCAGCAGCTGCTACGCTGACCTCTCCTGCGCTTAGCGCGCCTGCCATTAAAATTCCTAAAAGCACTGCTTTCAACTTCATTTTATGCCTTTCGTTTCGGCTCTCACCGAGAATTGAATTGTATCTAAAATTTTAAATTTACGCCTTAAATTTTAAAATTTTGCGCACCCAATTTCACCCTATTACGCGCCAATAATGATCTCGCTAGGCTCGATGATCGCCGTTACTTCATCTCCTACTCCTAGAGCCATCGCGGTGGCAGATTCTCGCGTGATGATCGCGGTGATGTTTTGATGCGAGCTTGTGCCTAGACAGATCTCTGCGTTTACCGCGCCGATTTTGACCTCGCTAATCGTGCCCTTGATTTGATTCGCCGTACTAAGTTTTAGCTTCTCCGAGCTTCCTTTGGCAATGATGACGCTTGGAGCTTTGAATAAAAACAGCACATCCTTGCCAGCCTTCAGCCCTAAATTTTTTTCGCTCTCTACGGTTACCGTCGCGCATAAAATTTCGCCACCTGCTAGCTTAGCCGTGATTTGAGAATTTACAGCGCCTGTTTGAACATCCGTAATCTCAACACTTAGCTGATTTCGCGCAGAAAGCTTCATACCGATCTTCTCTAAGCTTAGAAGGCTCTCTTCGGTGATCTCGTCAAGCTTTAAAATTTCACTCAAAAACGTCTCGCCCGCGTGGCTGATAGCATCATAAGCGCGAATTAGCTTGTGAGCGTATGGAGTGAGCTCCGAGCCGCTATTTTTCTTTGTGCCTTGAGTGCGGACGATGAGGGGTTTTTTGCTCGCGTTGTTGATTAAATTTAGTGCGTCCCAGCCGTTTTTATACGACACTCCTACGATCTCTGCGGCCTTTGTAATACTTTTAGTCTCATCTACGGCCTTAAGCAGCTTAATGTGTTTGGCTAAAAGCGATGCTTTGTTGCCAAGCAGGAATTCCAAAGCAAATTTTGCGTCCATTTTCATCCTTTCTTATTTACTTTCACGTGATTTTATAATATATCCTCTGATATATTTCTTAAAGAGCCACAGGCTTTATTTTGCGCTATAAAGAGGGAAATTCTATATGAAATTTTACCTTTATTGACAAAATTTCTTTAAACTTGTAAAATCGCCACTTTGATTTATAAAGAAGGGTCACATTTGAAATTTATAAAACTTATATTCTTAGCCGCGGCATTGGCACTCTGCGGTTGCTCACAGAAGCAAGACGTAGCGCCTAGCGATACGGATGGTTTTGATGAGGAGTTTGCCAAGCGCGAGGTTTTCGATCCGCTTAGCGGCTATAACCGCGTTATGACGAGCTTTAACGACGTATTTTACTCATACATATTAACCCCCGTAGCCAGCGGCTACGATTACGTAATGCCCGATCCGATCCAGGGCGCGTTTTCAAATTTTTTCTATAATATTTTATATCCGATGAGGCTCGTAAACAACCTATTGCAGGGTAAATTTGAAAATTCTTGGGACGAGACGAAGCGGTTTTTGATCAATTCGACCGTCGGCTTCGGCGGACTTAACGATATGGCGGGCAAATACTACGGGATTTCGCGCCACGACGAGGATTTCGGGCAAACACTCGGGTATTGGGGCGTGCCGGCAGGTCCGCACATCGTCTGGCCGATTTTGGGACAAAGCAATCTACGCGATACAGCGGGACTTGTCGGAGATTATTTTTCAAACCCGATAAATTATATTAAAGACAGCACCGTTCGAAACTCCGTCAACGGATTTAGAATATTTAACGACTACTCGCGCGATCCGAAATTTTATGAAAAAATGACCAAAGATGCGGTGGATCTATATCCGTTTTTACGCGATGCTTACGAGCAAAATCGCGAGAAATTAATAAAGGAATAAAAATGAAAATTTTAAAAGTTCTAGCGCTTTGCGGAGCGCTTTTGATTTCGGCGCACGCTATTAGCGATGCGGATATCGAGCCCGTGATGAGCCAGAAGGTTGCCGAGGCCGTAAGCATCATGCGAAGCAGTACCCCGAAAGACGCAAAGCCTGCAAAAATTTTTGCACTTTTTGACGGCTATTTTGATTACAAGATGATGGCAAAGCTCTCCCTTGCTAAACATTACGCGAGCCTTAGCCCTGCGCAGATCGCGGAATTTAATAAAGCTTTCGAGGCGCATCTAAAGCGATCCTTTATCGAAAAGCTTTCGCTTTATACCGATCAGGATATGAAGGTGCTAAGCAAACAAAGCCCGAGCGATAAGCGCCGCGTGCTAAAAACACAGGTCATCGGCGAGCAGAAAAACTACGACATAGATTTTAAATTTTATCCTAACGGCGCCGATTGGCGCATCTACGACGTCGATATCGTGGGCGTCAGCCTCATTCAGACCTACCGCTCGCAGCTTGGCGACGTAACGCAAAGCTTGGGCTTTGACGAGCTTATAAAGCGGCTAAATTCCACCGTCATCAATAGCGGCGAATAGCAGCGCGCCTAAAAGAGCGGTATTTGAAAAAAATTTTTCGCTTAATCGTCGCGTTTCCGAAAATCACGCTTGCGCTGTTTACGGTGCTGGCGCTGTTTTTCGGATATTACTCCACAAAGCTCGAGATCGACGCTTCGAGCCAGACGCTTCTACTAGATAATGACAAAGACCTTCAAATTTGGCGCGAAGTATCCAAGCGCTACGAAACGCCGAATTTCTTGGTGCTTGCATACACTCCCGCGGGCGATCTTTTAGCGCCCGAGACGATCCACAAAATAGAGCAGATGGATGCGGCTTTTTCCAAGCTGGATTTCGTCGCTAGCGTCACAGATATTACGAATGTGCCGCTTTTGCTAAATAAAGGTGGCGGCATGAGCGAGCTGCTTAAACACATACCCACCCTTACCGACGCGGACGTAAATTTAACCGCGGCTAGGCGCGAGTTTGCCACTAGCCCCTTTTACGCGTCAAATTTAGTAAGCGCCGATTTTCGCACTACCGCAATTTTAATAAATTTAAAGCCGCAGACCCGCTACGAGGAGCTTTTGCGCCTAAGAGACGGAGCCAAAAGCGCTCTAGAGCAAGCGGAGCATGAGAGCAACCGCTCCAATGCCCAAATTTCACAGCTCAAAGATGCGCTTAAAGCTTCGGAGCAAAATTTCAAATCCTACCGCGACGAACTACGCGAAAAGGATCACCGCGACATTGTGGCTTTGCGCGCGTTGATCGCGGGTTTTGAGAAGGAATTTGCGGGCGATCGGCTATTTTTGGGCGGACTAAATATGATCGCCGACGATATGGTAGGCTACGTCCGCTCGGATCTAACGACCTACGGACTCGGCGCCTTGGTGCTTCTGTTAGCGTGCTTTTGGCTCTTTTTTAGACAGGCTAAATTTATCCTACTGCCGCTCATCATCTGCGCATATTCGGTCGTGCTCGCAGCGGGACTTTTCGGCTTTTTGAGCTTTGAGGTCACGGTGATTAGCTCAAATTTCATAGCGCTTCAGCTCATCATCACGGTTTCGGTCTGCATCCACTTAATCGTCGCCTACCGCGAGTTTAGCGCGCGCTTTCACGCATTTTCGCAGCGCCAGCTCGTTTACGCAGTGCTGCGCGAGCGCGCAAGACCCTGCTTTTTCGCAATATTTACGACCGTTATCGGCTTTATGTCGCTAATTTTTTGCGATATAAAACCCGTAATTTCTCTGGGAATTATGATGAGCGTAGGCATCAGTATCTCGCTAGTTACGGCATTTGGAGTATTCGGTGCGGTTATGTCGCTTCTAATGCGCACGCACAATAACCGCAGCTTCGAGCAGCACTTTAAATTTACCCTTTGGTGCGCCGAAACGGCGCTACGCAGCAGAGGCGCGGTCTATGGCGTATGCGCTGCGGCGGTGATCTTTGGACTATACGGTATCTCGCAGCTGCGCGTCGAAAATAGCTTCATCGGCTACTTCAAAAAAAGCACCGACATCCGCGCGGGCATGGAGGTCATCGATACAAATCTCGGCGGAACGATCCCGCTTGATATCGTCGTTAAATTTAAAAGTGCGGGCGGCGCAGATCCCACCGCTAGCGAGAGTGAAAATTCCGCGAGCGGCAGCGCAAATTTTAAGAGCGGCGAAAATTCTAATCCCGCAGGGCAAAATTTTACCGCGCAGAATCCCGCCGCACAGAATTCTACCGTCACGGCGCAAAATTCTATTGCAGAAAATTCCACGGCGCAAAGTTCCGTTGCCGCGGCGCAAAATTTAAATGATCAAAATTTTATCGCGCAAAGCTCCGTCGCGGCAGCACAGCCAAGCGGCGCCGTAAATTTAGATCAAACCCATGCCACAATTTTAGAACAAAATTCCACTACGAGCGACGATTTTGGCGATTTCGAAGCCGAATACGCCGCCAACGAAAACAAGCCGCAGTATTGGTTCACCTCCGAAAAGATGCGTATCATCGGCAAAATAGATGATTTTTTGAAGGACAAAAACGTCACGGGGCACGAGTTTATCGGCAACGTAAGCTCGCTTGCGTCGCTTTTAAAGCTCGGCAAGCAGATTAATCAAGGGCGCGATCTGGACGATCTGAGCCTCGCTCTTATCTATTCGGAGTTGCCGCAAAACTACCGCCAGATGGTGCTTTCGCCCTTTGTAAATATTGAAGCGAACGAGGCGCACTTTAGCGTCCGCACGATAGACAGCGATCCGCGCTTACGCAGAGCAAAATTCCTAAAAGATCTGCAAAGCGGGCTAAATTCTTTGCTCGAGGGTGAGCAGGCAAGCGCACAGATCAGCGGTATAATGGTGCTTTACAACAATATGCTTCAAAGCCTGATGAGCTCGCAGATAGGCACTTTGGGTATCACCGTGCTCGTGCTTTTCGTGCTTTTCGTGATCATCTTTCGCTCGCTGTCATACGCACTTATCGCGATCGTCGTAAATTTGATCCCTCTTTGCGCCTGCTTCGGCATCATGGGGGTTGCAGGCATTCCGCTGGATATCATGAGTATTACGATAGCGGCGATTAGCATCGGTATCGGCGTAGACGATGTCATCCACTATATTTATCGCTACAAGCGCGAGTTTGCGCGCCTGGGCGACGAGGCCGCGGCTATCCGCGCGAGCCACGCAAGTATCGGATACGCGATGTATTATACGTCGTTCGCGATCATTTTAGGTTTTAGCGTAATGATGATGAGTAATTTCTGGCCTACGATCTACTTCGGGCTACTGATATGTCTAGTGATGAGCCTGCTGCTTTTGGGCGCGCTCATAATTCTGCCGTCGCTAATAATGAGCCGAAAGGGCTTAAAATTTAGCCTCTTTAAAGCTAAATAAATTTTATCTCGCTATAATTCCCGCATTTGGAGAGGATGGCGACCTGGTGGCGTCTGCGGACTTCAAATCCGATAGGAGGGCGGTTGACCGTTTTCCGGGGGGTTCGATTCCCTCTCTCTCTCGCCGAATTCTTTCATCAAATTTCACTTTTGCATTCTTGATCTCTAGCGCTTCGCGAATTTATCTCAAATTTCAGCTCTAAATTTATCCGTTATTAAACAGAGATGGGTAGCATTGCTCGTTAACTTTTCTTCAAGGAGCGAGTATGAAATACGCATTAGGTGCTGCGCTTGCGGCATTTATTTTTGCAGGATGCGGCGATGACGATGTAGGACTTGTCAAAAACTACACCCTGCCGGATTTCAAATCGATGAATATTGGTACGGCGATCGAGGGTTCAAAAATCTGCAAAAATATCACCTGGAGCAAAGAGGAAAACGGCGGATTAAAGACGGTTAAGATGGTCTGCGACGTGGATGTAGAGCATAGGCTTAAATCATATAAACAAGAGATGTTAGACTCATCTTTAAAAAGGGTTATGACTTTTTATGAGGGCAAGGCTTACGACGCGCAAGGTTTGCTTAAGCTGGCAAAAGAACACTGTAAATTAAACGAAGCTAAATTTCAAGAAACGCTTAAAAACCAAAGGCAAAATAGAATTTTTGAGGAGGAATGGAAGTCGGTCGATTGCGACGACAAATTAAAAGGGGAGATACCGAAAGAAAGCGATACCGAAATCTACATAGACTCTATTATGGAGTGCTTAAAAGCAGCCATTTATTACTCGCAAATAACCGCAGAGCAGTTGGACGCGAGCTTCGGACATAAAGAAGGCGGATCATCAAAGCTTGCTATCGAGTTAAATTTTATCGTAAATGAGGGTAAAAGCGTAAATCTGTCTGATAAATTTAAACTTATCACGAATGGCAAAGAAGATCCCGTGAATAAAATGAAGTCAAAAGATGTCATAGCAGGCTTCTACGAAAGGCAATAAGCGCCTCATCTCGCGGCTAAATTTTATGAAATTTTAAAATTTAGCCGCTTTTTTATATCAAAATTTTATGTGAAGTTTTAAATTTTAAAACGCGACGGGAGTAGTTTCGCTCGCCGCGCCGTGAAATTTTACGCCGAATACAAGCTTATTTGTCGTGTCCTTGCAGATACGCGATCGCGCTAAGTGCGGCAACCGCACCGTCGCCTGCCGCGCAAACGACCTGCTTAGGCGCATCCTGTCTCATATCGCCCGCCGCAAATAGTCCGTGTACGCTTGTTTGCATCTTTAAATTTACCGCGACTTGCCCACCGGGCGTGACGTCGCAGATGAACTTGCCGCTTTCATTCTTTAACACCTCGTTTCGCACGTCAAGCCCCACGAATACGAAGATCCCAGGCAGCTGCAGTTCGCGCGTGGCGCCGCTTGTTTTATCTTTGACGACGACGCCCGTTACGCCGCTTGCATCGCCCTTGATCTGCTCTACGAGCGCATTTGTGATGAGCTCGATATTCTCACTTTCGCGCACCTTTTGCACTGTCGAAGGCGCGGCGCGAAACTCGTCTCGGCGGTGGATCAGATAGACTTTAGAGCAAATTTTAGCCAGATACAGCGCCTCCTCTAGCGCCGTATCGCCGCCGCCGAGGACGGCAACCTCTTTGCCCTTATAAAAAAACCCGTCGCAGGTCGCGCAGGTACTGACGCCGCGACCAAAGAACTCATCCTCGCCCTCGATCCCCGCGCGACGCGGAGTAGAGCCGATAGCCACGATAACAGCACGAGCGCGGCGCGTTTGATCACCCTCGAGATAGATCGTAAAATTTCCATCGCCGTCTTTTGAGATGCGTAGCACGCGCACCATCTCATGCTTTAAGCCGAAGCGGAAGCACTGCTCCTGCCAAGGCGCCATAAAGCTCATCCCGTCAGTCACCGCGGCGACGCCCGGGTAGTTTTCCATCTCGGAGCTTGAGGTGATCTGCCCGCCGGGCATCCCCATCTCAAACATCACGACGTCCTTTAAACCGCCTCTTGTAGCATAAAGCCCCGCCGCTAACCCCGCAGGACCGCCGCCGATAATTGCTAAATCTAACATTTTTTCTCCTTAATTATTTTATTAAGTAAAACCGCGGGCGTTAAATTTACGAATTTAGTTAATAAAACGATAAGTAGGAGAAAAAAGGGCGAAAGCCGCCCTTTTAAAATTTACAGAAGCGAGTTTAGCTTGTCGGCTATGATCTGCTTAGATTGCGCGCCGATGAGCTGAGCTTTTAGCTCGCCGTCTTTGAAAAATAGTATCGTTGGGATCGAGCGAACGCCGAACTGCACCGCCAAATCCTGCGCCTCATCGGTATTTACTTTGCAAATTTTAGCCTTGCCCTCGTAGTCGTTCGCAAGCTCCTCGATGATCGGGGCGATCATACGGCACGGTCCGCACCAAGGCGCCCAAAAATCGACTAGCGCGACACCCTCTTTAGTAACGTCGAAATTCTCCGAAGTAAGCTCTATATACTTTCCCATAATGTTCTCCTTGTGTTAAAATTTCGCGGATTATAGTTCATTATCTTAAATAAATAATAAAAATTCTAATTTAAAAAGATATGTTGGCGATAAATTTTATCTGCTTTGTATAAACTTCCACGACGTCGATCTGCCACGGCTCGCCCGTATCGCAGCTCATCAGATAAAATTCCGCCGCCTTTAAAATTTTAGCCATCTTGGCGTCCGTCACACGCTCTGCGGCGTCATAATCGCCGCTCGTAGCCTTCACCTCTACAAAGTGCAAAATTCCGTCTTTGCGCGCGATTATGTCGATCTCGCCGAAGCGGCAGCGAAAATTTCGCTTTAAAATTTCAAACCCTTCGCCGCGCAAAAATTCCACCGCACGGTCCTCGCAGGCAAAGCCGAAAAGATATTCTTTTAAACTCAACTTTAGCTTTCGATCCTGATCATAAAAGGCTTTTGCGTGATGAAATTTTCGCCGCCGATCACGCTTATTGCGCGCTTTATGTCCTTCTCGCAGCACGTATGCGTCGTAAAAAACAGCGTCACTTCCTCGTCCGTTTTAAGCTTAGGCTTTTGCAAAAAGCTGTCGATCGAAAGATCGTTTAAGCTCATAATGTTCGTGAGCTTCGCGAGCACGCCCTTCTCATCGCGCACGCGCAGCCTGAAATAATACTTCGTGCGGATCTGCTCGCTTGGCAGAATTTGCATAAAATTTTCACTAGGCAAAATTTTATAGCCGAGCATCGGGTTTTTGTTATCACGCGCGATGTCGATGAGATCGCTTATAACCGCGCTTGCCGTAGCGCTTCCGCCCGCGCCAGGGCCGTAATACATACTCTCGCCGACGCAGTCTCCGTAGATGCTCACGCCGTTCATTACGCCATCGACTTTTGAGAGCATTTGATCCTTTGAAATGAGCGCAGGATGGACGCGCAGCTCGACTTTGTTGTCGCACGCGCGCTTAGCCACCGCAAGCAGCTTGATTATGAAATCAAATTCGCGCGCAAAATAGATATCCTCCTGCGTGATCTCCTCGATCCCCTCGATTAAAATATCTTCAGGATCTCCGTGCACGCCGTATGCGATGCTAGCTAAGATCAAGAGCTTATGCGCCGCATCGAACCCGCCGATATCAAAGCTAGGATCGGCTTCGGCGTATCCGAGCTCTTGAGCTCGCTTTAGCGCGTCTTCAAATTTCTCGTTTTTTTGCATCATATTCGTAAGGATAAAGTTGCTTGTGCCGTTTACGATGCCGATTATTTTTTCGATACGATTGGCGCTTAGCCCCTCGCGTAGGGTTTTGATGATCGGAATTCCGCCCGCCACGCTCGCTTCAAAGCCAAAAGGCGTATCGCCCGCTAGAGCCTGGAGCTTGTAGCGATGATAAGCCAAAAGCGCCTTATTTGCGGTAACGACCGCCTTTTTACGCTTTAAAATTTCACTTACGACCTCGTAGGGCTTTTCTACCCCGCCCATAAGCTCTACAAAAACGTCGATGTCATCGCGCTCGATGATACTTCGCGCGTCGCTGCTAAGAGGAATTTGCACGCCCCTTTTTTTGCTCGTATCGCGCACGAGCCCGATTACGGGCTCTATGCTAACGCCTGCGCGCGCAAGGATGATATCTTTATTTTTGATCAAAATATTTGCAACTTCGCTACCTACGGTGCCGACGCCTAAAATCGCTACCTTCATCAGATCTCTTTCAAATATTTTTTTATATTTCTAGCGGCCTGGCGAGTCCTGTTTTCGTTTTCGATAAAAGCGATCCGCACATAATCGTCTCCCGCTGCGCCAAAGCCCACGCCGGGACTTACGGCGACGCGCGCCTTGGTAAGAAGCTGCTTGGAAAACTCCATACTTCTTAGATGAGCCGCCGCGGGCGGCAATTTCGCCCACGCAAACATCGACGCGCTAGGTTTAGCGATCTGCCAGCCTGCGTCCGCAAAAGCGTCAATCAAAAAATTTCTACGCTTCTCATAGCTCGCGCGGATCTGCTCTACGCACTCCTGCGGCCCGTCCAGCGCGATCGTGGCGGCTACTTGGATCGGCGTAAACATGCCGTAATCAAACCACGACTTGATCTTTTTAAGCGCGGCTACGAGCTTTTTGTTGCCGCTAACAAAACCCACGCGCCAGCCCGCCATATTGTAGGTTTTAGAAAGCGTGTATGCCTCGACTGCGACGTCTTTCGCACCCTGAACCTCAAAGATCGACGGCGTTTTGTAATCGTCAAAAGCGATCTCTGCGTAAGCGATATCGCTGATGATATAAAACCGCTCCTGCCGCGCCATCGCCACGAGCCGCTCGTAGAAGCTCTTTTGCACGACGACGGTGGTGGGGTTGTGCGGGAAATTTACGACGACGTATTTTGGGCGCGGAATGCTCTCATCGAAGGTTTTTTGCAGATCGATGAAAAATTTGTTCTCATTAAAATTTAAATTCTCATCATAGGCAAGCGGGATTTTAACGACGTTACCGCCCGCGATGATGAAGGCTTGAGTGTGGATCGGATACGCAGGATCGGGCACCACCGCGACATCGCCCGGATTTACGATCGCGCTAGTTAGATGCACGAAGCCCTCCTTGGAGCCCATCACCGCGACGATCTCGCTTTCTGGATCCAAGATCACGCCGTATTTGCGCTTGTACCAATTCGCGCACGCAAGTCGCAGCTTGTAGATGCCCTGACTTACGGAGTAGCCGTGCGTCTTGTCCTTTTGCGCGCTTTCGCAAAGCTTATCGATTATATGCTGCGGCGTCCTGCCGTCGGGATTGCCCATCGAAAAATCGATTATATCCTCGCCGGCTCTGCGCGCCGCCATTTTTATGGCATTGACCTCGGCAAAAACGTAATTGGGCAAACGCTCGATTTTTGAAAAACGGATTTCGTCAAACATCTCAAACCTCTTATCTTAAAGTAATTTCCAAGCTTTATTTAAAATTTAGCGCCTTAACGCGCGATCTGCTCGTACCGCACGGAGGCAAAATTTCAAGCCTTAGCGTCGATGCGGCGGCGCTTTTTATATTGCTCAAGCAATTTAAACTTTTACCTCGCTAAAATTTTAAAACCGCGGGGGGCGCGGAGGCGTTGATCGTTTAAATTTATCGCGTCGCGACCCTTTGCGGCGCTGTTTAAATTTACGTCCGATCAAAACGATAACGATCAGAGCTTCCGTTTTGCACGGCGCCGTGGACTACACCTCTTAAATTTAGCGCGCTACCGCAAGCGCCCGCACCGCTTAAAATTTTATCGCACCGCTAATTTTACCTGCGCCGCTTAAAATTCTATCTAAGGCGGCGCGGTTCAAAACCCTCTAAATTTACCCTCGTGGGTTTATTTTAAGTCGCACTCGCCGCAGCGGGCCAAAATTCTATCCTCGGCGGCGGCGAAGTCCTACGAGTGAAAAACCGCGCGAGAGCGAGGATTTTACCACTTCTTGCCCTTGTTTAGGCGCAGAAACTCATCGGCTGAAATTTTAGTGATATTGCCATCTTTGACGTGGAATTTTTGAGTGTTTCTTTCGCTGAAAGTTACGTTGCCATCGGCTTTACCGAGCTCAAACATCCCGTGGCCGGTAGAGATTAGCAACTCCTCATCTCCTTGCGAAGCGACGACGTAAGGGGCATTAATGACCATCTCGCGCTTCTTGCCGCTTTTTAGATCGATGATGCCGATCCACATCTTACCGCGTGGGCTAAGCACGATATCTTTACTCGTCGCGGGTTTGCTTTGCGTGGCGTTTTCGTCGGTAGAATTTTCCTCAGTCTTAATGCTTGCGCGCTCGATCCTGATAGAGCGGTCCAGCGCATTGAGCGAGCTTAAATTTTCATCCGCAGCAGCGGCTGCATTGGCATCTGACTTTAATGCGAATTTTTCATCTGTAGCGTTGTGCGAAACGACGTCGATACCGATGTTTTCAAGCTTTTTTTGAGTATTGTTTACAATCGGAGCGTCAGAATAGGTGGTTTTGTTTTGCTCCCATAAAAGCGAGCCCAAAAATTCGCCGAAGCTTTTATAAAGTCCGAAATAAAAGATCGCGCCTATGATTAACACCATCGCAAGCAGCCACATAAGCCAACCGCTACCGCTTTTGTTAGGGCTGACCCTTTGACCATAAACCTGCTCGACTTTAGCCTTTTTAACGGGCGCGAAGCCCTCTTTCGCGACCTCAAACTCGCTAAGCCAGTCCGATAGATCCAGTCCGAACTCGCGCTCTAAAATTTTAATATAGCCCCTAACGTTAAAATTTGCCAGCTTCTCGAAGTCTTTATTGATGATGTATTCTAAATTTTGCGCGTCGATGCGCGTCGTGCGCGCTATCTCGATCAAATCCATAGATTTTAATTTATCTAGATCGCTATTTTTTGGCTGCTGTGTTTGCTCCGGCTTCTCGGTTTGTTCCGCCTGCTCATCCGTATTATTTAACTTCTCTTCTATTTCTTCCATTTAGAATTCCATCGCATAGTATCGCAAATGCCGCGCTTACGTTAAGCGAGTCCCAGCCTTCGCGCATCTTTATCGATACCGCGCAGTCGCATTTTTTAAGCGCCCTAGCAGGTATCCCCTCTTCTTCGTTCCCCATTACGAGTGCGTTTTTCGCGCCGAGCTTTAACTCCTTAAAGTTCGTTCCGTCCGCACTCGCGGCGTAAATTTCAAAGCCGCTTTGTTTAAGCTCGTTTATCACGCTAAGCCCGTCTGCGGCCTTAACGACATTTAGCTCATACGCCGCGCCCGAGCTAGCGCGCACTACGCCCGCCATATTTAGATTATTTGCGACGACGATCACGCTATTTGCACCCAAAGCATAGGCGCTGCGCATTATCGCGCCGATGTTTCCGACGTCGGTAAGCCCATAAAGGATCGGCACGAATTTATCGTCTTTGACGCTAGCAAGATCGCCGAAGCTAAACTCCTCCACCTCGGCCAAGAAGCCTTGATGGTTGCCGCCGCGAGCGAGGGCTTGAGCTTTTTTCGCATCGGCGCGCTCAATTTTTACGCCGGTCGCGGCGATCTTTTTAAAAATTTCTTTCTCGCACTCCTTTGCAAGGATGATGCGGATAAATTTCTGCGGATGCCGGTTTAAAAGGTGCAAAAACAGCTGCTTGCCGTAAATAATCATT
The DNA here is from genome assembly GCF_905373215.1 of uncultured Campylobacter sp. GTDB lineage: Bacteria > Campylobacterota > Campylobacteria > Campylobacterales > Campylobacteraceae > Campylobacter_B. The sequence goes on from NZ_CAJPRT010000003.1 coordinate 116,436, forward strand.
TTGGGATTTTAGCGAAAAACGGTTAAAATATGACTTAGCGTATCAAATTTTTATATATTTCTTTGGCGGGTTCGCCGCTGATTTTTGAGAGTAGTTTTGCTTTTATTTTCGGCGCGATCTCAAGCGAAAGAATATCTTCTTGCGTGATTTTTTCAAAGCTTTTCTCGCCCGCGCCGTCAATCACGACGCACCATTCGCCGTTTAAATTTGCGCCGTTTAAGCTCAGCAAAACCTCTGCGGCGCTACCGAAAAATTTTGTTTCAAATTTTTTCGTAGCTTCTTTGATTGCAAAAATTTTGCGCTGCGCGTCGATCCCCGCGATCTGCTCAATTAGCTTTATCACGCGCTTTGGAGATTCGTAAAGTACGCACGGATAAGGGCTCTGCATTAAATTTAGAATCTGAGCTTTGCGCTGCGCGCCGTCATTGTTCAAAAAGCCTAAAAAGCTAAATTCTTTCTCCACCAGCCCGCTTGCGGCGGCTGCGAGCAGCAGAGCGTTTGCGCCGCTAAGCACCTCGTAAGGCACGCCGCTTCGCTGCGCAAATTTTACGAGCGCAATCCCCGGATCGCTGATGCAGGGCATGCCGGCATCGCTTACGTATGCGCAAGCTTTTTCGCGCAGAAGTGCCGCATCAAAGCTCGCGAAAAACTCCGCTTCGTTGTGTGTGTGCAGCGAGTAGAACTGTGAAATTTTAAATGAAATTTGAAATTTATCGGATAATAGGTTTAGAAGTTTTTTTGAAACCCTCGTATCCTCGCAGATTAGGATTTCGCAGCTTTGCAATACCTCAAGCGCGCGGCTCGAGATATCGCTTAAATTTCCTATCGGCGTAGGAATGAGATATAGCAACTATTTCATTCCGTATTTTTGCTTAAATTTCTCGACGCGGCCCGCGCTATCTACGATCTTCTCGCTGCCTGTGAAAAACGGATGGCAGTTGGAGCAGATATCGACGCGGATCTCAGGCTTGTTCGAGCGCGTTTTAAAAGTGTTTCCGCAAGCGCAGGTAACGGTCGTTTCGACAAAGTTCGGATGGATATCTTTTTTCATTTTTGATCCTTTTTGATGATTTTAAAAGGTTGCGATTATACAACTTTTTTATCTAAAAAGCAAATTTAAAGGGTTTTAAAAAACTCTCGGCAAAGCGTGGATTTTCTTTTTGAATATGCTTTTTTGGACGCGAAGTTTTAAAATTTAGCCCGCTTTGCGGGTAAAATTTTGATTTACTGCGGCGTACAAATACAGCGCGCGAAGATATGCCGCAGCAATACGCGCCGCGCATTAGGCCGCTGATAAACATAACGGGTCGCGCAAGGCAAAATTTAAATTCCAAAATTTAAAGCGCGCGGCTTTTAAATTTTAAAATTTGCCGAGCGTTTAAAACATCAGCTTCGCGCAAGTTGCGATCAGCGCGGTGTTTGAGCGCAAAATATAAGGGCTATTAAGCGCATAGGCGTTTTTAAATTTCTCCCTTTCGCGCGGCGAAAATCCGCCCTCGGGGCCTACGAACGCGATCTCGTCGCCGCCGAAAATGTCGATGTTCTTGCCGCCAAAATCGATCAGGCTTACGTTTTCATACCTTTGCGCGAGCTCGTCCGAGCTGCTCAAAACCTCGATCTGCATGATGGAATTTCGCCCGCATTGCTGCGACGAGTTGATCAAAATCCGCTCCATCCTCTGCAGATCGAGCCGCACGTTTTTCTGCGACAGATCGGCATATACCAAAATAAGCCGCCCGACGCCCATCTCATTTAGTGCAGGCAGGCTCTTTTCGACCACGGCGCTCTCGACGACCGCCCAAGCGACGCAAAAATCGTGGCTCGGCGTAAAAACCGAGCTTTTAAAAACTAAATTCAGAGCCGCACCCTTACGCGAAATTTCGGCGATCTCATATAGATAACTCGCCCCGTCCTTTAGATTTCGCACGTCTATGCGCTCGCCCGCCCTTGCTCGCCTCGCCTTTAGGTGCAAAAACTGATCATTCTGCAAAACTAGGCTCTGTTCGCCTGCAAACTTATCGTAAAAATATACCATCAAATAACACTCGCTATCAAAATTATCGCTAAGCTTAGCCCCAAAATCACCCGCATTTTGCGCTGATACGGCGCAAAGTTTTGGCTCAGATACGCGATTTTTAGCCGCTTGTAAGACGCCGCGCTAAGCGCGATCATCGCTAGCGATCCGACCGCCATAAAGTAAATTTTAAAGCTCAGATCAAAACGCAGCACCGGCAGCATCACGCTTCCGCTAATTATCAGCGCCGCGATACACGAATAATAGATCGGCAAAAACAGCCTGATGCGCCTAAGAAATCTAAGCCCAGATCTGCTCTTTTGCTTTAAATTTTCAGCTTGCGGCGCGGAAGCGGCGGAATTTAAAGCCTCACTGCGAGGGCGAAATTCCGCTGCCGCGGTATCGATCTTAAGCTGAGTAAAGATCAGATAAATTATCGTTAAAATCGCCGCAGCTAGCGCGAAAAATTTATGAAAACCCAGGGCGCTTTGATACAGATAATCCATCACTTCCGCCAGGGAGTTAAATTTGCAGTATAAAATTTTGCGCGGCTAGAGCCGAAACGACCGAATTTTAACGCAAATTTTTTCGGCGCGGGATCAAACAGACCTACTCCGCGCCTTTGAAATTTTAAAAACCCTTCAAAGCAGCCGCGGCTATTTATTGCGCCAAAATTTACCGCGTGCGCGTTCAACCCCGATTTCGCGCCGTATCTCTCGCGCCAAGAATGAAATTTTGTGGATAAAAATTTAGAATTTCTCTGCGCAGATCGTACGGGCAAAAAAGACACCGAAATCGCGCTCGCACGCCGCATACGAACTATGCAAATTTTAAAAATTTTCAAATTTAGCCGCGGATTTTTCAACGCTCCGTCCTATTCGGTCACCGGAAGCGGCGGCATATCGGCGTTTATATCGACTTTAGGCTCGCTAGGCGCGATGGGTACATCCTTCGGCACCTCGCTATCTACCGGCGGCTTTTGCAAGGTGTCCTTTTTCTCGTCATCGCAGCCGCCCAAAGCAAGCGCGCAAACAAAGATCGCGCACGCAGCAAAAACGCGCATAAACCCCGAGCCAAATTTAAAGAAATTTCTCATCAGCAATCCTTTGGATAGATGATTTTTTCGCCGCGCAGCAGCTTTTGCCAAAGCTCCGGCTGCCTCCACTCCTCGCGCACGGCTGGCGAGAATTCTATCTCTTCCAGCGCGATCTCGCCCATCTGCGCGTTGTAGGCATCCTCGCGGAAGCACTGCGCATAGCCGGTCGCGGTTTCGTGTACGATGACGCTGTGAAGCTTTACTTCGCGCTCGCCGTTTTGCATCTGAGTTAGGCTCAAAAGTCGGTCGATTAGAACGAAAAAAATTCTACAAAACTGCTCCGCGCTCGGATTTAGCGGTATCTGCACCCAGCGCGCGCTGTGTTTTTTAAGATCCGCGATATAGCTCGTATCATCACGCGCGTAGATCGTCACGGCGTGGTCAAAACTATCGATAAGCTCGCGGATACCGAGCTTCATGTAGCCGAAGTCATATACCATCCCCGCTTCATCCAAAAAATTTGAGCTAAGCAAAATTTCACATCTGTAGGAGTGACCGTGGATGCTCGTGCGACACCGCTTCGAACCGCACAGGCGCACGATGTGAGCGTTTTCGAATTCGTATAATTTCCTAATTATCATACCCCGTCCTTCTCGCCCCAAATTCTAATGTGCAGGCGATCGGAGTAATTATAGCCGTTTTTTAGGCAAAAATCCACGCAAAATTGCGCGGCGCTTTCCAGCTCGCGACGATCTGCGCCGCGCGGCATACAATAAACCTCGCCGCCGCACGCCGCTAAAATTTCGGCGATCTCGGGCTGCGCGTCAAACTCGGGCGAGATCACAAACTTGTAAAAGCTATCTTTTGCGTTTTGCCTTAAGCTTCGTAGCGCAGCGAAGCTCAGCCTGCATTCGCGCGGCTCGGCGGAGTTTGAGAGCTTAGGCGAGATCGCAAAAACGCAGCTTTTGTAAGCGGGGAATTTTTCAAAATCCACTAAAATCGTGCCGTTGGTTTCGAAGTGCACCGCGTATCCGCGTGCGAGCAACTCGCAGACGAACTCGTAAAATAGCGCCTCCTTGTGATGCAACAGCGGCTCGCCGCCGGTGATAACGATGATCGGCTTTTGATGAAGTTTAGTGCTCTGCGGTGATGCGGAGCTTTGCGGATTTAAATTTGAGGAATTCTGCACTGCGAAATTTAAAGAATTTTCGCTCGTTAAATTTAAAGAATTTTTTGCGTTACCGTTTAGGCAGGGAGGCGTTTGTGCGGCGGTGGAATTTAACGTATCGCTTTCAAAAAAAGACTCGGCGGCGCAAAAACCCGGTGCAGAGCAAGCAGGTGCGAAACAGGACGAACCTGATAAATTTGGAATTTTATTCAAAAGCTGCGCTAGATTTAAAATTTCTTCGTGCTCGAAGTGATTTGTAAAAACCGCGCGGATCGTATCGCAACCGCGCAAGATCTTGCCGGTCTTTGGCGAAACGCGCTCGCCGCCGAAGCCCTCGCAGCGCAGATTACAGCCCGCAAAGCGAAAGAAAAACGCGAGCCTGCCTGCGTATTTGCCCTCGCCTTGGATACTTAAAAAGCTCTCTACGAGCCTCATCCGCCCGTCTCGTAAAATGCACGGCTTGAAATTTCATTCGAAGCATCCGCTTGCCAGCGATTTTTTTCGGGCTTATTCGCTAAAATTTTAGCCAAAATTTCGGCGGCTGCGGCGATGTCGCCCTCTTTGACCGCCTTTTTGATACTTAGCGCATCTTCGAAGTAAAGACACGGTATCAAAAGCCCCTCGGCGCTTAGTCTGATGCGGTTGCAACTCTCGCAAAAATCGTGCTTGTGCGGATCGATGATACCGAAGGTGTAGCCGTCTGCTAGCGCGTAAAGCGACGCGGGCGAGCTCTGCAATTTCGGCAGAGCGGTAAAGATAAATTTACGCCTTAAAATATCTAAAATTTCGTTTGATTTTAAGCCTGTAAGATCGCCGGCATGGGTGTTTTCCATAAATTCTATGAAGCGAATCTGACAGTCCTTCTCGCGGGCAAATTCCAGCAAATAAATAAGCTCGTCGTCGTTGATCCCCTTTAGCACGACGGTGTTTAGCTTGACTTTTAGTCCCGCTTCAAGCGCGGCATCAAGGCCTTCTAAGACGTTATAAAGCACGCCGCGCTGAGCTATAAATTTAGCCCGCTCCGGACGCAGCGAGTCAAGCGACATATTGATGCGCTTTAGCCCCGCATTTTTCAAGGCGCGCGCGTAGTTTTTAAGATAATATCCGTTGGTAGTAAGCGCAAGATCGATACCTGGGGCGTAATCCGCAATCATCTTTATAAAATCTTCGATCCCCTTTCGCACCAGTGGTTCGCCGCCGGTTATGCGGATCTTTTTCACGCCGCCGTCGATCGCAACCTTGACGAATAAAAACATCTCCTCAAAGCTTAAAATATTCTCTCGCGGCACCCAGTTAAACGGCGTAGCAGGCATACAATATCTGCATCTGAAATTGCACCGCTGCGTAACTGAAATGCGCAAATAATCGATCGTTCGTCCAAATTTATCAATTAGCATATTTTGCCTTAATATCAATTTGCGGCGATTATATAAAAAACAAAGCGATTTTGCAAAATTTTATTTTTATATTACTCCGGCTATTTTCTTACCGAGCCAATGAGCTCTTTAAGCTGATCCAGAAGCGGTCTGATCTGCTTTTCTACCCGCTCGTCGATCATCGTAGGCACTACATCTAGTCTCTGCTCTATCGTCTCGTCGATTACGTCGGCAATCGCGTTTATATCGATATTAGGAGCGACTTTGTCGCCCGAATCGATCATCTCTTTTAGCTCCTCGACCTTCTTTTTAAGCAGATAGTTTTCCTGCATAGCGTCGGTTAGCACCTGATCGAAGCGCTCGAATTTTTTATCCGCCTGCTTATCCTTAAAATATATGACGAAAAACATCAAAAATATAACGACGCAAAGTCCTAAAATGATGATAGTGTTAAGATCCATAGGGGTTCCTTAAAATAAATTTACAAAAATAAAAGCGAAAAACGCAATGCCCAAATAGCCGTTGAGCGTGAAAAACGCACGATCGATCTTGCTAAAATCTTTCTGCACGATCTTATGCTCGAAGTACAGGATCGCCGCGCACGCAGCCACACCAAGATAGGCAAAAAAGCCTAAATTTGCCGCCGCGCAAAACAGTAGCCAAAAAAGCACCGCCACGGCGTGAAAAATTTTGGAGATAAACATCGAGGCTTCCTCGCCGTAAAGCGCAGGAATGCTGTAAAGCCCAGCCGTGCGGTCAAATTCCATATCTTGAAGCGAATACAACACGTCAAAGCCGCCTACCCAAAATACTACTCCAAAGCACAGCAGCACCGACCATAGCGGAATTACGCCGCTAACGGCGATCGCTCCGGCAATCGGCGCAAGCCCCAGGCAAAAGCCTAGCATTAAATGCGCGGTTTCGCTAAAGCGCTTAAAATACGAATACCAGCCCAATGCCGCTAAAATCGGCACCGAAAGCTTAAACGCCAAAGGATTTATAAACGCCGAAACCGCTACGAAAACCACCGCGTTTGCAATGATGAAAAGCAGCAAATTCCCGCGTCCGATCCGTCCGTCCACGCTGGGGCGCGAAGCGCAGCGCGGATTGGCGCGGTCTATGTCCTCGTCCAAGTAGCGATTTAGCGCCATTGCGAAGCTTCTCGCGCTCACCGCGCATAAAATCCCTAAAAAAAGCAACTTCCAGCCGAACCATACCGAGCCGTTTTGCAGCTTGCTCGCAGTAATCATCGCCGTAAAGATAAACGGCAGCGCAAAAACCGAGTGTTTAAAAACTATTAATTCGTTGATGTCGGATAAAATTTCTTTAAATTTAGCCATTTCGCCCCTTATTTTGGGCACCATTGTATCAAAAAAAAGTAAGAATAGCTCTAAATTTGATATAATTTGAACGAAAAATTTACGAAAGGAAACGCCTTGAGCCAAAATCAAAACTCGCACGCAAGCCCGCAGATCGCGATTATCGGCACCACCGCAAGCGGCAAAAGCGATCTTGCGCTAAGCATCGCGCGCGAGACCGGCGCCGTGATTTTGAGCCTCGATTCGCTCTGCATTTACCGGCAAATCGATATCGCAAGCGCCAAGCCAAGCGAGGAGCAGCTGCGCAAGATCAGGCACTTCGGCGTAAATTTAATCTATCCAAACGAGTACTTCAGCGTCGGCGAGTTTATCAAAGAATACGCCTACGCGCGGGCTTTTGCGGGGCGTAGCGGCGCGCCCTTGATAATCACGGGCGGCAGCGGGTTTTATCTAAAGGCGATGCTAAGCGGACTGGCGCCGAAGGTTCCCGATTTTAAAAGCGAAATTTCAAACGATGAAATTTACGCCCTAGCGCAGCGGATCGATCCGGAATTTGCCGCGAAATTTAGCGCGGCGGACAGCTTTCGGTTAAAAAAATGGCTAAGCATCTATAAATTTTGCGGCGAGGCGCCGAGTAAATTTCTGCGCGAAAACACCGCCCCGCCCGTGATTTCGGATATTAAAATTTTTGAGATCGACGCGCCTAAGCAGTGGCTTACGCAGCGCATCGAGGCGCGCACGAAGGCGATGTTTGAGCGCGGGCTTTTAGAGGAGGCGGAGTTTTTATTCGCCCGCTATGGTGCAGAGTGCAGGGCGCTAGGCTGCATCGGGCTAAAGGAGTGCGGGCGGCTTTTGCGCGGGCAGATCTCGCGGGCGCAGTGCGAGCAGCTCGTAAGCCTACACACGGTACAGCTTGCAAAGCGCCAACGTACCTTCAACCGCTCGCAGTTTGCGGATAAAATTTCGGCGCCGCTCAAAAGCTTATATTATGAAATTTTAAAAACTTTAACTTGACATTTGGCTCTACTTAAAATTCTTTGATTTTTAAAACGCTATGCAATTTATTTATTGATTAGCTCCGCTATTTTTTCGAACCACCCTTTTATTTCATCAAAAGCATCAAGCTCTTCAAGCATTTCTCTTGTGAGTTGTTTTGAAAGCTTGCCGTTTAAAATATCCTTGATTGCCTTTTCTGTTTTTGCTTCGTGCATCCTACTTGTTATAAAAGACGGAATATCCTCAACATTGTAATCGGCTATACCGGATAAGTCTATCCCAAATTCCTTCTCAATTAAACTTTTATGGATGTAATTTTCCATTTCTCTTTTTTGAGTTTTTATAGCACATGACCCATCTTTCCTTGAATTTATTTTATCTATTTCTTCCTGATATTTATTCGTATTTCTACCAGAATTTAAATCGCTATCGTATATATGAAACTCTATTATATTTGAATCTTTAAGATAATTCCTGTCTACCCAGTTTTCTAAATTGCCTCCATGCAATGGTATTATGCTTATTTGTTCTTCTTTTAAATCTATAATATTTTTAAAATCTCCTATGTGCTGATTAATATTTAGTAAAAATTTTATGTCATTTTCTCCTTCAACAAAAACTACAACTTTATGCTTAAAGAATGGGTGAATTCCTAAAGTATCGGATATCGCTTTAAGCTTATTCTCAGAATTATCTATAGTAGCAATATCATTATCTTTACTAATCAATATTAGATTTTCTATTCTAACCATTTTTGCTATTTCTGGAGTATGGGTTGTGAGTATAAGTTGGTAGTTATCTTTATAAGATAGTTCTTTTAATGCTTCTATAAGCATTTTTTGATGATTTGGATGCTGTGCGGTTTCCGGTTCCTCTATCGCATAAATTATATCCTTGTCCTTATTTTCATCACTACCTAGCTTTCTTTCGGCTTCGGCCCTGAAATAATTTAATAATACCATTCTTCTAAAACCGCTTCCTCTTTTATTTAAGGCAATCCCATTGTCGCTTTCCAAACTAAATGAAAATAAAGTATCTAGGCTTTTATTACTAATTTGGGGTTTTAAAGAATTTGTATTTTCTAGCCCCATTTCCCTCATTTTATCTATTGTCTCGTTGCCTATTCTTGTTAGTTCCTCTTCTAATTGACTTTTTATCATATTAAATTGTTCTTCAAATTTAGCTACGGCTATTTTTGTTGCACTTTTTAAGGGATTCTGTATATCGGCATCGCTATCTTTATTTGCTCTATCGCTCTGAAATAAAAAATATAAAGGCAACCATTTTTTTAACTGCTCCCATATGGCTTTGGCATCTTCTTTCGTTATATTAATTTTTATTTCTTCGAATTCATTGCTCGCCTTGCCATATAACGCCTTTCTTATTTCAGCATTAGTTCGTTTATCTATATCTTTAACCTCTTCTTCATTAAATTTCTCATGTAGTTTCTTTTTTTAAGTCAGTAATTTTCATGTTAATTAGAGGCTCATTGGAGTATTCCTTCGGATACTGCGCTTTTATAAATACTTTTTCCTTTTGTAATTTTTCATTTTTGATTTCAAATTCTTTTACTATCTCTAAAGAGTTATCGTTATTCAAAAGATGTTCATCTCTCAATTTTGTTTTATTAGAGGCATCTATTAAAATTTCCTTTTCACCATCAACCATAAATTCTGCACCTATAATAATTGTATCACCTTCAGAATTCTTACTAAAATCGGTCATATCTATTTTTATTGTACCGCCTTCAAGAAAAATATCCAAAGCTTCTAATATAGTAGATTTTCCTACATCATTTTGCCCAATGATAACATTCATACTTTTATCAAAAAGTATTTTTACATCTTTATACGACCTAAAATTTTTCAATATTAAACTTTTTAGTTTCATTTAATTTCCTTTAATAATAAATTTATATGGCGCTATAGCGCAACTCTATGCAACACTAAAACTCTAATACCCGCTTAAAAAGACGAAATTGTTTACCGCACCGGTTAGGAATTTTACTAAAAACGGCGCCAGCACGCATGCCACGCTAGCTAGCACGACGGCAAATTTTATCTGCACCGAGACCGCGCTCAGCGAGCCGTCAAGCTCCGCGTCCTCCCGCGGCTCGTGCAAAAACATACGCACGATAAGGCGCAGGTAGTAATACAGCGCGAGCGCGCTATTTACCGCCATGATGACGGCGAGAGCGAAGTAGCCCGAATTGACCGCGGCGCTTAGCAGATACATCTTGCCCCAAAACACGCTAAACGGCGGAATGCCCGCAAGCGATAGCATAAAGATCGCTGCACATAGCGCAAAAAGTGGATGAGTGCGGATCAGCCCGTCAAATTTCTCAAACGGATGCTCGAAGCGAGCCGCAAACTTAGAGCTTTGCGGGCAAATTTTAGCGCCTGGCTCGCAAGTTTTAGTGCCGAAAAGGGTCGCTTCCGCGCCAGACTCGTTTTCTTTGGAATTTTGCTCGCCTGCTTTAAAGCTCCACTCTCCGCAAGCTAAATTTTGTCCGTTCTCGCCTAAATTTAACTTGCTAGTAGAACCTAGCTCGTGATTTTGCGAAAAAGAAAGCTTTGCGTTTGAGATAAAATTTCCCTCATCCTCGCCGTTTGCATTTAAATTTAAAGCGGGGCTTTGGGTTTTAAATTTTAAATTTAACGAGCGCGCGCGCCTTTGCCGTACGCACCAGATGAATGCAAACGCCCCGAGATTCGCCACGGCGTATAGGATCCAGTAGGTGAAAAGCGCCGCGTTTGCCTGCGTAGAGCCAATCACGATCGCGCAGAGCACGAAGCCCGCGTGCGAAACGGAGCTGAAGGCTAACATCCGCTTGACGTCGCGCTGCACTAGTGCCATGAGGTTCGCCAGGCTCATCGTAGCCACCGCTACGGCGTATAGCACGATGTTTAGCCACTGCACGCCGATGCTTCCCAGCGCTTCAAACAGCCTGATCGCCACGACAAAGCCCGCGATTTTTGGGACGACGGACATAAAGCCCGCCATAGCCGAGCTCGCGCCCTCGTAAACGTCGGGCGTCCAGGTATGAAACGGGATCAGCGAGAGCTTAAATCCTATCGAGACGATCATAAATGAGCAGGCGGCGAAAAGTAGGATGCTGGTTTGTAAATTTGAACTCTTAGCGATCTGCGCGATGTTTGAAATTTCCATAGAGCCCGTCGATAGAAAAAACATCGCCGCGCCGAATGCGAAAAATCCGGATCCCAGCGCACCCATTATGAAGTATTTTAGCGCCGCTTCGATTGATCTGGCGCGATTATGCAGCGCGATTAGCGTATAAAGCGCTAGCGAGCCCGTCTCAAGCCCCACGAGAATCATCATTAAGCTTTCGCTCGCGACCATAAACTCATAGCCCACGAGCACGAATAAAAACAGCACGAAAAACTCCGCAGTGTGGTACTCGTGCGCGCTTCTTGCACCCAAAGACAGAAAGATGAAAAATATCGAACCTGCGAGCATGATAAGCATCGATAGCGTCGCGATTCCGTCCACCAGCATCACGTCGAAAAGCCCGCGTATGCCGCTGTTGTATCCAAAAACGAGCCCGAAGCCAAGAGCTAGTGCTAGTATCGTGATGACGGCGTAAAATTTATACGATAGCGTGCGCGCAAAAAGCGAAACCGCGAGCATCAGTAGGGCAAATCCTCCGAGTATCGCCATAGGCGCGATCGAGGCTAAATTTAAAAGATTATTTTGCATCGCTTCTTACCTTAAAATTTGCTTTTTCCATATAGGCGCGGGTCGCGGTTTGCGAGGCTTTATTAAACATCAGCTCAAGGCTTTGCGTTACGCTAGGCTCGATACTCTTTAGCATCAAATTCGGCGCTACGCCAAGCGCTACCACCAGCACGCAGATCGGGATGATAGAGCAAAGCTCGGTTCTGTTTAGATCGCTTAGCTTTTTATTTTCCTCATGCACAAGAGCGCCGAAGAAGGTCTTTTTATAAAGATTCATCGAATAGATCGCGCCCATTATGATGCCGAGTCCGCCCAAGAGCGCATAGCTAAAGCTTATTTTAAAAATTCCTGCAAGGCTTAAAAATTCTCCCACGAAGCCGATCGTAAGCGGAAGACCTATCGAGCCTAACAGCACGACGCAAAAACAAAACGCATAAAGCGGCATCACCCGCGCAAGCCCGCCGAACTCGCTGAAAAGCTTCGTGTGCCTGCGGTCGTACAAAAAGCCTACGAGCATAAAAAGCCCGCCGCTTACGATACCGTGGCTGATCATCAAAAATACCGCGCCGCTAATTCCTTCGCGGCTCATTGAAAAAATTCCTAGCATTATGACGCCCATATGCGCGATCGAGCTATACGCGATTACCTGTTTGATATCCTTCTGCGCAAAGGCGATAAAGCTCGCGTAGATGATCATAATGATCGCTACGGCACACATCATCCCGCTAAAATAGACGCTCGCATCCGGAAATAGCGGCAGCGAAAATCGCACGAAGCCGTAGGTGCCCATCTTAAGAAGCACTGCGGCAAGCAGAACCGAGCCTATCGTAGGAGCCTGTCCGTGCGCGTACGGAAGCCAGGTATGAAAAGGGAAGCAAGGCGTCTTGATCGCAAAAGCGACCGAAAATGCCAAAAACAGAGGAATTTGCGTGCTAAGCGGCAGCGATAGGCTCTGCCAGTCTAGGATATTAAAGCTATATTCGCCCGTAGCCTCGTGATAGAAATAGCTCATCGCTACGAGTCCTACGAGCAGAAACATCGAGCCTAGGAAGGTGTAGATGAAAAATTTTACCGCAGCGTAAATTCTCTTGCCGCTGCCCCAAGCGCCGATGATGTAGAGCATCGGAATAAGTGAAAGCTCCCAAAAGATGTAAAACAAAATCGCATCTAGCGCCACGAAAACGCCCACCATCGTCATCTCTAAAAATAGAATGCAGATAATTAAATTTTTGGCGCGCTCTTTAATGCTTAGACTAAGTAGCGCTAAAAATGTAACCAGCGTGCTTAGGATCACCAAAAACAGCGAAATTCCGTCCACACCGATGAAGTAGTTGATGCCGTATTCGCTTATGAAAGGATGCAGCACGCTAAATGCGATGCCGTCCACCGGCTCGTAGAGTATCCACAAAACGAGCGAAAGCACGAACTCTATAAAGCTCATCGTAACGGCGTAGGTCTTGATGCTCGCTTCGTCGATCAAAAAGCCCAAAACCGCAGCTACCGCCGGAAAAAATATAACCAAACTTAAAAAGTATTCCATGCCCACCTCACAGCGCAAACGCCAAAATCAGCAAAATGAAAGATCCCAAAACCATCCACCTTAAATTTGCGCTCAAATCTCCGCTATTGCTTACGCGATCCGCACCCTCGCCGCTTTTTACCGCGATGCGAGCGACCAGATCGACACTAGCGTCTATGATCGCGCCGTCGCATTTAGCGCAGATCTCGCTAAGCCTTTCGTATCCGCGCACGATCACGCGCTCGTAAATTTGCGGGATAAAATACTGCGCGATCAAAATTTTATAAAATTTGCAGTTCTTTAAATTCGGGCTAAATTTACCCTTGCCGTATGTCCAAATCGTGCCGATCGCTACCGCGCTTATCATCGCTAGCGTTATGGCGATCAAAATTACCTCTACGCCGTGCGGGATCGAAGCTTTAAAGCCCGGTAGTATGCTAAGCACGAACTCCGCAAAATCGTGCTCGAAAAAGCCCGCGATCACCGCAGGCACGGCTAGCACGCCCATCGCGATAAGGGCAAAGCCTTTCGCCTCGTGCGGATGGTGGGTAAATTTTTGCTTGCCGAAAAACACGAGCATTATTAGACGCACGCTGTAAAATGTCGTCATCGCAGCGCCCGCAAACAGCAGCGCCCAGATAAAATACGCGTCCGCGCTCCACGCCGCTTCCAAAATTTTATCTTTTGAAAAAAAGCCCGCGAACGGATAAAATCCGCAAAGCGCAAGCGAGCCTATGCACATTAAAATCGCCGTCGGTCGCATAAACTTATATAATCCGCCCATATTTTGGATATTTAGATCGTCTTTCATCGCGTGCATTACGTTACCCGCTCCCAAAAATAGAAGTGCCTTGAAAAACGCGTGCGTCGCCAGATGAAATAGCGCGATCCAATACGCCCCGAGCCCCGCGGCTACGAACATATAGCCAAGCTGCGAAAGCGTGGAGTAGGCGATGATTTTTTTAAGATCGTTATGAACCAGCGCCATCGACGCCGCAAAGACCGCCACGAAAGCGCCCAAGCAGACGATAAAGCCGCTTACTTCGGGCGCGAGCGCGAAAATCGCGTTTGCACGGATCACCAGATAAACGCCAGCCGTAACCATCGTCGCTGCGTGAATAAGCGCGGATACGGGCGTCGGACCCGCCATCGCGTCGGCAAGCCAGGTATGGAACGGAAACTGCGCGCTTTTGCCCATCGCGCCGATAAATAAAAGTGCGGCGATCAGGGTTAAAATTTCAGGCTCCAAGCTCGCTGCGTTAGCAAATACCACCTCGTACCGCAGCGAGCCGAAATTTAAATAGATCAGAAAAATTCCAAGCAACATTCCAAGGTCTGCGATGCGGTTCATTATGAAAGCTTCGTTGGCGCACCAGCTGTAATTGCTCCTATCATACCAAAAGCCTATTAGCAGCCACGAGCAGAGTCCGACCCCCTCCCAGCCGATGAAAAGTCCTAAAAAATTATCGCTCGTTACCAAAACCAGCATCGAAAAAACGAAAAGCCCCAGGAAGCTGAAAAATTTAGCGAAGTTTTCGTCATCCCACATATAGTAGATCGAATACACGTGCACGACGCTGGAAACTATGCCTACGACCACCATCATTACCGCACTTACGCTATCTATGAGAAAGCTAAATTTTACGTCCAAAAATCCGGTGCTTATGAAATCAGCTAAGCTTACGCTGATTAGGCGGTTGTCAGAGACGAGCTCCATCAAAGCAAGCGACGCGATAGTACTTAAAATCACCAGCGCCGAGCAGACTACGCCAATAAACATCTTATCTTTGGCGCGAATGAAAACGCCTGCGAAGATCGCCGAGGCAAGCGGTGCGAAAAGGGCGATTAAGAGCCATACAAAAACGGTATCAAGCATCCGGCCCGTCCTTAGAAGGATTTTTAAAATTTACGAAGCTGTCAAGTTCAATGCTGCCCGTTTTCTTATACCACAAGATGAGCAGCCCAAGCCCCACGGCCATCTCGCTCGCGGCTATCGCTACGATGAAAAGCGCAAAAATTTCGCCGTTTATATTGTCGTAAAATTTCGCCACGGCGACGAGGGCTAAATTTGCGGCATTTAATAAAATTTCGCTCGAAAAAAAGAGCATTATCAAATTTCTTCGCTTCATCATACCCGCAAGCCCGAGCCCAAACATCATCGCAGCAACGATCAGATAGTGATTTAGACTCATTTTATCTCTCGCTCTCTTCGTAGCTCAGGCTCGCGTCCATCTGCTTATGCGCAAGCACGATAGCGCAGATCATCGCCACGAGTAGCATCACGGCTGCAAGCTCGAAAATCGCCAGATATTTCGTAAAAATAATCATCCCAAGCGCCTCGGTATCGTCGGTGTTTAAAATTTTAAGCGTTTCTACGTTGTTCGCGACCACCGCGCCAAGCACGATAATCACGAGCAAAAATGCGATCACGCCGCTAAGCGCGAAAAATAGCCTTGCCCCCTTTTTCGGTTCGCTTACGTTTTTATCCGCGCCCAAAAACATCAGCGCAAAGCCGTAAAGCACGATCACGGCGCCAGTGTAGACTATGATCTGCACCACGCCTAAAAACTCCGCATCCAGCAAGAAGAAAAATCCGCTCATAAAGACCATGCCGCCGGCCAGCGCGCTAAGGGCGTAAAGAACGTTTTTGCTAAAAACGCTGATGCCGAAAAGCGCCAGACAAACCGCGCTGAAAAAATAAAATGCAAGCGTTTGTATCATTGCTCCTCCCCCTGCGCGGCAGAATCTTCTGCGCTTTGAGAGGCGGAATTTTCTTTGGAATTTCGCGCCGAATCAAGCGTAGAATTTTCAGCGTCCGCGGCGGAATTCTTTTTGGAATTTACCTTAGATTTTTTGCCTCTAGTGGCGGAATTTTCCGCGCCTTGCGGAACGGAATTTTCCTTAGAATTCTCCGAAGAATCGTCGTTTGTAGCGGAATTATTTTTAAAATTTTCCGTAGAATCGCCGACAGAATTTTCAGCATGCGACACAACGGAACTCTCTTTAGAATTCTCCGCCAAATTTTTACTATCCGTAGCGGAATCTTCGGCGCTCTGAGAGACGAGATTTTCTTTGGAATTTCGCTGTGAATCAGGCGCGGAATTTTGAGCGTCCGTAACGGAATTTTCTTTAGAATTTTCGGTGTCCACGGCGGAGCTTTCCTTTAAGCTTGCCCGCCCGATGTCTTGCCGCTCAGCTAAAATTTCGCCGCTTAAGCCCGCGCCCTTTGAAAATAGAATTTTATCGCTAGCGGCGCCCTCTTTTTTAGAGCTTTCCGCGGCGCTATTTTTTAAATTTGAATCCGCGCTCTTTAAGTTTGGCTCGTCACTTGCGGCGTCGCTTTTTATATAGGCATTCGGCGTCACCTTGATCCGCGCGCCTGCGTTTTCATCCAGGCTGCCATAGCCCGCAAACTCCTGCGCCGCGCCGTTTAAACATAAATTTTCGCCGCGGATCAAAAGATCCTCTTTGAAGCCGTAGTAGGCTCGCTGTTCGCTAGCAAGCTCATATTCGCAGCCGTGCACGATAGCGATCTCGGGGCAGACGTCCGTGCAGAGCCCGCAATAGACGCAGCGCCCTAAATTTATCGAGTAGTTATCTACCTTTTTGCGGCCGTCGCTGCCGAGGCTGGTCTCCATCGCGATGCAGTTTGCTACGCAGATCTTCTCGCACAAGCCGCATCCGATGCAGCGTTCGCTGCCGCTTTCAAGCAGGCGCATAAGCTTATGCACGCCGCGATATCTAGGCGGCATGACAAATTTTTCCATAGGATATCGAAGCGTATGCGAGCTGCCGCGCTTAAACATATTTCGCAAAACGACCCACAGCCCCACGAAAAGCTCGCCGTTAAAGGTGCGGGCTAGGAATCTGCGAAGCTTATCGCCGCCGGATTTAATAGGGGCTCGTTTATCGATCTGGGCGTATCTTGCCATCGTACCCTCCTTAAACGATCGCTAGCGCGGTAATTAGCACGCAAGCAAGAGCTAGCGGCATGCAGACTTTCCAGCAAAGCCCCATCAGCTGATCGGGGCGCAGATGCGGCCACGCCGCGCGAGCCCATAGGAAGCAGAAAAACACGAGGCTTGATTTTAATACCATCATAACGCCGCCAGGGATAAACCAAAACGCGTTAAATCCGCCTAAAAACAGCAGCGTCGTAACGACAGAGTAGGTTATGATATTGGCGTACTCGCCGATAAAAAACATACCCCAGCGCATGCCAGAATACGCCGTACCCGCACCCGCTACGATCTCGGTTTCGTTTTCGGTAAGGCACAGCGGCGTGCGGTTGCACTCTACGAAGGCGGCGATGAGAAATAGCGCGAAACAGACGGGCTCTTTCCAGATAAACCACTTGTCGATGCCGCCGCTTTGCGCGCTTACGATGTCGATGAGCGAGAGCGAGCCAGTGATCATCACGATAGGGATCAGGCTAAGCCCGTTTATCACCTCAAAGCAGGTGATCTGCAAAAACGCGCGAAACGCGCCTATAGTGCCCCATTTATTGTAGCTTGCAAGCCCTCCGATCAGCAGTCCGTAAACGCAGGTGCCGCTAGCTCCGAGTAAGAACAAAATTCCCACATTTATATCGCTTAAAATCGGCTGTATCGTCCGCCCGCCGATAGTAAACTCCGGTAGCAGCGGCACCACCGAAAGCGCCACGAAAGCTCCCGTAGCCGATATGATCGGCGCGATCTTAAAAAGAAGCTTATTCGCCCGCGCAGGGATAGCGTCCTCTTTGGTAAAAAGCTTTATCATATCCGCACCCACCTGCAAAAGTCCCATAGGTCCAACCATAGAAGGTCCGATCCTGCGCTGCATAAAGGCAAGCACCTTACGCTCGGCATAGGTCGCAAGCCCCGAGAGCAGCGCGATGACGGCTAAAATCACGAGCGCCTTTAAGACGGTGGCTACGAAATAAAATGCACTATCGCTCATCTGCCCTCTCCTTTGGAATTTGAAATTTTCTCGATTTTTACAATGGTGTAGCGCGAGGTTTTGAAAAATATCTCGCCGCGAAGTTTCTCATCAAAATACGGCAGATACGCCCCGCTAAAGCCTGGATCGATCTTTACGCTAGCGACGATTTCTCGGTTTAAGCTTACGAACCCCTCCGCGCCGCTTTCGCTGTTTTCATCACCGGCAGTATCGGCTTTACGCGCGCAGCTAGAGCGATCCGCTTTTTTCGCATAACCGGCGCCGCCCTTGTCGCTTTCGTTGCTAGCAGCGCCCGTTTTACGCACGCAGCTAGTTTTTTCATTATGCCCCACATCGTCTGCTTGGTAAATTTTAACGACGTCGCCTGCGCTCACGCCCAAGTTTTCGGCGATGCTAGGGTTTAGATACAGTGCGCCCACTTCGCCTAGTCCGTTGCTTGCGCCGCTAAATTTATTGAATTGATGCAGCGGATTCGCCTCATAGATTAAAATTTCGCCCTCGCCTGCTCTAAGCGGCGCGGAAGGCGAAATTTCAAATTCCTCCTCGCTAGTGGCAAACTCCTCATTTCGCAACTCATATCCGCGGTGATTTGCGCCGCCGTTGTCGTAAAAATTTTCTAAATCGTCAAATTTAACCTGCTCAAAATCTGCGCCCAAGCTTGACGTATAGCTGATCGCGTGTTCCGCGCAAACTCCCAGCGCACAGGCGATATCGTTTAGCTCGTATCCGCCGTAATCAAGCGCCGCATTGGTAGGCACTACGCGCTTGTCGTAGTTCGTAAACGTACCCTCTTGCTGCACCAAGCTAGGCGCGTCTAGATCGGCTTCCAGCACGCCAAAGCTTATATCGCCCGCTTCGTTGTAGCCTAACGTCTCGCCCGCGCTCATTTGCGCGCTAAGTTCACAGATGAGCGCGACGCCAAGGCTGTTCGTGCGCGGCGGCACCACTAGCACTTTTAGCGGCGTGTAGCGCTGCACCAAACCCGCTAGGCGCGCGAGCGCGGCGCTATTTGGCGTGCGGATGAAATCCTCGCCGATGATGAGCGAAAAACTCTCCTTTTTAGCCAAAAGCTCATCCACTTTCTGCTCGTCCAGCCCGAGCGTGCGGGCGAAATTTGAAATTTTACTTTCCGTAACATCTTCGGAATTCTGCGCGGAATTTTTTGCGGGATTTTCAGCGCCATCCGCGCCTGCGGAATTTTCAGTACCGCTCGCACTCGCAACGTTCTCAGCGCCATTTGCCTCCGCAGAATTCTCAAGATTTTGCAAATCTGCGGGTTTCTCGTCTAAATTTTGCTTCGCCGCGGCGCGCGAAATTTCAAATTCCGTCGCGAGTTTCTCATCCAACCATCCAGGCAGATCGCGTCCGAATTTCTGCAAGATCCAAAGCAGGATCTGCGCCTCCAAGCCCGCGGCGTGTGGCTGATGGATGAAATTTTTACAAAAGCTCTTAATTCCCTCGTCGCAAAACGGATGAAAACAGATCCCGCCTGCCTTATTTAGCTTGCAGGCGCTGTTTACCGCATAGCCTAGATTTGGAGCGTCGCTGCGCAAAAATGTGCCGCAAACGACGATGAAATCGCTATTTTTAATCGTCTGCGAATCCGCATTATAAAATTTCGTGCCGCTAAATTTCGAAAATTCGCGCAGGAATTTTTGATACGCAAGCGCCTCATCGTTGATCAGAGCGAGCTTAAATTTTTGCCGCAAAAGCTCTAAAATCCGAGCTTCTTCGTTGGTGATGAAACTATTAAATTTAATATTTTTGATCTCGCCATCCTCGATACCGCGCACGATACGGCTAAAAACCGCTTCGTTTTTGCTCGCCCGCTCGTTTGAGAAATCCCAGCCGAAGCGCGCTCCTGCATGCAGGACGCTAAAATTTATGTCGCTGCTAACGCGATAAATTTTTTCACGCGGCTCGCCTATGCCGCGGCGCTTGATCTCGTAATAAAGTAGCTCGCAATCGCTGCTGTGCGGGTTGGAAGCGGGGATTTGACGCAGCTCCCAGGCGTTTGAAACGTATTTAAACGCGCTCTCTACCAGAGCCCCCGTCGGGCAGACCGCCGCGCTCTCGCCGTAGTTTACGCAATCATCCTCATCGTTGATCCGCGCGATTAGGCTTTTTTGCAGCTTGTTCCATACAGCGTAGGCGTCTTTGGGCATCGCGTCCTTTTGCTCCTTACTTAGCGCGTCTCCGCCGCGCGGAACGAGCTTAAACGCATCTACGCCCAAGCGGTCCTTTGCGGCGGTGATACAGCGCTCGCAGACGATGCAAAGGCTAGGATCGTAGCTCAAATATCCCCAATCCTGCACTTCGCGCGCCGTATCGTGGATAGCGTAGCTTTGGGTATTTGTGCGCATCAGATGGGCTAAATTTTGAAGCTCGCACTCGCCGCTTTGATCGCAAACCCCGCACGCCATAGGATGGTTGATGCAATAAACCTGCGTGATCGCCTCGCGCTCGGCATCGATCTCGGGGCTGCGGCTATAGATGACCATGCCGTCTTTGGCTTTGGCGTTGCAGCTATAGACACGCTTGCCGTCCGCTTCGACCATACAAAGTCTGCATGCGAGCGTCGGCGTACCGCCGCTTAGATAACAAAGCGCTGGGATAAAAACGCCGCAGCGACGCGCGACCTGCAAGATATACTCGCCCTCGTCGCACTCGCAAGCTTTACCGTCGATCGTGATCTTTGCCATTTTAAACCTTAGAAATTTCGGCTAGTTCGAAATTATAACCGCCAAAGCCCTGCCCGCCCGAGCCCAAAAGCGCGATCGTGCCCTTTAGCTCCTCATCCAAAATAAATTCTTTTTCTAAATTTAGGTGCAGCGTCTTTATGCGGACTCGATCTCCGCCCTTGATCTTTGCGACCATGCTAAAATACCTTCCGCCGATTAGTCGGTCGTCCGCATCGTGTTTGAAAACCACGGCGCCGTCGAAATTCTCAGGCTCTTTTAGAGGGCTTAAATTTACCCGCCCTTGCGCGCCAAAATCCGCTCGCTCGCCGCGTAAGCTTAAAATTTTAACCCCTAACTTCGCCGCTATGAGAGATAGAAAAGCTTTGATATTTTCGGCGTCGGGATGAGTTTTAATGAGCGCATCGTCGATCAAAAGCGCGTCGCAGCCGCTTTGCAGAAACTCCGCGATCTGCTCGATCTCCTCCTCACCCACGCTGCTTTCGCCGCTTAGATACTCCAGATCCAGATCCGCAAAATAGGGCTCGTCGCAAAAACTAGCGCAGATTAGCGCCAGCACGAAGCTTTGCGCGCCGATCTCGCATTTTATCAGCTCGCCTGGAAGATGCGGGTCTTGCAGCGGCGATACGCTTAAAATTTCAGCGTCTTTAAGGCTAGCGGCGAGCGTCGGAGCCTGCAGGCTAAGTAGCGGCGCTAAATTTAAAATTTTCATCCTCTCCCCTTTTTGGCGACGACCATCCAATCGACTTGGTTATATCGGATCGAGCTTAAAAGCGTGGAATTTAGCCCCTCCACCAGATCTGCGCTTTTTTGAACCGCGCTGAAATCGCCCATCTCAAACATAAAGATCATCGTCTCGCCGTGAGCGGAATTTTTTAAAATTTCGCCCATGCGGTTTAAAAATTTATCGCCCAGATGCCTTAAATCGTAGCGTTTCATCGATCCACCTCGCCTAAGATAATATTAGTGCTGCCGATGATCGCCGCGGCGTCGGCAAGATACTGCCCGGGTAAAATTTCCTCATAGACCGCGCAATGCCAAAAGCTCGGCGTGCGGATCTTAAGGCGGTACGGGCGGCTTTCGCCCATCGAGCGGATATAAAATCCAAGCTCGCCCTTAGGACTCTCGCTCGCTGCGTAAATTTCGCCCACGGGCGGGCGCAAACCCTGCGTAACCAGCACGAAATGCTGCATCAGCGAGTAGTTTTGCGTCATGATCTGCTCTTTGTTAGGATTTACGTAAGCAGGGTCGATCGCTAAAATTTGCGGATCGCTCAGCGGATAGCGCTTCGCGCACTGGCGCAAAATTTTAAGGCTCTCGCGCATCTCCGCCATATAGCATTTATAACGCGCGTAGCAGTCGCCCTCGCTCGCATATGGCACGTCGAAATCAAGCTCGTCGTAGATGAGATAGGGCTCCTCTTTGCGGATATCCCACGCATGCCCGCTAGCGCGTAGCGTCACGCCGCTACAGCCGCAGCTAAGGGCATCTTCGTGGGAGATCACGCCCACCCCTTCGGTTCGCATCAGCCAAATTCTATTTGTATCGAGCATATCTTCAAATTCTTTAATGTCGCTCGGGAATTCGTCGCAAAATTTCAACATCTCTTCTAGCCAGCCGTTAGGCAGGTCCAAAAACACGCCGCCGATTTTGATATTATTGTGCGTAAGGCGCGCGCCGCAGTATTTTTCTATGAGATCGAGTATATATTCGCGCGAACGAAAGCAGTAGAGAAATACCGTCATCGCGCCGATATCAAGCGCGTGCGTACCCAAAAACAGAAGGTGCGAGCTGATGCGATTAAGCTCCAGTAGAATCGTGCGGATGATCTGCGCGCGGCGCGGCACTTCGATGCCGCAGAGCTTCTCGACCGCGGCGCAAAAGCCGTAGTTGTTCGAACCCGATGCGATGTAATCGATGCGATCTGTTACTGGGACGAACTCCGCGTAGATCATATTTTCGGCCATCTTTTCGATGCCTCGGTGCATGTAGCCTACGCCGGGGCGGGCTCGCACGATTCGCTCGCCGTCAAGCTCCAGCACGAGCTTTAGCTGCCCGTGCGCGCTTGGATGCTGCGGACCGAAATTTAAGATCATATTCGCGCCCTCGCGCTCGTACTCGATGTTTTCGAAAAACGGTCTTAGCTTGCTTGGATTTTGCATTATTTTCTCTTTGTGATGATCTTGTAAATTCCGCGTTTAACGCGTTTTACGAAACGCACGCCACCCTCTTCTTGATATTCTTGTAAAATTTTCTCTTGCGGCCGCGGCTCGCCTCTAGCGCTCTCATGATACAGCCGCGTAAAGTTAAAAGTATCTTTTTCGTCCACGAATGCGGAATTTCGGTTCTCTTCGCCGATCCACTCGCGAGCACCAACCCCAAAAATTTTATCCACCTCGTACCACTTGGCAAACTCGTCTCCTTGCAGCGGATAGGACTTTAAAAGCGGATGTCCGAACCAATCATCGGGCATTATTAGGCGCGCTAAATTTGGATGATTTTCAATCCAAACGCCCATCATATCGTATAGTTCGCGCTCCGCCCAGTTCGCGCTTTTGTAGATGCCCGCAGCGCTTTGTAAAAAGCTCTCATTCGGCACGAAGCACTTTAGTCGCGCGCGGCGCGCTCTTTTGATATCCAAAAGCTGATAAAAAACCTCGATGCCGCCGCGAGCCTCGGTAAAATCTACACCGCTTAGCTCGCATAAAATTTCATATCCCGCGCCTTTAAGCGCACGCAGCGCCGCTAAATTTTGCGCAGGCTCCACATAGAGCACGAGGGTGTTAAATTCCACATATGAGTTTAAAATTTGAACGCCTTCAAGCGCGTCCAGATCGTCTTTAAAATCGCTCGCGCTTGCGTCTAGCTTCTGCGTCTCCTCGGGGATGAAAAATCTATCTTTGTAGTAATTTTTTTTACTCTGATCGCCTTTGGGATTAAATTTTCTCATCAGATCAGCCTTTTTGCCTTTTGTGCGCGGCGCGGAGTTTGGGTGCGGATCTTTTTTTGTAGCACCATCATCGCAAACTGCAACGTCTCGGGGCGCGGCGCGCATCCGGGCAGATAAATATCCACAGGCACTATGCGGTCGCAGCCCTGCACCGTAGCGTAGGTATTAAACATCCCTCCAGTATTGGCGCAGCTGCCCATGCTGATGACCCATTTGGGCTCGGGCATCGCGTCGTATAGGCGGCGCGTAAACTCGGCGTGCTTTTTGCTAAGCGTGCCTGCGATTATCATCACATCTGATTGCTTAGCGCTTGCGCGAAATATCGTGCCGAAGCGGTCAAAGTCAAATCTGCCCGCGCCCGCCGCCATCATCTCGATCGCACAGCAAGCAAGCCCGTACGTCATCGCCCACAAAGAGTTGCTCCTGCCCCACGCAATTAGCTTATCGACGGTCGTTAGCACTACGGGAAGCCCGTTTTCGCGCGCGTAGTTTATCTTATGCTCTGCCAATTTAGCGCTCCTTTTTTCCATGCATAAATAAAACCGATGCCTAATAATACGATGAAAAACGCCATCTCTACAAGCCCGAAGACGCCTAAAATTTTAAAATTTACCGCCCACGGAAACATAA
Source organism: uncultured Campylobacter sp. (assembly GCF_905373215.1). Taxonomy (GTDB): domain Bacteria; phylum Campylobacterota; class Campylobacteria; order Campylobacterales; family Campylobacteraceae; genus Campylobacter_B. The sequence goes on from NZ_CAJPRT010000003.1 coordinate 140,777, forward strand.
AGATAATCTCGACGTCAAAAAGTATGAAAAGCACGGCTATCAAAAAAAAGTGGGAGTTCATTCGGTTGGGCTGTTTGACGGCTTCGGGGCCGCTTTCGTAAATTTCGCCCTTGAGCCGCTCGTCGCGTCTATCTGCCAAACGCGAGCCTACCAAAGAGGATAGTTTAACGATGAGCGAAAAGACGCAAAAAGCTAGGATTAGCATTACGAATATTCCGAAATACGGGCTTTGCAGCGGAATTCTAGACATTTTTCGCCTCGGTTTTAAAATTTAATGTGGATTGTAACGAAGTATTGATTTAATAAAGCTTAGCGCGCGCCACTAAATTCGCTTTTAAAATTAAAATTTATATACCTCGCCTGTGCGATTTAGTGGGGATTAAGGCGCGTGTGGTAAAATTTCGCGGATTTTAAGGGAGAGCTATGAAATCTAGCAAGATAAGTCTCATTTTCTACGGCATATTCTGCGGCGTAACAATCTATTTTCTTATCTGGGGATTAGGTTTTATAGGAAGCGGCGATAAAATGCTATTTTTAGTTTCGGTATTTTTGGGCATCTTTATGGCCTTTAATATCGGTGGAAACGACGTGGCAAATTCCTTCGGCACCAGCGTCGGAAGCGGCACTCTTAGCATCGCGCAAGCCCTTTGTATCGCGGCGGTATTTGAAGCAAGCGGCGCCGTAATCGCAGGCGGCGAAGTAACCTCGACGATCCGCAGCGGCATAATCGATCTTAGCAAAATGGACGTGCATCCGAGAGACTTTATCTACGTAATGATGAGCGCACTTTTTGCGGCAGGCGCGTGGCTACTTTTTGCCAGCAGAAAGGGCTTGCCCGTATCTACTACGCATGCGATAATCGGCGGTATCGTGGGCTCGGGGCTTACGCTAGGCGCTCTGCTTAATACCGCAGAGACTTCCGCATTGTGGCTAGTGCAGTGGGATAAGATCGGCAAAATAGCGATCTCTTGGGTACTCTCGCCGATTTTAGGCGGAGTGATCTCCTTTGGAATTTTCTGGCTCATCAAACATTATATTTTGGATTACAACCGCTACGCTCAAATAAAGATCGACCGCATAAAGCGCGAAAAAAAATCTCTCCGCAAGCTGCATAAAAAGACCTTCGAGACCCTGGACGACATTCAAAAGATCGCCTATGCAGAAGCGCTAAATCATGATATTTACGCGATGCGCGATCCCGATTTTGATCCAAGTGAGCTGGATAGCGAGTATTATAAAAAGGTGATCGAGCTTGACGCGAAAAAAGAGAAACTCAAATCCCACAAAGCTTTGGAATTCGGCATCCCTGCCGTAGCGGGCATCGGTGCCTTCGTGATCTCGGCGATGCTGATATTTAAGGGGCTACATAATCTAAATTTCGGGCTTACGAATTTTTACAACTACCTCGTCATCGGTATGTCGACGCTGATTACCTGGCTTTTGATGTTTATTTTCGCTAAGACTCTGCGCCGCTCAAATTTAAACAAATCCGCGTTTTTGATGTTTAGCTGGCTGCAGGTGCTCACTGCTAGCGGCTTTGCCTTTTCGCACGGCAGCAACGACATCGCAAACGCCGTGGGTCCGTTTGCCGCCATCATCGATACGATGGCTACGAATAGTATCAATCCTTCCACTCCCGTGCCGCAGCAGATTATGATAATGTTCGCAGTAGCCCTCATAGCGGGGCTTTGGTTCATCGGCAAAGAGGTGATCGCCACCGTAGGCACCAATCTTACGAAAATCCACCCAGCCTCGGGCTTTAGCGCCGAGCTCGCAAGCGCCGTCGTCGTCATGGCGGCATCGGTGCTGGGGCTTCCGATCTCCTCGACCCACGTGCTAATCGGCGCGATTTTGGGAATCGGCTTGGTAAATCACAGTACGAACTGGTCGCTGATGAAGCCGATCGGGCTAGCGTGGATCATCACCCTACCCGTCTCGGCGCTGCTTTCGGCGTTTGCATTCGTGCTTTTGCGTCACGTATTTTAGGCTAAATTTAAAAATCCGCTCTCTGAAATTTTAAAATTTCGCAAAATTCTACGCAGGCTAAATTTTAAAATTTTACAGCGCCGAAGCGAGCAAATTTTACAGCTCCTCTTGTGGCGAATCACAGCGCAAAACTCGCTCGCAGTAACGTATATCTCGCTTGTATCTCTCCCGCACGCCCTGTAAAATTTAATAAAATTTTAGCTAAAATCGCGCTTTTAAATTTAGGAAAGCTATGAGTAAATTTGAAATTTTCAGATCCACCCTCGCCGTGATGATGGGCTACGTGCCGCTAGGGCTGGCGTTTGGTATCTACGGCATCAGCCAAGACCTGCCCGTATGGGCGCTCGCGTTAACCTCGCTGCTAATCTATGCAGGCAGCGTGGAGTTCGTGCTGATCGCCTTCATCGTAACCCACGCCTCGCTCGTAGATACCTTCGTCGTGGCGTTTTTGCTAAATTTCCGACATTTTTTCTACACGATGTCGCTGCTGGACGAGCTGCGCTTCGTGCGCCATAAAATTTACGCCGTATATGCTCTTACCGACGAAACCTTTGCGCTGCTAAAGGCGCGCGCGTTTTTGCGCCCCGAGGAGCTTAGCGGCGAACAGCCTGTAACGCCGCAAAGACTAAAAGAGCTTGATCTGCTCTATAATCTAACCGCGGTATTAAATCAGTCCTACTGGGTCGCGGGCGTCGTTGCGGGGGCTGTTTTGGGAGCAAGCTTGAAGCTTGATTTTAGCGGAGTCGAGTTCAGCCTGACGGCGCTTTTTGCGATGCTAACCTATGAGGTTTTTAAAGCAAACCCGCAACATAAAGTGCTATTGCTAGGATTTGCCTGCGCATTTGCGGGGCTTTTTATCTTTCCTACAAAATACTTTTTATTCGGCACTCTGATTTTCGGCACAGGGGTTTTGCTGCTCTTTCGCAAATACTTTGAGCGACCTTCGTACGCGGGACGCAGGCTGCGAAAATTCCTAAAAAGGAGCAGGTAGTGGAAATTTTGCCCTATATCTTTCTGGCCTCACTCGCTACGATTTTGACGCGATTTTTGCCGCTGCTACTTTTTAAGAAAAAGACCGCGAGTCCAAGCTTATCGTATCTGCAGAAAAACTCGGGCCTTTTGATAATGGTCGTTTTGACGATCTATGCGCTTAAGACGATGCTGCCTAGCTTCTCAGGCGAGCGGGCTTTTAGCGCGGACGTCCTGCAAACGACGATGCTGCTATTTTGCCTAATCATGGCGTTTGTCGTGCATGCTAAATTTCGCAATTCGCTCGTTACGATAGCGCTTCCTACGCTAATATATATGGCGGCGCTACGCTTTTTATTAAATTATTGATAAATTTATAAGTTAGTTTTCGATAAACTTCAAAAATTAATTTTTAAGTTTAAAAAAGGTTAAAGTTTTATGAATTTTATCAGTCAAATGGTGCATAGCTTCGCTAAAAAATACGCCGCCGAAACTATGCAAAAATCTCTATACAATTCCCTTAGAATCGACATCACGCAGGAAAACATCGCTAAAATTCCAAATCCTGATAAAAAATATATGCTCTATATGCACGTGCCCTTTTGCCACACGTTTTGCCCGTACTGCTCCTTTCATAAATACGCCTACGAGCGCGGCGCGTGCAAGGCGTATTTTAGCGCGCTACGCGTAGAGATGCAGCGCACGAAGGACGCAGGCTACGACTTTGAGACGCTTTATGTAGGCGGCGGCACGACGCTAATCGACGAGGATGAGCTAGCGCGCACGCTAGAGCTTGCCAAATCGCTTTTTAGCATCAAAGAGGTTTCGTGCGAGAGCGATCCCAACCACATCGAGCCTGAGAGCTTGCTGCGATTTCGCGGGCTAATAGATCGCCTAAGCGTGGGAGTTCAGAGCTTTGACGATGATATTTTACGCAAAGCTTCGCGCTACGAGAAATTCGGCTCGGGCGAAATTCTGCAAGAAAAGCTATCCCGAGCGGTCGGAATTTTGCCGATTTTAAGCCTGGATTTGATCTTTAATTTTCCGTTTCAAACTCGCGAAATTTTACTTCGCGACATTGAAGCGGCAAAAGCGGTAAAACCGGAGCAGATTACGCTGTATCCGCTGATGAAATCGCCTTTGATGCGCGATCAAATAGCACGAAGTCTCGGCGTTAGCAATGTAGATCACGAGGAGGAGTTTTACTCCATCATCTGCAAAGAATTTTCTAGCTGGCACCGCAGCAACGCATGGGCCTTCGCTCGCGAAAAATCAAACATCAACGACGAGTATGTAGGCACAAACCACGAATACGTAGGCATCGGAAGCGGCGCGTTTAGTTTCTTAGGCGGCAGGCTGCTCGTAAATGCGTTCAACCTCGAAGAGTACGCAAGCAGAGTGCGCAAAAACGAAAGCACCGTAATCGCTACTTGCGATTTTAGCAGATCCGAGCGCGCGAAATACCTCTTTTTGACCGAGCTTTTTAACGGCGAGATCGATATCGCTAAATTTAACGCCGCAAACGATTTAAGCCTGCGCCGCGAACTGGGCAGAGAGCTTAGTCTGCTAAGGCTTGCGGGCGCCGTGCGGATCGAGGGCGAGATCATCCACACGACGGAATTCGGCGCGTATTTGTGTCTTGTTTTGATGAAGGAATTTTACACCGGCATGGACAAGGTGCGCGCGGCATTTCGCGACGATGCCAAGATTAAGCGCGCAAAACAGCTCATCATCATGGACGAAAGCGAATCCGCCGCAACCGGCGCGGCAAAAGGCGAGATAGCGTCGTAAATTTTGCGCCCGGCATTAAAACACAAACGAATTTTTGATTTCAAAATTTAGGAAACGCCACGATGAAACGCAGAATAATCAAACTATTCATTTTATTTCTGTTTTTTGTCCTTGTATTTGAGCTCGCCGGTAATCTTTTTAACTTCGGGCACTTCCCGTTTCATAAGAGCTGTGAGCCGTTTATGATGATAAACCGCTATGATAGTGGGTATCCAAACGATAAGTGCATAATGCAGCTTATGGATGAAAATCGAACGGGTGATCTTTCGCTATATTATCTTAAAACCAGATGCAATCAAGAGGAGCCATTGTCCGAACTGGATGAAAAAGCTATAAAATTTTTAAATAGACCGGGATGGAAGATAATCGACATAAAGGAAGATGGCGTAGAAAAGAAATTTCTAATAAGCGATTAAAATTTAAATAGCAAAGAAGCCCTGATTCAATTGCAATATCAAAGCCTAACAAATCGAGAATTTTAAAATTTATAAAATTAAAGGAGGAGCAATGAATAATCTAAAACTCATACAAAACTGGTATGCTTCCAAATGCGACGGAGAATGGGAGCATGAATATGGCCTTACGCTAGAAACAGTCGATAATCCCGGTTGGTTGATTAAAATCGATGGCGAGAGCGGGAAAAAGCCGATCAAAATAAATATCGATAGAGATGACGAGGATTGGTTTTTCATCAATGCCACGGAAAACGAACTCAAAGGAAGTTGCGGAGCCGAAAATTTAGAGGAATTATTGGAGCATGTAGTAAAATGGCTTATGGATTAAATTTAGCGAGGAAAACGCCCAAAAAAGCTCTATAAAATTTACCCGAAAGTAGTTTCATGGCCACCGGAAACACCGCTCATTACGACAGCGATACAATTCTGCCGCAGCCGTTTGCTTTAAGCATCGTCCAATACGACGGCGACAGCGGATTTTATCTGTTCTATCTCGACGAATCGGGGAAAGAGCAAACCGATACCTATCATGAAAGCATAGAGGGCGCGTTTAAACAGGCTGAATTCGAATTCGGCGTAAAGAAAGAGGATTGGATAAAGCTTTAGATTATGCAAATAAAATATCGCCAACCGATTAAATTTAAAAAGGAGAGGCTATGAAATTTAAAATTTTGA